>JAVCCM010000010.1 GCA_030765455.1 Candidatus Electryonea clarkiae | reverse complement strand
TTCATCATGCAAAGCATCAGATTCAACATATTTAACTATCACAGACAAAAGCGATTTACGCTCTGTTTGCAGTTCATCAATGTCGTATATTTCCATTACAGTCTCCTTGGTTGAACAAACATTGTATCGATAACATAATGTTTGACCTTGGAGGCTGAATTTCAAAGAGCTAATCAGAGACAAAACTATTGAAAAGAAAGAAATTCAATATCAACTCATTTTAGCCAGACTCGTTTCATTTCTGATCCAGTTCAAAAATTGCATCACGGTAATTCATAAATTTTACTCCATTGTCAATCAAATACTCTATCAGTTGGATATACCATTCTTTCCACTCCATGTGACTTCTGCGAAAATACCTGTCATGAAAATTAATTGTTAAATATGCTATATCCATATCTATAATTTGGTTAATCATTGCCTTAGTATTGTTCCACGCATCGGAAAAACAAACTGATTTGGCGATACCTTTGTATAGAATATTGCAATCCATTATGTGAAGCGGGAACACATACATATTTTTCAATTTTCGGTGATACGATAATTCATCGATAGTTGAATCAAAAAGATAGCCAGTTTGATCGAGGTATTCGAGAGTATTTGAATTCATTCTAAGATAATGCATTCTGATACCGAACGATTGAAGTCCAGAGATGGATTTAAATGTTTGAAATTCCTTCTGAATGGTAGCGAGATCGTCGAAAGCGATGCCGTGAACGCCGACATCAAAACCATTAGCTAAAATGCGGTTTACCCATTTTCTTGCTGAGGCTAACGAATATGAAAGTCCTAATCCGTTACTAACACCAATGAAGAAAGTGGATGGAACACCATGCTCTTTATCAAACTTCATGACCTCTTCAATATTATTCCACTCGTTGCTTAGAATGTCTCCCATTAGATCTGTCCATTCACTCAACGAGATACTACCTGAGAATAACTGTATGCAATTTCTCGCCATGTATTTTGGTACTATAAGATCTTTGTAATGTTCCCAGATTGTCAGATGATCTACATCGTGGGAAACAATTGCTTTTGCACACATTCTTGATTCCATGTTGTTGTTAATGCAAAATAAATGTTATGTTTTTTCTTTTATCGTACCTGTATAGTTCTACTTTGTTCTTTGAAAAGTTAGAGTATGTGACCTGAATCACAACGGTTGTTATTTAATTCTCGTCTCTTGCGATCCTCTCTCTTGTTTATTGAGGATAGTTTTATGCTACTTACGCTTCCAACTGATCAATGTGAACGCCTCGCCAAAGGTGATTGTCCACTTGGTCCTATAGTCATGCAACTTCAGCAGATGTTAGAGGCGCAGGCTATCGAAATCGAAGCGCTCAAAGCGAAAGTGAAAGAACTAAGCAAATCAAGTTCATCTCCTGATCCACAATTCAAGCCGAACCGCAAGAAGGGAAAACGTCGCAAGAAACCCGGACGGGAAAAAGGACATCCCGGCACAGGTCGCCATCGCCCGGAACAGATAGACGAAGTGATAGAGCGTCTGGACAATTGCCCTTATTGTGGCGAAGAGCTTGACGATGGTGACGTCCATTCGACACATGATCACCTGCAGGAAGATATCATTCCTTCACTGGTAAAGGCAATTTTATACCGTCACCGTCATTACCATTGTCCCCAGTGCAAGCGGAAAATTGATACGGTTGCCGAGGGCGATGAGATTCCCAATGCCCGGTTAAGGTCCCTGTGTGTTGCTGGTTGCAGCATTGTATAAGCACCAGTTCGTGCCCTACCGTAAGATATCCAGGATGTTTGCCGATACCTGCGGTCTGAAAGTGTCTCATGGTGCGCTACAGCAGGGAGTCGAACGTCTCTCCAGATGGATGGATGGCGAAATGGAAGCCATATTGAAAGCGATTCGCGCCGGTCCGACAGTGAACGTGTATGAAACCGGCTGGCGGGTGGATGGCGTCAATCATTGGCTCTGGGCATTCGTCAACCAGCATTTCACCTGTTATCAGATAGACCGTCGGCGCAGCAGTAAAGTGCCTCTTAATATCTTGGGTGAGGGCTATAAGGGTGTATTGGTCAGCGACTTCTATTCCGCCTACAACCCCCTTGCCCGACGCTAAACAGAAATGCCATGTACACCTGTTACGCGAACTGCATGATGTCGGTGAAAAGAACGACAGCGAGGAGTTTCTTGCCTTCAAAAAGAAATTGACACATCTGTTGAATGATGCGATGCGTCTCGCTGAAGGTCGTGACAAACTTGATGCTGAAGTGTTCAAACACCGTCTGGAACGATTGTATATTCGTATGCGAAAACTTGCTGTTGTAACACATGAAGATAAAGATACTGAACGGCTTCGCAAACGGTTGATGAAGCATGGTGATAACTTGCTGACTTTCGTTGATCACCCCGGTGTTGACAAAGACAACAACCGAGCTGAACGAGCTATCCGTCCAAACGTGATAGTACGTAAAATCTCAGACGGGAATCGTTCCGAAAGTGGAGCGAAGTCCCACAGTACCCTGATGAGCGTGATCACAACAATGTCACAGCAAGGAAAAGACTGGTTCCAGGATGGAAGACAAATCATCAAAAACCACAGAGATGGTTCTTCTCAAACAGTCATCGTATGAAATCCACAAACTCTATTTTTCAAAGAACTACGAGTAATACTATACAGGTACTGTTTCGGGAAATGCTATAAATGCAACCAATAGACGAAGTTGGGTTAACTCAGCAAATGATATGACTGAAAACATTAATAATGGTTAGACTCTCTATGTTCCTGTACTATTTTATGATACATTCTAATCATACCACATAGTTCACTTTTAAAATTATATTTGTTTAGAATAGCTTCTCGTCCATTACACCCCATTATCATAGCGCGTTCTGGATCTTCAAGAAGTTGCAATGCTCCATCGGCTATTGATCGCGGCGATGAAGAATCAACAATAATACCGCAGTTCGTTTCGGTAACGATTTTTCTCAATTCCGGGAAATCATCAACCAATATCGGCAAACCACAAAACATATACTCGTACAACCTATTCGGTGTTGTTACGCGATTATTTAAGTTGTCTTTATAAAAAACACAGCCTATGTGCGATCTGGACATCCTCGTAAAATTCTCCTCCCACGGAACCATTCCTTCCAATATCAAATTATCTCTGACACCGATTTTTTCAGCCAAGTCTGATAATATCTGTTCGTAACTTTCTGGATCATATCGTCCGATAAATCTAAGTTTAACTTCCGGGAATTGTTCGTTAATAATTTTTAACGCCTTAACAATCTTTCGACTATTACGTGAGTCTGCATTAGTACCTGAGATTACCAGATCTGGATGCGTGTGACGCGGTACCGAAACATCAATATCTTGCATCCGCTCCACATATACGACATTATGAATGACCACTCTATTATGAGCGCTTTTTTCAAACAGCTCGCCCATGCTTTCAGTTGTTGTAACGATACCCTGGAACCGTGAAATGCAAAAGTTCTCTAATCCACGGTAAATAGCAGCGAATCGGTCGCGTAATAAATGGGGTAAATTCCATTCATAGAAACGAACAATATAATTGTCATGTATGTCATACACAACATTCTTGCCCATCAATTGTAGTATTAACATCCACGGCAATAGATCGGGATCGTGAAAATGATATATGTCCGCTTTGATTGTTAATGCTTTTCTAAATGCATCCAACGACGATAATATCCGTCGTTTTAATCCTGTTCTTGGACGAAGCGGAACAATTTTAACGTCTCCAACTGTCTCATACTTATCGTGAGTGGTGATAAGGGTTACATTATGACCTTCATCCGCCGATGCCCGACAAGCCCGTTCAAATACACGGTCATCAAAATTTCTGTGCATGCTGGTAATATGGCAGATTTTCATTTCAAACCTCCATATCCCGCTTTCCTCAATAAATACCTCGGTATCCATCTCAAACAAATCCCGATTGGAGGTACTTTCACAGATACTCCGAATAAATACCGAAATACCCTGATATCTAACATTAAGATACGAAACATCGCATAATAAACATTGACCCAACGCATACCAACATAATTAGTGTCATTATCGGGGGGTTTTATCGGTTTCTCACCAATGTATCGTCGTACCAACTCATAATCAGTTATTTTCTCGATTAAACTGTGTTGCATCCATAAACGAGGATTCAATTCAATAATTTTGTACTTCTTCAGTTTCGTGTCATATACATATTCCATTTCAAACGGTCCCGCAAAATCAAGAGCTTTCAAGATATTGCTTGTCATATCTATTAGACCGACCGGGGGGTCTATTATTTCGCAAACATCTCCATTGCCAAGTTTCCGAGGATGTTGCAATATCTTATGAGTCGCAAAGTAATTTTGGTCATCGGCATCGTGCCATCCACAAATAGAAACGTTATCTTTACTATCCGTGCTAAGCAGTTCTTGGTAACTCCAATCCGCTCGTGTTAAACCGATACTCTTCAAATAATGTTCAAATTTATCTAACTGTTCTCGGCTGGTGATGATTTTATTTGTTGGAGTATCTACTGTCTCCTTGTATGATGCGTTGAATCTAAGGAAAAACCGTTCACCAAATCTTTCCCAAGGATCTTCACTACTTGATATTGTAACAGGCACACTTGCGAGATTATTATCATGCAAGAACTTATAAAAAGAACCGCGATCAAGTATAGTTTCCAGATGTGATTCAGAACCGATAAAGAAGGAGGCATTCTTAA
This sequence comes from Candidatus Electryonea clarkiae, assembly GCA_030765455.1. Lineage (GTDB taxonomy): Bacteria > Electryoneota > Electryoneia > Electryoneales > Electryoneaceae > Electryonea > Electryonea clarkiae. The sequence continues at coordinate 23,923 of JAVCCM010000010.1, read as the reverse complement.
CCGTAGGTGAAGACATGTCCAATTGGAACGCACTCATAAACCGTTCATCAGTAAAAAAGATGAACTTAGCATCATCTTCAGGAATCCGCTTTGCTAATTCTATCAGAATATCACTCGGTGAAGTGATGTCAATCACCCATACTTCGCATAAGTCCTTGATGAGATCAACGAGAACGAGTTCATTTTCTCTATCTTTAAGGCATACTATTTTTCCCTTCCAACCGATATGACGAAGTGAATTTACTATATTAAGCGCATTGATATAGTTACCACAGATGATCACCCAAGCATTATCTTTGTTCAATGACAATCCTTTTTTTCTCGGTGCTTTTCCTCAAACTCGTCGAATGTTATATGACAATCATTCATAATACTGAATATATTCGGATGTGCGGTTGAATTTTGGTCATTCTCAAAAGCGTAAGGTCCCTTTAGCGGCAGTTTGCCAAATGCTTTCTCATCACTGAGTCTGATAGGAATGTACGGAGAAACATCAGCTCGTTCTGTTGTTATCAGTTCCCCAATGTCCTCTCTCACTACCATATGTGTAAAAAAAAGATAGTTCCTTTTTCGTTTATCTTCCGTGTTCTGAATATGAAGCATTTCTCTAATCGCACTACAAAGCGATATTTTTGTGATCGGTTCAATATCAACCCGATATGGAAATCGCTCGCAAAATGAGTATTCCAGTTTAGGATCAGAATACTTCATCCGATTCTCAATCAAAAGCCCAATCGCTTGCATCAAATTCCGAAGGTTTCTAATCATAAATATTGCAACCATAAGAACTTCACTTCTTACGATTGTTCTAAATGTCGCCTTAGACGAATTCAAATTGAGAAAATTATCAGTATAACAGACGCAACCTCCCATCAACCCTTGTATATTCTTATGATTAAAACTATTGACAACCAAGCATTTATCAATCAGTTCAATATGATTATCAAGGATTACGTTTTGACATTCATCAAGAATGATGATGACATCTTCATTGATTTGTCGGATCCTCGAAAGAATATCCGTTCCATTATTTTGGCTGCCAAATATCGATGCCAAAACGATTGCCGAGATATTTGAATTCTTAACCTTATCCTCTATCTCATCCAAACTCAACAGCAGGTTCTCATCCACATGATAGGTTTCAACAGCAAGTCCTTCAGTAGTAATTGTTCTATGAAGTATATTGCAGACATAATCCGGTATAAGAACTGTATCACCAATTTTCCGTTCCGATATCGCATTAAAAACATCTGCCAACGCAGATCTTCCAGATAAGTAAAACTCTATCCCATCCGCCCAAGGATAAAGTTTATCTTTAATAATCGTCTTTGCTTTCTTAACAAGAAAGTATTTCGGAATGAATATCGCTATCAATGTCATTGCCGTTTCGTAAATGACATATATGATTCTACGGAATCGGTTCTTTACATTAACTCCCGAAATCAACGTTCAATCCGGATATTGTGAATCACCTTGATATTTATTATCCTCTTCATTAAGATACCGATGATTTCGTTTCAATTATCTCTTCCATCCACGCAAGTATTCTTCGGGCTCGATCGTTGATATCAAAGTTTCTTGAAAACTCAAGCGCGGCTTCTGACATTTTTAATCTCTGTTGATCATCATTCATAAGCGCCAATACTGCTTCTCTGATCTGAGCGACATTCAGTGGATCAACCCGTAACGAGACATCATCGTTAAGAATATCATCGTTAAAATCACCGATAGATGAAATTACCGGAAGTCCGCAAGCTATTGCTTCAACTACAGCATTACAAGAACCTTCACTCAATGTCGGTAATACAAATATATCGGATGCCGAAATAATTTCAGGTACTTGTTTATGGGTAACAACACCCTTAAAAATAATCCGTTCATCCTCCAAAGGAATACTTCCTTTCCCAAGAAAAATCAATCTAACATCGAGACCTTTGACTGCTTCCAACAACCTATCGGGACCTTTGCGATGGATGAAATGCCCATTAAAAGCAATGATTATTTTACCTTTGGGAAATCCATATTTCACTCGCATCTTAAGACGATTACGCTGAAAGAATAGATCAGAGGAAACACCATTAGGAAAAACTCCTATCTTCTCCGGTGGCAGATTCAGCACATTTTCACAAAACAGCTTATTGCGCGTTGATACTGATACGATTCCGCTAATCTTTCTAAAGTCTTTGCGTGCGAGTGCATGTCTACCTTCACCAAGTCTATCATCGCCAAAAGCGGCAAATGAAGGAACACCCAATTTCCAACCGATATTTGCAACCAGACCACCGCTTGGATAGAGAAAATGCCCATATAAGATATCCAGTCTTCTATCTATTCGTTTAATAATCTTCCATACGGCTTGATTATAGTTCAATCTGGTAATTGAATCGGTATTAAAAAATCCGAGTTTTATTGCAGATGCCGATACATAGCGAGGACGATAGACCTCAACAGTAGCATCCTTTGATGCGTCCTCATGCGAATAACTATATCCCAATCCACCACGTAAAGCATCAAAATAACTTAAGGGATTGATTACAGTGCAATGGTGTCCCATCCGCACCCAGGCATGGACTAATTCGTGGGTAAATGTCCCTGCATTAGGTTTCACATGAGAAGGATAATTAGATGTTATAAATATTATATTCATTCAATCAATTATTTGTCTATAGAGGTGTAATCATCTATCAATTAGATATGAAATATCTTCCGCCACTGTAGGTATGTGAGAATGCTACATAGTAGATTCGGATCAATTTTACCGTTAATGAAGTCCTGTTCAACAGCTTTGGTATCAATAATCTCATCCGATCTATTGTCTCGTAACAATGTTCTAAACAAATCTTCATTATTTCTAAACAATTGCTGAATGGGTGTACTATATCCCATTTTGTTTGTTCTATCTCTGATGAAATCTGGAATAATACCATCCATCGCTTTCCGCAGAATTATCTTAGACCAACCGGAATTTATCATCAGTTTTTCGTCCTGACTGAGGATCAAGTTATACAAACGATAGTCTAAAAATGGAAGCCTAACTTCTACTGAATGTGCCATAGAGACACGATCCTCATGCCGTAATAGATGCTGAAGCTGATATTTGAAAAATTCTTTTTCTAATAACTCTTTGAGAGACCGGTAATTAGATGAATCGGTTATTGATTTTGTGTCGCGACGATAGTTGTTGTAAAAATCGCCTCTTAAATACGGTTTTACAATAGAAGACCGCCACAGTCGTCTCATCGTTGTATTTGAGAAATAGAATGTGTACAGTATCTGTTGTTTCATTGACATGCTTGCTCGCGATGTGCCCAAGATAATTTCTCTAAACACCAAATCAAGTCTTCCTTTTCGGAAAAGGATCTTGTTATATGCTGCTCGATACCTTTCATAACCCATAAGCAACTCATCCCCCCCCTGTCCATTCATAATCACTTTAACATTTTCCGAACCGATCTTCCGCATCAACAAATAATTTGAAAAATAAGACAAGCTGGAAAACGGCTCCTCCATATGCCAAACAAATTGTTCCCAATGATTGCTAAGATCTTGAGGCGAAGGCTTTATGTAGAAATGCGAATATTCGGTTTTACTAATGACGCTCTCCGCATAGACATTCTCAGAATAACCTGGGATACCATAATCACAGGTGAACATAGTGGGAGTGAATTCTATGTTCTTTCCATTGAGAAGCTTGCTCATTACACACGCCACACTGGATGAATCCAGACCACCGGACAATGATACACCTACGGGAACATCACTGCGAAGACGCAAACGAACCGAATCTATGAATAAATCACGAAATTCTTTTACTGCTTCATTGAAAGTATTTTGCTCACCAAGTTCATAACTCCAGTACTTATGCGGCAACAGTTGACTTTCAACGTTACAATTTTGTTGTAGCATCAAGTATTGGCTCTGAGGAAGTGAATAAATATCCTTATAGAAAGTTTGGTCAGTATGTGTTTCAAATCCCCAAAACAACAATTCCGCCAACATTCTATCATCCATAGAAGGAGATTTGCCACTGTATTCCAACAACTGCTTTATCTCGGAAGCAAAAATAAAACACCCATTTTCAATGGTGTAATAGAAAGGCTTAATTCCGAATCGATCACGTGAACAGAAAAGAGTTCTTTCTTTTTGGTCAAAAATTGCAAAAGCCCACATACCATTGAACTTCCGCTGACATTCTACACCCCATGTTTTGTATGCCGCAAGAATTACCTCGGTATCACTCTGGGACGTAAACTTGTACCCTAATGATTCCAGCTCTTCACGCAATTCAACATAGTTATATATTTCACCATTGAAAACAATGCAGTAACGTTTGGAGTTATCAAACATAGGTTGTCTTCCAAGTTCAGAAAGATCAATAATAGATAAACGCTGATGCCCAAACCCTAAAATACTACTGTCATTGCTTAGGTTGCTTTTTTTCAACTGCGTAACATCTTCATAACCGTTTTCACCTGTGAATACAACCAGTCCTTTTTCGTCCGGTCCACGATGAACGGCAATATCATTCATCTTTTCAAGTCTTTCAACTGACAGCTCGGCTCCGTTAGGATTGAAAACCCCACAAATTCCACACATCAGAACTTCCTCAGTTCACTGTTGATAAGTATTAATTGAATATTGTAATAGCTTAAAGACATATTATTGTGCATTCCTGTGTTGGTCAACGTCTAAATCGTTCTAAGAATCTGGTTTCTATCAAGTACTTAATCCTCTCATTTGCGCATGCGTTAGGTGAGAAGTCACCATCCTCAAATATCCACTCTTCACTGTTTTCTTTATATATATATCGTCCAGGCTTATCATTAACCCTCAACTGATCAACCGGTGTCGTTGCACCAAAAACGGTTTGCAATTCGTTGACTAACAGCCTTCCATCCGTTGTTTCGAAAATATCTACATCCATGCTTGTAAATGAACCTTTTTCGGTAACATCACGCAGAAGGTTCAACAAAGTTTTAGGAGGATCATCCCATGACCAACCATGAGAACCACTATGGAAATCACTGACTATCTCTTTACGATAACCAAAATAGGAATCACCAATCCTTACCATCCTCCATTCTCTGACATCATGCAGATATTCTTGCAAAAGTACACTACCCCATTGGACATCACGTTTATCTTTATGAGTTGGAACAACACCTTTTTGGAAAGCACGCCGAATTGTCTTGCGTAGACTGGCTCTATCACGTAATATTTTAACGCCTGAAGCTGACGCTCCCAGGTTTGTCTTAAAAACGATAGGCATTTCACGCTTATCTGCAAAAGCTAAAGCATCGTCCATATTATAAAATACCCACGTTTCCGGGTGTGGGATATCATTGGCTATCAACCAATCTCTTGCTCGTCGTTTATTCTCATAAATCCAAATTTCCTTCATCGTTGGGTACACCACTTTTCCCATCTCTTCAACCATAACTCTCACTCTATCATCAAACATCTCGTTCCATATAGTCATTGCTACCGATGGCCAAATCAGGTAAATGTCGCATTGTGAATCCTTAATTACATCAATCCAATTGCTCCCGGAAATGTCTAACACTTTAAATGGTACTCCAAGTTCCTGGCAAGCTATAATATATGATTTGTGATCATGAGCAAATTCCTTAACAATACCAAATAGATATGGACTATTGTAATCATTATTTTGATCCTCAGTAATACTTGCGTATGGATTCTGTTGCTCATATAGCCACAAATCGTAGTCCATCATAGATATATTGCGACGAAGGAAACGGCGCAACCATACAGGTGTATGTTTAGCGATTATCCTAACTAATTTGTGTTTATTCAATTGTTATCCTGAATAGTTTTATTTACTTGCATTGAAATGTTTCAGACAACTTGGGACAATTCCGCGTTTTAAATAAGTAGCGGTTCTTCCTCGTAAGTGCATTTATTGTTTACCTTACCAACATGTTTTTTTCTTTTATCTTTGAATCCAGTGCCAGACTTCTTTGTTTGACTTTCAGGTTTTCTTCACGTCTTCTCTGTTTTGCTTCACGCAGCTTGTCCTGTCGTTCTTGCAGACGTTGTTCCGGGTTGCCGCGATACATATCTCAAGGGATCAGAAAATTAATGCTTGAGTGTAACCGTTCATTGTTGTACCAGTCAATTATATTCGATATCTCTTTTTTGGCTTCCTGAAAATCCGACGGTTCATGCTCATCTATCTTTTCGCCTAAAGTACGGTTTACACGTTCAACCAGCCCGTTCTCTTCTGGACAGTAAGGATAAATACGATGATGACCTACTCCTTCTTCACTCAGCACAAGCTTGAATTCATGCGAGATGTAACACGATCCGTTGTCTGTCTGTATCTCCGGTTTTATATCATCTGCAATAGTTGAAAATGCGTCCAATGCTGCCAGGGATACCGAATTGCCGTCCATAAACAACATCAGTTCATGATGAACAATATAATCTATGAACACAATCAGATCATATGTCCTGCGAATGATCTTGACATAACGGATATCTGACTGCCATTTTTCATCGGGATAGTTGCCCTTGTAACGAATACACTTGTCACGCTTAGCCCTGGGTTGCCAACGGCAGATCAGATATTCTTCAACCAGGATGCGATAAACTGTCGATGGCGATACAAAAGCAACATTATCGTCGATCATCTTCCAGGCAAGTGAACGGTGACGAATCTCCGAATGTTCACAGGCATAAGCGATGATTGCTGCACGCTCTCTAAAGAGAATACGATCCGAGTGCTTGAACCGATCCGGTGGCTTTGGCTTACCGGTGATTATTACTTTCCGATACCGGTAATAACTGCTGCGCGATACCTGTAAAACGTTAAGAACCTTTGTCAAAGACCAATTTGTAATCTCGCGCGTATCTGAAATACAATCCTCTATCAACGACCACCACTCCGCCGAAGATACTTCGACAAAACCGCACCAGGATTTTTTTTAAACTCAAGGTTCTCTTCGGTCAAATGAGCTATTACATGATCCTTGCGTACTACTGTCTCAATAAGCTCTTCTTCCTGACGAGATGATCGTTTCTGATTACCGTACACCTCATCAGCCGAAGAAAGTAATCGCTTCTTCCAGCTATAATACTGAACTGTACTGATTCCTTCACGACGACAAATGTCTGATACCCTTTCCTCACCTGACAAACCCGATAAAACTATCCTCAGCTTGTCAGACGGTTTGAAACGACGACGCTTTTTGGCTACCATCTGATACGTCCTCTGTGCTAAATCAATTTAACACTTACGGAGGGAAAACACTATTTATGAAAATCAGGTATTTGTCCCACTTTATGTGAAACAGTACAACATTTCATCGAGTAAAACAAGTTTAATAAGAAATGCAGTCTGAGAAGTGTTTTAATACTGCTCCAGTAAATACAACGTGTTGAATACTATATTTGTCAGTGAATATCCGTTCCCAAATAACCTCGGGAAACAGTTCTTGTATTAATTCTATAATCTCGCGAATCAATTCGCTCTTTGCCAAGACATTATTCAGGTGATCGAAACGATCTTTATTATGCCAATCATGATAATAGTCCCGAAAAATCTGTAACTTAAACGGTAAATAACCACGGACATTTCCTCTCATACGATACGAAAGAGGTTCTTTTGAGAGCGGAAATCCGTAGCTAGAGGTAATGTTGTCAGCTACGTTACCATCCAAAGACTTGATCATCGCGGATTGGAACTTGCCTGTTAAACCAAGATAGGGTAAAGCCTTGTACGCAAGCCGAATAGACTGATATTCACCGAATGGTGTAAGGAAAAAGCTAAGTTGATGTTCCGAATTAGATTTAACTGCATGTGAATACGGACTCCTAACTTCACCATAGTATCTTCTAATTGTATAATTATCGATAGTATTAATATTATTAAGACCCAAAATAGCAGCTGTTTTTTCTTTGATATAGTTTGTATTACTTATTCGATCCTTTCTCTCTCGAAAAGCATATTTCACACTATTGAACATAAGTGTCCGAAACATCCAATCGGCAAAATTGACCTTCTTATACCCGTTTCTGTCCCAATTTCGATAAATTTCACCGGCTATACCGTTAAGACCTAATTTGTTATCTCCTAAGATTCTTTTTCGATAACTTTTTGTATATACTTCAGTATAAAATCCGAAACCTTGACAATTCCTACCATCAAAGTAATAAATCAACTCTTTTATATTTGAATTAATTTCTTCCTCACTCATAATATCCGGATCTTTGGTTCTAATACATTTAACATCTAATCCACGTGTAGCAGCGATTTCTTCCGCGCTCTTTTTAGTTGCTGAATGTGAATCGTCCGTCCAATGCGTATGTATTGCAGGTTTTACACTTAAATAATCACATAGACTAAAAATAAGCGTGCTGTCATAACCACCGGATAACCCAAGATCAACGCCATACTGCTTAGCACAAGGTTCAATCTGATGATAATATTCTATTAGATGATCCACTTGATCTCTGACACAAGATTCAATACCGTTAGAACACAATGAGCCCAATTGCATATCAATTGAAAAATCAGGAAACTCGAAAAGGTTACTTTTTATCTGTTTTATTAATTGTCCGTTAATCAATTGTATCCCTTCAACAATCGTATCCGGTCCAGTGATGAATCCTGTTGTAAGATTTTCTAAACATGCGGGGCGATTTAATTTCAATTTCCGACGATGTGCTTTCAACAAGGCAAGAAATGATGATGATATAATCGTTTGTGAGCTATTGATGAAAGTATGATAAGAATTAATCGGATCTATGAACAATGATAATTTGCCGCCACAATATATAATTAGACAATATGAACCGATGATTTGTTCAACATCAATGCAACAAGTTTCGAAATCGGTTAAAAATTGAGCGAGTGAATCCCGATAGGATTTACCTTTATATATGATCGTACCTACGCTATATATCGTTGAGCCAGTTTCTGATTCAAAGAAGTTGTCTTCTTCCACCAGTTGTTTGCGGTATAACCAAAGTGTCATTTCTTCCAGATTGAACTCCCTGGGGAGGTTAAAACCTTTGTCAAAAAAGATTTGCTTGACAGCGTTTTCGTTGAAATCTTCTCTGTTCTTGAATAAGAAAAATGCGCCCATTTCTCCTCCATCAGTTAAAATCGATTAAAATTGCAACTTATCAACTGTATTGAATAAAGCCCCCCTATCGCAACTTAACATAACACAACCAGTTATATTCATTTGCATCATTTACATAAACTTTTAATTTATCGTTTGGTTCAGAAGTAAGCAATGGTTCTGGTGTCGGATAATGTTTATCATCCCAATTAGCACCCCATTTTGTCTTCTGCGTTTTATAGATTGGTGGAAACTCGTAGTACGTTTCAATGTTTTCCAATAGATGTTTCTCGTCTACATCATTTGGTTGCACATCAATAAACAATGTACTTCTCATCTTTAACATTCGATTTAACGTTTTCCTTATAAACCATTTTGGAAAACGACTAAATGGAGTGGGACATGGGTAAGTAACATGTCCAGAGTGCATAAATATCTTTTTTAGAGAATAACAATCGCCATGTAACGCCGGATAATTGTCCTCAAATATTACATGAGAAAAATTGACCCATCGGACGTGTTTCAATCTTTCATAAGCGTTTTGATGATCATCGAAAAAACACAACGTTGAATCTTTTGGTAAATTGCTCCAATCTATCATGGTGAAATCTTTCTGATAATACGAAGCTTTATTTGATTTGAACATCAAGTTATTTAGATTAGGGTCAATACAATGCAACTCTGCAGATGGACAAGTATTCTCAAATAACCATGTTCCTTGTCCCTTCCAAACTCCACTTTCTATTATGGCAGCAGGTTTTATTTTCTGCAATATGAACCAAACATAAAACATATGAACGGATTTCATTCCACCCCTGTTTTGCTTGATTGGTCTTTCAGCGTAGATATCAGCAAACTCTGACAACTTACTGAACATCTCCTCACGTGACCAAAGTGCTGTACCATTGTTAACTATCATCCTACCTCCAAATTAAAAAATCTGCCTTATCAAAGTTAGTATAGTATTTGACATAGACAAATCGAATCATCCATCTTCCAAGCTAAAATCAAATATCAATATGACTCTTGGAATGTGTTAATGAGCGTTACAATACTTGATATGTTTTATGAATATTTTCTGGATGGTAGAGCTGTGGAATAGTCAAATCCCATCAGCTGCTTTACTAGTAATTTACACCCATCAATATTTTTCACAGTTTGTTCGTTATGTCATGTTTTGTTATAAGCATTGTTTTCTGGTTGAAAAGCTCGTTTTTTATGGTATAATTGTTCCAATATTGTTTGCATTACTTCACGATGGGCTTCACAACGGACTAGATGCAATAAGGATGTCACCTGCTTAGAGCTAGAAAATCTCTCCAAATGAAAAATCGAATTAAGTTTTCTAAAATAACGACCATAGCCCCGCAGGAGGGCAATATAATAATTTGTCTGTTTTTCACAATATCGTTGCCAGGCATCTTCTAATAGATCTGGATCATACAATAATTTATTTCTTTCCTCCAAATCAGAAATAAAACGCTCTTTCTCAGTCCTGTGCATACGACGAACTCCCTCTTGAGGTATTTGAGTATATGGTATTATCTCCATTTGTGTATTATCATCATATAGTGTCAGTTTTGTTAGGAAACCGCGCGGATCTGCCAAATGACTGCAGTTTTCACTAATGAAGTCACCTTGACCATAAACAATTGGGACGTCTTTGTAAAACTCATAGCTTCCAGGACAGTGAGAATGCTGGCAGATAACAGCGTTTGCTCCTTCTTCGACAATAAAGCGGCAGAATTTCTGCAATCTGGGTGACGGAAATGAATAATATTCGACTCCTTCATGTAAAAGAACAATAAGAAAATCGTAATTTGAATGATTTTCTTTTACGGTCCGCACAAAGGATATCAAATCAGTAGGGTTTACACCCCAAGCATTTCTCCCAGCAATCGAAAACTCATGATCTGCCATTGCCAGAAAGGCAATTCGCTTTCCTTTGATATTTATTATTAGCAAACGACTTGCTTCTGATAGGTCTTTACCGGCTCCCACATTTAATAGACCATTTCGGTTACAAGTCTCCAATGTGAAACGTAATCCATTTGCTCCATGATCCATAATATGGTTATTAGCAAGACATACCGCATCAATACCAGATTCCAATAATCCGCTTATGCAGCTACTATCAATTCCAAAAACAGATCCAGCTTTTAATATAGGAGTAGGTTTTTCTATAAAAGGAGATTCAAGATTAACGATAGAAAATTCGGTATCCTTGAATTCTTTCAATAAATCACCAAAGATAGTTGCTGCATCACCTCGACGGAATAGCGGAATGTATCTGAGACCAGGTTGTATATCACCCCCAATTAGAATTGTGAATTCCATAAGCGATTGCTAATAACCTTTGAAATGTTGCAATAAATTCATCGATAGATCTCGTGGAACCACGCAAAACGATTTATATAATTCGTATAACTAAGGATTATCCGTACTATTTTTTCAGATACATTGGAAACATTGTAGTCCTTAACGATTAATAAGGAACGCTTTGAATCTCTTGATTGATGCTTAATTATTTTCATAGCATAAAGGACTCGATCAAGATTCATTCCGGTAAGCATAACTGCGCCCTCTTCCATTCCTTCCGGACGTTCATGTGTATCCCTGATGTTGAGGGCTGGAAAATTCAATATTGAGGATTCTTCTGTGATTGTTCCGCTATCTGAGAGCACCACTTGAGCATGCATCTGCAGCTTGATATAATCGCAAAATCCCTGCGGTTTTAACAATTCAACCAGCGGATTAAGCGTAACCTTCTCTGTTTCTATTCTTTTTCTTGTTCGTGGATGGGTGGATACAATGATTCTTTTCCTGTAAGTGTCGGCAACGCCGTTCAATACCTCCACGAGCCCTGAAAATTGTTGAGAATTATCAATGTTTTCCTCACGATGCGCACTGACCAGAAAGTATCCACGTTTGTTGAGTCCGAGGCGTTTTAACACGTCGGAGGCTTCAATCTTCGGCATATAATAATGTAACACCTCAAACATCGGACTGCCGGTCTTAATGATTCGATCCGGGCTTATCCCTTCCCGCAGCAAGTATTCACGGGATATCGATGAATAGGGCATATTGATATCGCTGATGTGATCGACGATCTTTCGATTTATCTCTTCAGGAACGCGTTGATCAAAACAACGATTGCCTGCTTCCATATGAAATACTGGTATTTTCAGTCTTTTCGCCGAATAAGCGGCAAGGCAACTGTTAGTGTCTCCAAGTATCAGCACTGCATCAGGCATTACTTCACGTAATACTCTATCTGAAGCGACAATTATATTGCCAATCGTTTCCGCAGCCGTGGCTCCTGCGGATGCAAAGAAGTAGTCTGGTTTGCGAATTTCCAGATCCTCAAAAAAGACCTCATTTAGTTCGTAATCATAGTTTTGCCCGGTATGAACAAGGATATGATCAAGATAATTATCGAGAGCTGTGATCACGCGTGAAAGCCTAATGATTTCGGGACGGGTGCCCACTATTGTCATGACTTTCATTTTAATACCGACAGGAATTCAGTATCCGGCTTACTTTGATCATAAATTTCACCAGCCCAAAACAACACAATCATTTCAGTAACACCTACATTTTCTATCGAGTGAGTAAAACCCGGTGGGATATCAACTACTTTGAATTCCCTCCCATTGACTGGGTAGTTGAGGATTTCATCACTATTAATTTTTCGAAATCGTATTATACCTTCACCTTCTAATACCAGGAATTTCTCCACTTTTGTGTGATGATAATGATTCCCTCGTGTAATGCCTGGTTTGGTGCGTGATACGAATATTTGTCCCATGCCCGGCGACTTAATAAACTCGGCTAATGCCCCTCGATCATCTTCGTTAATCGGTAATTGATAAGAAAAGCCATCCTTTGGAAGGAATGATAAGTAAGTGGCATACAAACAAGCCGTGAATCTGTCACTCATTTCAGGTAACATCAAAGTATCACGTGACTCGCGAAAGGACCTGATTGTCTCATCAAGTTTTCCAAGAGTAATCGAATATACAGGTTTCATTTCAGCAAAGCGAAAACTATTTTGTGTTTGTTCCAAAATGAGTTCACTTTGAAAAGCACGAACAACATCATCAATGTAAACTAAATGCAACTCGTTAGTTTCGTCTGATATTTGAATTGGTAAATCACGAGCTATATTATTACAAAATGTAGCGATAACGGTGTTATAATTCGGGCGACTCCATTTTCCGAATACTCCCGGTAAGCGATAAACCGCAACGTCTGCACCAGTTGTGTCATGGTAACGCTTCAGAACTTCTTCCGCTGCTTTCTTGCTTGCGCCATAAGGATTGTCGAGATCGGCTTGAGTGGAGGAAGATAGCACTATCTTGGGCGACCTCCCAATTTTCTGTACGAATTCACATATCATTTGGGTTAAATCAACGTTTCCGGTTGCGAATTCGGTTTCATGCTGAGGTCTGTTAACACCTGCAAGATGAAAAATCAAGTCGATTTCGTTTAAAGCATTGTATAATTCTTCCTTCGGATTACTCAAATCATACTGGAAGACAATCAAATCACTATTTCGACTGAGGGCACTCACCAGGTTTAAACCGATAAAACCGGCAGATCCTGTGACTAAAACTTTCTTCATTTTTCTACCTCAGCTATCAAATCCTGAACCTCTTCTACAGAAAGTAAAAGGCGAATTAGTTGATCTTCTGACAATCTGTCGGAATTATGGGAAGTGTAGTCTAAACTTTGACTTATTTGTACCTTCCCATCAGAGAAATAGGAATCATAGTTCAAATCTCTGTTGTCAGCTGGTATTCGATAATATCTACCCAAATCGATCGCACGCATCATTTCTTCACGAGTCAGTAGAGTTTCATATTGTTTCTCGCCGTGACGAGTTCCGATAATTCGCACCGGGTTGTCTGCTTTGAGTATCGTTTTCAGCGCCTGGGCTAATACTTCTATAGTCGCAGCTGGAGCCTTTTGAACAAAAATATCTCCTGATTGCGCGTTCTCAAAGGCATATATCACCAAGTCAACTGCATCGTCAAGTGACATCATAAAACGAGTCATAGATGGATCAGTTATAGTCAAAGGCAATCTTTCGTGTATTTGCCCGATGAATAGCGGAATTACCGATCCGCGTGATGCGATAACATTGCCATACCTCGTACCGCAGACAACAATCCCTTTATTTTCGGCAATGCGAGCTTTTGCGATCATCAGTTTTTCCATCATCGCTTTAGAAATTCCCATGGCGTTGATTGGATAAACTGCTTTGTCTGTGCTAAGCACAACGATCTTTTTAACATCGTTCTCAATTGCTGCTGATAAAACATTTTCGGCACCGATAGCATTGGTCTTCAAGGCTTCCATCGGATAGAATTCACAACTGGGGACTTGCTTTAAAGCTGCAGCATTGAAAACGAAATCAACTCCCACTAGCGCATCTTTGATCGAGCGATAGTCGCGAACGTCTCCGATGTAAAACTTCAGGCGTTTATCGCTATAATTATAGCGCATATCGTCCTGTTTCTTTTCGTCCCGGCTGAAAACACGGATCTCATTGATCTCAGTCTTCAGCAACCGACGACACATTGAGTTGCCGAATGAACCAGTACCACCAGTTATTAGAATCGTTATTTTATTGAAGTTCAATTTGCACTCCATTTACTTGCAAAGTCATTCTGCGAACGTTGACTGATTTTCCAAAGCTGGAAATAAGCTAAAATAGGCAAGGCATTCGGGATTTATGACTTTTAATTACCTGTGAATTTCTTCTATGAAATCAGCCAGCGCTCCAACATAATTCCGATAATCAAATGATCGCTCAGCTCGACGACGAGCTGCAAGACGCATTTGGCATCGCTGAGTCCAATTCATAGCCAGCGCACGTCTAAGACCTATTGTAAACTCTTCCGGAGTATGATCCGTACAGATAATACTTTCGATACCCTGCCTAATATATTCTCCCAGATCGCTGGTTAGATTGCAGATTAGCGGGGTTCCGACTACCATACATTCTGGTACTTTTGACGGAAAACCAGCCTGCGCAAAGCGTTGCACTGGTCTTAATAGTGTAACGAATTCGGATTCCTTTACAAGATTGAACGCTTCCTCATGTGAAAGCCAGCCCATTGACTCAATACATCCCGGCAAAGTCTTGATTCCACGAGTTCTCAAGGCGGGAAAATTAAGTATCTGATTTCGGCTCGGACCAGCTATGCGAATGCGAACATTATTACCATTATAATCGATTCTTAACAATGCTTCTATTACATTGTTAAGCGTATCATTTTTTCGAATCACTCCTGCGTATGATAGAATCAACGGGTTTTCTTTATTTGCATCTAGACGTGGAAGGATATCTTGAGTATCGACTATATGTGGAAGTCGCAGTGTCCGGCAACCTTTCTTTTGATAATATTCTTCAAGGTAGCTACTAATGATGATCATATTACCAATAATTGGATAAATGAGTCGCATTTTTAATTCAGAGTTACAATAGTAATACAATCCACTATATCGTTTTAGAAAAAGTTTCAGTTGAAACCAGTCAGTAGACTCTCCAATTAAAGGGATACCGCGATTTTGGCACAATTGATGCAATCGACTCAGATAGTAAACGCTTCCTCCGCTTACAATAATTGCAGCTACATCATTCAAATTCGAGCGACGTAACCAATCCAATTTTAGCTTTTCGGTGAAGTAAGTATAGATATTTTTCACATATGACATTTTTATTCCAATAGGAAGCAAGGGTACATATTGAAATCCTGAATATTGGTAGCTACCATCCGATTGGATATCTTCCGAACGACCAGCATTAATACACATGTATCTCACTTCGTATCCAGCATCTCTCAAAGCCTTACCAATGCCGTAAGCCCTCCCAGAATCTTCAGGGAATTTATTAGTGACTGAATAAATAATTTTTGGCATAATAATATTGTGGTTATCCAGTTAACTCAGCAAATAGTTGCATTTAATTCTGAACATCTGTATAGAACTGCCCACATGTGCAGTTCTATACAGATGTTCACATGACAAGAGTTCTTTCAATTTTCGAGTTTCAGAAGCATTTTGCTACTGAAGATAAATGTTTTGATCATCTTGTTGCAGTGCGTTGGCCAGATGGCTTTAAGTGTCCTAAATATAACCATTCCGGAGCATATATAATCAAGGCACGTAAGCTCTTTCAATGTAAGTCTTGTAAGCATCAGACATCCGTTACTGCCGGTACATGTTTTCACAGGCTGCGTCAACCATTGCGCCTATTGTTCTGGGCAGTTTATCTGGTTGCAACAAACAAGAAGGGAATTTCAGCCTTGGAACTGCAACGTAAACTTGACATCAGAAGTTATCAAACAGCATGGACCTTGTTGCATAAAATACGCAGTGGTATGACTTCTTCATGTCTATTCCTACTGTCAGGCGATGTCGAAGTGGATGAAACCTACATCGGCGGTTCACGATCCGGATCAACAGGAAGAGGCGCTGATAATAAACAACTGGTCGCAGTTGCTGTTGAAAAACTGGGAAAAAAGATGGGACGCAATTATTTCCAACATGCAAGTAAAGATGAACTTGGTGCCTTTGTGAAAGAATATGTTACGAAAAGATCAAGCGTAATTACCGATGGTTTCCCATCGTACAAACATCTGAAAGATGAGTATAATCTTGATCAGAAAAAATTGTATAGTCCTGAAAGAGCCATGGAACTGCTACCAAATGTGCATATAGTTATAACCAATACAAAAGCCTGGCTTCGTGGAACATTTAACAGATACCCAGCTCCGAAACACCTGAAAAGATATCTCAACGAATTTGAATTCAGGTTCAATCGGAGATGGAAATTGGATAATATTTTTGACAAACTCCTTAACCGTTGTCTTTTAACCAACAATATTACTTATGCTGAGTTGACTGGATAACCACATAAAATTATATAGTCTATTTTCTATTTTTATTTTGAATCTTGCTTTTAATCTTGTTTAATTTTTCTTCAGCTTTTCTTCTATCTTCACGAATTTTTTCCAGTTCTACTTCGATATATTGTACATCATCTTTTACGCTTCCACCCCAATCGTATAATGCTGCCCTGTTTGTTGCTGTATAGCCGCTGCCAACTGCAGGAGCAGCCATTGGTGAAACTGCCGAAGATAGACCTCCTCCTCCCTGGAAAGTAGCAGTAGAAAATGATGGACCGCTGACTGATGAAGCATTAATAATAATCTTACTTGTAATTCTCCAAACAGGGTAATTCGGAAATTCGACCCCACTAGGCAAAATCGTTACATCAGTTTTCTGTTCATAAACTTTTACGTCAACACCGGACATAAACGTGATTCCCGGCACGATTTTCCAATTAACAGAAGGAGTTATATATCCATAATCTTCCGATGAGAAGATTTTTATGTTGTGTGTAGGAAAACCCAAAAAGTATGTACCCTGCGATTCAAGATTCAATACCATCCGTGCATTTAAAGGAAAAACATAAGCACAAGAAACTTTTATTGCTTCAGCGGAGGTTGATAATTGACCACTATCACCGTAGTTTATGTAACCAATGTTATAATGTATCTGCAAGGCATCATCAGGATACAATGGATTTCCGATATAACTGAAGAGGGCATTAAATTGCATTGATAATTTATCACTAATATAGGGTTCGAAAGAAACGTTACTGACAGCGCTTGAGGAAAAACGTGTGTTCGCCGTTCCCTGAAAACCATAATAAAATGGATTTTGCCCTATCTGTTTATTGCCGTACTTCCATCTTAATATTAGTCTGTCGGGAACATTTGTGGTTTTACTCTCAGTCTCAGTACTAGTGGAGCTGAGATTTAAATCCTGATACAGTATTCCGGTAATTCCGAATTCAACATTACGGGTAAATCCAAAATGATAACTTCCAGCTCCAGTCATATTCGACCAGTTATCTTCTCCCACTTTCACTAACGAAGCACGAGAGTGAATCACATAAGATTTAGAACCAGGAGTCAAAGTAAGAGCGCTTGTTGTGTACTGCTGCGAATTACCGCCCATGAATTGTTCTGCATATAATGTAGTCGGGCAACAGAATACGACAAGAAAAAAAGTGAAAACTATTGAGAATAAAATTAACTTGCTGAGAAGTTTCTTGTTTTTACAGTAATTTGGACACAGCATTTTTTTATCTCCTTAAAACTTTGATGGTGTTAGAATAAACAATTTGGAAATTCATTCATTTTCATTCAAAATAACCCATATACCGGAGTTTAAAGCAATATTATTGTTCTGTCAAGACTGAACTAAGATTTACACATATCAATGGCTCGCTTCAAACGGTAACTTTATTTCGAATAATCGATCTATTTATTATTTGTATTTTGACATCTTGTACGGAATGTTTCAGAGAGAGTTGGACACATTTCATACTGTCATAATATAATGCAAGAAAACTTTAATATTCAAATGGTTTTGTTCATATCTTTTACGATTTTGAATAGAATTTGAAAACGATTTGCAAACAATTAAAATCGCACATAGTAAGTGCTCTTCTGGTTAATTCTCAAAGAGTTAAGTCAACTTGATAAGCTCGATGATCGCTGTGGTCAATGTCAACAAATTTTGCGCGCCCTACTCCAGAGAAACCGAGTGAAAAAATATAATCGATTCGAAATATAGCCAGTCCACGTGGCCAAGAACCACCGACTCCTCTTCCCGCTTGAATCCATGTATCATCGAAATGTTTTCAAAACACTCGCACGATATGCTCTGTTGGAGTGGTATTAAAATCACTCATTACTACTGCTGGTGTCTGAAAGTGTTTCATCTCGGCTACTATCGACTGAGACTGGCCTAGCCGCAGTTTATAATTTTCTGCAAACTCAAAAATATTCCAAGTTCGCAACAGTGAAGAAAAGTGCACACCTAATAATGTAATATCAGTTCCAAACGCACTTGTGCGCACAACCGGGTACGGCTTGTTATCTGGCACATCGAGCATATTAAGCAATTCAATGGGATTCTTACTAAAAAAAACGATACCACGATTCCTTTTTGGTTTGCTTATAAAAACGATATACCCTCCCTTACTATTAATGAATTTTTTGATTTCGCTGGCATTCACCTCACTAACTTCTTGAATGCAAGCTACATCCACGTCATTTTCAAACAAACAATTCATCTAAAAATGTGGATTTTATCCACCGGTATAAAATGTCATCATATATACACTTTTCTTTTCAAACATGGGGACAGGAGATTGATGCATTGGGATGAGAGCAATAATTTCAAAGAGAAATATAATTATTGAGATAATAACTAACCCACTATTCCACCAATGGCGCAGTATAATCAAGAAAATCAATTGTTGCAAACCGAACAGCAACAGCAGAAATCTTCCTGTCTGGTTGTTCCCAATAACTTCTATTGCGTTAAGAAACGATGAAGACAAATAGGGCGCAACCGCAAAGAGAAGAAGCAGGATAGCGGTAAATGTAATAACTATATGAAGTAAGATATCTTGAATATTTAAGATGATTGCGAACCTATATTTTCTGGTCTGAAAGGTTTTCATCGAATTTACATGTCAGTTATTATAAAATCCATTACGCTAAGTTACTACAAAATCGTTAGTGTCCTAAATAGTTTTTAGCATTTCAGATCATCGTCGTAATGTTCAGACTCTGTGGCTTAAGAAGACACTTTTTTTGAAGAGACTAAATACTTTTCGCCCACAAATTCACCCAAACACCATAGCTCTATACTGATACCTTGTAATAGTCGAGATACCACTCGATGAATCTTGGTATTCCATCTTGGATAGGTGTACTGGGTGAAAATCCTACGGCAGACGCCAAGTCTTCAATGTCCGCGTATGTATCCTTTACATCACCAATTTGCATAGGCTGCATTTCAAGCTTTGCTTTCTTGCCAAGCGAATCCTCAATAATCCGGATAAAATCGAGGAGGTTTACAGACTCATGGTTACCAATGTTATAGATCCGGTAAGGAACCCAACTGCTGCCAGGTTTTGGATTGTTTCCATCCCAGTTTGGATCAGGCAGGGGATCATAAGGCAATAAACGGACAATTCCCTCAACCACATCATCTATATAAGTGAAATCCCTTGACATGTCACCCTGGTTGAAAACCGGTAGGGATTTACCACTTAGAATAGCTTTTGTGAATATAAAATATGCCATATCCGGGCGACCCCAGGGACCATAAACTGTGAAGAAACGTAATCCTGTTGTAGGCAAATTATATGTATATGAATAGGAGTGAGCTAATAGTTCATTAGATTTTTTCGTCGCCGCATAAAGAGAGATCGGATGGTCAACATTATCTTGTATTGAAAAAGGAAGTCTTGTATTGCCGCCATAAACTGAACTGGATGAAGCATAGAGCATGTGTTTACAATTAACTCTGCGCGCTAAGTCTATCAGATTATAGAAACCTATCAGGTTACTCTGAATATAACTGTCAGGATTCTCCAGGGCATATCGAACACCAGGTTGAGCCGCAAGGTTGACGATACGATCATCTTTACCTACGGATTCACCAGAAAATACTGATTCCAAATCTTCTTTATTTGACAGGTCAGTTTTGTAGAATGAAAAATCCGACCATTCCCGCAAAATTGACAAACGATCTTCTTTCAGACCGGGATCATAATAATCAGTCAGATTATCGATACCAATAACAGTGTAACCATCTTTAAGCAATCGTTGGCATAGATGATATCCTATAAAACCGGCGCTGCCGGTAACTATGATGCGTTTTGACATAATTGAGGTATTCCCTTTTCCTGTTTATTCTTTGTATCTCATAGACCAAAGTGTCTCGAAATAACTTTATCATTGAATCTTCTTTGTTTCAAATGACCTTCTGTTGGAGTAAATTTTTCCTATTAGAAATGTTTTCCAATATAAGGGAATAATCGTGAAAATAGTATTTCTGATTCTTTGTCGTGGAAATATCTCTCGCAGTCCTTTGATAGAATATTATCTTAAACATTTGTATCTAAATTCAGATGTAGATGACAAAATTGATTTGGATTTCACTTCCGGTGGGATTGAAAGTAAAAAGGACATACTCATAGATATAAGAATTGCACAGAGATTCAGCCTAATGGGAATTGATGTATCGCAGCATAGAAGCCGACAAGCGACTTTTGGAGATTTGAAGTCAGCTGACATAATCCTGGTAACGGACAAGCAACAATATAATCGTATTAAGAATTATTTCCCACAGTTTTCAATAAACACACATCATATCAACACTTTCAATAAATCTTCACAAATAGAGGCAAGAGATCTTGTTGATCCGGCAAATCTTGAAGAAGAAGCAGCGTTTGAGAAGTTCTTTTTAGAAGCCCTAATGGCAACAGAAAGTGTGTTCAACTATATAGTGGAAGTTTATCGCGAAGCCGAAGAAAAAGGTGTTGATTTTGTTCCAGAACTATTTTTCAAGAAAGGCAATGATATTGAAACTGGCTTTTATGGGAAATATACATTCCTAAAACGAAGAAAAATCCCTATGTGCCCTTTTTGCCAGTCAAGAAGGTTGAGACGCAATACGAGAAATGGTTTTATAAAGCGCCGATTATTGCCGTTTTTCAAAGGATATCCTTATCATTGCGGATATTGTAAACGTGATTTTATCCTGTTTATCGGATCACATGGTATTACAAAAGACAGTAAGCGTAGTGATGCAAAATGGAACAAATTTATCGAGAATGAAAGAAGATTGCACGGTGAAGAAATATAACAAGAAGTAAAATCTTGATATTTGGTATTATCATCGAATAAAACATCGTTAGATGTTCAGTGAACGACCCCGCAGCAAGCTGCGAGGCATCAATTGGACTTGCCAGGACTTCCTTCAAACCCAAATCCTGACTATCTGATTGCAACGAAGCAAGCTTCGGGGAATTAGACCCGAACGAGATTATAAATTAGACGCATTATACTCTATGTCTGCCAGTCATTTCGAGCGATTTTGTCATTGCTATTAAAATCTTCCGGTTTTATATTCTAAGTTTTTACAAACCTATAGTTATGTATTCTGACCGCTCTAATAGGTCAGATACGATTTTGAGATAAAAGCAGTTCCGATGGAGGTAAAAGACTTGTGGAATATTCAGAAAAATTGAAAGAGATGTTTATTAACCATCAGGCTAAGGTGGGGATTATTGGAATGGGATATGTCGGTTATCCAATGGCTTATTTATCTGCATCCAGGGGATTTAAGGTAATCGGGCTTGAATTGAATGAAGAACGAGTGGATATGATCAACCGTGGAGAGAGTTATATCCAAGACGTTTCCGGCGAGGAAGCTAGCGAAATGGTGCAGAAAGGCCTATTGAGTGCTACAACCGATTACTCGGAAATGCAAAATGTACAAGTCATTATGATTACCGTTCCGACTCCTTTGAATAAGACCGGAGATCCTGACATGGGCTATGTATTCAGTGTTTTGGATATGCTCACGCCTCATCTTCATTCTGGCATGCTGATTGTTCTGGAAAGTACGACATACCCGGGAACTACCGAAGAGATTTTCCCGCCTGTTGTGGTGGAAGCCGGTTTTGAGATCGGGAAGGATATTTTTATTGCATTCAGCCCGGAGAGGATTGATCCGGGAAATATTGACTACGGTCCGCGCAACACTCCAAAGGTGATAGGCGGTATTACTGAAACTTGTACCGAAGTGGCAATGGCATTCTATGAACAGATTATTGATACTCCTGTTGCCGTGAATAGCACGACAGCAGCGGAAATGGTAAAACTTTATGAAAACACATTTCGCGCAATAAACATAGGTTTAGTCAATGAGTTGGCTATTATCTGTCACCTATTGAAAGTGGACGTTTGGGAGATTATCGAAGCTGCCAGTTCAAAACCTTTTGGATTTACTCCTTTTTACCCTGGCCCTGGCCTTGGCGGTCATTGCATTCCAGTGGATCCAAGCTACCTCGCTTGGAAAATGCGGGCGTTGGAATATAAAACACGTTTTATCGACCTCGCCACAGAGGTAAATACCGGGATGCCTGTCTGGGTTGTGGATAGAGTTGTAGAATTACTAAACGAAGAAGGTAAACCGGTAAAAAATTCAAAAATTCTATTATTGGGACTCGCTTATAAAGCCGGTATCGATGATCTCAGGGAATCTCCCGCTCTGGATGTATTCCGTCTTCTGCAGCATCGCGGAGGTATTGTCTGTTATCATGATCCTTTCTGTCCATCGGTTCAAATAGATGAGGAGACAGTTCTTTCCATGGATCTGAATTCCGATGTCATAAAAAAACAGGATATGGTCATCATTACAACCGGACATTCAAATGTTGATTATAAACTCGTAGTCGATCATTCAAAAATGATATTTGATACTCGAAATGTGATACGCTCATTTGAAGGTAAAGGTAAAGCAAAAATCCATTTCCTCTAAATTGACGTTATAAACATTGTCTTAAGTTGCTCTTGTAAAGAAACAGCACACTCTCAACAACTATACGACTTACCGGGTATAAGAGGAATAAATCTAATATACTATCTCTATTTCGGGATTACACAACGACCCAGTTAAATTGAAGCAAAGTCTGCATATCACGCCTCCTTCAGCGATAATATACATATATGCCAGTTAACTATTCTAGGAGTAGACATTTTTAGTGTAAAAGTTTGATCTAGTTTTCTATAAGTTCTTTCAGTAGTGTCCCGTTTAAAGTTCTTTAAAATCGCTTAACTGCTGACTATAAGCAGTTATACATGCTGTTCAATTATTTTTTGATTTGAACTTGGTTCGTTGATTATTGCCATATTTTCTTGAAAGTAAACAAGTGAGGGATGGCAATGAATAAT
>JAVCCM010000055.1 GCA_030765455.1 Candidatus Electryonea clarkiae | reverse complement strand
TGAAAACAGGGTGTTCTGTCTGAAATATCAAGGGAAAGTAAACAGGAGCCGTATACGTGAACCGTACGTACGGTTCTGTGAGAGGGATGAGGCGAAGTAGATCACTCCGCCTCACCCTACTCGATAATGAATAATTTGATTGTTAGACTTAATATTTGACAATATCGCAAATTCTTAAGAGATAAATAATGTCTTCTCCCATTCGTGCAGTCCTGGATATTGGTACTAACTCCATGAAAATGGTAGTTGTACGCTATGAAAACGGGAAATTTGAGTCTCTGCTGGATGCTGGAAGAATAACCCGCCTTGGTGAGAAGGTAACAACTAACCGATTTCTACTGCCTGATTCAATTGAGCGTACCTTAAATGCTGCTGATGAATTAATGGAGGAAGTTGACGTATTCCAGCCTGACAGTATAGATGCTGTCGGTACTGTTGCTATGCGCATGGCTGAAAATCGCGATGAAATAACAATACCTTTATATGAAAGATATGGATTGCGTGTCCGTCTTCTGACTGAAGCTGAAGATCCGAATGCAGCCTTTTTTGCTGTACGCACCATAGTCCCGGAAGGCCCAATAGCCACACTTGATGTAGGTGGAGGCTCTGCGGATATAGCAATCGGTACAGGCAAGGCAGCCGACTATACAGTTTCCCTGCCTTTGGGAGCACGGGTACTGTTAGACGAACTTCCCATAGACGATCCACCCACGGAAAATCAGATTAATGCAATCAGAGAATATGTACGTACCATAGCTGTAGATATCAAGCCTTTAGCACCTGATTACCAGCTTGTTTTAATTGGCGGTGGCGTCACAGCGCTTGCTGGTTATGCGAAAGCTATCATGGGCGCTCCGGGAGAACGTTTGGCAGAGGAGCTTTACCCCGAGACCATGGAAAGACTGGTCAGGATTTTTGCCGACTGTACGGTTGAGGGACGGCGAGGATTGCCGGGAGCAAACCCTGATTTAGCGGATATTCTCATTCATGGAGGCATCGCAACCAGAGAATTAGTCAGGGTACTTGGAGCTGATGTCGCAAAAGTCGCTGCAATTGGAATCGGTCGCGGTTTGCTTGAATCGGAATTGCTCGGCTTACCTCTTGATCCGGAATGCATAAATGTTGAATTACCCGATACATCTTTCAGGCCACTGAACCGTAAAGGAAGAGAAGGGGAAGTAATTTTCCTGTTGCGAACCAAAGATAAAAGAATTTGGCTTCAAACCAAGGAAAGGTATCCTGAGAACATATACAGAATTCCCGGTGGCGGTGTGAAATTCTCCGAAAACCCGCGTCAGGCAGCTATCCGTGAAATAACTGAAGAAACAGGCATAAAGAATCCCCGGCCGATGCCGCTTTCAAAGATCCGGTATTCTTGTGAAGATGGCAGCAGAATTGATTTTTATTCTTTGGTTTTCTTACAGGATTGTGGCGACCATGAGCCTGTTTCGCAAGATCCTGATGAAAAAATCAGTGGATGGGAATGCGTTACAGTAGATCAATTAGAAGATCATGCAGCAAGGCTCGAAAACCTTAATGGAAAATACACTGCCTGGGGTATTTTCCGTGCAGCGCAGATTCGTGAGGCGGTAAAACTTGCTGAACGACATAGTTGGTAATACAACTATATATTGTCATCTTGGATCCGACTTACCGGATAACCTGGGATAAAAATACAACCTTGCTGGAACACCTTTCTTTTCCTCACTAAGGGTATAATACCCGGTCTCATCTGGTTTCCAACAAACCGCTTCTCCCTGCGGTTCAGGTTCATAGTTAATAGCTATGCCTGAACCAACCAAAACATCAGCGAGATCCTGGGATGGTTGACGAGTGTATAGATAAACAAAGTCATAGACTTTTATCAAAATATCCCTGCCTGACGGTGAAATGTCACCGCTTACCACATAGTGTAAAGGAAGATTGCCGACCATTTCAGGAATGATGGTGTCGTCTGTTGACTGAGGGAATGGAAAACGGTAAACACGAACTTTTGTTTCACGCTTTGAAATTACATATATATCCCGAGTCAAAGGATCAACAATCAGCGATTCTGCATCGCGGTTGCCATCCGGGAATTGGAAAGTGATTGTTTCGGTATTACTGATAGTTGTTGATACCGGATCCTGCTCTGAATTAATTACCGGTTCCGGAAATCGAAATATGAATTTCTTGTCATAAACGGCTTTATTGTCACCAAATTCTCCGATAAATATATAGCTTGTTCCATCCTCCGGTCCGGGACCAATTGCAATGTCTTCCCAGTCTCGCGAATCACAGCCTTCAATAACATACTCGCCGAGGTGTTTGCCCTCAGTATTGAAGGCGTATATTATATTCTCTCCCCCGCTATCGTTATGAGTGTAAAGAACATTCCGGTTGATCCTGCTCGCGGCTATGCCGGAAGCTTCGTCTATAGGATCATGCTCTATTAGTCCCAGATCGATGCGGTCGCCAAATTCAGGATTCTGTGCCAGGACATTCTGGTTGAGATGGATTATTCCAAAGAAGATAAGAAAAATCGGGAAAAAGGTATGAATCTGAAACTGGGACATTATTAGATCCTCATTGCATTGACAATTGCTCTTTAGAGCATCAATCCCAGCGGCATCACATTCTTTCGGTTGAGAAGGACACCTGTACACCTGTTGATGACTCTATTTTATTTGACGGAAGAAATGTACTACTAAAGTGCTGATGCGATACCGTATCTTCATGCTCAGGAATTTGCCACTATATGACATGAATTTCAAGTATCCAGTAAGATTCTAATCTTTTTTTGTAAAGGCAGCTCATCAAAAATAAATACAACAGAATTTTTCCATAACCACATAAAAGTTTTATATTGACACATAAATTCAAGTCACTTAATTTATCGCTTTACCAAGCAAAAGGAGTATGACAAATATGGCTGGATCATTTCAGGATTCTTTTTTAAATGAACTTGATCTTTGCGTTGCGAGGTTGGAGCGATTCTTATCTACGGAGAAATATACAAAAAGATTTCACCCTTCGGATCTATTGAAAGCGGTAACACTGTATATGAATTCTGGCGGGAAGCGGCTCCGTCCGGCAATATTGTTATGGAGTTGCGGGGTTGTCGGCGGGAATGATGATGATGCTCTACCTGCCGCAGCAGCAGTCGAATTGTTCCATACCTGGTCACTGGTTCACGATGACATCATTGACCGTGACGACCAGCGCAGAGGAAATGATACTGTTCATGAGTGTTTTCGCAGGGAAGCGTTAAAGAAATACGGAGGTATCTCTCCTGAAGATGCAGCCCATTATGGCATCAGCGTAGCTGTTCTAAGCGGTGATGTTCAGCATGGCTGGGCAATCTCAATGCTGACAGAACTTAGCCGTGAAGGAAAGCTCGATCCAGTTGTAACGCTAAATTTGATAAATGATATTGATACAGAAGTACTGAATTACCTGGTGGAAGGCGAAATCCTTGATATGCAGTTTGCACATATGGACATTGAACAGTTGAATGTTGACACAATAGAAGATATGCTTTGGAAAAAAACCGGAGTATTATATCGATACTGTGCAAGGACCGGTGCGTTGATAGGGTTGGGGCATGGTGATAGAAGCCATCCGTATGTACGTGCCCTGGAAGCCTTTTCAAAATACTGCGGGCTTGCTTTTCAACTTCAGGATGATATCCTTGGCATTGTCGGAGATTCAGATGTTCTTGGCAAACCTGTCGGTAGTGATATAATTGAGGGAAAACGAACCACTGTAATTTATTATGCTTATATGGGGGCGGACACCACTGAACGGGAAAAAATTATGAATGTCCTGGGAAGAAATGACGCAAGCGAATCGGATATCAGGGAAGTGGTTGATATTATAATCAGGAGAGGTGGGATTGAAATGACCAGACAAAGAGCAAAAAACTACCTGGAACAGGCATATCCTGAGCTTGAAAAACTTCCCCATAATAAATATCATGATCTTTTAAAATCATGGGCGGATTTTATGATTACAAGAGAATGGTAACGATATTTTCGAATAAGAATCTTGATTTATGAGAAGAAGGTTATGAATATGGAATTGTCTTTCACTACAGGCGTCACACTAATCCCAACCTTTAAATCTATTCCGATAGAGTTTAAATAGAGCTATGCAACAGTCATTTGTCATACTTTTGAACAAACTTGGGCTTCATGCCAGACCGGCATCTCACCTGGTGAAAATTGCAGCAAAATACAAAGATACTACGGTTGAAATCGCTCATAGAGGCGAGGTTGTTAATGCAAAAAGCATATTGGGCGTTATGATGCTGGCTGCCGGCCAGGGGACTGAACTGGAGCTTAGGGTAGAAGGACCCCAGGAAGAAGAATGTATCAAAGATATTGTTCAATTGATTAATGACAAATTTTACGAAGATTAAGAAATTCTTTCTTGGTCTCAGTTTTTGTAAGCGGAAAATTCCTTAATAATCTGTTCAACCTCCGAATACCAGTCCAATACGATAATATGGATCTTGAATCTCTATTTCCGGTCCGGCTCCTGTCATCGCACGTCCTTCAAATTCCCATGATGAAGAGAACGGGGCAACGATATTAAATCCCACAGCTCCTTCAATTGCTAACCAGTCGATCAGGTGAAGCCTTGCTGTTGCATAGGGTTGTAAAAGAAAAAATGGAAGCCTGAGACTATTAACCATCACATACCCGTGATTAGCCGTAGGTGAGCCGAAATATTGATTATATAGATCGTTCCAATCAAAGGCTCCCGTATTCTGTTGAAGCTTTATTTTGTATTCGCCGAATCCAATTAATGAGCCATAACCAAAGTTGATCCTGGTCATCATCCAGGGAGAATGTTCAACAATCAGTCCGCCGCCGCCGAACTCAAGCTCTAATTCCCTGTTATAAATTCCTGATGCGTCCTGAAAAAAGCCTTTGCTGGTGGCTTGGGAGCTGAATCCGGCTCCACCTATACGCCAGCCGGAACCAATATGACCCATTCCCAATCCACCCATTCCGGTCATTTGATCAGATAGTTTTTCTAAGCCCATCCCATTCGTTACAAAATCAAGGTCTGACGATTGAAAAGGCAGTGAAATATAGAAGAAACCACCATGCCCATTGAATCCTGATGTGCTGCGGCGGATTTTCCAGGTTTTCCAATCATAATCCTCCTCAATGGAAAAATTCGCTTTGCATTCAGATAGATTCCACTGCATGAAAATCAACATAATCAAAAAAAGAATTAATCTTTTTATCATCCTGAACTCCACATAGAAATTATGAATTGGTTAGCCTTTTCAATATCCTGCATCAGATGAAATAACGTGGGTTATTGTTATTGACCTGCCACACCGTGAAATAAAGTCACGGTGTGATTTCTAATATTGAACTTCGGCAACTCTGTGTCGTTTTTGAGCTGCCGAAACTTATAGTCGAATTATTACATTGTCAACGCAGAATTTGCCTTACATTAACCACCGAAAAGTATGCCAAACCGGTAGAAAGTTTCATCAATATCGAGATTTGGTCCATCACCATTCAATTGTTTTTCATGGAAAGTCCAATCTCCTTCACCAAGAGTAGTCAGGTTCATTCCGGCAGATCCTTCAAGAGCCATCCATTCCAGAAGTTTGATTCTTGCAGTAACGTAGGGTCTTGCCCAGAAAAATCCGATGTCCAACTCAATAATATTATTTTTCACATCAACCGCGCCAAAAGAATTACTCAGAAGATCCCAATCCAGATTCCCGGTATGCTGGATAATTTTTATGGAAACACCGCCGCCCCCAAGCATACTACCAGCGCCAAAATTAAGTGGTCCCAGGTTAATCGGCGCCCATTCGAACATAAATCCACCCCCACCCAGATTGAGTAAGATTTCTCGATTCAAATTACCAACGACACCGGAAGTTCGAGCGCCTCCACCGAAACCTCCTCCTCCGATATACCAGCCTCTACCGACATGCCCCATTCCTCTACCGCCAAAAGTGTACATTCCTTCATCCAACTCGCCAATCTGCAAATCGGAAGCAAGATCTTCCAAATTGGAACTCGCAAATGTCTGGTAACCAACCATGAAACTGCCGAAGCCATCCAAAAAACTTTGATGATGGTGACGATGTTTCCATCGTTTCCACTCGTAATCGTCGTCATCATCATCATCAATTCCGGCAATAACTGTCAGTGGCAGCATTGTCACAACCAGAACAGTCATTAAAAAAAATAATATCCTTTTCATCTTTTCACTCCTTTTATATAATTCCATGTGACGTCTGTGTCGTTTACGCCACACCGGCTCCCGACAGAAAGATATATTTGCAAAGGATATGCCAGAGTAAAAGAGGCTCAAAATGAGGAGATAACTGTGGAATTGGTTTTAATCACCGAGAATACTTTTTACCTTATTTATCAGGTCGATTTCCCGAAATGGTTTGGTAATATATCCGGAAATTCCCATCTCGATGGCTCCCTGGACAGTCTCTGAATCTGAGTGCCCGGTTACCATAACCACCGGGACATTTTTCGTCGCATGATAGGATCTGATAAACTCGAGTGCTTCTAATCCTGATTTTACAGGCATGTTACAATCGAGTAGAATCAAATTTGGTGTGAGGTTTTGTGCGGCTTGAATCACTTCCTCGCCGTTTTCTGAGGTGACAACCCGATACTGCTGATTTGTCAGAACGATTTTTATAGTGACCAGGGTTGCCATATCATCGTCTGCAACAAGGATAAGTGGGCGTCCTTCGAGATTGGGAATATCATCATCTTCTGCGACTGATTTCAGCCATTTGGAGATTCGTGTAGCTATCCAGGAATCAGGAAGACTTGGACGGACAAATAATCCATTGCCAATTTCGTCCCATAAATTTTCACGCGCGTCAGCAAGCTGTTTCCCAACCAGGATAAATTGCACAGGTGATATAATTGAATCATCCACAAGCTTCTTCAGTAAATCTACTGCAAAATTATCCTCCTGTTTTGCATCAAGAACGAACAGGTCCACATCCTTCAATTTACCGTAATCAATAGCAGAAGAATATGATTCAAAGTGCTTTACCATGAAATTGATACCATTTATCACATTTTCCAGACGAAAACGTAATTCCTTGTCTTCTATTATAAGAGCACAAAGTGAAAGCTTGGAATCGGTAGAAATCTGCCCATCTGAACTCGCTCGAGATTTTCCATCTCTGCTCCCACCAAGAACTTTAGCGCTGCTGTCAATCATAAAAGCTTGTTTTAAATATTTTTCAAACAAAGCTTCTGCTTCATCACTCAACCTTTCCAGACTAATTTCGATATTGTCTTCAGTGAGAACCTTTATTTCTCCGCAAAGAAGAGTTTCACCCATACCAACAAATTCTATCTTCATTTCTTCTACAGAAATCTTCTTTGATATCAGTGAGCTTATTTTTGGTGAATATATACGCAATTTTTCAATGCTGATTTCAATAACACGAAGGGTAGATGGCGAACCGGAAATCGGGATATCCAGAAATACAGGGTGTTTCTTGGAAGGGAATGCTGTATAAAGATTTGAGATTCGTTTTACAGGTCCACTTATGTTTAGAACATAAGCTGGATTTGCATCGAAAATTGTTTTACTTTTCACCAAAGTATGAAATGATAATGTGTTGATACTCCCTTTTACGAAGTAAGTTGCCCGCGCATAAAGGGGTTCAAGCTTGCGGAGAACCCTAAGAAGCATTTCAGTTGGAAGTTCATCTATAGTAAGGTTTCGAAGCAAGCTCTTCACCGCTGACAACCTTAGCAGGGGTCGATCAATTTCCAGGTGCCCATCGAAGAGGCTAAGTCGTGGATTATCCTTCTTAACCTTCTTAAACAGGCTAAGCAATTGATCTTCTTCAACTTCCTCGCCCATGGGCTCAGGTATTCTTGGTTTTTTAGCTTCCGTCACTCTTCTGTTTCCGTGCTTGGTGGTGAAGTGGCAGGAATATATATTCGTATTCGAGTGTCTCCGGGATTTGTACTTATCTCAAATCGACCATTAATTCGTTGGAGGATAATGTTGATTAAGTAAAATCCCAGTCCCGAGCCACTGCCTCCATATCTCACTCCACGATCATCACTTTTTGAGCTGATAATAGATTCACCCAGTTGGTTAACGAATTTCTCAGGAATTCCAACTCCACTATCATGCACCTCAAACCATGCACTACCCTTTTCCTCTTCAATTCCACTTTCGATAGTAAGCAACTTATTCTCGCAGGTCAATATTGCATCACGAGCGTTCGTGATCAGGACAAGAAATATCTGACTGATTTCACTGGCTTTGGCTTTTACCCAAATCGGTTCGGTTCCAACTTTATTGGTCAATGACACATGATGTTTTATATCAAGATCAGCGTTTAGCATTGGAATGTCAGTA
Source organism: Candidatus Electryonea clarkiae (assembly GCA_030765455.1). Lineage (GTDB taxonomy): Bacteria > Electryoneota > Electryoneia > Electryoneales > Electryoneaceae > Electryonea > Electryonea clarkiae. The sequence continues at coordinate 9,898 of JAVCCM010000055.1, read as the reverse complement.
TTCAAAACGGAATTCAGATCAACAACACTGGTATCATCAATAATATTAGTCTGATGATAATTCATAAATTCAGTGATTATACTCATAAGATCTTCAGATCTTTCGAGAACCACATCACATAATTTCAACGATTCTTCAAGATATTCATATAGCACCATGGGATCACTAACGTCTTCATTGAGTAATTCCTCTATTTCGTCATGCAGCATTGACGTTTTCAAGGTGATGGCTGCCATTGGAGATCTCAGGTTATGCGTAAAACCGGAAAAGAGGAGACCGATCTGTGCCTGATGGAATTGATTGATAAGTTTGTTCTGAAATTTCTGGATTTCTTCATTTGACATTTGCAAGGAGATAAACCTCCAGCTTGTAAAGAGAATGCAGATATCTGACAATTTAAAATTTGATTTTACACGAAATATATTCAGACAGTCAATTTAATAAACCATCCAACTCAGTCAGCCTGCAAATTATTAAGCTAAAATGTAAAGTATAATCTTTTCAAGTACACCACGAATCATTTATTATATGGAGAAAATTATTATGTGTTCTTTTGCATGAAGGAAGATATATTCCCTCGACTAAATGGTAGCGTATTGACGGCACCCAATATCATCGTGAATACACCAGGAACTGTGAATCAAGAAAAATCCCTTTCAACGAAAGGGATTTACTGTCAAGCTACATCGCAAGTTTGAGTTGTTACGTTTATTTTAGTAATACAATCTTCTCTGTGGCAATTTCGCCTTTATTATTCATCACCTTCATGAAATACAGACCGGTAGAATATCCTTGTGCGTTCCAACTAAAATTGTGATACCCTGCAGAAATATTTCCATTCTGCAGTTGGGTTACCCGCCTTCCAAGCAAATCAAACACTTCCACAACCAGTTTCCCGGATTCAGGCAACGCTATTTTCGCATGAATTACAGGATTAAATGGATTTGGATAAGCTGAAACTATCTCAAAGTGTTGTGGCAATGATTCGTCAATGGGTGAAGATGCGTTATTAGATGGGCTGAACCAGTCAAGAATAGAGCTGATAACATCGGTGCGTGGAGTGGTGCTTACTGCGCCGGTTACTGCTTCAAAGGCAAATGAGAAATATACGGATTTGTATGTGTTTCCATAATAATACACTCCTCCGATGCTTTCGGTTTGCATATATTTGAAGTATGCACTACCTCCATTTGCAGGCTCAATGACATCGGGGCTACGACTGTTCCCTGCCCCATTATCGGAACCGATGAGGAGTAGCTGCATCTCTTCGCTCCCAGGTCCGCCTTCCTCGTTCACCGGTTCGAGACCAAGACCTGTACTTCCTTCAGCAGAAGCGGAATGAAGATATTCAGAGTAAAAATCTCCTCCTGAAAGCTGATCATCAATAGTCTGACCAAACATGAACAGGTTTGCACCTGAATCCAATGCTGTCTCGATCACCTCTATCTCTTGTGGTGAAAGGGGCATTATTTCATCCCCGGTCATCCATATTATCACTCCTGGTTCAACAAGGTGCTCGAAAATGGGAGTCTCATCCAGCGATGATATATCATGATGAAAATATGTAACTCCAAGAGAATCGAGATCATTTCGAATGTATGAGTCCAAATCCATTCCGCCATCATCATCTACAAGGATAACTTCAGGTGTTCCGATTAAGTAGGGAATCTGATACACAATTTCGTAATCATAGGGTTGAGCCCGAATAGTGATGGTAATTGTAGTTTCGAAAGTTGTAATAATATTATCGGGGATGGTAAAGATTAATGGTGCATCTTCATTTGTACTGTTCTCTCCACTTGCCAAGTCGAAAAAATACACCAAATCACGTTCGTAAGTTACTCCTGCAATGTCAACATCAATCGAAGCGGTAATATCCGTTGCATCTCCCCTGCCTTCTACATTAATGAGATCAAGGATTAGTTCAACAGATTCACCGGGATTACCGTAATGATTGGCGTTCTCATCAGATATCATCCAATTTTGTAGGGTTACTTCGGGTTGTCTTGCCAGAATAACGGAATTATATGCATTTACCCGTCCTGCCCCTAATTCATCGCGGTAATTTGGATTGATATTGTCAATGTTGTCACACCCTTCCAGCATAATGGTTTCCAGCGCCCCCACAGACATATCAGGGTTGTAGCTTAAAACCAGCGCTGCAACGGAAGCTGCGTTCGGACTTGCCATTGATGTTCCATCCCATGCGGCGTAATTAGCCTGATGGTAACGATTGTTGGACATTGTACTCCAGATGCCATTACCCGGTGCTGCGAGATCAACCCATGTTCCGTAATTGGAATAGCCAGACTTCACATCGCCGCCTCTTGTTGCGGCTACCGCGATCACATAATTATACGCAGCAGGATATAATCGATTGCTGATACCATCATTCCCAGCTGAAGCAAAAACGAGAACATCAAACTCCCTGGCATAATTTATTGCGTTCTGGTAGCCTCCACCGGCTCCGTATCCGCCAAAAGAGATACTGATGACTCTCGCTCCATTATCAGTCGCGTACTGGATAGCTCCCATAAATCCACCGGAATCACCACCACCTTGAAAACCATTATCATCGATATATGCATAACCTGCACGAAGACTCATATTTGTTACATTCCAAGATGCAGCAGAGACGCCGAAACCATTATTTGTGGCAGCGCCAGCAGACCCGGCTACATGAGTTCCGTGTCCGTGAATATCAGGGTAAATATCATTGTCAGCAGGTCCGTAATCTTCGCCATCAGCCCTGTTCTCTTGCTGGATATTTGTTGTAACAAAATCCCACCCCATGATATCATCAACGAATCCATTATCATCATCATCTATGTGATTATCGTCATCTTCCGTCCATTCGCCATCGTTATCGATATCCTCTCCGGGATTGACCCACAAATTCGGTAGCAGATCAGGATGTGTGATTTCACAACCGGTGTCTATAGTACAGATAATAACCTCTTCATTCCCGGTTTGAATATCCCATGCCTGGGAACAACGCATCTGTGCCAGACCCCACATATTCATATTATTCCAGTTCCAGTCATTGGGTAAACGCTGGACAATAGGCGCTTCCATCACATCAATCCAGATAAGGTCAGTGCCGGGATGGATAGCGGCAGCAACTTCAGAGGTAGAAATATTATCTTCCCATCGCAGTACAAACCAGCGATTCAACTCCAGCTCGTACCAGGCTTCACGATGCTCTTCGTCTTTGGGGATGTAAAAAATTGGATCAAGCACGGGCTTGTCCAGTTTCAAATCAAGGATAAATTGCGGAATTGTTCTAAATGTACGTATCTGGTAAGCGGCTTCATCAGTAAGCTCAAGATGAATAGCCGCTGGAATGACCTGAGAAAAACCTATACCGGCGAACGCCAGTAGAATCAACACAATCGTAAACCGTTTCATGACAAACCTTCCAAATTATTTTCCGGGGAGATATTTTACCACATCAAAGGAACGCTAAAAGTACCTTACTCCGGTTGTATATTCAATGATACAGGACACTCATAAATAAATCTGGGAGCCTTTGTTCAATGAAATTGTCTTGAAACAACTTCGGTTGTATATTCCTGACAAACACTATACAACGGAAAATACTCCAAGAGAATTTTCTATTAATATTGACTAATTCTCGACTAACGAGTAAACTTCTGAGTTAGGTGTTTCTAACCATCAAAACTGAATTTCCAGGGGCATATATGCGCAAAACACATTTTTTCCTTTTCCTTTTCCTTTTTATACTGCTTCCCAGCCTCGTTTTTTCTCAGGGTGGAGGTAAATGGAATATCGCGGTACTCGATCTTGATCTAAGCGGCGGTGTTCCTGCCAGCTATCAGAGAACTCTCTCTGATAGATTACGTCAGGAACTGCTCAATACAGGCAAGTTCACTGTAATAGAACGGAATGCCATGGAAGGCGTCCTATCCGAGCAGGGTTTTCAAATGAGCGGATGCACCTCTGATGAATGTGCAGTTCAAGTCGGGCGATTGTTGGGAGTGGAGTTCATCACTGCCGGTTCTATTGGGAAGGTAGGGACTGTACATACAATCTCCATTCGTATTGTTGACGTGGAGACTGGTGAGATAAAGGATGCTAAAACTGTTGATTGCGCATGTCCAATTGAGGAAGTATTGACTGCCCGCATTGGAGAAGCGGCGCGTTTGCTTGCAGGTGTTGGTGGTGGTGCTTCCCCCTCGGGAACAACTCATGGCGGAAAAGGTGACCTTTTTGTGAAATCATCGCCACCTGGAGCAAAAGTCTATCTTGATGATGAATTACAATCCGGTCTCACCCCAATGAGTATAGAAAAAATCTCAGCAGGCCTCCACACAGTAAGGTTACGAAAAGGTGAATTTGTCGGACAGTCGGAAATCTTCCTTGAATCTGGAATAATGAATCGCCTTGAAATCCCATTGGTTAAAGGACGAGCAACTGTACGGGTATTTTCAAATCCCTTTGAGGCTATAGTTTACATTGATGGCAAAAAGGTTGGACCCACACCTCAAACCATTTCTGATTTATCTGCTGGTCAACACAGTTTCCGTCTGACCTACCCTGGTCATGTTAATCATGATGAAAAGGTTTATCTGAAAGTAGGTGAGGAGAATCGCCTTGATATAGACATGGTCAAAGCTGTAGCAGAAATAGCGATCACTACTCCCGGCAGTGCGACGAGTGGCAGGATTATTATTAACGGAAAATCCCAGGACAGGAAATTCCCGGCACGATTTTCAGATCTAAAATTCGGTGAATACAAAATTGAAGTTAAGGCAAATGGTCACTATTCCTTTAGTACAACATTGACGCTTGCAGAACCACGATCTTATGATGTCTATGCAACTCTCAAAATGCATACCGGCGATATTACATTCTCGCGTTTGCCTAATGGAGCGAGGGTTTTGATTGACGGTCAGTCTGTGGGACATGCACCGTTAAATCCCATCCCAAAGCCGGTAGGGACTTACACTGTAAACCTTAGCAGCCCAGGCTATGATGGCGAAACAACTCAAATGGTCGAAGTGACAAAAAAAGGAGTAAGCGAGGTAGTCAATAACCTGGTGGCAAAATCACATGCTCGAGCCTTGCTGAAGTCTGCTTTACTTCCGGGAGCCGGTCAACAGTACCTGGACAGACATAGCGCCGGATCATTGTATTACTGGGCTGAAGTCGGTCTCCTGGGATATCTTGGATACAACGCTTACAATTACAATAAGGAAATAGATGCGTACAATGTGCTTGTTGATGAATATAGAACCGCCCGCAACCGGCAAACTGCTACGGCGAAAGGCTTGGAAATGAATGAAGCATTTGGCAAGGTAGAAGATGCCGAGAAAAAATGGAAATCAGCAATGGTCTATATCATCGGTGTTTATGTCATTAACCTTGCAGATGCTATGTTCTGGCCCACACCGGGACAGCTTTCCAAACCGGGTCATGCTTCAATTTCACAACCATCCTTCCATGCTGGAATTCAACCGGATTCACGAGGAAAACCTGTTGGAATATTTGGTGTAGGAATGACAATGGATCTTTCGGGGAGGGCATCACGATGAAACGCTTATCTGCGATTCTCCCTGTATTGATGGTTCTCATGTTAATTTTTGTCGCCTGTGATGATAAACCTTCAAGCCCGGTTCATGATAATCCGTACGATTCTCTTTACACCGAAACGGAAGACACATCAGGAAACGGTAATGGGAATGGAGATGATTTTTACTTTTTTGACGGTTTTGAATCCGGGAACATTTTTACCGGTAACTGGCAGAGAGAGTCAGAATATCAAGGGGAAATTCTTGTAACGGACACCACTGCATTTACAGGAAATTATGGAGTTTATATAGGCAATCCGTACAGGTTCTATCGCTCAATTCCGGATATCAGCAGCGGAGATGTTCATATTACCTTCAATGTAAGATCTTCCAAAAATAATATAGCCCTGATGTATTTCCTAGTATTCAATGAAAATCATGACCAGATGGCAAGGGTTTACATGGGTGATAACGGCAACTGGGGTATCACCACCAGTGCCGGAGATTTTGATGTCTTTTATCCATATGTTGCCGGTGTCTGGTATCAAGTAGAACTTATTCTTCATATAGAAGACGAAACTTTTGATTTTTATATTAATGGCGACACTACCAGCACAGATCAGGAGATGATCAACCCCGGCAAAGTTTCGGAGGTCAGGTTCGCCGGAGGACAATCTGCTGATAATCCATTTTACCTGTTTTATATAGCTCTGGATGATATTGAAATCAAACAAATCACCGGGAGTCCTGTACCTGATGAACAAACCATTTTTTACGATGGTTTTGAATCAGGAAACACAATAGACGGTGATTGGATGATGAATTCTGATTATACTGGAGAAATCGCAGTAATTGATTCTAATTCATCTCTCGGAAATCTCAGTGTTCACCTGGGTGCACCATACCGTTTTTATAGAATGATTGAAGATCTACATTCGGGGGATGTGTCTATATCCTTTGATGTGTGGGTGCCGAGCAATAACCTGGATTTGATGTTCTTCCTGATTTTAAATGATACTGAAGACTGGATAGCCAGGATTTTCATGGCTGATGACGGCAGTTGGGGAGTTAATGCCGGGTCAACGGATGATTACTATTATACAGGGTTCTACGAGCCTTATGTCTGGCAAAGCGTGGAGATCATTCTGCACATGCAAACCGAGACATTTGATTTTTACGTCAATGGCAGCGTGCTGAGAGCGGGGGATCAATTTATCAACCCGGGTCCCGTTTCCGAAATCCTGTTCGCTGAGGGGGCGGTAGAGGACAATCCATTTTTCATGTATTATGCCCTGATTGATGAAGTAAAGATAACTCAAACAAATTAGAGTCTGATGTAAATTCGATTATTATAGGGATTAGATAAATGTTAAAGAGAAATAGTTTCGGAATTACGGTATTGATCCTTTCATTCCTGTTGGTAATTCCAGATACGGCAAAGTCAGGAGTAGGATTCTGGGTTGGACGGACTAATCCAACATTTCTTGAAGGTGATGATTCCGATGACTCACTTATGATCAGTGCCTTGGGAATGGGTTTTTCTTATGATGATTTGGTGATTGAGCCTTATCCGGGTATGGTGCTTGGAATCTACACAACTACAAATATTTCCTCCTGGATTGGTCTCCGTTCGAATATTCAATTCGTTCAGAAAGGCGCCAAATTGTCATACAAGCGAAATCCGGGAATAAATGAATATACTGAAATAATACTGATACGTTACAGTACCCTTGAAATGAGTTTCGGACCAAAGATACAGGTTCCGCTAAACACACTTTTCCCCAAAGCAGGTGCAACTATTCCATTTGAGCCCAATGCCTATATCGGCGGATTTCTTGGGGTCAGTCCGCCATTCTCGCCGGTGCAGATTCTTCAAGACGGCGAAGCAATGGATTATGAGGAATTGTATCCGGACTCAAGCGACTTCCAGAGCCCTATTGATATTGGATATACATACGGATTTGGGTGTGAATGGAACACACACAGCATAAATCTGTCATTCGATGTCAGGAGAAGCGTCGGTATCCTACCGGTAACTTTGAATGGTGAAGACGTAAAAGCAACACATGAGACTACAATGGTGGGAGTAGGTATCCTGTTCGGTAGAAAATAAACAGATATCTATTTCCAACTGTGCGTTTTATGAAAGATAGATAGGAGTGTAATTAATAACCTAGATAAACCTGAACAGAAAAAGACATTAAGGATAAGCGGAATTAGCAAGATTATCTTTTGCGCCTTTGCGTGAGAATATCTCCTAAAATATAAAATCATCCCCAAAAGCCCACTCTCGAGAGCGAGCCTGCTTCTCAGTGAAATAAAAAAACCTTACATTCCTGTCAAAACAAAAACCTATTCTAAGAAATAAAAATGAATCTATTCAGAAAAATATCCGATGGTTTTGTAAAGACCCGTGAGGCACTTGCGGGGAAAATCCGTTCAGCCGTGCATGGGAAAAAAATTGACGACGAAGTGCTGGAAGAACTGGAAGAGATTTTAATCACGGCAGACCTTGGCGTTGATATCTCACTTTTATTAATTGAACGTATTCGTGAACAGTCCAAGGATGAAAAACTTGAAGGTGATGACGTACTCAATTTCATCTCAGAAGAGCTGAAAAAAATGATTACCGATGTACCTGAAAAATCAAGTGAAGAAACCCCTTCGGACCAACCCCGTGTAATATTCGTCGTAGGAGTAAACGGTAGCGGAAAAACCACCACTATCGGAAAATTAGCCAACTATTACGCTGAAAAAGGCAAAAAAGTCTTAATCATCGCCGCGGATACCTTTAGAAGTGCCGCGGTCGAGCAGGTTGTGATCTGGGCAGAACGAGCGGGAGTTGACATTGTTCGCGGGGCAACCGGCGCTGATCCGGGCTCGGTTGTATATGATGGTTTGCAGGCAGCGGTTGCAAGAAATATTGATATAGTTCTTGTGGACACTGCCGGACGGCTTCATACCAAGGTCAATTTGATGAAGGAATTAGAAAAGCTTGACCGGGTCGCAAAAAAAATCATTCCGTCAGCACCCCACGAGGTTCTCCTGGTGATAGATGGAACTACGGGGCAGAACGGGCTGAGTCAGGCTCGCCATTTTACGGAAACCTCGGGTGTTAACAGCCTCGCCGTTACCAAGTTAGACGGCACAGCAAAAGGCGGCGTTATTGTACCCATTGGAAAAGAGCTTGGTATCCCTGTCAGATGGATAGGACTTGGCGAAGGTCTGCATGACCTCGTGCCTTTTGACCCGGAGATGGTTGTGAAGGCAATAATACAACCATATATGAATTCTACGGATAATCCAGTGTAGCCCGAATTCTTGAATTCGGGAAAAGAAGGCAATACTTAAAATTAGAGTTGAGAAAATAAGTGTAGAATATACAATTTTGATCAGAGTATCCTACTCGATCATTAAAGCGCCAGGATTGTAAAGAAATATTCCAGGGCTATATCCTCTCATTCACAATCAGACGATACACGATTCACCAGTTAACAATCCCAAATTTTCTTTTCAAGACGAATTTTATCCTGTTTCATTTCGCTACATTCTTAAAAATTCAGGAGTAGCGAACCCACGCTTCCCATTTAATGAAGTACCTCTTTTAATACCGGATTTCATGATGATTTGTTCTATTATCTGTTGTAAACCAATATAAATACAGTATTTCTCTACAACTAAAACGGCAGCTCTCTTTTTTGGCACGCCTGTTGCAAATTATCCATCCCAAAGAAGATAAAATTTGTTTCACTTTCAAAAAATACAATAATTGCATAAGCTTAAAAGGAGCTAAACATGAAGAAATTAATTGTAATCGCGATGGTAAGCCTGTTGGCAGCGTCAGTCATGTTCGCAGGACAGCCTGATAAAGCACGGCAAGATTTTTTAGTAGATGATCCTATTGCCTCGTTTGAACGGAAAGAATATGAACCCTTTGATGGTGATGAGGATTTTCGTTGGACCCGGGTAACGAGCATTAATGGAGAGGATATGCCTTTCGATACGATGCCTCTTGACCGCAAAGAGTATGTTGAATATGATGGTGAATATCGTGGTCATCCGGTACGGATTGATGATGGACGTAATGGTCGTCAGACCCGTTTGCAAAAGAAAGTTAATCCGCCACGGAAATACAAAGAACTTGACCGCGTCAATTGGAGAAAATATCTCTATCGCGAGATACCATAACTTGAGAATTAAGATTCATTTTATCAGAAGCCGGGTTTTGCCCGGCTTTTCTGTGTGTGCCCAGCATGGAGTGGACGCCTGATTTTGTTAATACACCCCGATCTGGGGGAAGTAAAACCGATTGGCAAGGGCGTTGCTGGCAACGGCAGGGTCTGAAGGCAGCCATAGGCAGCATACGG
>JAVCCM010000173.1 GCA_030765455.1 Candidatus Electryonea clarkiae | reverse complement strand
TCGTATATTTCCATTACAGTCTCCTTGGTTGAACAAACATTGTATGGAAAACATAATGTTTGACCTTGGAGGCTGAATTTCAAAGAGCTAATCAGAGACAAAACTATTGTAAAGAAAGAAATTCAATATCAACTCGTTTTAGCCAGACTCTTAAAAATTCAAATATATACATCTATATTCTCTTACCCTTTATTTCGCGCAAAGACGCAAAGGCGCAAAAAAATTCTGTGTATCATAATGCATCCTTGTATCCTGTAATCTTTTTTTTGGGCTGCTCCAGGTTAGAGAGTTGTTTGAATGATAAAGCAAGCGAGATTTGACTCACTTTCGGCGAAAGTGAGCTACTATGAATATTGCTGATTCGTCTAATTTTGCGGGCATTAACAGGACATATGATTTTTCTTAACACCCTTACGTCCCAGAGTGAGATATGTATTAAATTCATTCGGGCATTGGCAATTTGTTTTTTGTAACTTATGATTTGCGAATCAAATATCAGGATGAAGGTTTTAGAGAAAACAGTATCGGTAAAAATCATGGAAATCAATAAGAAAACAGCATTTTGCTGCATAATTGTCCTTTCTGCAGCTCTTTTCATTATCAATTCATGTTCTATCGAAGAATCTGACGCTAAACCGATAGGAGCCATTTATGTGTCCGCCCTGGATACTGCATCTAATACTCCGTTAGAGGGTGCTACAATACTTTTAAACAGTACTCCCATCACACAACGGACACCTGCTTTGCTTAACGGTTTAGAAGCCGGGGATTATGTTGTGGAAGTTAGACCCGGTGAAGGGTACCGAAATGAGGTTGATTCGTTAACGGTGAATCCTCCAGACACAATAAACGCAACGTTATTGTTCAACGCACCGGATTTTTCACCTTTAAATAATACTACGATCTGGATGAGATCTGAGGATGATATTGATTCGATCTGGGTACTGGTTGATGAAGTTCATTATCAGGGATTGTTTGTGCCCGCTGATTTCTTACTCGCGCCTGGGAGTTATCCTATAAGTGTGTACGCAAAAGGACACAAGACAATCGCACCCCATATCTTTGAGCAGGAATTCACCGTCAGAGATACATTTACACTCACATTTGATATTGAGAATGCTGAATACGGCAGCGGACCAGGATTTCTTGCGCATGATTTCAATTTCCCGACTGATCTTGGTGATACGCTTAGTCTTGCGCAATTCCGCGGGAGACTTGTTCTTATTAACTTCTGGTTTTCAACTTGTGAGCCCTGTGAACGTGAATTCCCTGCAATAAACCAGGTATATGAAGAGAGGAAAGCACAAGGATTCCGAGTACTTGGAATTGACACAGGATACCAGGAAAACACACCGGATGATCCACGATTTCTTGAGTACAGGGAAAGACTGGAATTAACTGTTCCGTTATTAATGAATACAGAAGGCATTGAGTTCTGGAGAGATAAATACGTACTGGGCGGCGCTGCTCCGTGGAACTTCCTGGTGCTGGGATCGGGTGAAATAGTTGAAAGGTTCGCATCGACCCATTATGATGAGCTAATAGACATAGTTGATTCTTATCTCGAGGAATAAAAAAATAGAACGTGAATAGTATTCTTTTGGTGGGGCGTGCCTCCGTGCTCGCCTTGGTGAAAAAAGTACTAATTCAGTCAACAGAGGTGTCATTCCCGCGAAGGCGGGAATCCAGTATTTTCAATGATATAGTATAGCTCTCTGGATTCCCGCCTTCGCGGGAATGACAACCCTGTAAATCCCTGTAAAAAGAGGTAATCCCACTGTTTTCGACCAGCAAAGCAAGCGGACGTGAAGTTTTTTCATGGTGTCTTTATGATTTTGCGAATTCCGCATTTGCTACGACTATTCTCGCCGTTATCTTCAACCGATATTATGCGGGTGTAATTGCCGGTGGAGCTGATGGGGTTGATATTGCTTTCTTCGGCTGGGATTGGCATGTACACGGGACTGCACTTTTTAATTTCGTAATAGCGTTCGCTATGTTCATCGTTGCTGTAATCTCGCCTTTTCTTGGCGCCTGGGCGGACGGAAGAGCGTCAAAGAAAAAATTCCTTGCCGGTTACATCGTCCTGGGAGTGTTTTCTACGGCTATGCTTGCCACGGCAGGTCCGGGTGAATGGTTATGGGGTGCATTCTGGTTCATATTGGCTGATATCGGTTTTGCCGGTGGGAATGTTTTTTATAACGCATTCCTCCGTGAACTTGCATCACCCGATGAAATGGGAAAGGTATCGGGATGGGGTTGGGGAACAGGCTACCTGGGCGGTGGTCTGCTTTTAATGATCAACCTGTTAATGTTGCAGTCGCCCGAAATTATCGGTCTCCCGATAGATTATTTTACAGTACATCATACTTTTCTGTCAGTCGCGATCTGGTGGGGACTGTTTTCGATTCCATTGCTGGTAAACGTAAAGGAACGGGCAATCCCTTCGGGAAGTGATCGTGGAGGGATTGGGATGGCGGTTCGACGCCTCAAATCGACTTTCCGCCAGATTAAGAGTTACAAGGATCTTGTCCGTTTTTTAGTCGCATATCTTTTCTTTAATGACGGTATAGAGACTGTTATCATCATGGCAGCAATTTTCGGCGATCAGGAACTTGGAATGAACCAGCAACTTCTCATCGGATATTTCCTGATGATTCAGTTCACCGCACTCATCGGCTCTCTGCTTTTCGGTAAGCTGACAGATGTCATTGGGAACAAAACCTCACTTCTTATTACACTTGTGGTGTGGTGCCTTGTGGTGATCTTTGCATACTTTATCGGGTGGAGTGGAAATCCTGTGACAGAATTCTTTATTCTTGGAATTATCGCCGGAATAGTTATGGGAGCCAGCCAGTCCATTGCCAGGGCGATGCAGGGAACATTTACACCGCCGGGGCATGAGGCTGAGTTTTTCGCATTTTTCTCGATCAGCGGAAGGTTTGCAGCGATCTTTGGTCCTTTGACTTATGGTATTGTGGTTCTTGTCACAGGATCATTGAGATTTGGAATTTTATCTTTAATACTGTTTTTTGTAGTTGGAATGATTTTATTAATTGGAGTTAATGAGAATGAAGGCAGACGAGCTGCGGAAGCCGCGATGGATTCGAACGGTCTGGCAGCAAACGGCTGAGGCGAAAAGAGTCAGGTCAAGCTTAAGAGAGCTACAGCTTAATACTGTTTGCGAGGAATCTTCCTGTCCCAATAGAGGAGAGTGTTATAACAGTGGTACCTGTACATTTCTTATTATGGGATCGATATGCACTCGCGGATGTCGCTTTTGTGATGTAACAAGCGGTCATCCCACTCCTCTGGATCCACTTGAACCTAAAAAAGTCGCTGAATCAATCCATCAGTTGAATCTAAAATATGTAGTAATTACCTCTGTTGATCGTGACGATCTCGCTGATTACGGCGCAGATCATTTTGCAGCAACTATCGATGAGATCAGGAATAATTGTCCTGGTGTGGGTATTGAAGTATTAACTCCTGATTTTCAAGGGAATGCGGAGGCATTAAAGACAGTATTGAATTCAAAGCCTGATGTTTTTGCACATAACTTGGAAACTGTAAGACGACTCACCCCCCTGGTACGTGATCAACGAGCTGATTATGATGTCTCATTGAGTGTGTTCAGATTGGCAAATACTTTTGCCCCTGACATTCCTGTAAAAACAGGTTTGATGGTTGGGCTTGGCGAAACGGATGAGGAAATCCTCGAATCAATCTCTAATGCCTTTGATGCCGGTGCGAGGAGCATAACAATCGGACAATATCTCAGACCCGGAAAGCATCATTTGCAGGTTCAAAGGTTTGTAAATCCAGAGATATTTGATGGATATGCGCAATATGCATACGGTCTTGGGTATTCCAGCGTAGCGAGCGGTCCAATGGTTCGATCCTCATACCGCGCTGAAGAAATGTTTTCGAAGCGTTTATTTAAGACTGAAAAAACAGCTTGAAAATAGTACTATTATTTTCAATGCATGATTGCATTTATGAATCCCATGAATTTATATTCAGTATTGAATAAAACGTATCGTTTCCTTATTGATCAGAAGTGAGGCAAATATGGATAACAAGGGGCGGATCCTGATTGTTGATGATGAAAGGGATATTACGGATTTCCTTTCAGCATTCTTCAGAATGAAAGACTATGAATCAGAAGTAGCTCATAGCGGTCAGGAAGCGCTTGAGAAACTTGAGGCATTTAAACCCCATATAATACTACTTGATGTCCGCATGCCGAATATGGACGGTATTGAAACACTCCGTCAGCTAAGAATGAAGGATACTGAAGTAGGCGTTATTATGGTTACTGCCGTTCAGGAAATATCAATTGGACGAGAGGCTTTGAAACTTGGCGCTGCGGATTTTGTAACCAAACCTATTGATCTCGAGTATCTCGAGACGACGGTTATGGTGAAAATAATCAACGTGATGTCATAAGAATTATTATGTGTTTCAGCCTATCAAGGAGAGGAAAATGATAATTCCCCTAATGTACATACCCGGTACGCCGGAGGTGATTTTAATCGCCGTAGCGATCCTGCTTCTTTTCGGCGGCAGGAAAATTCCCGAGTTGATGCGCGGACTTGGAACAGGTATCAAAGAATTTAAAAAAGGAGTTCAGGAGGACGACGACCCAAAAGAGATTCCTGAAGATAAAGAAAAGAAATCCTAATTCGAGAAGTTATTTATTGATATTATCACAAAAGCCGGATGTAATATTCGGTTTTGTGTTTTAAAGAATTAATATTTTGAGTCCTAGATGAAAACAGAATTTTTTGTTCCATCCTTTTTCATTTTTTTAGTAATTGTTGTAATTATTGGAGGTTGCGGCAACAACTCACCGGCATCCAATCAAGACAGCTACATTTACTCAACCGAAGATTACTTCCCCCTTGAGGTAGGGAATACCTGGATTTTCGAGAGCTACCATAATGAAGTCTTTCAATCAACCGTTAATGAAATAATTACAAGTCTCGACACATTGAGTAGTTATGAAGCCTATAAAACTATATTTACAACGATTAGAAATTCTGAGGATACCTCAAGCACGGTGATATATTACGCATTCAAGGGTGATACGCTTTTATGGTATAGCGACTATTACAATGAATGGGTGATGAGTTCAAACCTGTATAATATCTCGGAATTTCAGGCTGGTGATACGATGCACTCCAGTGTTACAGATGACTCGATGCAAATAAATTTGCAAACCGTGATGGGGAAAAATGCAACAGTAGAGGTGATGGGTCAAAATTATTACTATTGTTTATGGATTCGATCTGAATATACGGATAATGAACCATTAAATATGGATTACTATTATGAGACATATGATTATTATTATTCACCTGGCATCGGAGAAGTGTTAAGACGTTGGTACAGAATGGATGTGATAGATGGTGATTCTACTATAATGTTAGGTGAACGTAAACTGAAATCATTCGAGGTGTACTGAATTTATCGTTATTCCGAATTTCATTCCATAAGGCAAATGACAATATTTGTTCAACTTGAATAACACACAATATCTCTTGATTGTTGTGATCCCATGTTACATCCACCCTCTTTTCTTGCTATATTATTACACTTGACAGATTATTCGGAAAATGTTACTTTTCAAACTATAATAAACATTATGTTCTGAATTTCTTGCAGTTTGAAACGATTGAACTTTTTAGTAGTACAATATTCACGAATCCTTTACCCTTACAGCAATTTACGGAGCCCGAAATCGCTTAAATGAGGAGGAGCGATGTCCAGAATAAAAACAAGGGCAGGCTCAACGATATTATCTCACCTATTGATTTTAGTTTTCTCACTTTTGTTGCTGCCTATACCGGCTAAATCTGATATCGATGAATTATATCAGGAAGCACTGAATTCATATAACGATGAATCATGGATAAAAGCTGATAGCTTAGCCTCTCTCGCATTAATGGAGATCGACTCTATCGAAGCCACAGATTGGTTCTATAGTGGCGACCAAAAACCATTCATGGCATATTTCTCTGGTGATTTGATCTACCTGGCAATGAACAACGAAGATCAAGATCCACAAACCGGTAGAGTGGAGATATATGATCCCAGCAAAGATGATCTCGTAAAAGTATTTGATTTTGCTCCGTGGACAATCCTGGGAAGTGTGCACAGCGAGAATTATACTGCCACTATATTAAGTAGAATTGGTTACCTGGGTTTCAGAATCAGTTATTTCAGAAAAGGAAATCCTGATGATGAAAACACTATTTTTCTGCATGGATACGAAGATATAAATGTTGACCGTAAAACGGAGCATGATACTGTTGAAATGTATCTGAAAGGACCTGATGGCTGGGTACTTGCAATTTGTGATTTTGAAACCAGAATAGTTGACATTATACATGAATATGAAAATGTGGAAAGTGGGAAACTTGCCACCAGGTTATATAAAATAGCAAAAGATTCTTCGGTCTGGAAATTTTCTGACGGGAAAAATGTATATTCTCTAACGTCAGGTTCACAAAAAGAAGAACTGGTATTAAAAACACCATTTGAGATCAACAAGCATGACATGTTTAAGACGGACCGGATAGCTGCAATAAGGAATGATACACTCTACCTGTTCAATACAGATGATGGTATTAGTTACCGGAAACAAATTATTCATTTACCTTTCCCAATATCTGTATCTGAGAAATATGCAAGCTGGGATATCGATGATTCCAACAAATTGCTTGCCTTTGCCAACGAGGATAGTCTTTGGTTATTCAGAATCGAAGAAGATAAAGCTATCCAGGCATACCAATCCGAATCCTTGCTTGGCGGCACTTTTGTCCTCTCGTATAATACCTTCTGGAATGGTGACACGCTGATTCATTACGGGAATAAAGGGATGCGCGCAATCCAGGATTTTAAGGTTATACATACCCTGGATTCCAAAGATTTCTATACACTTCATTGCCAAAAGAAAAAGACATTTTACGTTTACAGACCGCCTGGTGAATTTTCAGCCTTCAGCCTATCTGAATTAGAAAAGCTTTGGGAAACGAAATATGCGATTTCAGAATCGAGAATATACGACAAACTATGCGCTAATTATTTGTATATAAATCATATAGACGGCACTTCTATCATAGATTCTCAAACAGGGAAGGAGGTCGTTAGATCAAGAATTCCTGCAACAATGTCGCAGGATATCAGTCTGGACGAGAAGAGAGTTTTGCTTAATGGCAACAACTTCGTTGGGATGTACGATATTTCTATCAGCAGGTATAGAAAGAATCAACTTCTTGCACTTTCAGCCGGGTGTAAATTAGCGCAAGATGACATTTCTGAAGCTGTTAGTGCTGCCAGGCAAGCAATGGCATTGGGAACGACACTTCCTGATGAACTGGCCGAAGAGATATTAAATATTTTCAGAAACTTGAATCTTGAAAAAGAAGCCATAAGGCTTATTGGAAAAATGACACTTAATACTGACGAAAATATATGGGAAAAAATGTTTGTTGATGCTGGTGGCGATTTTATTATTCGACCAAACCTGTATGATTTCTTTGCAACTCATGCTACTAAGAAGGGAGTTTTCGCGTTCCAATTGAATTTGAATCCATCATTTAACCCCTCTATTATCTCTAAAGGAAACAAAATTAAGACATTTTGGTTTAACAGACCTGATTTTGATAAACATGAAGAGTCTATGTCCTTGGTCGGGAATAGCTCAATGGATAACGAATTGGTTCTGTTCAAGTATTCGTTGGATGAAGCTAACCAAAAATTGCTCTGGAATCCTATGTTGTTTAAAGAATCAGGGAAATTAGAAGATCTTGGACTATTATATGAATCAAAGTTAGAGGGTGACAATAATTATCTTTATTACCCCGGATGGTCATTTATCCCTGCTTTCAGCAATCATGTCGGTGACAGGGCTGTCATCAATTTTGAAGTTGCAAATCCGATTCATGGCAAGTACCAGAAAATATACCAAAAATTTACAATGGGACTAGATCTCAGTGGGAATGGCGACAACTGGTTGGACACAACTTTAGTTGATCCGGTTAGAATCGGCGAAAAGTACTACGGGCATGAATTATATGGACATCTTTGTTCGTCAATCATCGTGGGTGGACAAGCTGATTCGATAGGAATAATACAGGGAGACGTTGTTTATTCTTTAGGGGATTACGAAGTCAGCAACACAGTCCATATTGATAAAATAAAGGGTTTATATCCACTTCGTACACCACTGGATATTGGAGTCATAAGATCTGACGATACACTTCACTTTACAGCTTTTTCCGGTTTGATAGGTTTCATGAGCATGAGTTCATATAAGCTGGTTGAAATCAATCCGGAAAGCGGTAAACATCTTGATACGATTGACATTCCACCTGGACACATGATTATTGGAGCAAACACTTCGGGCGAACTGGTTTATAAATTTGAAGATACTCTTCTTTTCTTCGATCCACTAAAAGAGAAGGCAAAGAAATTATTCATTAAAGATTTTTCCGATTATAACAGGTCTCTTCAAACGCCAATTGGTGGAGATATTGTTCTTATGATCGATTATAAAACAAATGAATACCTAGCGCTTGATATTGCCAGCACTGCCGACGATTCCAATCGTGTACTCTGGAAACAATTATACAGGAATATTTACAGAATAGATAATCGAATCCAATTATGTACCAGCGATGATAAAGAAACATTACCGGTTCTTTTGAATGACGGTACCCTGATTCTTCTTGATATTGCAACTGGCGCGACCCTCTCCAGGGAAGTCTTGCCTTACAGGAATTTCGGATATAGCCCACAAATTAGTAACGGCGTTTTTTACGGTGTTGTCGCCAACACAATTTTCGGGTGGAATCTTGACTATTACAATCCACCATTCCCTTGGAAAAACGTTGGTTACGGTGCTCTGGCTTTCGTGCCGCTTGTTTTCATGTTTTTATTGTTTTATAAAATCAGAATTGCGGCATTAAAACAAAAACAGGCAAAAGAGCTTGAACAGGAACGGATCAGCCAGGAGCTTGAAACTGCGGCGGCGATACAGAAACGTATGGTGCCGGCACCGGATCAACTTCCGGTTATCGAAAGATTCCTTTCATATGGTCACAATTTTCCTTGCAAGGAAGTAGGTGGCGATTACCTTGATATTATACCAATATCTGAAGGGCGTTACGGTTTTGTTATATGCGACGTTTCAAGCAAAGGTCTCCCTGCGGCTTTACTGGTTTCCTCGCTTCAGGCTACTCTGCATTCACTCCTTCTGGGTAACCTGAACCTGGTAGAGATTGCAGAGAGAACAAATAGGATATTGTTCCATAATACTTCTTCAGAGCAATATGCAACCGCATTTATCGGAATAATAGATACCGTTAATTGTACGATAGAAACGGTAAATGCTGGACATAATGCACCGATGTTATTAAAAATGTCGGGAAAAATTGAAAAACTCGATGCCGGCGGGATAGTCCTGGGCGCTTTCGATGATTCTAAATACAGTTCACAGAAAGTAGAATTGGAACCATCCGACTCAATTTACCTGTTTACCGATGGTGTAAGTGAAGCATTCGCCCCTGACGGTGAAGAATTCGGTGATGAACGTCTGGAAAAGCTGGTGATTTCTAAAGCTGGAAAATCACCAAGAGAAATGCTTCTGGAAATTGAACATACTATCAGGGATTGGACGAACCACAGCAACTCGGGAAATGGTTTTGCGCATGATGATTTTACCCAGATGGCCATCCAGCGTGTAGATTGATCAGCGCTTATTTCCCCCATCAGGAGGAAGCAAATTGACAAATAAATCTCCAGATAATTAGATATTCAGGCTGACCTGATGATTGCTTTGCTCATAGAAAACACGGTATCGTTTTAAGAGACAAAATATGCTTCAGTCGCATTTATCCCTCTCCCATTTTGTGAGGTAAACAGTACGACAATTTGTTAATTGAAGAACTGCGCTTGCAATAAGAGACTCATTCCTTTATATATATTTCTACCAGTGCATATTGAATTATTTCGCTTTCATCAGTACTTTTCTGTATCACGATCTTACCTCTGATTTTCTCGAAATAAGATCTTCAACGTTATTCATTTCAATTGGGAATAACTTGCCAAGATTATAACTCATGCGCATCATTCAACCGTTAAGAGTGGAAATCGTCCATGAAGAAGCCGGAAAAAGTTGAAAAAACCAACCAAAAACAGAATGACACACCTGGACAATTAGAAGAGCTACAAAATATTGTCGAAGAATTACGTTCCAGCGAAACGCTATACCGTACATTGATTGAAACCTCTTCCGATGGAGTATGCATGCTCGACCTTCATGGAAAGATCAAGTACGCCAATCGTAAAAAAGCACAGATGTTCGGTTATGATGACCCTTCTGAACTTATTGGAATCAGGGGGCTTTCTTTACTACTGAGAGAGGATAGGGCAAAAGTATTAACTGAATTTAGAAAACTGTTAGATACCGGATCAATCAGGAATTTAGAATTCAGGGTGATGAGTCGAGATGGTAGAGTTTTCCCGGTTGAATTCAACGCTACAGTTATCAGGGATAACGATGGAAATCCATTGCAGATAATGGATGTGATGCGTGACATCTCGGACAGGAAGAGCAGAGAAGAAGAAATTGTCCGTGCAAAAGAGGAATGGGAGAGGACATTTGATGCAATACCTGACCTGGTGGCAATAATAGATAATCAGCATAGAATTGTGCGCGTAAACAAAGCTATGGCAGAAAAAATGGGATTGTCGAAGGAAGAATGCCTTGGGGTAACTTGCTACTCAGCAATTCATGGGGCTGATAAACCACCTGATTTCTGTCCACACGCAAAGCTTTTGGCTGACGGAAAAGAACATATCGCCGAGATCTTTGAAGAAGGTCTTGGTGGTGATTTTATTGTTACTACATCTCCTCTTCATGGCACGGAGGGCAATCTAATCAGCAGTGTCCATGTCGCTCGGAATATCACTGAATGCAAACAGACAGAAAAAATACTTCAGGAGAACGAGGAGAGGTATCGATCTTTCATTTCCCAGAGCACCGAGGGCATATGGCGTTTTGAACTTGAGAAGCCTATAGCTATTGATCTAAAGGAAGACGATCAAATTGAACATTTTTACAAATATTCTTATCTCGCCGAATGCAATGATGCAATGGCGAAGATGTATGGTTATTCCAAAGCCGAAGAACTAACCGGAGTTCGGCTTGGAGAGTTTCTCGTTCGCTCAATTCCGGAGAATATTGAATACCTGAAAGCTTTTATTAGATCGGGATACTGTCTGAATGATGCTGAAAGCATTGAACCGGATAAGAAAGGTAATATAAAATATTATCTTAATAACCTTGTGGGGATTGTCGAAAACGGAAAATTAATTCGTGCATGGGGGACACAACGTGATATCACCAAACAACGTAAAACTATTGAAGCACTCAAAAGCAACGAAGAGAGATATTCACTGGCGCAGCGTGCTGCCAATATCGGTAGCTGGGATTGGGATATCCTGACGGGCAAACTCGAGTGGTCGGAGCAATGTGAACCCATTTTCGGTTTTGAACCCGGCAGTTTCTGCGGAACCAACGATGCTTTCCTTGAATGTGTTCATCCTGAGGACAGGGAATTGGTTTATAATTCCACTCGTGCTGCTGTGATCGAAGGTAAGGAATACTGTATTGAACACCGCGTTGTCAGGTCCGATGGTACTGTGAGATGGGTTTCCGAAGATGGTGAAGTTTTCAGGGATGATAATGGTAAAGCTTTCCGGATGATTGGAATTGTTCAGGATATAACCGAGCGTAAACAGTCAGAACAATTATTGAAGGGAAGCGAGGAACTTTCAAGGAGTATTCTTGAATCAACGGCTGATGGAATACTTGTCGTTAACAATGACGGCAAAGTAATACATTCGAATAAGCGATTTGCTAAAATGTGGCGAATCCCTAATGAGTTGATAGATTTGAAAGATGACGATAAATTACTCAACCATGTTCTCGAACAACTGCAGGATCCTGATGAATTCTTAGCAAAAGTGCAGGAATTATATGATTCAACAGAAGAAGACTTTGATACTCTAAATTTCAGAGATGAGCGGGTGTTTGAGAGGTATTCCACAGCGATGATTCATGATGGTGAAGTTGTCGGACGAGTATGGAGTATTAGAGATATTACCGAGCAGAATAGAGTAGAAGCGACTCAACGTTTTCTTTTTGAAATGACAGATGCTACTGCCACATCGCAGGATCTAAGGCAATTGATCGAAATTATTTATAAAAAGCTTGGAAAATTAATTAACACATCAAATTTTCATGTAGCACTTTATGATGAAAAAACCAGCACATATTCCTTTCCATTTGACGTTGATCAGGATGCTGTATTATTCAATCAGGATAATGTAAAACTTGAAAAAAGCCTGACAGATTACGTACAGAGGACTGGTAAGGCGATAATGGTTGATCCGGAACTTGATGATAAATTGCAGAAACAGGGTGAAATTGTAGAGGTTGGTAAAAGAGCGCTCCAATGGCTGGGAGCGCCTTTGACAACCGATGAGGGTGTAATTGGTGTTGTTGCCGTACAAACTTATGATAACCCAAACCTTTACACAGAGGATGATTTGAAACTCCTGAATTCCATTGCAGAACATATAGCAATTGCAGTGGATCGTAAGCGAAGTGATGAAGCGTTGCAGGAGAGTGAATTAAAATTTAGAAGTATTGCTGAAAATATTCCAGGCGCTGTTTACGATTACACGATACTCAAGGACGGACGCAGATTGAACCAATTTATGGGTCCGGGTATGGAAGATATCATTGGACAGAGAGACACTAAAGAAAGCGAGGGTGACATTGATCTTCTTCTGAGTAAAATACATGAAGATGATGTTGAATATTTTATAGCTGCAGCAAGATTAGCGAAAGAGACCGGACAGACTTTTAATCACGAATACCGATTTAGGACGAAGTCAGGAGATTATATTTGGGTTCATGATATAGGAAGAGCTACTCCACTTGATGATGACGCATATCAGTGGCAGGGGGTTTTGATTGATGTTACTAAACAGAAGCGTGCTATAGAAGAACACCGAAGGCTGGAAGCCCGGTTCCAGGAGGCTCAGAAGAAAGAAAGCCTGAGTATTCTGGCTGGTGGAATTGCACATGATTTTAACAACTTGTTAGTAGGGATAATGGGGAATTCCAGTCTTGCACTGTTAGATCTGTCTCCTGTATCACCCGCTCGAGAAAGCATCGAAGCCATTGAAAAATCAGCGCAACGGGCTGCCGATCTGACCAAACAGATGCTGGCATATTCCGGCAAGGGTCAATTCATTGTTGAAGACTTCAATTTGACAGAGCTTGTACAAGAAATGACCCATTTTGTGAAAGCTTCTATTTCAAAGAAAGCTCGCCTTGAACTTAAATTGAAGAAAAAGTTACCTGCAATAAAGGGTGACTTGACCCAGTTTCGCCAATTGGTGATGAACTTATTAATTAATGCTTCCGAAGCTCTCGAAGAAGAAGAGGGTATAATTACAATGACCTCTGGCGTAAGAAGATGCGATCAGGATTTCCTGAGAGATACAAAACTGGGCGAATCGTTAAAACCCGGTGATTTTGTCTTTCTTAGAATTGCTGATACAGGATGTGGAATGGATGAAGAAACATTGAGTAAAATCTTCGATCCGTTTTTCTCCACAAAATTTACCGGACGAGGTCTTGGGCTTGCTGCAATTCTTGGAATAGTTGACGGTCACAAAGGAACGATTGAGATATCAAGTGTTCCTGGCAAGGGTACATCCTTTACGGCATATTTTCCGTTAAGCACTACCGCAATACCATCTGAGGTTGAAGAACCTGAAATTGAAGAAATAATGGAAGGCACCGGCACGATACTTATTGTAGAGGATGAAAAAGTAATTAGAACATTAGTGGAGAAGATATGCGAACGATTCGGTTATAAGGTTCTTACTGCTTCAGATGGAATTGAGGGAGTTGATTTATATCGAGCACATTCTGATGAAATCTCAACTGTATTACTTGATTTGACGATGCCTCGAATGGATGGCAAAGAAGCATTCGAAAAAATAAAAGAGATTAAACCGGATGCAGTTATAATACTTACAAGCGGCTATAATGAGGAAGAAGCAAGGGAGAGATTTGCCGGGAAAGGAATTGCAGGTTTTATTAAGAAACCATATAAACCCTCGGAGCTAATACAACAGATCCAGGACATTACCTCAAAGTAGAAATATCCCGGACGAATCAAGCGAATAAATCACTTTTGTGAGGTGTGTCAGCACACTTTTATTCGTTATGAATCATGATTAGGAGTATAACAAAAGCGGGATGGAATCCATCCCGCTTCATATGTGTGCCCAGCATGGTGTGGACACCTTTTTATTAATACACCCCGATTTGGGGGAAGTAAAACCGATTGGCAAGGGCGTTGCTGGCAACGGCAGGGTCTGAAGGAAGCCATAGGCAGCATACGGT
>JAVCCM010000181.1 GCA_030765455.1 Candidatus Electryonea clarkiae | reverse complement strand
TGCTGCCTATGGCTGCCTTCAGACCCTGCCGTTGCCAGCAACGCCCTTGCCAATCGGTTTTACTTCCCCCAGATCGGGGTGTATTAACAAAATCAGGCGTCCACTCCATGCTGGGCACACATAATAACAACTCTGAAGGAGTTGAACTATATTGATTCTGAACGACTGCATGTTGGACCAATAGTATTGTCGAACCCCTTCAGGGTTCCTTCAATTTGATTACAATGTCCCATGGGTTCCACCCATGGCTATTCATATCTATCTCCTTCGGAGATATTTATTGGAGTTCTTGAATATATTGTATAATATAGAATTATACATTTTCTTGAAAATATTGCAGCATCGAGCGTTCAATAATCATGTATTTTAATGGTCATTGTGTAATGCATTTGCACAAACATGATGCATTATTTCCGAGAGACATTATATATGCCTGATCTTGATTTCCATATCCATATTCAGGTGGGCAGGCAGGCATTGTATTTTACATGTATTATTTAAAACAAGAAACCCGACTTGTAAATCAAGTCGGGCCACACGTCCATGTCAGGCAACCGTCTATCTTTAGTCCCAGTTACATCTTGAGGGGGTATAGCAATGTTACTGGGATTTCCGGTTATTTTTGATCTATAATTTTCTTCTTCTGTTCTCGTAAATCCTTTAAGCTTTCTTCCAGCAGCCTTGACTCATCAAACTCGTTCTTCCTGGAAATTATTCTTTCTGAAAGGGAAGGCAGAAGGTCGGCGCGCAACAGAATTATCAGCTCTTTTTGAATAATATTCTTGGAATGGAATCCGAATATATACCGCAGCCCCAAAAACCACCAGGGCAGATCCTTTAGAATAGGAATTCCCGACCGAATAACTCCCTCTTCGTTGGTATATAATCCCCCTATCATAGTCTCTTCTCCATCTAAAAGTAAAACAGAAGTGGTTGCTTCTGTCTTATCTATCTGGAGACCTCTTTCAGTTTCACTTCCGCTGCTTCTTTCAGCGCTAAGGGTAACATGGATGAATGTTGCGCTATCGACTGTGATTACCTGGGGTTCAACCTTGATAATCGTTCCGGTCGAAAACATTTGTGTTATTGTATTACCTGAGAAATCCTGTGTAGTAACTGAAAAATCAGTACCTATCTGGATCATGCCTTCCTTCTCTGAACGCACGGTCACCTGGGGGCTGGCGATAATTTCACCTAATTGATTACTCTGCAGAGTTTTAAAAATTGCGGTTAAATTTCGAAAGCTGAGATTGTCAAGATCAGCAAGCTGCATTAAGCTGGTATTGCCGTCTGAGGAGGAGAAAGTTATGCCATGGGTTGAATCCTTACCAAAACTAAGCAGGTTCATACTCGAACCCAGCTCCCGCAGCATGCTATTATTGGCTTCAAAAAATATCGCGGAGATTTTAACTTCGCGTGTCTGAAAGAGTTGCTGGGCTGTAAGAAATTCTTCGCTGGGACCGGTATCTTCATCGCGTTTTATAATAATATGTTCACGATATTCATCGTACAGCAATTCCTTTTCTCTCATAACTAATTCAAAGGCATCCAACCAGTGTATTTTATCAATATTAATTCCGATTGGACCTTTCAGGTCAGAGGGATAAATAATAATTTTGTTCAAGTAGCGTTTGGACAAATCATTAAATACCTCCATCGCCTCCTCGAATGGCAGGGAGCTTGAGATTGAAATAATTTCAGCCGGTTCAGATGTGATCTTTCTTAATTCTTTTGGTCCGCCAAGCTGAGCCAATACCATTGAATTCGTTATCAATAAAACTGAAATGATAACCATAAAATAAAGCTGTTTTGTACTATGCATTTTTCTACTCTTCTTCAGTAATAAATGGCATTATCAAAATGAATTCTTCGATAATTCCACCCTTGTCTAAAGTAAACTCCACCCAATTATTCTCTTGATCGATTTTTGTCAGGTAACCAAGATATACTTCATCGCCTGTTTCAAGAATATGGAGATCCCCTTCATGATCGGCAATTACAGCCTTGTCAGGCAATATTGCCCTTAACTCCGAGCGTTCAGCCTCCAGCAGGTCATCAA
The DNA here is from genome assembly GCA_030765455.1 of Candidatus Electryonea clarkiae. Classification (GTDB taxonomy): domain Bacteria; phylum Electryoneota; class Electryoneia; order Electryoneales; family Electryoneaceae; genus Electryonea; species Electryonea clarkiae. The sequence goes on along the minus strand of JAVCCM010000181.1, from coordinate 19,944 downwards.
TATTTGGAGGTAGATCGTTAACGATCAGGGGCCAGAACAGATTTCCAGCAGGAGGCACTGAAACATTATTAACTACCCTGACAATATTTGACAGATTCTGTATCTCAGGATGCGCCGACCGCATTGGAGCATTCTGCATATTCTGATCATCTGTACTTCCCGGGTCGTAATTAAAGTCCTTTATTTTCGCGTACATAGCTCGGACTTGCATGTCAAATGGAATAATAATAAATGGTTGATCTTCTTCCAGGTTATTGTTTTGGACACCCCGAAGCATAAGATTCTCTATAGAAAAAACCTTGGGTCCCCGTTCCAGGGTCCAAATTAAACTGTATATCGCTTCGAATGTACTTTCACCGCTAAGTTTGAAAACACGGTAGCCAAAATTAGCACCCTGAACGTTTTTGTCAAATGCAAGATCAAAGTTCAGAGGTCCGAAGCGATCCTGTATCTTGTCCAGGTAATTGAAAGCATTTGCCAGGCTGATATCAGGTTCAATCACCTTATCTAAAGACGCAAGCTTGTTTTTCTTCTTTTCTATTACCTGGTAAACACTTTTCAGATAGTCTTCTTTTTCCGGTATCTGTTGAACCGATTTGTCATACTCATTTATTTGCATTTCTATTTTATTTACCATCTTGGGATATTTTCTAAACAGGAAATAGCTGCCGATCCCGCTGAGAATAAGCGTAACTATTAAAAGAGTTAGTATGTTCTGAAGTTTATGTGACATCAGAGTTCCATTTTTTCTACGTCTGCAATTGCTTCAATTTCAAAGCGATATACTGTTTTTCCGCGAATTTCCTGCACTTCCACCTTTTTAAGGGAAGCTTTGCCCAGTGACATTACCAACCGTGGTATCCGGTTACGGAATATGGAATATCCTTTTAAAGTAACGATATTATTTTCTTCACCGGTAATTTCAGTAAACCACAGGTTATCAATTACCCGTGAAGCTATGTTTAATCTCATCCAGAAAGTGGTCCATATCTTTGTCCCGTATAACAAAGAATCCACGATTGAGAATGTAGCTTCCAGTTCCCCAAGGGTAGAGTGTGCCTGCCCTATAGTTGCTTCCAAGGCTTGAAATTGTTCAAATTGAATCCGCTTTGTGGCTAATTGAACTTCCAGATTTTTCAATTCATGCTTATAATTTGCTATACGAACCAGTGAAAAAGAAATAATAATCGGAATAAGTGCAAGTAACACCCAAGAAACCGGCGTCATTACTAATCGTCGCTGACTTTCCTTTATTTTTTTAGAAGTAAGGTCTATTTGATAAGAAGCCGGCATGTCCGCGGTTAAAGCCCTGGTAGCTGCACCAAGCGCGATAGCATAAGGATGAATATTTATGAAGTCATCCGAATCCAGGTCTGTAATGTCATAGTCATGCAAGTCGATTACCTGGACTACGAAGTTTTCTATAAAATGATCATCCGGAGCAAATTCAAATCCTGCTTTCAGATTATTAAAGAAATCGATCATTCCAACTTTTTCGGCTAATCCAGTCAGAACAATATGATCAATAGTCGGAGGGCTTAAAGTGTCTAACAAAAACATGAGTCGATGATTCAACGTCGAGACTACATCCGGAGAGCTTGCATCTACATTGATAGTATCCGAGATGTGATAAATTTCCTCTCCAACCAGGATGGTAAACCGGCTAAAATCGGAGCCTACATGTAAGATCAATGTGTTAGTTGATTCATTGGGTGAAAATTTCTCAATTACCAGGTTCACCAATGAAAGTTCAGTACTCTCGACAAAAGCTATTTTTGGGAGTGGATATCCGGAAAATTGCTTTACCCGGATCAGGTGATCAAATAAAGAGATATCCTGGGCGCGTACTACTGCCATTAAACGATCATCGGTGATTTTTATTGTCGCAATGGCATCATTATCAACGCTGTGATAGCTCTCCTTTTCGCTGATTAATTCAGTGTTTACTCTGTCTAATAATTTACTTCCTGTTAATCCCCAATCTGTTTCGAATGTCTTATAAAATATGTGCGGTTCTGTTACTGACAGGGCGAGGCGGCATTTTTTCTCTTTGGCTAATTCCAGGATCTCAAGGAATACGGCGTCATCTTCATATGCTGAATCTTCTTCAGGTTCATCCTCCTCAATCGAATCGAGTTCCTCATCAGCATCTATCTCAATCGAGATATCATCAAGAGAATCCAAATCATCAATATCTTCAGTAAATTCCTGGGCTTCAATTTTTTCTTTTAATTGGAATTCTCTTGCTGCCAGCAAGCTGAATGTAGATAGTCCCCTTTCTACTTTAACCACATGAAGGGAACTGCCTTCACAACTGATACCGATAGCAATTTTTCCGATATCTTTTTTTGCCATGTTAAATAGACCTGTCCTTGAATTCTTAAAAAATCTAAACTTGTTAAAGATAATATGCGAGAAACGTTATACCATACTTTGTAATAATTGTTTCATCATCTTTTTATTATTTGAATAGTTCATTGCTACTTCTTTTGAAATCTTTTTCGTTGTTACCAATCGTTTCAGATCCTGCTCCATAGTTGTCATACCGTATTTCACACCCTCACGCATCATCTGGTAGATTTCACCCGTGTTGTTATTTTTTATTGCTGCTCGAATATTAGAAGCCATGAGCATTATCTCTTTAGCCAGAACCCGCTTTCCGTCTTTTCCGGGAACAAGTTTTTGTGATATTACACAACGCAGCACATCCCCTAACCTGTTTCTTACGCGATCCTGCTCTAATACCGGCACTTCACCAATAATACGATCAATACTCTCGATTGCAGAAGAGGTATGCAGGGTTGAGAGCACTTTATGACCACTGTCGGCAACCTCTAAAGCAGACATAATAGTTTCCGCGTCACGCATTTCACCGATAACGATTATATCTGGGTCTTGACGCAGAGCTTCTATCGTACCGTGTTTGAAAGACATTGTGTCACGACCAACTTCGCGGTGCCGGATTATGCAGCGCCGGGAGGAATGGACGAACTCAACAGGTGAAGCAATAATGATAATATGAGCGTCAATAGATTGATTGTTCAGATCAACGATAGCATCCAGCGTACTGCTCTTACCGGATCCAGTTAACCCGGTGACAAGGACTAATCCTTCTTTAGTGTGAACCAGGCTGTGAAAACGCGCTACATTTGCATGAAAACCGAAAGAGCTATAAGGGCGTATTTCTGTACTGATAGCCCGCATATTAAGGGCTATAGCTCCCATGTCCAAATAACAGGTGGCTCTCTGACGGTTTATACTCCCATGTTCACCTCTGTAATGATAAGAGATATCCAGGCTTTTATTCTCAATTAAAAAATCACGCTGTTTTTCTGAGAGGATACTTTGAATAATCGTATCTGTCTGCTCAACCGAATATTCTCCCAACTCTTCAACAGGAGTTTTGACACCTTGTATGCGAAACCAGATTCGATCCTTTGCTCCCCAACCGCCAAGATCTATATCAGAAGCGCCAAGTTTTCTCATCAAATTAAGCGATGTATCAAAGAAGCCTTTCAAGGAGCTTCTTTCCTCATCAGAAAGATTGTTAATTATATCCTTACTGATGAAATGATGCCTTTCCTCTGCTGGAAGAGCCTTGGGTATGCGAGATGTGAGATTTTGAAGCAGTTGTTTTACTTCTGGCATTTGAGTATCAATCATCGGTATGATCCGGTTTTCTAAAATTTGCATCCAATATAGTTATAATTCCTATTCCCACCAAGATACCAGACGTAAAGAACCGACATTTGGGAAATATGGTGAACTCTGGGTAGAACATCTTGGATCGAAATAGTATTTTTTTGTATATCCTTTTCCTGCACCGGTTCCAGACCCTACGTTTGCTTTCTGTGCTTGTGCAATACTTCCCACGACTTTAAGGATACCATTGTTAGATCTTCCTGGGAGATTTTCTACTGCGAATCCACCGCTAACAGCTAAAATATTTGCATGAATTGTGACGTCATTGGTATTTGGAATATTGTCGGCAACAATAACATTGTTGTCGGCAATCAATCCAAGAAAACTGGTAGCGTTAGGATCAACCAACGGATCAATATCGTAAACAATATTGTCATCTATCCAGATATCATTGTCTGTATGCAATGTTACTTGGCCGTTTACAACTCCAGACACATGAATATCCGCACTACTATGAATTGCCCCGGTAGGAGCGATGGTTGTTAAGGCAACAGTATCCGGTGGTGACGCCCCAACTGTTCTCACAACATCTCCATTGACAAGAAATTCAAGGTGTAACTCCTGGTCATAAAGACACTTGGTATTTATTGGAGCAGCTCCGTTATCCGTGGTTGCAGCATTAATAATCCTGGACATATCAGTAGGTATAACCATATCAATGCCGATTTCCCATCCTCCGTAAAATTTGCCTTTATTACCTGGACTTGTCGGACTGGGGGAAATACCTGTTTTTGCCGTTACCTTTCCATAGAAGACAGGAGATTTATGCACATGCAGAATGTGGTTACTGTGAATAGGGCCCCAGATGGTATCACCATCTGTCCAGGTAATCCCATTTTCTTTCCCGGTAAACCAGGCATATTGTGCCAGGGAACCACTAAAAACAAAATAAGCGATAATCGAATCAACTAATGCCATTGAGGTACCATATTGAGCATAGTAATCATCTTCAAAAACCTGGCTTCTTGACACTACCTTCACATAAACACTATCAACTCCCGCCCCTGCGATCTCTACGAACGAAGTACAAGGAGCACTCACTATCGTGAATGTATCATCGGTCGTACTATTTGCCCAGACCTCATTAATACCAAAGTTTGCTCCAGTCATGGCAGCTTCATGGACAAGAGTTTTCATATAATTCATATTAAAGTTATCAGATGCCCTGACCATTATCCGGTTCAGTTTCAGTTGATACATGGAAAACACAATTCCAAACCCAACCACGTAGATCATGATACCCTTACCAAACATAAGTTTTCTCTTGCCTTATCTTCTCAAGTTTTTGGAAATAACTCTTGTCTGACGCCAGAATGATTGACGTATTAATTTGCGAAGTTCATTCATTCTTTCAACAGGTGTCAATGCCAATAATACCTCATCATTTACATAGATATCCGGATTCATTGCGATAAGAGTGACTTCAACCATTTTAGTTGCCTGCAGCACACCTGTTTCGTTACCCAACTGATCCAGGTAGCTGAAAACCTCATCGTTGGAAATAGATCCTATGTGCCCTGATGACGGGGATTCCTGTGTTACTTTTACCGTTCTGATAACTGAATAGAGGACGATTGAGGTATCAATAAAATCAATTGTATCAAATGCTGCAATTGAATATTCGATTGTGTCAGGTATTGCATCAATATGAATATTACCATGTTGAGCGGCATAATAATCGCTGTTAATATTTAAGTTAGCGAGGAATTTCAGATGATCCGGTTGACCTATTTGTAGAATGCTGTTCTGTTCAGCTTCTGGTATCCCAAATCCCATTTTTCGTAAATCATGCTGGATGATTTCGGTAAGACTAACCATCTCATTCTGAACAATTGCGTCGGCGTTATGATTGACAAATTGCTGAACGGCATTGTCCATAGCAGTTATGGCAATCAATAACAACATTGATCCAATGATCATACTGCCTAGTATATCAAGCATTGTTGCCATCTAATTCACATACCTCAATTGTAAAACCAGTAGCTTACTACGTAACTGATTCTAAGTGTATCACGCACCCGGACACCATTTACCATTGAATATATTAAGGGAGGATTAAATGCATCTGAAATGCTGATCGAAATCTGCTTGTGATATTCACGCGAATTGGAAACCACAATTAAATTATTTTGAAGTTCGACATAGCTGACACTGTAATTGACATTGTATGGAACCCCACTCATTCCCGTATCGGAAACTGTGAGACCATGAAAGTCGTCGATATCATCGACAATTCCATTATCGTTTCCATCAAAACCAAGGTTACCCGGAGTTACGAAGTCATTAAGTTCTTTTGAATTAAGAGTATCTGTTGAAGCTTCGTCGAAGAAATATTGTGACAGTTGTTCAACATGAGAAGTCATAATCGACATTGATTCAAGCCGGAAACGACTGAAGTCAAGTGAAGAGCTGATACTATTTGTCATTCGATAAAAATTGAGAATAATTATGGAGATTAAGATCATTGCGCCCATGGTAAGCATCGTTTGTCCTGTATTCATACAGAACCTCGTCTTATTGGGACAATTCCTCCGATTACCTTAATCATCCGAAGTGACACGGGCTACTTCTTCAAGAGTTGAAATACCCTCCAAAACTCTTGCTCTTGCTGATTTTTGGAGAGTCCACATTCCGTCCTTTACAGCCTGGTTTTTTATTCCTTCTTCGTATATGTCTTCCTTAGCTTCAAATATCATTCTACGTATTTCTGGAGTGAAATAAAGCGCTTCGTGTATTGCGGCACGTCCCTTATATCCCTTGTGACATTTATCGCAGCCAACAGGTTCGTAGATTGTGTGTTTGGAAATCTCGTCTTCTGAAAAACCCAATCCTTTAAGCACTGTCATATCAGGATTTTCCATCGGGCTTTTGCATGCCTCACATAACCGGCGAACTAATCTTTGTGCGATGATAATATTAATTGCATAAGCAATCAGGAATGTTTCAATACCCATCTTGAATAATCGTGAAACTGCGCTGGCAGCATCGTTGGTATGTAATGTTGAGAAAGTGAGGTGTCCAGTATTTGCAAGTTTGATTGCCGTTTGACCTGTTATTTTATCACGAATCTCACCCAGCATAACTACATCCGGATCATGTCGCAGGATAGAGCGCATTGCCAGTTCGAAAGTCATTTTCGGACCTATTTTTAGCTGACGAACACCCGGAATGATATATTCTACTGGATCCTCAACCGTTAATACGTTTATCTCAGGTGTTACAATATGGCTAAGCGCGGCAATCAAGGTAGTCGATTTTCCACTTCCGGTGGGTCCGGTCACAATGATCATTCCCTGGGGTTTTTTGATAGCCTTGACAAACATTCCACGTGCTGTCCCATGCAAACCCAATTTATCCAGATCTGTTATAACTTTTCTATCATCAAGAATTCGGATTACGATGCTCTCGAACTTATACTGATATTCTTTACCTACAATAGGGATAGAGGAGAACCTGTATCGAATCGAGTGGTCATCTATCTTTCGTTGGATGAATCCATCCTGAGCTTTTTCACGTTCGAAACGATCAACATTCCGAGCGCGGTCTTTCATTACCGCTGCAATTGCTTCCGGACGAATGCCTTCCCGGCTATGCCAATGACGCAACAAACCGTCTATACGAAACAGTATATCAGTGGAACTTGGGCTGGTAGGAATTATATGTATATCGCTCGCTCCAAGGTGAACAGCCTCAATAAGCATTCCCTCAGCCAAGTTAACCAGTACGCTTTTATTAATCTCAGAATCGATTTCCGCTTCATCGAATTCTTCATCTTCAAAATCTTCATCAGAGAAAGATTGTTCGCCTTCGTCAAGTCCTTTCAGAAATTGGTTTTCAGGCGGGAAGATCTTTTCGATGAGCGTGTTAATTTCATCAAGACGAACATAACAGACATCGTAACTCTGAACTTTCATTGATCGAGCAATTATCGGTATCACACGATCAGTCGGGTCGGCGGCAATGAAAATTATTTTATAAGGACGGTCTTTGTCATACCGGAAGGCGAGAATCTTCTTCTTGATCATATAATCACGAGTAGAATCTTCTAAAGGTTCAAGCATTTTCTTGATAAATGCAATCCTGTACTCTGCCACATCCTCGTCAGATAATTTAATGGTTTGGAATCCATAGACCGAGGCAACAGTGTCAAACACAATATGATGATCAATATCAAATTCTTCTACTAATATTTGTGCAAGTCCTTGTTTAGCTCTGACTCCGACTTGATTGGAGTTGACTTTTTGCTTCTGTTTCAAAGCTTTTACTATCGTCTCTCGATCTACCAAACCCTGTTGAACAAGCGTCATTGCAAGCTTGTCCTTTTTATGAGTGACAACTTTTCTTTCGCCTAATTTATCCAATTCTGTGCCTCAATCAACGCCCTAACTGTGTATTTGTTTTTGGCTTTATTGTAGCCGTTTCGGAGGATACTACGGTTAATGCTATCATTATTACCATTATCATCATCGCCACAACCACTTGAATTGAATCGACCACTCCTTTCAATTTATATACAGTTTCCTTTTGATAATAATTTGCAATCTGTAAAGCTGATCGTTTTATTGTCCCCGTTTCCGCTCCCGAATGAAAGCGTGACAAGGATGTTTGAGTAAAGACATCGGCTGCTTCAAACGCTTCCACCAGACCAATTCCCTTCGATAACATTAATGGAATAGAAACAGTCTTTATTCTATTTTCCATGTGTTTATTGCCACAAGCCTCAGCAGAAAGTTTAATCGCCTCGATACTCTCACCTGCACCACCATAGAGTGCATAAAACACTCGGCAAAATATTTCAATTGTAGTCTTGTGAATTAAAGATCCCATAATAGGAACATGAAAAATGAATTTATCTTTCAGGAGCTGAACCTTTGGAAACCTTAATATGACAACAAAAGAAGCTATTGATAAAACAAAACCGATCATGATCAAGGACATATTTTTAATTAAAAAACGGCTTAATATTATTGTTCCGGCAGTTAATGGTGGTAATTCTATACCCATCCGGATGAAAAGCTCAGCAGTCTGCGGAAAGATATAGGCAATGTAAAAGATACATACCAGTATCAGGAGAATCATGGTGACCATCGGCATCACCAAAGCGCTTTTAATGCTCTTTTTGAACTCAAGGTTTCGTTCAAGAAATGTGGCGGTGCTATTATAAATCTCAACCATATTCCCACTCTTGGAAGCAAGCCCTAACATTCGCGCTGCGAATCTGCCCAGCATTTTCTCTTGCCGGACAAAAGCCTCTTCGCTATCTACACCGTGCTGAAGATCATTTATTACTTCTTTAATTGATTCCCTTAAACTATTATTTTCTATGTCATTGACTAATAACTGAAGGATCTCATTAAAGGGTAGCTGATCACCCAAAAGATCAGCACTAACCCTCACAAAAGTGACGATCTCCGTGTCAGGTGGTTTCATTTTGATGTCAAATAACTTGGGATTAACATTCAGGACTTTGTAATTTAACCGTTCGAGGGCTCCTTTGACCTCTTCCTTGGAAAAAGCCTTTTGTTCGCCAGTAAAAGGTTTGCCACGATCCTTGCTTGCTTTATATAGAAAAGTACGACGCTGGAGAATCTTGTTAACTTTGAATCTCTTGGAATTCGCCAACGCTAATATTTTCTTTTTGGCAATAGCTTTCTTGTCCGCTTGAATAACACCGTGGACAGGTTTACCTTTATTTGTTGTGCCTTCAAAACGAAAATCAGGCATACTCCACCTGTAATCTTGAATAACAAAAATTAGTAAGAATATCTCACAATAAACTGGAGATGCTCAAAATCAGCATCTCCAGAATATTCACGTCAAAAGATAAGAATCAATTGATAACCGCAGTGACAACTCCAGTAGCGGTAACTGTAGAAACTGCTTGGACCACGTTAGTATCGTCGTTGCCTATTTCAGTTCCATATCCAACAATATAGATAGTCGCGAGACCTCCAGCGATAGCCTCCTGGGTTACCGACTTAGCTTCGGCAGCTGAAATAGCAGCATCTTTCTCAACCCTGTAGCAATTTGTTGTGAGTGATCCATAATCGAGAGTGCTGAGAACAAAGTTATCAAAAGTATTGTTCCCTCCTCCCATCGATGTTGGTTTCTTGAAATGCATTTGTGCCTTCGAACTCAGATGCACTAACTGGGATGTGACGGCATCGCGATTGGCATCAACAGCGCTGCTGGAAAACATTGTAATTCCAATAGCAACCGCTATACCTACAATAATGACACCAAGAATTAGCAGTAAAAGTTGTTGTTGACCCATGGTTTCCTCTCCAAATTAAGGTGATTTACTCTTGTGAAATGGTATTTGTATTCTACTTTGGTTCGCTGAAATATGTCGGAAAATAATACTTTTATAATCCTGCTCCAAATAGTTATGGAAAAATTTACAATTTTATTTATTGTGCTCCAAATGGTCGTAATCGTCTTGATAATCTTACAAATCAATAGTATAAAGAATTCATAACAAGTTTATTCATATATTTATGTCTCACTAATCTCCGAAATAACGCAATCGAGATTGAACAGAGTTTCAAAACTGTAACGAATCCGCAAGTGTTGTTCTCCATAAATACTACTTCATTTACCACATTTCAGTGAGTATTGTTCTCATTCATAAATGACAACTTTAATCATTGGATGATCTTGGATTAATACTAAGCTCGCACTCGTTTATCCATCTTATAATCGTAGTGTTTGAGTAAGCTATTCCGTTTTTTTTATGTACTTCTTTTATACTCTCTCTAAAATGCTTGTGATCAATTAGATCGTGAATATTCAAATCTTTATGAAATGTCCAAATAGTTGCAGCAACACCCTGTACGATAAATTTATGCATGGTCGATCTGCGTATGTTGACTTTAGATTTTGGAGATGACGTTTCGCGTCCAGGCATCCTTTGCCCCTCAACAGTAAGGGAAATTGCCTTTTCATCAATATCTGCTGTATGCTTGTCTTTTTGAAATGATTGGTCAGATTCTGTCAATATTGTTTCTGGCTGAAGTTTCCCTGGAAAATAAAGATTCTCAATTTTCCGTTTCTCTGATTCATACAATATTTCTAATTCAGATGACAAAGATATCTGATTTTCCTTAGCCCAACTCAGGATAATATATGGTCTAAAAATGTTCTCAGCTCTCCTGTCTGGAATAAGGGTTTTCGACTCAACACATTGTATTGCTAATTTCAATAATTTCGAATAGTTAGTGAGCCATGCTTCATTAATATAGCTGATTCGCTCATTCATTACAGACCAGAATTCCGGATCTAATATTTCTGTTGATTCCTCTATTGCATTGTTCTGCTGAATAACATTATTGCCGGGAGTTCCTTCAGATTGCTTATGATCAAGCGAAGCGATTTTGTTCCTGATATTCTCTAATACATTTCTTCTTTGTATCTTTGCGGTATCAGAAAAATAGTTTCTAAAAATCCGAAATTCATCAGGATTCCCATTGTTCAATATTACCACTGCTTGTTTCAATGTCCAAAAGTCACACTTCAACCAATAATTTTGCAGGTCGTTTATAGTAAAGTTATACATTCGCACCTCTACGTATTATGAAACTCTTAGGCGCTAATGGCATGTATATCGAGAAAGTTTTGTTTACATCGTAGTATCTTTTATAATAACATAATATTAAGACTGCTAAAAAATGACTATCTCTGCCGAGCGAAGTCTCGAAGGAAGCGTAGATTCTTCTGTATGAATTCAGGGCTATCAATACAATTTTCCAAAGTGATCTTGTTTTCAGTAGTGTATTTGCTTCTCTTCCCAAAGATCAAGCTCTATCATTTTCTTTTAGCGAAAATACTCTCGGAAATCATGATAAGTCGTGATTGTTAATACTGAAATTTGACTATTTATCCTTTTCACACTTTTCATTGGCTCAGGGTAGTACGAACGGAAGGCATCATTTTATCTCTCTGACGGTTAATTATGTTGGATATTGATAGTGGATAACATATCAATGAGTGATGATTAAACGAATAATGCTCAATTATTTGATCTAATCCGCTTTTAAGTTAATGCACTTCTCTTGCCTCGAGCCATCTTTCAGCATCGATAGCAGCCATGCAGCCTGATCCGGCAGCAGTGATTGCCTGTTTATATACACTGTCTCGCACATCACCGGCCGCAAAAACCCCTTCGATATTGGTTCGGGACGAACCGGGCTCTGCAATCAGGTAGCCGGTATCTTCCATATCCAACTGACCAATGAAAAGTTCGGTATTGGGTGTATGTCCAATTGCAATAAAAAGCGCTTGAACTTCAAGATCGCTGAAATCTCCGGTTTTTACATTCTTCAACTTCAATCCTGTTACGCCTTCTTCCCTGGATCCATATACCTCTTCAATCACTGAATCCCAGATAATTTCAATCTTGGGATTATCAAATACTCGCTGTCGCATTATTTTTGAGGCACGCAGCTCATCACGCCGGTGGATTATATAAACCTTTGTTCCAAAGCGAGTCAGAAAAATAGCTTCTTCCATTGCAGAATCTCCACCGCCGACAATCGCGATATCATTTCCTGCAAAGAAAGCTCCATCACAAGTTGCACAGGCTGAGACACCTGATCCCTTTAATTTATCTTCACTCTCGAGTCCGAGGTAGCGGGCGGTTGCCCCGGTGGATATGATCACAGAATCAGCCATAATTTTCTCATCCTCAACCCATACCGTGAAAGGAGATCCCTGTGTAAGTTCTACTTTTGTCACATCGACCTGGCGTAATTCGGGTCCAAATCTCTCAGCCTGTTTCCTGACCTGATCCATTAAGTCAGGACCTGTAACACCTTCCGGAAATCCGGGAAAATTTTCAACGTCTGTGGTGATCATCAATTGTCCACCCGCCGCGTATCCTTCCAGCACCAGCACTTTAAGATTTGCCCGTGAAGCATATATAGCTGCTGTGTAGCCAGCGGGACCGCTTCCAATAATTACCACTTCGTAATGGTTTGTTTCTGACATGTTTCCCTCAATATTTATATTTTACTGTTTTTCTGTCGAACTCGATCAAACTGTTTTGAAGTGTAAAATAATTTCGCAATGTTCAAATCTAATTGTATCATTCATAAATGCTTAATATCCCTGACAATGCAACTGCAACGGCTGTTTCACTCCTCAGCCTTCTCGGACCTAAAGAAATCGGGATGAAATTTCCCTGGTTCAACAATTCTTCTTCCTCTTTGTCGAATCCACCTTCGCACCCTATTGCGAGGATTATATCATCAGCCTTCTTTAATTCTCTAATGGAATATCCGTCTTGGCTGCAATAACATCGCAATGAATCACCTCTTGATTCGATGCACCACTTTTCAAATGGTTGTGGTGTTTTAATGCCTGGGATGAGTCCTCTACCGCACTGTTTCGCGGCTGCAATCGCTCGCAGGTTTGCTCGTTTTGCTTTTGATTCGTTCCAGCCGGCAACGACATGTTTAGTTATCAATGGAATAATTTCGTGAACGCCAGTTTGCACTGCAAGGTCAACTGCGTCTAAGAATTGAGCCGGTTTCAATATTCCCAATCCGAGATGAATTCTTACCGGTGGCTCCCGCCAGTCAGTATGTTTTTCTAATAATTCGAGAGTTACACAATCTTTGTCCATTTTGGCAATTATTGAACTCCACGCATTACCCAAACCATCTATGATCATAATTCGGTCGCGGATATTGGCACGGCGAACCCTTGATAAATGATTTACCTCATCTTTTAACAAAGTGGCAATGCCCTTTTCTTCATTTATCATTTCGGGCAGAGCATAATATATTTCCAATTGTGCCATAATTTCTAAGATATGAATTTTATTCTGTTTTATACAATCACATGATGCAAATAGAGTACCGGATTTTCTGCAATTGAAGTTCAACAGTGGAAACAAAAAATATTCTTGGGACTACAAACGTTTGCTCATCACACATAGACCCGCAATGATAATACCACGCCATTTCTGTATGTCCCCATTATTCAATTTGCCGCTTGAAAAAGCCTCAGAATTGAAATAAATTACAGGATTATAGTTGATTTTCAACCTGTTGTTATTATTTTGATAACGGTTTAAGAGGAGAGAGCTGTGATCGGTAACCCGGAAACTGAAGCAACACTGCAAAAAATACTCGAAGAGATGGAGCATGATCTTGAGCCTCTTCGAACACAGTATTCAGAAGCATCTTGGAAAGCGTCAATCAGTGGCACCGACAAGGATTATTCCGCCGTTGAGGATGCTGAAACAAATTTGCGGCTTAAGCTGAGCAGCAAAGAGCTGTACGAGGAATTGGGCAAACTGCTCTCTGATCCGGGCGTTCAAAACATTCTTCTCAGACGCTGGGCTGCATTAATGCGTCATGAAATAGCTCCAAATCGACTGCCCGAAGAAACGATCGTAGATCTTGTCAGCAGGCAGAAGAAAATTGAAGTTAAAATGAACACCTTCCGTCCCGAGGTTTCTGGTCAAAGCCTTACAATGAACCAGGTTCATGAAATTCTCAGAACTTCAACCGATATGTCGCTTCGCCGTGATGCGTGGGAAGCAAGTAAAAAGATCGGACCAATTATTGCCGAAGAATTAGTCGAACTTGTTCGCGCTCGAAATATAGCTGCAAGATCGCTTGGATTTCCTGACCATTATCGTATGTTGCTGGAACTTCAAGAGATAGACGAAGCAAGATTGTTCAGTCAACTTGGTAGATTTGCAGATTTGAGCGAGGATCCATTTCGTAGAATGAGAGCAAACCTAGACCGTCTGATAGCTGATAAATATAAACTTGAGGCAATTGACCTTGCTCCCTGGCATTATAGCGATCCTTTTTTTCAGGAAGTGCCCCCTGTTTATGGAGTTAACACTGACCCAGTGTATGAAGGTCGTGGCACGATGGAGTGGACTCAAAAATATTTTGAGGGCGTAGGTTTGTCAATAGAATCTATTCTGGACAAGGGCGATTATTTGGAAAAAGATGGAAAACATCCTCACGCTTATTGTGATCATATTGATAGGAATGGTGATGTACGGGTATTAATGAACCTTAAGGATAATACATACTGGGCATCAACCTCACTCCATGAATTTGGACATGCAGTATATGAATTAAACATAGATCGTTCACTTCCACATACTCTTAGAATACCTGCTCATACGGCAGTGACTGAAGCAGTTGCCATGTTTTTCGGACGGCTTGCGCGGGATATTGAATGGATGGCTTCTATGTTCCGCCTCAAGGGCAGTGAAATCAAGGAACTTCAGAAACCTCTCGCACAAGAACGAAAGATCGAGAAAGCCATTCTTGGTCGATGGATTCTTGTCATGGTTCATTTTGAGCGTGGGTTCTACCGTGATCCTGATTATGATCAGCAGCAGAGATGGTGGGACCTGGTGCAGCGATTCCAGTTAGTTCGACCTGTTGCCGGGCGTGAAAAAGAGGCGGACTGGGCAGTAAAGAGCCATATCGCGGATGCTCCGGTTTATTACCATAATTACCTCCTCGGTGAATGGATCGCCAGTCAGTTCCATGAAGCCATAATTCGAGACCTCAAGCTTGAAGAACCGCCTGTTTTTCATAATATGCATGAGCTTGGAGACTGGTTCAAGGAAAAGGTATTCACGCACGGCGCATATTGGGAATTTACTGAACTGGTGAGAAATGTGACAGGCAGTTCGCCTCAGCCGGATGCATTTATAAATCAATTTTTTGAAAAAATTTAATATGAAAATTCATGTCCTTCAGGTAGGTATGATTGAAACCAACGGTTTCGTACTTGAGCAAGATGGCGATGCTGTAATTGTTGACCCGGGCGATGAAGCTGAACGGTTTGAAGATATCATTTCAGAGAAAAACCTCACCCTCCATGCGATACTTCTTACACATGGTCATGGGGATCATATCGGTGCTGTTGGAGACTTACGCAAAACATATCCTGATGCCTCGGTAATGTGCCACAAATTGGACGCACCCATGCTGACAGATGGGAGAAAGAGCTTTTCAGTTTACGTTGGGAAGGACCTGAATGTCGGACCTCCCGACAAATTCGTGGAAGATAATAAAATCCTCCGGTTCGGTTCCCTTGAACTAAAAGTCATTCATGTTCCCGGGCATTGTGCCGGACAAGTTGTATATTTGAATGGCAAGGATTTGATTGCCGGAGATACAATTTTTGCTGGAAGTGTTGGTAGATGGGATTTACCGGGTGGGAATGGAAAGCAGTTATTCAGATCGATACGTGAGAAATTACTGGTATTACCTGATGACACCGTAGTTTATCCCGGACATGGTCCCAGTACGACTATTGGTGAGGAAAAGAGAATCAATCCCTATATGCAGCCATCTTTCGATCCGGATAATGCTGGATGGTAAAACACAACCCTGAATCCTTGAAAACCTTTTTTACATTGATAAGATGACAATACTTATGGGTGTTGATGTCTCCCATAAGACACGGTCTGAGGAATTGAAGAAATTCCTCCAATTCCTGGAGCATGTAAACACTTGATAACTATATGATACGAGAGTTTGATATTAACCGAAAATACCTCTCTTTCATCTTCAAATTAGATGTTTATAGGAGATTACGTTTAAGGTGAGTCACAATGGCTGATTTTCGCTCTCATTAGCAATAAATACTTGACCCGGCTATTTTCAAATTATACTTTTATCGAGCATTTTTGTATGGTACGTACTCTCTTAGAAGGAAAGTCTTTTGAACCGAAGGAAAAGCTACAGTTCAACTCACAAAAGAAAAAACAATAGACGATTTACGTTAATTGCGCAACGTAGTGGAACAACGCAAATTAAACGTCGGTCTATTACGAGCGGACGGCTGTTCTTTTTATTCAGCATTGCCCTGTTAGTTGTAATTTCCTTATTATCAATGGCAGTTATCACTATCAGCGAATGGAGAGTGCGGATTAGAACCGGGGAGCTTATCTCCGAAAATCAATTGCTTGATTACGAGCTTTCGGAAATTAAGGATCGACTGAATACCGTGATCGACGTTGTTGATTCTTTAGCTGTTGAAGAGGAACACATCAGGATCCGTGTCAACCTCCCTCCCCTTGGCGAAGAAGTTCGTCAAGCCGGAATTGGCAGTATGCTGCCCCTGGAAAACAAGGTAATAGGTGATGAACGGGTCGAGGAATTATTAGTCTCGCTTGATCAAATTGAGCGTGAACTGTCAATCCAGCGTCAGTCTTTCGGAGAAATTCAACAGACAATAGTAACAAACGAAGAACGTCTCCTCTGTATCCCCTCTATTTTACCAATAAATAATAGCAGATTTACCGATCCTTTCGGTTGGCGTCCAGATCCATTTACAGGACAACGACGTTTTCATTACGGCGTAGATTTCTCTTCACCTACAGGAACCCCGATATATGCTACAGCAGACGGCAGGGTAACAAAAGCACGAAGGGCTGCAGGATACGGGAAGGTCATCAAGATTGATCATGGTTATGGATTTGTTACGGTTTATGGTCATCTAAACGACTACAATGTCAAGCGTGGACAACGTGTTAAACGTGGTGATGTGATTGGGTATTGTGGCAATACCGGACGCAGCACCGCTCCACACGTTCATTATGAAGTTCAAGTCAATGATCGTCCGGTGAATCCCCTGGATTATTTCTATGAAGGCTACGAAATAGCAGGAAATCGGAAGTAGATATTTGATATATAATTGTTCAATTGAAAACAGCCGGGTAGATTGCCCGGCTGTTTCTTTTTATCCATCCGAATGATGAGAAAAATAGCCTGATTTTTATTCTTATCTAATGCCTCTCGAAAATAATGTCTCATGTTGTCATTCCCGCGAAGGTGGGAATCCAGTATTTTTCATGTTTTACATCAGTTTGATGCGACAATATTTTCAAGAACCCAGATAATTATTTTAGTATGACACAAGCATTACCCGATCAAGTCGTGTAATGACACTGTTTTTGGTTTACTTAAAATTAGATTTCATTCTCTCATTTCATCAGCACAACTTTCCTAACCTCACCCATTTTTCCCGGCACACTGGCGTAGATAAAATAAATTCCGCTCGGTAGATTATAGGCTTCATATGTGAAAGTTTTATAACCTTCAGAGCAGGTGCCGTCTGCCATCAAGGCTGCTTCCTGACCAAGAATATTGTACAGCGATATACAAAGATCGGATTTCTCAGGAAGTCCTACTGTTATTGACAGAGTCGAATTAAAAGGATTCGGGTAAAGGGATTCGATACAATATCTATCAGGTATTAAGTCAGCTTCTTCCAGGTGTTTTCTCACATTGGATTCCAATCCAATCACAAATCGATAGTTTTCAATACAATTCACAGTGTCTTCAGCGCAAATTGCTTCGACATGCCATTTGAATTTTACCATTTCAACTTTGCTGTTAAATGCCATTGAGTCCATTATACCTAAGGTAATAAATGTGTCCGGAATATCTGAATAATTGAATGTTCTAACATTAGAATCTGAGATAGTTGCGGAAATCTCAAAGTTATAACTTAGTGTATCGGTAGAATCGGGCGGAATAGATGATTCCCAGGTAAAAGTCTGTTCTCCGAAATCTTCAAGCGAGAAAGTGTCAAATTGTGAAGGTTCGAATAAATGAAATATATTTGGTTTTACAGCATAATCATGTGTTAAAATCTCTAAAAAGTAGGGAGTTGCAAGGAAGATATTGTTATCATCCAAATATATTCCCTTAGTATGATCTTCGGAGCCCATCAATTCTGGAGTGTAGTTAAAAAAGCCAACTTCAAATAAATCTTCTGGATAGGTTGTATCTACAATTCGCATTCCACCACCACTAGTTGCCAAAAATGCATGATTGTTGCTAACTGAAATTCGTACCGCACGACCCAGTAGATCGCAAACACCACTTAAGATTGGATTTTCAGGATCACTCACATCCATTATTCGCATACCGGCGTCCCATGAAGCTAAATAGGCAAAATTGTCAATTACTGCAATATCTTTGCATGAATGTCCAGTCTCAGTCGCGCTAACTAAAACTGGATCAGCGGGGTTGGAATGATCAATAATTCTGATTTGACTTCCCGTATTATTTAGACCGTAAATGAAATCACCGGAAATTGCTTTTATTAAGTGAGTTCCACCCGGAAGGTTTAAAATCCCTCTCACTAATATCTATTGTCAATCCAATCAAGATCCCCATATGGGTCTGTTACCCAAATCCGGTAAAATGTTCGGGATATTGTGATAAACCTATTTTGTTTTGTCTCTCGTGGTCTCTATTTTGAGTCTAATTTTGATTTGATGCGTACAATAGCTATTCATAAACAATAACTATGGATTTCAATTGCGTGGTAAGAAGATATTTATCCCAAAGGAGTTTCACAAGTTTTCATTGGATAAGGCTGTTCCAAAGAATCATCTCCTTCGTAGTCTCGACTCCATTCTGGATCTCGGTTTCATTGATCAAATGACCGAGGGGTTGTACGGATATAATGGCAATAAATCCGTTGACCCGGTTGTAGTCATCAAAGTCCTACTGCTGGGTTTCTTGTACAACATTGGTAGTGTACGTGAAACCATGCATCCCCAATCGGGTTTAGACGTGGGAAAGCGAAACTTTCGCGCTTCCGGTAAAGTCTGTGCTTCCTGTAAGATGCGAAGCCGTTGCACCACCGGAAAGGGACCGCGAACCATTTACCGTCATGCCGACGAAAACTATGCGGATCAAGCCTTGGCAAAATGTAACACGTCACAATTCCACCATAATATGGGTCGTCGTATGGCGGTGGTCGAAGGTAGTTTCGGCAATGGCAAAGAGCATTGCGCACACCGCCGATCACGATGGCGAGGACTGACAAAAATGCAAATCCAATGTTACTTGGCAGGCACAGCGCAAAACCTCAAAAAACTGGTAAACTACGGGTGGAAAACGACAAATAGTGGGATAAATCAGGCAATAACCCTGATTTTTGACCTCTTTATCGTTATTTTATCTCTGTCAGGCAATGCCTGGGGAACTATCAGAGATTATAATACAGGAAATAACCAACTATTGAACTTTTATACTTCAAATAACAACATGAAACTTGATAATATCTGGTAAGGAAACTAGATTTGAGCAACAGACCCATAAACGGTACAAAGAAGTATAAAGATGAAGCGAATAGTGATAGCAGTTGTGGCGATTGCCATGCTTTCCGGTCAGTTGTTGGCTGGTGACCTTACAGGCTTACAGGTGATTGAAAGTGTTTATAACCGTCCCACAGGCGATG
>JAVCCM010000184.1 GCA_030765455.1 Candidatus Electryonea clarkiae | reverse complement strand
GGTTGAACAAACATTGTATGGAAAACATAATGTTTGACCTTGGAGGCTGAATTTCAAAGAGCTAATGAGAGACAAAACTATTGAAAAGAAAGAAATTCAATATCAACTCATTTTAGCCAGACTCAAAAATAATCAAGCCTTAGCATTCTTACTTGGTAGCTTGGTATTAGAGGAGAGTAAGAAAGGGTGTCCGCTGGATCGAAATCAGAAAATAAGTGCTCGATAGCATAAACATCAAATTTCAGCAATGTATCCTCCAATGCTTCATCTGAAAATGTAATGTCTCCAATCCCTGCAGAATCTGCAGATCCTTGAAATTCTATTACTTCGTCAGCAAGCAGACTGATGACAGCATAATTATAATCCACACCCCCTTCAGCCAGCACAATTGACTGCAAAAGAACAGTCAAAACAAGAAAACTTCCAATTCTATTAACCATTTTCCGCACCTCTTAGTTAAATTGAATTCTAAACACAAGAATAACACTACTAATAAAGATAAGATTTTCAGTGGGGGGAGGCAATAGATATGACTGAGAAAAAAACTTCAGGGTTAATGAATAAACGGTAGTTATTATGAAACGTACAATTTTTATCTTGTTAAATCATTGAAATTTGGTTAATTATAAAAACACAATCTGATTATTTCTATCATCGGGCTATTTTCTGGTTTTCCTCCGAGAGACTCAGAATAAGTGCTGAAAAGCCAAAAATACCTAAATCAAACACGGAATCACTGAGGCTAAGTATATCAAAATCAATTAAAGTGTTTTTACAAAAATAGGACAACTATTATTTGCGAGTTAAAAAGGTGAGTTATATAAAAATGACAAAATTATTCCTATAGAACTTTTTATTCACCGGTAACGGCTTTTCCTGCCAAGGTTTTGCCTTTTTCTGTCAGCTTTAGGATTCCTGAATCTTCGTTATACCAGCCGTGTTTTTGTCCGAATTTAACAACACCGCTTGCAAAATGTGGTTCCCATTGAAAATGCCCGCTTTGCAGATGCTCAATACCACTTTCATAACTTTCATCCGGTTCTCCTTCATGTTGAAGTAGATGGACGGTGAGCATTCGTCCGGCGAATTCGAATCGTTGACGGTGATGGCGTCTTGCAATTGCTACCATACCACGGTTTGGTGCGAAAAAAAATGCGAGGAGGAATGAAACGCCGGTCATGGTTGCCATGGAACCGGCAATGGAAGCATCAAGGAAATGTGCCGCCCAGTAACCGCCGATTGCGCTTACAATTGCAATGAAAGCTGACAGAAATATCATGACAATTAACCGGTCGGTCAGGAGGTATGCAGTTGCGGCAGGGGCTATCATTAAAGCGACCACGAGTATCGATCCTACCGCGTCAAAAGCTGTGACGGCTGTAACTGAAACAAGCCCCATGTGACTGTAATGGATTATTGCGGGTGATATTCCCAGTGATGCTGCCAGACCAGTATCAAAAGTACTGATTTTCAATTCTTTATAGAACAAAGCAATATAGATGATATTCAGCAATAACGCTCCCAGCATGACATACAGGGAAATCGGCCCGATGTCATTGCCGAGTATCTCTAACCTGTTAAACGGAGCAAAAGCCAGTTCACCAAGCAGAACGGCATCGGTGTCAAGATGTACTCCCCCGGCGTAACGGCTGATAAGAATTACCCCGATACTGAACAAAAATGGAAATACGAGCCCGATAGAAGCATCTTCACGAAGCAAACGTGTCTTGTTTAATGCTTCCACGAGGGCAACTGTCAGGAGACCGGTTAATACCGCTGCGATTACAAGAAATATAGAACTGAGGTCATGGGTTGCAAAAAACGCCAGGACTATGCCTAACAGGATAGCGTGGCTGATTGCATCGCTCATCATCGCCATTCGCCGCAATACGAGAAATACACCAGGCAGGGCGCATGCGGCGGCAGTGACAGAAGCTATCAGTTGTATTTCAACCTGGGCGTTACTCATATCTGCCCCTTGAACTTCATAACATTAGCACCAGCTTCTTTTATCCCAGTCTCTGTCAGCGACCAATTATCGTCATCGCTGCTTTGAGCCAGCCCGCGTGATTTGAGCACTTCAAGGCTTCTATCTACTCCGCCATGTCCGGCAGACATGGTTCTGAGTACTGCGACTGGATGAGCATATAGGGGATTTTTATGCTGCCTGGAAAGAAAATATAAATCCTCCATAACAGCCTGGAGCTGGAGTTTGCGATTATTCCTTTTTTTCTGAACTGCAGCCCATAGAAGCCCACGGTTAGGTGCGAATAAAATTGAAAATATTACTATACCACTCATACAGATAACAATAGTCGGACCGGTCGGCAGATTATTTGAAAGGCTTGAGATCACAGCTCCAGCCACACCGCTTACTGCTCCGAAAAACGACGACAGAACAACCATAACTCCCATTCGATCAGTCCATTGCCTGGCAGCGGCTGGAGGTGCTACAATCATGGCGCTCATCAAAACTACACCAACTGTCTGCAAGCCGATAACGATAGCAATAACCAGGAGTGATGTGAGTAATAATTCCAGACGATGCATGGGAAACCCGGAATGCGAACCGAAATCACGGTCAAAACTCAAGAGCTTCAGCTCTTTCCAGAATAAAATGGTCAGAATGAGCACCGGCACTCCCAAAGCTGCCATCACGACTACATCACGTTCAAGCAGGGTGGCGGCTTGTCCGAAAAGAAATTTATCCAGTCCTGCCTGTGAAGCCTGGGGCATCTTTTGAATAAAAGTCAACAGCACCAACCCGAACCCGAAAAAAACCGACAATATCAGTCCAAGTGCGCTGTCTTCCTTGATACGTGTCAGGTTAACTACCTTGATAATGAACCACGTCCCAAGCCAGCCCGCAATTGCAGCCCCAATCAACAGGACAATTGTCGCCTTGCTGCCTGTGATAAGAAATGCTAATGCAATTCCCGGCAGGGCGGCATGACTCATCGCATCGCCAATAAGACTCTGCCTTCTTAAAAAGGCGAATGTTCCCAAGGCACCGCTCACCAATCCCAGCAAGGCTGCGCCAAGCGCTACCGTCCTAAGGGTATAATCCGAGAATATTCCTAAATAATCCATTTTATTTTATATCTGATTTAGTATTATCTGTGGTTTCTATCTCTGCGCCATTTCCTGTTTCTCCTGCGCTATGTTGTGTCAGGAAAGCAACCTTACCGCCGTATGCAAGACGCAAATTTTCCTCTGTGAAAACATCCTCGACAGGACCGCTTGCAATACGACGAACGTTCAGAAGTGTAACCCAGTCGAAATACTCCGGAACGGTCTGGAGATCATGATGTACTACAACTACGGTCTTTCCTTCAGAGCGTAATTCCTTAAGTATCTTGATAATGGCACGCTCAGTAGTGGCATCAACGCCCTGAAACGGTTCGTCCATAAAGTAGATTTCAGCATCCTGGATCAGAGCCCTGGCTAAGAAAACACGCTGTTGCTGTCCCCCGGAAAGCTGGTTGATCTGACGATCTGAATATTTTTCCATACCAACCCGCCCAAGCGCATTGATCGCCTGTTCTTTCTCTTTTCGTCCCGGTCGCCTGACCCATCCCAGTTTTCCATAAGAGCCCATCATCACAACATCCAGCACTGTAGTCGGGAAATCCCAATCGACACTGCCTCGTTGAGGTACATAACCAACCCTTCGCCTGACTTCGCTATAAGGTTTACCGAAAATCAGAACGTTTCCTGCAGCAGACTTGACCAGCCCCAGGATGGTTTTCAACAAAGTTGTCTTGCCGGCGCCATTAGGACCGACAATCGCTAAAAGCACTCCCTTAGGTACGGTGAAATCAATATCCCACAATACCGGATTTTCACGATATGCTACTGTCAAATCAGTTACTTCAATCACATTTTCCGTCATAGGTCTTCTTCTTTTTCAATCTACCATTCAATACTTTGCGTCTTTGCGCCTTTGCGTGAAAAATTATTCTTAACACTTTAATAATGGGCATTTAGTCCAACCCCTTCAGGGTAGCGGAACCAGATATCCACTAACCCGGGGTTGCGTCCCAAAAGAAGGGACTTACCCTGGGCTATTCATATTTATCCCCTTCGGGGAATTTCTAGGCTATAGGGAACTCACCCTGAATTACGTTATTTTATCCCCTTCGGGGAATTTCCAGATTTAGAGGTATCTCCAGATCATAGGGGAAATTTCCAGATCATAAGGGAATAATACAATTTAAAATTCTGCCTCTTCAAGCTGTTGAATTTATAACCAATCCTGATTTTATGAGCTGAACTAATGACATAACCTGTTAAAATAATTATTAATTCATAATTCTTAATTCTTAATTGAAAGAGCGTTGACAATCGTATCAATATTATGTCTGAACATACCGATATAATTACCCTCGGCTGTCTCGGGATTACCAAGAGCGTCAGAGTAAAGTTCGCCACCTATTTTCACCTCAATATTTTTCGCTTTCACTGCCGCCTGAACTGCCTCAATGGTACGAACCGGGATGGAAGATTCGACAAATATCGCCGGAATTCGCCGCTCTACAATAAATGATGCCAGCTCCTGGACGTCGCCGGTTCCAGCTTCAGACGCCGTGCTTATGCCCTGCAACCCACGCACCTCGAACCCATAAGCTTTGCCAAAATAATTAAAAGCGTCATGGGCGGTAATTACAACCCGCATTTCTTCCTGCAATTCAGATGTTTTTTCCTTGATATAGTTATCGAGCTGTACGAGTTCCGCCTCATATTTCGCCGCATTACTCCGGTAAATCTCTTCATGTTCGGGATCAAGTTCCATAAATCCATCACGCATAGCCTGGAGTGCAACCAACCATAAGCTGACGTCGAACCAGATGTGAGGATCATGGGCTCCCTTAAACTCCGGCGGAGAAAGTAACGATTCCACAGGAATCTTTTCGCCTACAGCTACGGTTTTAGTTCGTCCGCTCATTTTTTCAAGTACTTCCGCCATTTTACCTTCGAGATGCAAACCGTTGAAAAAAACAATATCAGCTTTCACTAATGCAGTGACATCGCCTTCGCTTGCCTTATACAAATGCGGATCGATTCCCGGTCCCATAAGCGCAGTGACATTAACTCTCTCACCACCTACGTTCACAGCCATATCGCCAATCATTCCAGTTGTCGTTACTACTTCAATTTGGCGTTCAGATAAAGCTACCCTACTTCCCTTGCCTGACTTTCCGCATCCTGCCAGATTCATTACAAAGAGCAGGACAAACAGTGAAATTATCTTTCGAGACATTTATATCTCCGGTTTGATGTTATTTAACGAATATATGAATTATTGCCGGTTGAGCATATCAATTGAAAAATAAAAAAGCAAATGGCACTAATAGTTAGCACGTGCTAACATAATTAGGGAAGTTAGATATTCCTAACACAAGAGTCAAGCTAAAATAATCTCATTTAACTCTATCTTTTGATTAATCCAAAAGATATTTCGGGAGTCTATCTAATAGAGCAATTCTCTGGAATGGAATTGCTGGTGATTTCAACCGGGAATTTAACAAATTTCTTTACTATCTTCATCGACTTAAATAGACTATCGCTACTGGAGTATAAATGCATAGACGTAAACTGATGACAATAATAATACTGTTATTTGTATCTTGTGTTGCTTTCGCTCAGGAGCATAGAGGACAACACAAAAGAATGCCAATTGGAGAAATTCAGGGTTATGTTTTCGACTCAACGTTTGACTTGCCAATAGAATATGCCTCAATTATACTATTCAGCCATCGTGACAGCGCCCAGGTTTCCGGAACAATTACCGATTTAACCGGATTCTTCCACCTTAAGGATTTGAGACCGGGAAAATATTTCATGGATGTCTCTTTTATCGGGTATGCTCAAAAGAGAATTGATGATATCGCCATTAGACGGGGTGCATTCCAGGTAGATCTTGGCGAAATTACCATTGATCAGACCGCATTAAAAACTGATGACGTTGAATTCTCCATTGAAAGAGCCCCGGTAGAATATCATATCGATAAGAAAGTGATCAATGTCAGCAAACAACCTACCGCCATTTCAGGAACTGCTGTCGATGTGCTGGAAAACATACCTTCAGTTACGGTGGATATTGAGGGTAATGTCAGCCTGCGGGGGAGCGGAAATTTCCGGGTTTTGATAGATGGACGACCATCTATTCTTGAACCGACAGACGCCTTGCAGCAGATTCCCGCCAGCAGTATTGATAATATAGAAATAATCACCAATCCTTCTGCTAAATATGAACCTGACGGAACCTCTGGAATTGTCAATATTATTATGAAAAAGAATATCCTGAGCGGGAGTGGCGGATTATTTAATATCAATTATGGTCTCAACGATAAATATGGCGGTGATTTCCTGCTCAACCATAAACAGGGCATTTTGAGCCTCTCTATCGGCGCTGATTATAACAGGCGAATACATGAGGGAACCTCATACACAGAGAGCTATACCGAATCACAGGGTCAATCATCTTATTATCATTCAAATGGAATATCTTCGCGAGGCAGAACGCATTATGGATTCCGTGGAACTGCTGACCTCAATCTTTCACCCTCAGACATATTAAGTATTGGTAGTCGCTGGGGTTGGAGATCACACGAAAGAGAAGCTGAACTCGATTATGATGAATGGGTGTGGCCGCCAACAGGACATATTTATTACACAAGCATAAATGAACATAAACGTTCTGGTGATTTCCTCTCGGTATTTATGGATTACAATCATTCCTTCCCACGCAAAGATCATGAAATCTCTACACGTGTCAGCCTGAGTCAGCGTGAGGGCGAAGAGGATGCTACTACAGAACTTCAGGATATGTCCAATGTAATAGCCGAAGGTCGCAGGTCCTTCGAGGATGGACCATCAGACCGGGTCAGCATCAGGCTCGATTACACACTGCCTCTTCGTGAATTAGAAAAACTTGAACTCGGATATCAAAGTCGGATAGGCAGTTCCGGAGATAATACAGGATTATCGCAATACAATCCCGCCAGTGGTCAATATGAGATTCAGCCACAGTATAGTCATTCAATCGAATATAACCGTGACATTCATTCGTTGTACTCGACTTATTCCGGCGAAACCGGCAAACTGGGATACATGGGAGGACTTCGTGGTGAATACACTCTGCGAAAAATAGAATTAGTCGGTGAAAACAGCGAATATACTATTGATCGTCCCGATCTTTATCCTTCAATGCATTTTTCTTATCGTTTCACTCCGCAATACCAGGTAATGACAAGTTATAACCGCCGCATCCATCGTCCGCGAAGCTGGTACCTGGACCCATTTGAGACATGGACGGACGCTTACAATGTGCGCCGGGGAAATCCTGACCTGCAGCCTGAATACATAGATTCCTATGAGTTGGCTTACCAGATGAGTTTCGGTGATTTTCAGTTCTCGACTGAAGCGTATTACCGGGTGACCGATAACATGGTGGAACGTGTTCGCAGTGTTTACGCTGAGGGTGTTACCCTTCGTTCAATTGAGAATGTTGGCACCGAATACACATTCGGGACTGAATTTATGCTGGAGGGAAACATATTTAAATGGTGGAACCTCAACAACATGTGGAATATTTATAATAACCGTATTGAAGGAATTCTTTTAGGAGAAAACCTTTCAACGGAAAGCAACAGTTGGAGTACACGTTTTAACAATACCTTCAAACCGGGGAAATCCACACGTCTGCAGATCAATGGCAATTACAACAGCGACAGGGTTTTCTCACAAGGACGAATGGATGGATATTTCATTACCAATGTTGCCCTGGAGCAGGAATTCCTCGAGAAGAGCCTGACTTTTATATTCCAGGTTAATGATATTTTCAAAACATCAAAACATGAAAGTATATCACAGGGAACAAACTTTCATACCTTCAGTTCCTTTGAACGTGAAGCGCCGATATATATGCTGACAATCCGCTACAACATCAACAACTACAAAGCCGAACGAAAAAGAGAACGTAATGGAAATGGCGGTGAAGAGGAAGATGAATTTTGATTTTAACTATTAATACCATTGATAATAAACTCCTTATATTCCAATGCATAGTATTTTTGTTGTCTTTACCCAACAACAATTGGAAATGCCGTAGAAATTACCTATCTTGAAATCAGCGTAGATTTTACATAATGACACTAAATCATTAATAAGCTTAAGCATTGCATTGCTTTTTCTGTTCATAAATTATTAGTAAAGTGTAGAAGGGTACTCCTACATGCATGAAGATTTTAATACAGTCAGAGAATTGACGCAGCCAATTGAGTCGTTTGAAACTTTTAAAAACATGACTCGGCAGTTTGCCAAAGCATTCGATTGGCGACCGAGTGATTTTATAGAATCACAACCTAATGATAATGAGTCAAATGGTCATTTGCTAATAGAACATGGCTTAGAGTGTTCAGCATTGATCACTTTCATGAAACGTGGTAGTTCATTTAATCATTTATCGTACAATAATCAAAATTCATTTTTGTCTTTTTCTTACAATAATTTAGTGGATTGGCATTTATTTTTTGATGAAAATGGATTAATAACGATAAATAATAGAGTAAAACCAGTTTGGTTTGATCGTATAAACGCTCATGATGCGGATTTCCAGTTTTGGAGGGCTGATGCATTTAAAAAAATTACAGATAGAATTCCGAATCCTAACATTAAAAAGCTCGATGATGCTCTTATAAGCACCATTTCAAGATGGAAAAGATTAATTGCATCTGAACTTGCAAGGGATATTAATGACGGGATGATTACAACTTTATTCAATGCAATTATTATTGTACGAGCTATTGAAGATCAATATTACTATGCTTCGAATGAATCACAAAGGGTATTATTGGATATACACAATGACGTATCAAATGATGAATTAACGATTAAGAAATGTATTGTACGGGCCATTTCGGAACTTGGTTATGATTCAATTCCAGATTACATACTAAATTTAAATGAACTCGCAGTTTTTAATAACCTATCTTTCGCCACAATACATGATCTATTTGGTGATTTTTATGACAATTATTACGCCCCTTACACTTATGATTTCTCTGTAATTAGTAAGAACGCATTAAGCAGAATTTATGAAAGATATATCACTGTCTTACAGCGAGTAGAATCTGATCAAACCAGTTTATTTAGTGAAATTCCTATTGAGGTTGAAAATCATCATGGCACCTACTACACACCACAATATATATCGCGTTTCTTTATAAAATTCCTGAAAGAAAATACAACTCCTTCTAACTTCAGAACACAGAGAATAATTGATCCAGCATGTGGTTCAGGCATTTTCTTGCGGACGGCATTAGAATTCATTTGTGACCTGAACAGTGATTTGGATATCAACGATGTCGTAAGTGCTGCATATACTAACACGTGGGGTTATGATAAAGATGCAAATGCAATAAATGCTTCAAAATTGTCATTATCATTATTGCATATTATTCTCGCTAAGAAATTCCCAGAAAATCTAAACACAAACTGTATTAATTCTCTTGAAGAATTTTCTCCAGATGGTGCTGGTAGAAATTATCAAGAATCGTTCGATGTAGTTCTTGCAAACCCGCCTTTTATTAAATGGGAGGATAATTCTGTTGACACACAACAGAAAATAAAAGAAATACTTGGCGAATCAGCGATTGGGCGTAATGATTTATATCATGCATTTCTTAGGATAGGAATGAATTTGGTTTCGCCTGGTGGTTTTCTATTATATGTTTTACCCCAAAGTTTTGTTTCAAATAAGAGTGCAACCGCACTAAGAACTATCATCAAAGAAAATTTTTGGATTCATTATTATGTTGATCTTAGTGAAGTAAATGTATTTCAGGAAGCAGGAATCTACACGATGCTATTAATTCTTCAAAAGAAACCTAATTATCCAATTTCGGAACCAGAGGCGGTAGTAGTTGAATGCAAAGATTTCCCCGGTCACGCTTTACAGGACGCATTAGGTGGATACAGAGGAGATAAAAAGTTCTATCGTATCTATGAGTGTAGACAAAGTGATTTTGAAAAGAATAAATGGAATCCTCAACCTCAACGGGAAAGAGAAATTATTTCGAGAGTGAAAAGATTTGGAAAACTTTCTGATTTTATGGAAGTGCGACAAGGGATTATTACTGGGAATGATCAAATATTCATAAGAAATAAAACTGATATTCACGAAGATGATGCTGAACTGTATATTCCCTATTTACCAGATCGAGAGATGCGTCCCTATAAGATACCTGACAACACTGAAAAAATGATCTTTTTCCCATTCAGAAAAGGAGTTCTTATAAATGAAGTTGATCTTCAAAATATTTTTCCAGACACATGGGAATATTTGTTGTCAAATAAAGAAGATTTATCTCGTTCAAAATCTGTTTTAAGTGGCAGAACTCATTGGTGGAAACCGGTATGGCCTCGAACCCCTAAAGTAATATTAAGGCCAAAAATAGCAACACCCCATCTAATTTTTATGCCCAAATTTTCTATTGATACTCAAGGCAAGTATGGAATTTCTCACAGTCCCATGCTGTATCCAAAAATCGAGGAAAATGAATTAATCGTAATTAAGTACTGCACTGCTGTATTGAATTCTTCGATAGGTTATTGGCAATTAATGAAATTATCAAGCAAGTATAGTAGGGGATATTTAAGGCTGGAAAATCATACTCTTAAAGAATTTTCCATTCCTCATCCAAGTGAAATTTCTCAACATATATTAAAAGATCTTATTTTCATTGTTGATAAAATACTTTCAGAAGAATATAATCAAGAATATTCCATTGAGATTGATAATATAGTAAGATCAATATATCAGATAACCAATGATGAGTCGATCAAGTTAGGAATAATTTAGTGTCAAATATTGCAATAACTCAAAGTGATTTATTAACATTTAGAGTAAGAAATATAATTGATATGTTCTCCCATATGTCAATTAAAAAATTGAAATGTGATATTATTCCAAGCAGTAAACCAAATATTAAGTTTTTCGCTATCACAGATTCAAAATATGATCTTACGGATTATTCTAATTATAGAGAATGGACATTTAGAATAAGAAAACCAAAATTATTATGTGGATATAATGAAATATGGAAGACAAATAATATAGGCAGATTTGCAAATAACACAGAATGGTATTTGGATAGCGCAAATTTTTATTTACACAAAATTGAAGATGAAACGTCAACAAGAAATCTATTGATGCTTCATTCTGAACCTAATAATACAGCCAATTCACCAGCTCGTGAGTTTAAAGAGAGCCCTCATATACATATAGAATGTGCTGAACATCCGTTTCCAAAGGGTCACATACCACTAAAATATGGACAGTTGGATATTATTCTTGCCTCACTGGAAGAATTAACTAAAGCAATCGAGGAAGCAGTTTTCATTGTTGAACATGAGTTTATTGATAGATTATAGAATCGATATATTTCCAACTATATCCGATCCAACTCAAAGATGTGTGCTATACTAAACCAAAATTCCAATTATCTCCTAGAATTTTCCGAATTTTAGATTCAATCCGGTTGTCCATCCGCTCATGTCGGCATTGCCTAAACCTTTATCATCAACTCCAAAAGCCTGCCGCCAGCCTACCTCGATTGCGGTACGGAACCAGGATGTAACGTTCAGCTCAAATGTCGCTGCAGGATAGACGAAGAGGAAACCGTAGCTTTTATCGTACTCGTCGGAATCGAAGTGATCATCATCATCATTAAAGTTGATAATCCCGCCGCCTGCCATCAAAAGTAATGAAGGATGGTACAGCTTTCCGGAGTTGAAAAAGTATTCGGTTTCCAAACCAATATACTCGACATTCATATTGTATGTCACACCATCATAATGATAATCGCTGATGAAATCAGCGCTATATGTGCCAATGCCAACACCTACTTTATGGTTAATTATCCACTGTCCACGCGCACCGTTGAGAAACGCCGTCTCACCGTTAAGCGCGCCAATTGCAGGACGCATAGCGCCCATACCGCTGTTGTGCCATTCCATGCTGCCCAATAGTGTCCGCTCATTTCCAGCGAAAGATGAACCTGCAATAAGGCAGATCAAAGTTATCGAAATAATCCAGGTACGCATATTGCTTTACTTTTTCTCCGGCTTCATGGCAGCTTAATGCGAAAATTGTGCCGAAAAAAATATTATTACTCAACATCGTATGCACGAAATATAACTATCTTTATAACAATAGATTATGCTGGCGAGAGACAAAAAACATATAACACTAAGCAGTGTTAAATATGCTACACTATGTGGTCGTAATACTACAAATTGAGGTGGATATCAGGCATGATTATGCGGTCTTCTAAAATCCCTGCTTGATTCTCTTTTTTCCGTATGATGCCCAGGATTTAGTTATAGAATCATTTGATTTGCGCAAAAGTTTCAATAAAGATTTGAACTCGTCGGGATTTTGTGATTCGGCAAGAGTTCTCGCAAGCAATTGAAGCTGAATAGATTCATACTTTTTTCGATTTTTCTTTAGGATTTTAATACCTGTTTTTGCAGCTTTCTTCTTATTATCATCTGTGATATTTTTGCTGCCAAAAACAGTTTGTATTATTCGCCGATCCCAGTTTTCACGCGGTGAAAACACAATTTCAGCAAGGATTCCAGGTTCCGGGACATATCCTCTCTCAAGCAAATATGCGAATGCCGTCAATGAAGACTGCCCGTAAAGATCGACCGCGGCTTTCTCAAGAATAATGTCCGCTTCCGGAGAGGTTGATTGTGCCAACAAGTGAATAGCCGTAATGGTGTAAGAATGTTGTCGTTTCGACATATTAGGCAGCTCTACTCTTCCCGCAAGCACTTCGCCAAACCATAAAGCCAGCGTATCAGAAGGCATATTCTTCATCACCATGAGGTCGGTCGGGAAATAATCCGGCGATTGAAGAGGAATAAGCGGCAGTAAAAGCCTTGCGGAAGCCATTGTCGGCAGTTTATAGAGAAATCCGAAGGCGTAGTCTTTTAACGCGGGTGAGACATGATTATAAAAACGTAGAATCAACTCTTCAATTTCAGGGATATCATCTGCACGTGCGGCTAAAACGTTCATTGCGGCGCCCGAAGTAAACCGTGTCATCTCCTTCGCTTCAGCTTTATCACCTAATGCCAGGACCCGTTCAACGTCATTTTCTGCTTTATTAAGTGCGAATCGCCAGGCTTTTTCTACATCCATTCCCGCTAATGCTGCGAGGACATTCCTCCTGTAATATTTACGTTCATACAAAATAATCAAAGAATCAGCCGCTTCAGAGCAATTCGTTGCAGCTAAAGCCAAGATAATATTCCTGGTCCAATTTGATCTTTTAAGCTCAGGATCATTCAGGAATATTGAGAGGGCTGCAATTCCATCCTTTCCGGAATTTGAAGCAAGTTCTTTCAGAGATTCGCTAATACGGGATTCTGTGCCTTTTGTGATCTCAAGACGACCTGATTTGATTATTTCAGCAGTAAGTTCCAGACATCTTGCGGCATCCTGGGGTGGAAGAGTGGTTGCGAGTACAAGGAGTCCCTGGAACTCGTATTCACTCCATATTAACGAATCCTGAAGCTTTTCCGTAATTGCGGTTGAGAGGTGGTGATTTATTTCAATTGCTGCTTTTTCTACCGCCTCAGCATATAACATAGCAATCGAAGGCGAAACAGCATTTCCTTCAGAAATTTCTCTCGCAATTTTCGCAGATAATACTGAAACGACATGGGAATCGAGCAAAGATGTATAAACATTTACGATCTGCCAGCTCCTTTTCTGGCTTTCCACTTCAATACCTTCAAGGCTAATGTTGTTAATTATAGTTTCAAGTTGATCTCTTATTTCCGGACACTGCCATTGAGACAGTTCTTTTGATGCGGTCAGATGAGTCAAATTTGAAAGTGGCATTGAAAGAAGTTGAACAGCCTCCATTGAAGCTTTGCATGAATCCATTTCCGACCACCTAATCAATAATTTCGTTAATAGAATAGATTCTGCCGCCTCCCCAAGCCATTTGTTTTTAAGACTTAGAGACATATTAAGAAGTTTATCAATGATTACTGTATCCGGGATGGCGAGATGTTCAATGATTTTTTGAAAATCATCAACCGGGACATTTTGAGGATGGAAAATCTCAAACTCGCTGAATCTCAATAACGGGAGATTAAGTTTTATTCGTATTTTATTTTGGGCAACTTTTTGAGACAGGTTTTTTCGGACAATCATTACCAGGGTGTCATTTGAGGTACACTCAAATGGTGGCGGTAAGGCATTTATATAATCAGTTTTTTCTCCGAACAGTACCTTAATAACATTATATTTTGTAACCGACGCATCATTATCAACAGGTTGAACCAACAGCACCTGCTCCGCCGCAAGGAGGGATCGCCCAATATCAAATGGATCTAATATTTGAGCGTTAAGACGGCTGAAAGTCGAAAGCGCCAATAAAAAAATAAAGGGCACAAGAATGTGCCTTTTATTATATATTATCAAGTGTTTACAAACCATGTGCTACTTTTTCTACAGGCTTTCGATCAGAACGGAAGATCGTCGTCGTTTTTTCCGAATGAATCTCCCTGACTTTGTTGCTGCGGCGGAAGATCCTCGTAATGATAACCACCTCCACCATCAGGTTCCGATTTATTCTGTGACGGCGCGCCGCTGCCTTTACTGGATTGTGCGGGTTGGGAATCAGAAGACTGTTGACTGCGCTGCCCCCCTCCTCCACCTTCACCACGACCACTAAGGAATTGAAAACTCTTCACCTCAATGTCCGTTGCATATCGTTTGTTCCCGTCATTGCCTTCCCATTGGCGGTATTGAATCCGTCCTTCTACAAAAATCTTGGATCCTTTTCTCAAGTACTCATTAGCAACCTCTGCCTGCCGACGCCAGAATACAAGGTTATGCCATTCGGTTTTTTCCTGTTTCTCACCTTCACGGTTCGTCCATTTTTCTGTTGTGGCGAGGGAAACCTTACAGACCGCGGTGCCGCTCTGGGTATAGGAAATCTCAGGATCTTTTCCCAGGTTACCGATAAGAATGACTTTATTTACCATTTGATATTCCTTCTATGAAAACATTTTGTTTAATGCTGTTGTGATAGTAAGAGTATGTTCAACCCATTCAGGGTTGTCTTGTTTCAACCTCCGTCCCACAGGTTAACACCTGTGGCTATTCATATTTTTCCCTTTCAGGGAAATAGATTAATCAATACAGTTACGTCAATTCAGGATATTGCTTCGTGCATCGCAATAACTGCTTTGTATAGCGATAACAGAGTTTTAAGTTCTCTTATTTGACAAGAACAATCCTTCTTTGCGCGAAAATTTCCGAACTGTTTTCAAGCTGCAAGAAGTATGTCCCGGATGGTCGCCCTTTCAAATCAATGTTTATCTTCCGGTAACCCGGTTGGAAACGTTCAGGTCCGATATGCATCAATTCACGACCAAGAATATCTATTACTTTTATAGATAGTGGTTGATCGTTCGGTATAGCCAGAATCATGGTGACTGACGGATTAAACGGATTTGGATAGACCGCATTGAATCCGAACTCTGTCGGAAGTTGTTCCGGTTCCCTCTCAACAAAACTCCAGGTGAAATCAATTGTCCAGATATCGTCGGATTCGGTAACCTCACCACCCTCATCTTCTGCCGCCACTTTCCACCAGAGCATCCCGGACTCAAAGTCCTCAAGCAGCACATTTTCAGAAGTTTCTTCCGTTTCTATAATTTGAGGATCGTCAAAATAGGGATTATCGGCAATCATCAACCGGTAGGTTAAAACTGTTTCTTCAGGATCTTCAGACTCCTCCCACCTGAAAGTAACAATCGAATCCGGAACTATTTCTTCATTCTCAGGCGAAACAAGGTTGAAAGCTGTCGGAGGATAATTAATTTGAACCTGGAAACTCCAACCACTTTCTGGTTCGCACCAAGTGCCGGGACTGTTGGTGTCTTGCGCGTAAACCCGCCAATGGACAGTCGTACCATCTTCGAATTCATCCAATTCGAGTTCATCAATTTTAAGAGCAGTTTTCCCGGCTGATTTTTTCAATGACGATTGCGATATCGGTTTGCTATTAATATTGCTCAACGTTTCTTCAACATCACTACTAATCTTATTTAATTTTCCCTCATTATGACGGATTTTTTTCGATTTTTCGCTGTTCTCCTCTGAACCGTTCAGATTCAAAGCTCCATCAGTTTCTGTACCAAAGGTGTAAGCCGTATCAGCAATCCAGGAAATAGAGTCCGTTGACTCCCACTCATCAGTAGAAAAATATATCGTATAAATAATCGGATCGTAATAATCCGGATCAGCAGGTGTAGCCCATGTTAAAGCCGGCATAGCACTGCTTGATGTTCCCTCATCTTCCGGACTGATCAATGAAAATGGCTCAGGTGTATCTGGAGCCGAGATTGCGAATTCAGAATAACCCTGTTCGCCTGTTGTCGCCCAGGTTGTATCGTCGTCAGAAATCGCTCGCACTGTCCATCGCCATAATTGATCATCATTATCGGCAACTTGTAGAAGGAAAAATGGCTCATCGATTCCGGTAGCCGCTATTGTAAAATCAAGTGGATCAGTCAGCGTGGGATTTCCGGTAGCAAGAACATCATAACGCATTGGATCAACATTTGGATCCGGATCTTCAGAGGATGTCCATGTAAGGAGAACCGGTTGTATTCTGGAAAACAGAGTCCGATTAGCAGGGCTCGCCAGGTTGAAATAACCCGGAGCATCTTCAATTGAGATACGGAAACTCCATCTTTCACGCGCCCCGGTACGAAGTCCGGTCACATCGACCGCTTCTACTGTCCAAACCACTGTTGATTCATCAGGCAGATCATCCAGGTCATCTTCCCCGGATTGTATCGCAAGTGATTTTAATGCATCCTGAAAACGTCCCGCACCGGGAAGGTTCTGATAATTTGGATCACTCAACCCGAATAATGTGTCAGGAATACTCCTGATTGTATCAACTGTCTCCCAGTTATCAAGCGACCAGATCAGGTCATACATTACCGTGTCACGTGTATCCGGGTCATAGGCTTCTGTCCACGAGAGAGTCGGTGATTGTGTTCTAATTCTTGAACGGTTATTCGGGGATGAGAGATGAAATATCTCGGGCGGTTCAGGGATCTCTGCAACTGCCGACCATGTTTCAGCGGAAACACGAGCATTATCATCCAGATCATACGCACGAACATACCAGTAGATTGTCTCACCTTCTACAACATCAAGAGAAGACTCATTAAAATCTTTGCGATTACTTTTGCGTATATTGAATGCATCTTCTTTACGGGTAGTATTAGTTATTCCTTTAGCAGCTGGCAGACTACTTTTCTTACTTCTTAAACGTTGTTCACTATTTGAAGCAAGAGTGTTTGGAGATTTTTTTTGCCTGTCTTCAAATAAAATGAGGTTGTCAGGTTGTTTACTGCTTTCCTGAAGACTCTTTTGATTGAGTTCGCCAGATTTAGATTTTTTTGATGAGAGATTATTTGATTTCGTTGATTCAATTCCAAATCCTGGCTTTTCCCCGATTCTTTCTGTTCCGGATATCTTTTTCATGCCAGGTGTAATTTCTCCCGACTTACCAAATGTTCCCAGAGTAGTGTCAATATCAAAATCCACATAAGTGTCAACAATATTTGCTATTGAGTCAATGTCGGAGAAATTGGCGTCTGTCGCCCAGTAAAGTGTATAACGAACGAATTGATCTTCACTATCTATTGACTCCTGCCATTCAAACCCTGATGTCTCCCACAACGCTGCATTATTCAAAGGGCTGAGAAGGTGAAATGCTGACGGCAGATCAGATCCTGCTGTAACCTCAACTTCGACGGTTACACTTGCTGTGTATTGTCCGTCAGTAACGGAGCAGATTAAATCATGGTTTCCGGTTGCGTCAAATGGTGGAATCCATGAAACTGTTGCAACGGTCTCCATCAGTTGAGTGAGTATGACAGATTCCTCGCCGCCGGGTAACTGGTCGGTTAAAACAGAAAAGCTGAGTTCATCGCTGTCATCATCTGCAGTCAATACCAAAATAGCTTCTTCACCCGCCCTGACAGTAATTTCATCATAATTCGCCTCAAGCTCGGGTCTGTCATTCCCTATATAACCTGTCATCCTATTAGGTAAAACAACTACTGTTTGAGCTTCAGCCGGATAGTGTGGTCCATTAAATATTTCGGAATCAAGAAAGGGAGTTTCATTACCCGGTATTGCTGATCCAAATACTCGAATGAATGCATTTGCATTTTCACTGACGACAGGATCATCTGTGTCAATTGTATAAAGCAGCGCAAAACCGCCGTTGGGATTAATTCCCGGAGCAGGATAACATACCCTTGAAGTGACCAGTTCATCATTACCGGTAGGTTGCCCGTAAGATCCAAATTGAGCTGAAGGTGGATTGGGTCCGTCATCTCCTGAATCCAGGATCAATTGAACAAGAACTGCGCTTTGAATTACCCGACCATTTGTATCACGGATAAAAGTAGTCTCACCTCCCGGATCGAGATTACTGACAAGCCAGGGCATGGGAACCGCAAGAACTGTTGCAGAAAACAGGATAATAGTAATGAACGAGATCAATAACTTAGAGATTGATAGATTATTCGAATATCTGGTCATCTTTCTTCCCTCCCACCTTTAACAGGTTGAGAAGATGGATCCGGGATTTTTCTTATCTTTCTTCGATTTACCGGGTACTTTTGAGGAGGAGTGTCTTTATCCCAGGGTGGTTTTTCAAAAACCGGCGACGAGAGAATGAATTGATCCAGATCATGCGAAACTTGCACACCCTGCCCACCTAGTCCACCAGCTCCCTGGTTGTAAAATTGCGGTCGGGTCTGAGTCCAGTCGAAGCCATTATGCCCTTCAGCGACCACGATGATATAACCCTTCATCGGCTCGAAGCTAAACGAAGTGCCGCGCCATCCCTGCTGAGGATCGTACCATACCGGGTGAAGACTGCCGGTTTGCCAGGTATATATCCTGTCCGAGGTCGAAATATATGTTGCACCCGAAAAACCAGATTGAACCAGTCCTGATGAAGCTAAAGTTGTAGGATATGGAAATCCCGTACTGACAAGATTCACACCAGATTGCATTTCTCCCATTGCTACTTCCTCATCCTCCAATGCGGCGCCGAGAAGCGTGATTGTAACCGGGTCTGAGTCTTCAGGGATAATAAGCCAGTAACCTATGCGTAAATCAAGATCATGAAGCGTACCAATCCATTCATCGTTCGCTGAGCTGAAGAATGATCCACGTAGAGCGTTGGTGCCGGTTGTGAGAATGCGTGTTGAAGATTCCCACTCCTCCCCACCAGGAAGTTGATTGCCAATAATGCTCTCGACCGTTGCCTCGTCAGGCAGAATAGGAAAGGATATCAGATGAGTGCCGGGTTGCAGTATCATCTTCCAGATACCAACCATGTTGGATGGATCTCCAAAACCACCGGCTTGCGAATAAGCAACAGTTGAACATGATATAATTGTAAATATTATAAATAGAATTGTAGTAATCTTCATAGCGGGTCTTTTCAGGAAACTGAGCTTGCCATCCATATATCCTCCACTTCTCAAGGAATTCTCATTCAGATAGAACATCATAATATAGTAATTTTTGAGACTATTATCATCTGTTAATTGAGGAAGAGATTTAAATGTTTTACAATTGTGAAAGTATATAAGAAAAGTCAAACAGGCGAATAATAAATCCTGATATCAAGTAACAGGGGCACATGCTCAAACGACCGTATGGATTGCCTCCACCGGCAAACGGCTCACATCCTACATTCTTGATAAAAGTTCACCGGGACAACGTCGGGTGATTACTAAATCTTCTTTTCTTTTTTCAGTTTTCGTTTTTCTTTTGGAGTAAGTACGGATTTTTTCTGTGTTTCTCTTTTACCTTTATCTTTTTTTCCCTTGTCGCCCATCTCTATTTCTCCTTGCTTATGATGATATTCGCTCCAATAAGATACTGAAAACTAGTTCATGATCATAGAGGCGGATACCCTCTCACTTGTGGCAGCTCTTCAAAGTCGATACGATTTCTAAAAAATATAAGAGGAAACTGTAAAGTTATCAACGAAAATATTTTTAATTCGCAAATGAAATCAGTAAATCCCCCAGTCGTGAAGTAAATCCAAATAGAGTCGTTTTTCTAAAAATATCCTTCCATTATTTTCCCAACCCAATCCGGGTTTGAAAAGTCGTCAATCTTATCAAATTCTGGGACATAAGGTTTTATATCAAGTATCGGCGTTCCGTCTATAGCATCCAATCCTTTCACTTTGAGAATACCGTCTTCAATACCCATGTTTTCTACCGCTGTGATTCCGATTGGATTAGGGCGATGCCGTGCACGCTGTGCGAATATTCCGGTTTCGGGAAGGTCAGGCAACCCTCTTGGTCGTCTCACTATATCCTTTTCCACATCGAAATCAGCTTGATGCATATAAAAGACTATTACCAGGTGAGAAAATGAATTTAATCCTTTTAATCCTGTACGATAGCATTTCTCAAGAATAATACCACTGATCACCCTGCCCCATCCGTGATCCACCGGTTCTTTGACCGGAGAATTGACGTACCCAATTTTTACTAATCTCAAAAGCGTTACTCCTCACTACAGGTTTGACAATGTACTATACTGGTTCTTGAAAGTATTTCGTCATGTTTATTACAAAAATCTGGTTATTCAATGTGTTAATGATAAAGTAATTATCAGAGACTTAGAGTCGATCAGTCAAAAAGAAAACAACAAACCGCAGAGAACACAAAGTATGCATTAAGATCACAAAGACAATCTCCGTGCTCTTTGCGAATTCTTTGAGTACTTTGTGGTTTTTCTTTTAAGTACTGCTGATCAAGAAACCGTTCAAGTATGTGTATTGTACTAACGAGGCAAAACTTTCAAGAAATTGTGAACTACGCCAATTCTGATCAATCTAACTATAATTCCCGCGCAATATCACCATCCCGCTAAGTTAAGACAATTTCATTTCAGAGCAATAATATCTGCATTTGAATTACTCCAGCTAAACCTGATTTCTCCGATAATATAATAAGGAGCTCTACCGAGAGCTTTAATGCAAGGGAATATATGAGACCATTAAGTACCTATAATGTTCTGACTGCTGTCGGTTCATCTCTACCGACCGGTTTGTCAATCAACGCATCAACAATAAACCAAGGTTTACAGGTTGTTGCTGATATGCAGGAAACCGAGGATCCGGGCTACCCTGCCGGTGGTCAATCTAATCATGTTTCAATCGGTGATGCCTCCAGTGAGATTATTGAAATATCACCTCTTGCTCAACGACTTGCAGATAAATATTTGAAAGATCATTCCAATCCTCACAGTGAAAGTATTGAGCCGGATAAACATGTAGATTCTGATTCCAATACTACTGAAACCGACCCTGAAGAAGACCCGAAAGTTGTCCAGGCGAAGAAGGACGAAACTGTAATGAAGGTCGGTTTTGAGATTGTCGGAAACATGCGTGATGCGGAAGAAAAAGAAAAGATCAGGGACCTGAAGGAACGCGACAAAAAAGTCCGTGAACGTGAACAAGAGCATCAAAGACTCGCCGGTAATTTAACCGATGGTACCCCGGTTTACAGGTATGAGATTGGACCTGACGGCAAACAATATGCTGTCGAAGGACATACAAATATCAGAGTACGTGAAGGAAGGACCCCTGAGAAACGGCTCAGGAATGCAGAACGAGCCGAACGTGCTGCCAGGGCTGGCGGAGCGGTTACTCCTCAAAGTTCTCAAATTGCATTTGAAGCAGGGCAGGAAGCAAGTAAGGCAAGAAAAGAGATCGAAGAGCATGAAAAACAGGATGATAAAGACACAGGGATAATGGACAGGAAGTTTGAGAATCAACGAATAAAATCCGCTATCAGTTCTTACAAAGACAACAACTCCAATTATATCCTGAAAAAAGAACAGCTTGATTAATTAGTTTTACTCACTTCCTTGAACTCGCCGCCACTATCATCCCGGTCACCATGAGTACCAGGCCAAGTATGAGAAAAATAAATAGAAGTGATGAAAATGTTTCTGATTCCCCAACCAAAAAAGCTATAACAAAACAAACACCTGCAATTCTTCCAATAATTGGGTGAGCGCTGATCCAGGGTCCGGGCATTGCACCACGAAGAGGCATCCATCTCCCGCCAGGAAAACCGGAAAACAAAAGCAAATAAAAACCAAACAATGGAATAATAAAATGCATTATCTTACCTTATTCTACATTAATACTGTATGATATAAGTACTTGTACAGAACCACCGCCCAAATCTCTCTTTACGTATCCCAGACCCGGTTTTATCCAGTGGAACGCAATATTATCCCCATGGGAAAACTGGTACTTGATGCAACCTGAGAACACCCCTGCTGTAACATAGACAGTTTCAGATGTAGAAATACATGACACTTCAAATTCAATAATATCTGAATATGTCCACGATTCATTTAACTCAACCGGATATTTCCACAACAATCTCGGACCAGATCCGTTCCCAATATCCTGATCATAGAAACCATCACCACAATTCTGAACAAGGTAAACAGGATCAGGTTCGCCATAAATATTATACCATTCACTGTTATTTAGAGACATAGAGGTAGAGTTGGAGTATGTAATGATTCCACCGGTTGTGGAGTAGTACCATGTATTGCCAATAGCTAAAGGTATCAATTCAGAAGCTATGCTTGTTGTGAATGACCATATCGAACCCTCAGTAGTATCGTAATCAGAATCATATGCAATTACTCTCCAGTAATAGGTAGTATTCTCATCTAAAAGGAACAATACTGCGGTTGAATCTGTTAGACGGGATTGTAATAATTCCAGATCACCAATTGACTGTCCAAGATAAATATCATAATTCACTGAATCGTCATCTGGGTCATTGCATGACCATGACGTTCTGAATGAAATGTCTTGATCAACGGCTCCATCTTCCGGGAAAGGAAATGATGGGGGAATTGGAGGTTGATTGCCTAAAGTTGTGAAAGTCCACTCAGGGCTCTCTGTGCTAAGCTCATATGAGTCATAAGCCTTGATCTTCCAGAAATATGTCACACCTTCAGCAAGATGATCAAGCGTTACAGAATTATTTTCGATTCCTGAACTATAGAGTGGTGGTGGTGGTGATGTGATCCCAATAAAAAGATCATATTTCAGTGCATTACTATCGGAATCCTGGCAACTCCAAAAAAGAGTCATGGGAATTTCAATGTCCGTGCTTCCGTCTCGAGGTATCGGTTCTGAAGGCACAGAGGGTGGAGAATTAGATCCCGTTGTAAATTTCCATGCAGGTCCTTCAATCGAATTTCCTTCCGTGTCATAAGCAACTACTTTCCAGGAATATGTTGCCTCAAAAGCAAGTTCGTCTAACTGATAGCTGTTTTCACTGAATTTTGAAATAATTAATGTTAATTGATTTTCCAATCCAAAATATAAATCATAAGTTAATGAATCATCTTCAGGATCAGAGCATTGCCAGCGTAAACTTAACATGATAGGTTCAGCATCAGCATAATTAACTGGATTAGGTTCGCAGGGTGTTTCAGGAGACAGATTCTGGATACTGGTACTGTCATCTTTTTCACATCCCAACGTAAGTAAGAACAGAGTAAGGATAAAAATCAAAGACCATCGAATCGAGAACATAAATCTTTCCTGACAAAAATTCATATTATTGATGTTAGCGGCGGGTAGCTCTTTTTCGATGCAAACAAAGTCTATTTAT
This sequence comes from Candidatus Electryonea clarkiae, assembly GCA_030765455.1. GTDB lineage: Bacteria > Electryoneota > Electryoneia > Electryoneales > Electryoneaceae > Electryonea > Electryonea clarkiae. The sequence continues at coordinate 14,982 of JAVCCM010000184.1, read as the reverse complement.
GTCTTCCCGCCAGTTTAGTATGTTTCTTCCCTCGATTCAGGGAACATCAGCTTACTTTCAGCAGTTCGTTAAAATCGTTATGCATACTAAAATAATATAAGTGGAAACAGTATAATTATCAACGAAAATCTAATGAATTCACAGTTAAACTCATTAGAGTGCTATCTGCCGGTATCCTCTTTGAGAGATTCGAGAGACATGTATAGGGGATTTCGTAATAATTCAAGAAATACACTTTGCATCAATAATTAATAGATAGTATTATTTCACCAAATTATTTGTGGAATATCTAGTTAACCTGAGTTGACACTTGTTCGAGCATAAGAAAACATAGAATATAGCCATTATGCATGTGCTCAGACGAAGGCGCAGGCAGTGAATTGAGAAACGAATTGAAGTAAAAAATGAAACTGAAACCACTGATTTATGGAATCGCGACTTTTGTGCCGGGAGTGAACCGGATTCGAATAAAAGGTACAGGCGGGACTGACTCTGCAAGGTATTGTTATTCAGTCTGGCTGCGTCACCTGGTAATTGCTAAAGAGAATGGGCTTAATCCGTATCCAAAGATAGTTGCAGAATTAGGACCGGGCGATTCTATAGGGATTGGTTTGGCTGCCTTGATCTCAGGATGCGACAAATACTTTGCATTTGATGTTGTTGAACATGCAAACATCTCGAGGAACATCAAAATATTTGACGAACTCGTGACGCTTTTTGAAAATAGAATACCCATACCCGGCGAGGATGAGTTCCCAAGGGTCAAGCCTTACCTGGAAAAATATAATTTTCCTGCTGATATTTTGGATGAGAACCGGTTACAAAACGCATTAGAAGAATCACGCCTGGAAAGAATCAGGGATTCAATTATCGATTTTCAGCGGAAAGATTCATTAATCCAATATAAAGTACCCTGGAACAGCTCCAGTATTCTCGAAAAAGAATCTGTGGATATGATTTATTCGCAGGCGGTTCTTGAACATGTTGATGATTTGAGAGGTACCTATAAGGCTATGTACTCATGGCTGAAATCAACCGGCTATATATCACACCAAATTGATTTCAAGTGCCACGGCACTGCTGACGAATGGAATGGTCATTGGGCGCATTCGGATTTTATGTGGAAATTAATAAGAGGAAAACAGCCATACCTGCTTAACCGGGAACCACATTCAACACACATCGCGACTTTGACAGAAGAAGGATTTAAGGTTGTTTGCGACAAAAAAATCAATTCAGAATCACGTTTCACAATAAATGAGCTTGCCCCAAGATTCCAGTCTATGTCCGATGATGATCTAATTACAAGCGGCGCTTTTATTCAAGCAGTAAAGAAAACTGAACACATCGCATAAGAAGGTTTGTTTACGCCGGTATTCTCTTTGATAGACTCGAGAGACATCATATGAAATATTTTAATAATTCAAAAAATACACTTTACAACAATAATTAATAGATTGTATCTTTTGACAAAATAATTGAGGAATATCTGATTGAACTATGAAGGAAACCTAATAGAGCGGTGGAAGACACAGTGAATCAAGACCAAGGAGGACATAAAATGGCTAATATTAACAAAGCACAGGCGGTGAGAGACTATCTCAGCAAGCATCCTAAAGCTAAACCACAGAAGGTCGTTACCGCACTCGCTTCTGATAGCATCGAGGTGAGTGCAAAGTATGTCTCCACTGTCAAATCCAAAATCACATCAAAGAAGAAAAAGATAAAACCTCGGAAGGCAAAGACAAAAAAGTCAAAAGCCTCTGTTCGGCAAGCGAAATACCCTAGGCATAATCTTGAACGAGCATTGCGCATTCCCAGGGCGATTCTAGATCAGAATGCTGGACGTGAGTGCTCCGAAAAGGAATCTGCCGCATTCGTTGGCGTCCAATACAATCGCGGTCCTTACGCTTCGGAAATCAGTTCGGCGATCAAGTTTGGATTGCTTGAACGCCCCAAATCGAGGCGCATCGAGCTTACAGAGCTTGCAAAAGTGATCCTCCGTCCACAAGAAAAGGGCGCCGATCTAAAAGGCTTACGGGAAGCGGTTTTGAAAGCCCCTGACATTGCGGATGTGTATAACCATTATCGAGGCGAAAATCTACCAGACGAGGAGTTCTTCAAGAATGCGCTTGTCGATAAATTTGGAATCCCTCAAGATAAACTTGACGAATTCAAGGCGATTTTGATGGACTCATTTCGCTACGCCCAGCTCGTCGAGGAGACTGGCGACAAATGTCGTGTTCTTGATGTATCTGGTGCAGGAGAACTTCCTGTTGACACAGACGCCAGAATCAAGAAGCTGGGCAAAGGTGTGACTGTAAGTGCTACAGATATCTGTTTTGTTATGATGCCTTTTGCGGAGCCTCACGGCTCCTATTATACCAAAATATATGAACCTGCCATTCTCAAGGCTGGCCTGCGTCCGCTTAGAGCAGATGACGAAATCTTCAGCACGGGCAAAATCATCGACCAAATTTGGTCTGGAATCAACAACGCGAAAGTCTTGGTAGCAGAGTTGACGACCAGAAACCCAAACGTGTTCTACGAGCTTGGTTTAGCTCATGCTCTCAAGAAACCTGTTGTGTTGATCTCCGCGAACGAACCTGATGTTCCGTTTGATCTCAAACACATCCGGGTTATCTATTACGACGTAGCAGATCCCTTTTGGGGGAACAAGTTGATTGACAAGGTGGCAGAGAACGTTCTTTCTGCTCTCAAGAATCCAGAAGAAGCACAATTCCCTGGGGTAACGGTGACACAGTCATGAAGAGGGTCTAACAATAAACGGCTGGAGCGATCGTCGTCGCTCTGTCATGAGGTCGTTGAATAACGAATTGAGAATGCGCCAGCGGAGTTTTTAGAGAGCACTTGACCTGAGCGCGGTAGCGTGTTATCTGGAAGCAGGACATGAAAGCGGGTATATCAGGAAACCATATAAACAGAAGATAGAATCCCTCACGAGGAACTACTATGGCAAAGGAAAGCCCTCCATCAGAAGCATCCTTGGACGATGTAAAGGTTCGCATTAGTGAAGCATATCGAAACCCGAACATAGGCAAGATTCAACAGGTTACGCTCAAAGAGGGCCCCCGAGCGTTCAGAATCGCTACACTGATGGAGATCAAAGACCCCCGTACGGGTAAACTGCATCACTACTCATTGAAGATTGACAGCATAGACAGACGCAAGAACGGTTGGTTTTCCAAGCCTGAAAGGTCAATTCGACTCGAAGGGCATGATCCCGATGAGATAGAACGACTCTATCGTTTCCTAACAGCCCATGCAGAAGGGAAACTCTCCAGAACAGGGGATCTCCACGTCATAGGAACCGAGGATTACGAGAAGCTAGAAGGACTGCTTGACCAGATTCCAAGTCTTGCATCTCCAGATATGGTTGAATTGGTAAAGCTCATTCTACCCAGGATTGAAAACGCTCATACATATCTTGGCGAGTTTATCCAGACATTTGAGGACAGCGATCCTCAGACAGTTGCAGACATTGCGATCGCCTCTCGCATGGTGCAGTACAAGCGTGCCCACGAAAACCTCGTTGAGTTGGTGCAAGCCGAAACCCTTAGTGAACCGTTATTTCAAAAGCTATTAGAGGAAAACCCATGGATGTTCGGAAGCGAGTACAGCGAGCTCCTAGATAGAAGGGTGTGGACACGAGATGATGCGCTCGACTTCATGCTCCGCCGCACCTCAGACGACTTCCTAGAAGTCATCGAGATTAAGACACCGTTTTCGGATGCCCTCCTGTTATACGACAAGTCACATGACAGTTACTACCCATCTTCAAAGTTGTCGCCTGTCCTCGGACAGGTGATGAGGTACATCGAAGAGCTTGAGCGCAGCAGAGATTCAATTCTTAGCAAGGACGGACTAGACACTCTGAAGATTCGCGCTCGTGTCATTATAGGCCGTGATGGGGATAAACGTTGTCAGGAAGCCCTTCGGAATCTCAATGCTCATTTGCACCGAGTTGAGATTATCACTTTCGACCAACTAGTGCGCATTGCCGACAGGGTATTACATGTCTTTCGTGCTGAATCTGAGGTCAAGACACCTGCGGTTCATGGCGAGGGGTGTGATGAGGAGGAAGTGTCATTAAAGGACCATTGAGCATTATAGCAGGTGTACCCACATGACGCGCACCGCTCTAACCGTTGATTACCCGACTGAGAATGCTCCAGCAGAGTTTTTTAAGAGCACTTGACCTGAGCGCGGCGGCATGTTATCTGGAAGCAAGACCTGAACGTGAATATAATTGGAAACTATATAAACATAAGTTAGCAGTCAAAAGAAGTATATGCATGGAAACGGAAAGCTGGCATTCATCATTCAATCCAAAGAAATTTTTATCGAGAGTAAACCTTGATAAATTGATTGAGCACAATGAGGCATACAATGAAAACAAGGTGGTTCAAGGAAACACACCATGTATTCTTTGTAGTAGCAAACAAGGCCCAGGCATCTTACTGAATGATAAATCATATTTGTGCAAGAGCTGTTTTTCCGAGGTATCGACTATTACATATCCTCAGAAGTATGAGGAAGATAGAAGAAATTATCTGAAAGCAAAAGAGTCACGGCGAATAGCCTTAGAGGAATTAACAAAACAGTGTGCATACACTAAAGAGGGTACTTCTGTAACGATTTTCGCTTTTGTATCGATAGTTTTGCTTTTTATTCACATAGGGCTATTAGTTGTTCCAGCAATACTATTTGTAGTTTCTTCTTTTATCGAAAAGGAGCAGGAACGAAAGCTTCAAATTTGGAATAAGCAGAAAACGGAATGGGAAAATGTTAATCCCGAACCAAATCCACCAGAATTAAAGCATTTTCACGATCCTCAAGCACATTTAACAGCTAAAGACCATACTATTCTAAAGATATTTAATAATTGGCCAGGATTACCGCCATTTTGGAAATATCTGCGTGAAGTTGTACTTAGTAGAGATGGTGATCATTGTCAAGTTTCTGGTTGCCCATCTCGGGTAACTTTGCATGTTCATCATAAATCGCCAGTCTCTAAAGGTGGAGAGCATGTACCAGACAATTTGGTTTCACTATGCGATTTTCATCATGCACTTGAGCCAGATGAAGGGCATGAAAGAATATGGGGAAGCATAAAGACTCGATATTTTACTATCGTCAGAAAACATACCAGGCACAACCGAGCTGGTTCTGGATACCATAATGTTCGAGCGCATGTCAGACGTTTAGAATTGGTTAAGAAGAATGAGCTTAATGAGATAAAACGGTTTTATTCACTATCTTGTCCATCTTGCGGCAGTGGAAGTATATCTATATTAGTAAAAGATAAAGTTAATGTTGTTTGTGGATCATGTTCTAAAAAATGGAGTGGACCAAAAGAGCTTACTGAAGAAACTGGGCCAAGGCTTGCCGAATTTCTCACAATAAAGAGAAATCAAGGTATTTGGAAAGCCAAGTGGGACATGCTTTCATCTCGCACCAGCAATGTGTTTTCAGCATTATCATCCAGCAAAAAATCCAAAACAAAATCAAAGAAGCCTAAAACATTAAAAAATATACGTGAAGAGGACAAACCACTATGTCCGAAATGTGGTAGCCCAATGAAAATAATAGCTCCAAAGAAAGGGCAACGATGGAAGAAATTCTGGGGTTGTACGAAGTATTGGTCTGAGGGGTGTAGAGGGAGTATAAAGGCATGAAGCTAAACATGTGCATAACAACTGCTAACAATCAAATCCCGCAGAGTTTTTTGACAGCACTTGGACTAAGAGCAATAAACCCAGTTATCAAGTTAACTGGGTTAAATTCGCATTTGAATTGACTAATGCAACACCCTCTGCAAACTGAAGCTTGGGCTCTAAACATTTACGGCACAAGCTGAAGCTTGAACTCTAAACTTTACCGCGTCTCATGCCGTTTTGCTTTTCGGGTTGCTTCTTCGGTGAGATATCTTTTACGTAACCGGATTGAAGATGGCGTGACTTCGACAAGTTCGTCATCTTCGATGAATTCCAGCGCCATTTCCAGGGACATCTGCCTTGGCGGGTGGAGATGATATGTTTCATCTGATGATGCGGCACGAACATTTGTCAGTTTCTTTTCCTTCGTAGGATTAACCCACATATCGTCCGATCTTGAATTCTCGCCGACTACTCTTCCGGAATAAACCTCATCACCGGGAGAGATGAACATGACTCCACGCTCCTGCAGGTTTTCAAGGGCATAAGCAGTGGTTCGTCCTATTCGATCAGCGATAAGCACTCCACTGATGGCACGTTTGAATTCACCTGTATGGGGACGCCAGCCAAGGAAAATATTGTTCAGGATCGCGGTACCGCGTGAATCCACAATCAGGGCGGCACGAAGACCGATAAGCCCACGCATCGGGATTTCAAACTCCAATCGTACCCATCCCGAGGAATGATTTACCATTTTAAACATCTTGGCTTTACGAGAACCTAACATCCCGGTTACAGTTCCTATGTATGCTTCCGGGCAATCAATAACGAGGTACTCAAACGGTTCAAGCAATTTTCCATCTTCGACACGTGTCCGGACAGTTGGCTTACCTACAGAAAGTTCGAATCCTTCACGTCGCATCGTCTCGATCAGGATTGCCATCTGCAACTCGCCTCTTCCCACTACTTTAAAAGAGTCGGTGGTATCTGTGTCCTCTATCTGGATTGACGGGTTTCCCTGGATTTCTTTATATAGACGATCACGTAGCTGGCGGCTGGTTAACAGTGATCCCTCTTTCCCTGAGAAGGGGGATGTATTTATCGAAAATACCATTTCGAGAGATGGTTCGTCTATTTTCAGTGCAGGTAAAGGACATGGTGTTTCCGGATCGGTAAGAGTATCACCCAACCTGATACCCTCAATCCCGGCAATAGCGATTATGTCGCCGTGTTCAGCTTCCGGGATTGGTATCCGTTTTAATCCCGAGAATCCGAATAGTTGCGTAATCTTGGCTTTCCTGCCTTCTTCATTTTCCAGTCCGGCGGTCATAAGCACATTCTGACCAACTGCTATCTTACCGTTCAAAATGCGACCGATTCCAATTCTTCCCAGGTAATCGCTGTAATCCAGGGAAGTGATTTGAAGTTGCAGGGGATGATCCTCCTTGTATGAGGGAGGCGGAACTTTTTCGACCAGAAGATCAAATAATGGTCGTAAATCAGTGCCCGGCGTATTATAATCGAGGGTAGCTAATCCATCACGGGCGACTGTGAACACTACGGTGAAATCGCATTGTTCCTCGCTGGCGTCAAGATCGAAGAAAAGCTCGAGCACTTCGTCTAACACCTCTTCGATTCGTGCATCCGGGCGGTCAATTTTATTGATCACTACGATAGGTGACAGACCATTTTGAAGAGCGTTGGAGAGGACATACCTGGTCTGAGGCAGGGGACCTTCTGAAGCATCTACCAACAACAGGCATCCGTCAACCATCTTGAGAATACGCTGTACCTCACCACCAAAATCGGCATGACCCGGAGTATCGACAATATTGATCGTAACACCTTTATAAGGGATGGCGGTGTTTTTCGCCATGATGGTAATCCCTTTTTCGCGTTCGAGATCCATCGAATCGAGAGCACGTTCGGCGACCTTTTCACGGTCCCCAAACATCCCGGATTGATGCAGCATTCCATCTACAAGTGTGGTCTTTCCGTGATCGACATGAGCGATAATTGCAACGTTTCGAATATTATTACGCGTTTTTATAGACATGATATTTATCCACTTTCAAGAGATTCTTTGTTCTTATTATAATCGGATTCACCCCGGAATTCAAGAGATACCAATCTCAAATTGAAGGAAGCCAAGATACGGTTCTTTTATTCGATAATTTCAATAAGTTAGAATTTATTTTGCAAATGTGAGCACATCTCGACAGGTTGGCTTAACAGGGGATTTTTAGCGTCAGCTCCAAGAATACAACAACAATTGGATATAGAAGAATATTACTTTTCTATTTTCTCACGCAAAGACGCAAAGGGGCAAAGAAAAAAGTCCTGTTCTCAACAGACGATAATTTATTTATCACCTGATATTACTTCAAATTCTGTTTCCAAAACTTTTTCGAATTTTTCTGTGGACGAATACCTCGCCCTGATTTTCAATACAAGGGAATATTTCCCTGGCGGGAGATTGCTATCTCTACTTTTACTTCGATTCAAAAGATTGAACTTTTCATCTATTCGTCTGAATTTATGCCAATTCCATCGAATTTTGTTTGAACCTGATTTACAAATCCTTTTGCAATTTTTAAGTACCTTCTTGTTCTCATCTTTGATTAGCATTTCAATCTTAGAATCAGAAGTAAGATTTATTTCAAGTATCAATCCTGACCCATCTTTGAATGTTTCAAGAACAGGTTCTTCAACAATGTCGGTCCCAAGCCATAGATATTGAGCACCATGAGAATCCGAGATAAATGTCTGTCCGAAATGCCGCCAGATTGCAATTCCGGTCGGAGACCGAAAAGAAGCTCGTCCATCGCCCTCCCTGCCCCATCTGCCTAGATAATTCAGCTTTGGATCAAATTTGTGTATGCAGTGATTAATGCTGTCGGTTGCTATAATACAATGATAATGTTCAATATCTACATGACCAATGTAAACATTCGAGATACCGGTTGCTTCTGATACGTCAATGCGGTTAATAACTGATCCGTCGAATTTCATCTTATTGATCCTGGTTCCACCTGAATCGACAACAATGAAATATTCATCACGAGGAAGTGAATTCTTTTCTGATCTGTCAACGGCTGCCAATCCCACCGGTCTGTCAAATCCATCAACCGCATCAATAAAATTACCTAATGTATCATACCGAGCAACACTGCCGTTTCCTGCATCCGCTATGATTACCCAGCCTTTGTCAGTGACATCAATGCCACGAGGTAATACCAATTTATTTTCATTTTGACCAAAAGAGCCTGAATACTTTAATTTCCCCTTAATATTTCGAAGCTTCACAATCCTGCGATTCCCCGAATCGCTGATAAACACCAATCCACCAGGAGTTGCCGCTAAATCCCATGGGTCATTCAGCGCTTCAATGCCGGTTTCATCATATCCATAAAGCCCGATGGATGTCATTGATTTGTTGTAAATAATGGAATTTTCGCCATTATTAACCCCGTAAACAGTCAACTCGTCATCGTCAGCTTCACGCTTGGGATCATCATTAGCAATCAGCTTGACAGCATCAAGTCCCTGGGGATTGATAAATTTTGCTTTCCCGAGTGTTAGTAAACTCAGATGACTTTGCCCGGCAACCACAATCCAGGAGTGCTTCCAGGGAGGATAAACCCATGCAGTATTATTGTTTTCGTATGGCGCAGGATTCCGGCGTGGAACCTGGGAAAAAGCGGATGTAACTTGCAGTGATAGAATGAAGTACAGGATCAAGCAGCTACAAATTGATTTCTTTATTATCTTTGAATAAATATTGCCAATTAAGGTAGATGTAAAATTTGATGTCATTCTTTTTTATTACAATCCCCTTCAAATAGCGTTAAGCTGCTTCGCTCTTCTCGATTTCTTGATATGAAAATTCTTTTATTGTCACCTGCTCTCTTGCATGTTCTACTGTCATGCTGATCAGGTTGCCGTCATTGTCAAGATCAATATTGATATTTTCATTAATATCTTTAGTTTCGAATATATCTCTATCTGAAAACTCAAATATAGTAGTATCTGTATTTTTAAAATATTTAATTTTCACATGCGAAACCTTTAAAAGGTGCCTACTGACAATAATACTTCCTAAGAGCTTGTTCTGCTAGCGTGAATATCCCCTTTGCCCAGCAACAAACTCGCAACTGATATATCTTCATCAAGCTCATCCCAATGCAGACCGGAACCACCTCCACTTATGGTATGTTTTTCAAGCTGTTCAGGGGAGGCATTCAATAAACGAGGAAAATATGCCAGAGGGACTCCAAGCTGTCTTCCATCTGTAAGCTCCAGCCACATCGTGTTGTCGTCAAAATGTATTTTTGTCGCTAAAGGTTTAACGGTTAAAGTGTTCATTTCTTATATTCTGTCAATCTCACTTGCCTTTTTGTTCTGGTAATACTCCAAGGTCTTTACAGATTTTCTTTGCCAGGATTTCATTTATCTCAGTGTGTCGGGGAATTGCGGTGCGCTTATTCAATATTGGATTGTACCACCAGGAATGACGTTTTCCTTCACGCAGTTGTTCGCAGTTTTGAGAATGCAAATACTGCAACAGCTTTTTCCTTTTCATACAGCGATCTTTATTTCATTGTATTCAACACCTACTGATGCTAAAGCATCTTGGGTGTTGAATTCCAAAGCTTCTATCAATGTAATTTTCAAAGTTTCGATCAACTCATTATATGTTCGTTCCTGGCAATTGACTCCGGGAACTTCCTTTATCCAGCCGATCCACCATTCACCGTCTTCCTTGACAACTGCTGTATATTCCTGCTTCATATTATTATCCTCTCAACAGTGGCCTGGATTTTTGAATCCAGGGAGACATTAGTTATTGCGATATGTGCTTGAAATATGGGAAATTATGTTTTCAAATTTCATTCTCCCGGATTGACTACGTCGCGCTTCGCTACGCTACGGCTCAAAAATCCGGGCTAAGTTTCTTTCAATACCACTACTTCACCAGCACAACCTTCCGCGCGGTCGTAAACGATCCTGCTTCCATCCTGACCAGGTACACACCGCTGGCGAAATTATCTGCGTTCCAGGTTATTTCATGATTTCCAGGTTGAATTATCCTTTTGGTGATTACGTCAACCTGCCTGCCTAATACATTAAAAACCTTAAGATTTATCATTGATTTTACCGGGACTGCTATCTTGAGATGAAGTGATGGATTAAATGGGTTGGGATATGCCGCTTCCAATGAGAAATTTTCCGGCAGTCTTGTCTCTTCAGGAACTTCATTAAAAGGAGGTACCGCGACTCGCCAGGTGTTGATGCTGGTAACACGGTCTCCCTGGCTGTTTGCCTCCACCCACCAGTAAATATATGCGGGGAAATTTGTGCTCAATCCAACTGTATCAAGCTGAACATTTATAGATTCGTTGTCTCCGGCGTAAACCGAGATAGTATCTTCATTCAGCGCCAGGATCAGTTCATATACGGGTATTGCATTGGGATCGGGATCAATCGCGGGATTCCATTCAAATTGGATTCCTTCATAAGGATCAACATCTGTATCATCCTCTGGACCAACCAGCGTGAACCACTGTGGAGGCATAGTATTCACCACCGGAACAACAGCGAGGTCGTCAATATACCAACCATCCTGCGTGGTCGTAGAATTGCTCGCCGCTCCAAGACCTACCCAGTCGATATCCCTGCCTGCCCATTGTGTAAGACCAACAGCTTTTGTTGCCCAGCCGCCGGAATTTCCACTGAATACATCAGATTCATCTTCGTCATTTGAACCTGAGTCAATGCGGTGAGTGTAACCCCCTGTTGGTACTACATCGTATGAAGCATTATTTCTGTAAACTCGTACCAAACCGCCGTCAAAAGCCATACCGGCTTCGTTAGTATTCTCCTCAAATTCATACCACTGCGTCCAGGTCAGAACCATCGGACCATATCCGCCAAGATCAAGGTCCTCAATTTTGAGCCATGAAACCTGATTGTTTGAGTAATCACCTCTGAGATTTGTTCCCCAGAGACGGTCACCGCTATATGCTGAATCGGGACCGCTATCCGGAGCGCCCCATTCCCAATCTCCGTTATTGCTCAGGCTGCCGTCATTTTCTTCAAAGTCAAAATCTATCGGGTAGCCAGGTTCGTCTGTTAACACAAAATTATACCATGTGTCAATATCGGGAAAACTCCTTGGATTACCGGTTTCACTGAAATCTATCGTATTCAAGCGGTAGAAAATTGTATCCCCTGCCGCAACTTCATCTTCCTCAATGTCGAATGTCGCACCCCAGATATTATTGTCTAAAATAGGTTTAAGAAGAGTATATCCGCTATCCCCCTCCAAGGTAAACCATTCGACGAAAGCCGAATCAAGATCGTCAGGATCATTTACTGTACTAATTGTCCATGCCGGCATGGCTTCAAGAGGAAACTCATCGAATTGCCTTGGCGTCAGCCTGACCCCGTCAACATCCTCAATTGTAACTTGTCCAACATCTGATAGCTGACCGCGATTATTATCAAAATCAACACCCCTCACCGCAACATTCCATCTATAACCGTCAGGTAGTGTTGTAACCGTGGTATTATCGTCAAAAGTCATTGCTTTCAATTCCGGGTCATTATGGAAATCCCAAATTACCGGGCTGTTCTCTGTCAATTCTCCCGTGTCTGCCAGTACCTCATAAGAAACAAAATTCGCATCCGCCACATCATTCCAATTTATCCGGAACTCATGTTCTTCTGGCTGCAAATCCAACCCTGTTACTCTTGGTGGTGCTGTAGTATCCTGTCCCGATTCGAGGATGTCAAACCATTCATTGAAAGCATCAATAAATGGATCATAGTAGGTGACAAATGGCTCGAAGGTCTCATAAGTCGGAGGTCTTTCGTCGCCATAAAGACTCATCCAATCAACTCCAGCGTCATCAAGAATCTCGGGGAATTCAGAAACCTCGAAATGGATAAAATTCTCGTATGTGGCGCCATCAATAAATTGGTCATTATTTGCGTGAAGTCCTACTTCCTGTGCGTTACTTGGATCGCAACGAAGATAAGAAGCGCGCGGAATCCTTATGGAATCTCCGTCTTCAGTATGATAATAATATGGAAATGCTGATGCATAATTCAGCCAGTAGTAATCGTCAATCGCTACCTCAGGATGCCAACCGAATGAATTTGCGCTGACCGGGATTTCAGGCGTCAGGTCAATTATATCATGATGTTCGTAGAGGCGATCTCTGAAAGGTTTATGGATAAACAGTTCATTCTGACCGGCAGACAATACGATTGATTTGGGTGAGGTATGGCTGCGATCATAGCTGTGCCCCTGGACTATCATTGTGCCGGGAGGATAAGTCGTATCCATCGCTGCTGCAAAAACCTCCTGGAATACCTGTAAAGGAGCGCGCCCATTACGGGAAGGATCAGAGAGCGCCTTGGAATTCGAATAATCACCCTCTTCAGTCCAGACTACCTCCCTCCCTGAACCGTTGATTGACATGGCTCCACAATTCGCACGGAAGAACAACTCAACGACAATTTGAACGCCGACAAAATCGTCATTAGGATGAACCATCTGCATCATCAGGTATGGTCGTGGAGATTCGGGACTGATGATATATATCCCCCATCCATTACGGAAACTACCGGTAACATCATCATCCGGATCATTCGGCGTACCAGCATTATCTACAAAATCTTCATCCAGTTGTTCACGAATAACGTAATAATCCTGCTGAAATTCAGTGTCATGGAAGAGTACGATATCGTAAAACCAAGTATCCGAAGAATCAGCTAACAATAAATCGACTTGATCCAGATTTCCACTGATCAATAACTGGAAAATCCTTCGCCAATGGTTTAAAATTCCATCGCCTACCGGATTATCCGGGATAATCCTGTAAGTTCCGAATCCATCAAGCTGGCGATCCAATCCAGTGGGACCGTAATCATTATAACCAGGATCGGCAATTCCTTCAACAGTGTGAGATAACCAATTATCATATTCAGCATCGGGGCAGCTTCCGGCAAGAAATCCACGGAGTGATCCTGTCTCCTCAATTACTTCGGCTCTTAGAGACCATGAAGAAAAACAAAACAGGAATAGGAGAAAAACTATAAAAATGTTAATCCGAACTGGTAAAAACCGCTTTAGCCCTGTATTCATCATCTCTCCAGTAGAATAGCAAATTGATACCTATATTTTAGGGCAATGCAGCCTGTATGTCAAGCATTTGAGAATTCCATTCTCGAGTGTTTAATAGAAACCGGCATTCTTATACGGATTGATTTCATGAACAGATTACATGGATATATAGGATGGACAGGATGTATTATAATAGATTATTAAATAGAAGGTCTTTCTATTATCATATGTAGAAATTTTGAATTATATTTTGGCTCACGTAACGACATTACATTATTGCAGAAGATCATACAATAATTATGAAAGAAAAAATCCGATTAGACCTGTACCTTTTCAGAGCCCGCTTGTATAAAAGCCGCTCCCAGGCATCAAAAGCCGCTCGTGAAGGAAGAATCCTGATAAGGGGAAAAAGGGGGGCTCCTTCAACTGAAGTACAAGAAGGCGACCTGCTGAGAATTCGTGAAAAAGGCTTATACAGGGATATCCGCATTATCCAAATGCCCGGGAAAAACATGTCTCGTGCTGATGCCTCGACCACCTGGCAGGATGAAACCCCTGATGAAGTCACAGAACAAAGAGAGATAATCAACCTGGCATCGAGGGTACGCGGACCAAAACGGGAAGGAGCGCGCCCGACAAAAAAAGAACGCCGGAATATCGAAAAAATTCGAGGAAGATCCTGATAGTAGATTTTGCTAAAGCTAAGAGTCTATCCTTAATAAAGACTAATGTAAAGCATCGGATTATATCTTTATTAACCCCTCGGTGACGACCTACTCGCACACAAGGCATCCCAAGCAGTCAGTCAACCGACTAACCGCGCATAAGCACTTAGCTATTCTAAACAAAGGGAATAGGTGTTTCCCCTTACTGTTGCTACCAAAGCTCTCAACAATTCTTATTAAGATCTCTTGATGTACTAATCATCATTGCAGATCGTTACTATCTGAAGATTTATATTTCTGATAAATGCTACATATAATATGGCTATAAACAAAAGAATATATCATTCCAAAGCTCTGTATGAAAACTTGATATTCATGTCTTAGTCTCTCGGAGCATTTCTAAAAAATATTTGTGATTTCTTGCAAGAAGATATTGCTCCCCCCCCCCCCCCTAATTTATATTTATATTTAGAATTTTATTTATTTTCTTAATAATAATACTTTTGTG
>JAVCCM010000067.1 GCA_030765455.1 Candidatus Electryonea clarkiae | reverse complement strand
GGTTGAACAAACATTGTATGGAAAACATAATGTTTGACCTTGGAGGCTGAATTTCAAAGAGCTAATGAGAGACAAAACTATTGAAAAGAAAGAAATTCAATATCAACTCATTTTAGCCAGACTCAAACGAATCAAGAAGGTTGCCTTTAAAATTATATAAAAATATTGTCGCATTCTGTTCCCCTTCGAGTTCTGCACAACCTACTAATAGATATTGATTTTTCTTGTTTTGCTTTACAAGACTATGATAAACAACAGGAGATTTAAACTCAATGGATATCTCTTCTAAATATTTTGGTTTCAAAGTTATAATTTCATCATGCTTATCAAGGTTATCAATGTAATCTAATTCTAATATTATCAACATATATGGGAAAATGTAGGGCCAAACGAGAGTAAAAAATAATGTCCCAAATATAGCGATTGCTGCAGTTGATATGATTGCATAAATTTTGTGTTTTTTGATAAGAATATAGAGGTCTTTGGATGCGTTAATTAATTTGCCCATTATAATGCTTCCTCCTTATTGTGAAGATGAAGTAACTGTAGCCCTGGATCTTCGAATCAAACCTTCTCTTCAAGTCTTAACATATATCTCTTCAATTTCGCCGGATTGACTACGTCGAGCTTCGTTAAATTACCGTTCGGATAATCTTTCTTATACATACTCCATGAAACTCGGCTAACAAGTAAGCCGAGCCACACTTCGGATTACCTCCGATGAAATCTGAATTCAAAAGCTCAAATCCTTAACATAATGCCATGTACCCCAAACAGCTTCGGTTTCGTTATAGGCTCCGTCACGAGTGTCGTGTAATGCATATACATCCATATCCATACTGTTTCCAGTCAGATTAACGGTTGCATTGACCATTCGCGTTTTAATATTCCTGTGCTGTTTAGAACTGAATGCCAGACGTTTGCTGTGTGATTTACACTTGCGCTTATCACCTGTGAAGTCATTTCAAGAATCGCTTCTTTTTCACGGTTTTCGTATAGTTCTTCCAGCCGGAGAAAATGATCTTTATATGTGCTTTTAGCTATCGACCAGAAATAATCTTTTGATAATTTTATTTGCTTCGGCTTTGACAACTTCACTGACGCCCTGTTCGCATAGGTTCCTATGTCACGTTCGACTTTCCGACGGGGTGTCGGGTGTCTCCGAAGGAAACCCGACGCTAAAGAGTCGGGCCACCCACAGAGTCACCCCTCGGTAATTTGTGCGTCCGGTTTCATACCATAGTTCATGATTTATCATTGTTATTAAAATATGACGACATAGTTTATCTTACTCCTTAGATATGAACAAATCAAGAGCAAGAGAGCATGCCATTAAAATACTGAGTGTTAATAATATTTATACCCTTGTTATTGAATACCTCGGAATCTTGAATGTTTGTATTTAGAGAGATAGGTTTTGGTTTTGGGTGGTTATTGGGTTTTGTGAGGATGAATCCTGGCAATTTTCCAGGATTTTGGGAGAGACTAATTTATTGATTAAAGGATGGGTTTGATGGGAGTTGTTGTTTGAATTTAAAAATTTCACGCAAAGACGCAAAAGGAGTAAAACACAAGCTCGCAAAAGATTTCTGTGAGTCCTTTGTGGTTTAACTTTTTTTACCACAGAGAACACAAAGCAGGCGCTAAGTTCGCAAAGAATTACTCGGTGTCCTCTGTGGATTCTTTGCGCTCTTTGTGGTTTATCTTTTTATTACTCAGATTGCAGGGTTCTCTGTTGGTTTGACATCGGTGAACAAGTTATTCAATAGACCGGGATTAATTGTATAGTTGATGTTTTGTCTTAATTCTTCGATCCATGCTTTTTCAAGTTCCGCTTGCAGCTTTATTTTTAAATCTTTAATTACCTGTTTCTTGACATCATTAGTGAATTCCAAAGGTTTCGGATCTATTGTTGAGAGGATTTTAAAAATCGTCCATTTCCCGTAACCTTTCAGATAAAATGGTCCAAGCAATTCTCCCGCCTTGGCATTTGCCGCAATTTCCCCGATTTCGCCAAGTTTAGCCAGGCTCATAGGTCCGATTATCCCCTTATGAATGTCAACACTTGGTCGTTCTGAATGGTGTTCTGCCAGGTTCGTCATTAACTCACCATTATTGATACGTTTTACAAGATCATCAGCTTTTCTTTTGTCTGAGACAAGGATCTCCACAATGATGTATTCCGGATCAGTCATATAGTTCGCCGGGTTTGCCTTAAAATACTTTTTTGCATCTGCTTCAGAGGGATTCACTTTGTCGAGGACCATCATTTTGTTTGCCAGTTTCTGGACTTCCATGTCTATGACTATTTGTGCAAAATCCAGGCATTCCGAACGTTCATAATATCCAAGCTTCTTTACATGATCCGGAATGATAATATCTGCGGTTATATTTCTTTTGCAGTAACGACGCATTACTACCTTTGATTTCAGGATATTACTTAAACCCCTGTTAGATTTTTGCGATTTGACAATGGATATTGCGTTCAAAGTAGTTTTTCCATTATCAATTGAAGCTATAGTAAGATTCTGCTCTTTTTCTGTCAGAATCTTAAGAGGATCCTGTCTTTTTGAGATTGATTTCAGCGCTTCCATTACAGTATGCGCATTATCTTCATTAAATGTATAATTTCGAGCTTTCCTCAGGCTGTCTTCCAGGATCTCATTTATTTCTTTTTGACGAACCCCGATCATGTAATCTCTCATTTTCGTCTTATGATTTTCATCGTAAAGAGTGTGACCGACCCGGTCATCTTTCTTCTCCAGCCTGATGACAGCCCAGCCTTCCTCAGTTTTCACCGGTTCGGATATTTTGCTTGGTTCCATGTTATATGCAGTTACTTCGAAGGGAGAGTTTCTTCCACTCCAGGGAACATTCCGCGCAATTGCTGTTACAATAGTTGGATCTTCGCTGTACTTCTTCAACATCTGTTCAAGCTGCGAATCGTCTTTTAACGCTTTGGCCCTGAAGGATTCCGCGATTTTTCGCGCTTCATCATCACTACGCTCCTCGCCGGTTTTTACGAGGACATGTGAAGCGACAATATCTAACCTGTCATGTTCAAAAAATTCCCTGAGTTCTTTTTCAGATACCTCTATTTTATCCTTTATATCATTATTAAATATTAGTTTTGCGGCAGATATGATCGATTCATCGTATTTTTGCTTAACTTCAGGATTTTTATCCAGACCCTTGCTGTACCCGTCAACAACCTTAAGACGGTTATTCACTATCATATCAAGAAAATCCGTTAATTCCTGTTTGCTTACCTTCACGGCAGCCTGTTCATTACTCCAGCGGTTAACTACCATCTCCCGGAATTCTTCTGTCGTTAGAACCCAGTCTTCAACTTTTGCCAACTGTTCTGTTTTAGAACCGCCGCAACCCGATAATATTAATATCACCAGGCAAAGCGCTGTATAATTCCAGATATGTTTCCCTAACAACTGATCCTCCAAATGAATTTAATAATACCTATAATATATAGGATTTGCGTCAATTTCAACTTCACTGAAACGATGCAGAGGTGTAACTGCGTATTACCTGTTTAATCGACGGGTAGTTTGGCTGCTTGCCCTGGAGTCCCATCCTCATTCAAGTAATCAAGATATTATTAAAATTGTCTACCTCAAAGTCACGAATTAAAAAAGGAACTTATTGATTGCATGCAGATATCCCCTGTGTCCACGTGATAAGACTGAAATATGGCATTTCCACGGATCAGACAGATCGAAACAAAGTTCTGATTGGCAAGCAAGAAGGGACTCACACTCAATGATGAATAAGCTTTGCATCGTATCCATGCTTTGACGGATATTATTCCATAAGTCTTTTCTCGCCTGAAATTTCCTGAATATTTTTGATATCTTGTGAAACTTCCATTACCCCGAGGTATTCGCCATTTGTGTTCCTGACGGCAAAGTACCTGATATAGACGTATTTCTCTTTCATATGAATCCAGAATGAGACTTCATCTTTTGTGCCGCTCTTGAAGTCTTCAATGATTTTATTGACAATGTGAACACTTTTCCGCGGATGACAATTCTGTACCTTCGTGCCTATTGCCGCTACTGTTCGGGTGAAAATGGAATCTTTGACCTGGTTGAAATACCTGAATGTATCGTCCTTATCAACAAAGGTAAGTTCCACCGGCAGACTGTTCAGCATTGCGGTGAGTTCTTCCCTGGTAAGTTCTCCTGAACCTGTATTTATGTTTCCATCAAGCATATTTTCATCCAAACCAGACTCAGCATCCGAGACTACTCTCTTCGCTGAAGCAGGTGAAAAACCACAATAACCAATTTCGGCAAACTGTTTTTCAGTTTCATCCCAATCATTTTCAGTAAAACTTCTCATCGCCATGGTAAACAGAATCAAATTTTCCTTTTGATAGTGTACACTCAGCAGACCATTTAGATTCCGTGCATGTGATTCAAGTATTCGGGCAATTTCTGAAATTTCCATTTCCAGATGATTATCCATCAATTTGAAAATCTCTTTTTCAACGCCACGGATCTGCTCATGCTCATCCCACATCTGAGCGGTAGGTCCTGAAATGCCTTGCTTTTCAAGGTAAGGGAATAGGACATTTTCCTCTCGAAGATAGTGTTTCTGAGCATCCTTGAAATGATCCAAAATTACAACGATTCCCGATACCTGGTCGGAGGCTTCTGCGATACTGTTGTATTCCTTCAATTCTTTAGCTGATTCTACAAGCTTTGCTGCAAACTCAAGCAGAATACGATGCTCCTCCATCAGTGTATGTATCGGATGCCCTTCCGGGGCAATATTCGGTGATTCCTGCTGATTAACCATTGGTTACTCCTATTTTCTGTTTAGTTGTTAACTTTTCAAATGAATAAAACTTATTAACGATTTGGATGAACCTGATTTTAAGTATCCGGCGCACGCGCTACTATATTATCAATATCATTTTATGAGCTGACCAGTAGATCCCTTTCCTCCTGAACTTGATCTCTCTGTACTTCAAGATTGTGTAAAGATATAGCGATTTTTATCTCACGCAAAGGCGCAAAGACGCAATGAAACCAAATTGGAATCCTTATCCTGAAAATCTTTAATATCCTTAAATCCTGTAACATTTCACTTCTATTTATCTGGCTACTTGAATTTTATATCGTTTATATAGATTGATCCCCATACAATTTTTTCTGAATATGCATCACCGATGTATCTCTTCAATTCTTTATGAAACATGTTTTTACTTAGAGGTGTGAGTTCTTCGGACTTACAAAAAGCTGAATATGAATCGTAAAGTATTTTTAGTTTAAGCGAACCGTATCCTGTTACACAGAATAAATAATTCTCAAAATATTCAATGGTTTTTTCTTTTGATATTTGTTTGCTTTCATTTTGATTCGTTTGTTCCGAGGAACGATTGGATGTGTCATTGTACGAGTAACCGGATTGGCTGGTGGTTGATTGTTTCTTATGGGAAAGTGTTGAAGCAGAAGAATTTAATGCAAGCAGTGGATCCCCTGTTTGAATTGCTGTACCATATACAGTTGTTTTTCTCTCTATATAGATGTAAAAGAAGTAACTATATGTAACATCACTGTAGGTGTTGATTAATGCGTTTGCGCCTGGTTTACTCAATAATGCGTACCTGTAAGCAACGTTATAGCCGCCATCAGGCTTCATGGGGATTCCTAAAAAGAATGCTGTACTCGATGTACCCATAACCGGCCCAAGGATCTCATATGGTTCAGCCAATCCGGAATAGTCAGTATAGCTCAACGGTGCTTGTGGCACAGTAAAACTACAACCTGATATAATTACTGTTATACAGAGTAAAAAAATCCATTTCATGATACCCTCCATAGAAAAACATTGGAATAAATAATCTTAGCATGAATCATCCAAACAATCTTACTGCACCAATCGCCCCAAGTGTAGTTAATGATACTATTACAGCCGCAATACAAACCCCAATAAATACACAAATCATCGCTTTCCAGAAACGAATTCCAAATAAGAAAGCGGCAACAGAACCTGTCCATCCACCGGTCACAGGTAAGGGGATTGCCACAAAAAGTATCAACCCCAGTGCTTTATATCTTTCTATATTTTTGCTTCGTTTTCTTGTCCTCGCAAATAACCATTGAAAGAATTTTTCAAATACTGCCCACCGCGATAGAAAATTCGAAACAGGACCTAAAAGCAATAAAATAAACGGTATTGGGATCATATTCCCGACAATAGCGAGTGGGATTGCGCGAGTCCAGTCCAGGTCGCCTAATGTCAGCGCCCAGGGTATTGCACCTCGGAGTTCAGCAACAGGCAGCATAGCGATAATTACTGTTATCAATTCCGCCGGGCTGCCCTGGAAATATGAAGCTATTTTTCCTGCGATTTCCATCCGTCACTCCCTAATAGTGGCACAAAAATGCAACCTCCCTCTGATGTTATCAATGGTTCTCCTTTGTGTTTAACAACAAGCTTTAAATCCTGGATACGTCTCGGACCGGTGGGTATTACCATGCGCCCACCATCGATAAGCTGATTAATAAGCTTGTTTGGAATTGATGGCGCCCCGGCAGTTACGATGATACAGTCATAAGGTTCAAATTCCCGCCAGCCAAGTGTGCCATCTCCAACTTTTTGAACAATATTATCAATACCCTGTTTCTCGAAACGCTCTCGTGCTTCCTTTGCCAGTTCTGATATACGTTCAACTGTAAAAACTTTCGCGCATAAATGTGCAAGTATCGCTGCCTGGTAACCTGAACCCGTACCGATTTCTAGTACCTTCTCTTTGCCTTTAAGGTGTAACAGTTCAGTCATCCAGGCTACCATGTAAGGTTGAGAAATCGTTTGAGCTTTACCTATGGGGAGAGGGGAATCTTCATAAGCCCTTCCTCTCATATTGGGTGGGATAAATAGATGTCTTTTCACTTCACGAATTGTATCAAGGACTCGCTTATCCTTAATACCTTTCCGCTGAAGAGTTTCAATCAGCTCTTCCCTGGCAAGTTGATAGTTTATCACGATTGAGCCATATTTAATAATAATTTGTCAATACTATTTTGAGTATTCTTCAAGACCTTCAACGAAAACATCAAGTGTTTCACGATCGAAAATACAAATCCTTATTTCCTTTAAAGAAGAATCAGCTAATTCACCTAAAGTCGAATCAATCGAGCCTAAAATTATACCAACTGCCCTTTTTAAAGGGAAACCGAAAATCCCGGTCGATATTGCAGGCATGCTGATTGATTTCAATTCTTTATCATTCGCCAGGAGTATTGATGACCGAACAGCTCCCGCCAGTTTTGAATCCTCGTCACCTTCCCCCCACCTTGGACCAACAGCATGGATAACATATTTTGCCAACAGCTTGCCGGCTCCTGTAATAGCGGCGTTACCAACCACAACGGGTGCAACCCTGTTGGATTCTTCCTGTATCGAATCTCCACCCTTCCGTACTATCGCTCCCGCAACTCCACCGCCATGCAATAAATTTGTGTTGGCGGCATTTACTATCGCATCTACTGACTCTTCGGTGATATCCCCCAGCACCAATACCAGTCTCGTTCCGCATGAGCGAGTTAAAGTTTCAATTACTTTGTTCATTTTAATCTTCCGGAAAAGGAGAAGTGAATGCGAGCAGTGGATTACCTGATCAATTTGGTAATGACACGGCGTTTTAAGTGAACGCATCCTCTATGAAGAAACAGATCTTGAATAATTACCTGTAAAAAAGCAAAAAATCCCGCTTACAACTGCCGCAATGATAGAAGTATCCTCCTATGATTGGAAGAATGCGGCGACGTAAAAAGCCATGACGCTCCAAACGCCGTAAACGTTCTGATTTACAGTAAGGGCAACATTTATTTGCTCGCAGCAATTTGGCAAACATTTGGATTACCTGCATTTCAAAATGCTTTTATTTTCAATGATAATGTTATTGGATTAAGTAATGTATTCACCTGCCCAGGTTTCCCCTTTACAGGATATGAAATATAACTATTATGATGCAATTATAGATAGTTTAGTTACCGTTTTCTTCTCTTCGCGATCTGAGGGATAAACCACTTATTATTATAGCATTACCCTGTGCTCTCCTTGATCTCAGGATGGTAGTAGGCTAATCCTGGTTCTGCATATATTATCATTTTCCTTAACTAATATCTTTCTGACCAGAACTTTTATTGGGTAATTGGATGAATCTTGCTGTTTATGTAACCGGTCACGGATACGGTCATATGACCAGGACGATGGAGATACTTCGGTATTTGAAAATAGAATATAATGAAGTTCGTGTACATATCAGGGCTCCATTTCCCAAAGAACATATAATTGAAGCAGCAGGTTTTAAACCGGATAGCCATGTTCCAATAAGATTGGATATAGGTCTCGTTCAAAAAGACTCTTTAAGCATTGATATACCCAGGTCAGTTGAAAAGCTGGAGTATTTCTACGGCAGCGATGGTGACCGTCTGGTTCAGGAAGAGGCAAACTGGTTAAGGAATAATCAAATTGATATTGCATTAATCGATATCCCACCCCGTGCATTTGAAGCATGTGCTCTTGCAGGAGTGCCAGCTTTCGGCTCAACCAACTTCAGTTGGGATTGGATCTGGAGTGATCTTGCTGATGATGATCCTCGCTTTGAACCTTATGCAGGGAAAGCAAGAGCAGGATATCAAACCTGCAAGTGTCTGTTCAGAACGGTAATGTGCAAGGGACTTGATGCCTTTCCGGTCGTTCAGGATGTCCCGCTGGTGTCACGTATATCTCAACATGATCCCTTTGAAACACGTGATTCGCTTGGCATTCAGCATGAGAAAGTCGTAATAATTCTTTCTTATGGAGGCAGCGGACTTGAAGGTTTGACACTTCCTCCAAAAGCAATTCATGACAGGTTCCTCTTTGTCGTAACTGAGCCCATGAAAGATCCGGGAGAACCATTTTTTTACATTTCCGACTCATATCTGCGGAGTTTGAATTTACGTTATTGTGACTTGGTGCGAATGGCAGATATCGTAATGTCAAAACCCGGTTATAGTACTGTAGCTGAATGTGTAGGAAATAAAACGGCTATGGTATATTCCGACAGGGGGCGTTTTGCCGAATACCCAGTAATCGCAAATTATATTGAGGAATTCCTTCCGAGCAGGCTGCTTGAAAGTAATCATCTTCGATCAGGAAATTGGATGGATTCACTTGATTCTTTAACTGCAGAGAGGCCATTCAAATTTCCTGAAACTCGAACTGACGGAGCCAAGACAGTTGTCAGGTTATTAGTTGAAAAATACAAAGAGATATATTCCTGACCAGTGCAGACCAGAACCAAATATTTGCAGGGATCTTCAAGCTGAACAGAATGATTTCTTCACAACTTTACATAAGAAATACCAATATTAATAATTGCAGGGTTTCGACCGAAATATGGCTTGATTGAATCTGGTAGTTTTATTTATCTTCTTTGCGAAATTTAACTCAATACTTTTACATAAAGGGAAAACCATGTCAGAACACAGGATTGCCTGGCTGCCCGGCGACGGAGTAGGTAATGATGTAATGGATTGTGCTCGATTAGTTCTCGATGCCTTGAATTTTGAAGCTAAGTATGTAAAGGGTGACATAGGTTGGGAATTCTGGAAGCATGAAGGCAATGCTCTGCCTGACCGAACTCTTGATATGTTGAAAACAACCGAATGCGCATTGTTTGGAGCGATTACTTCGAAACCTCGCGATGAAGCCGCTGAAGAGCTCGACCCTGAAATCAGGGACAAGGGTTATGTTTATTTCAGCCCAATCGTTCGGTTGCGACAGGAAAAGAGCCTGCATACCAACATGCGTCCCTGCAAGGCATATCCCGGTAATCCTCTTAATTACAAGGAAGGGATTGACCTTGTTATTTTCCGTGAAAATACCGAGGGATTATATGTAGGTGTAGAGTTTCACCCCATGCCGGATGAAGTGATTGAAACACTGGCGAAATATCAGCCAAAGGCAAAAAGATTTTTAGATATACCTCGAAATGATGTTGCAATGTCCAGCAGGATTATGACTCGTGCCGGTTGCACGAATATCGTAGAGAAGGCATTCGAGTTCGCAAGGAAATATGGCAGAAAATCAGTGACAGTGGTTGATAAACCTAATGTGCTTCGTGAAACGGGCGGAATGATGATCCGCTCAGCGCGGGAAGTGGCGAAGAACTACCCGGAAATTAATATGTGGGAAACCAATATCGATGCACAGGCTATGTGGTTACTGAAAAATCCTTTTGACTATGATATTCTCGTAGCAGAAAATATGTTTGGCGATATCTTATCGGACCTCGCTGCACAGTTAGTCGGTGGATTAGGTTTTGCCGCTTCCGGAAATATTGGAGACAACTATGCTGTTTTCGAGCCAACTCATGGAAGCGCCCCAAAGTATGCAGGTCAATACAAAGTTAATCCTATTGCAATGCTGCTCTCAACCCGCCTGATGCTGGACTGGCTTGGTGAATACGAGCTTGCCACCAAACTGGAAGCATCCATCGCTAAAACCATTGCAGAGGGAAAATCCAGGACCTATGATATGGGTGGAAGCAACACCAGCCTGGAAGTTGCCGAGGAGATTGCGCGAAACCTGTAAAATAATTTCTATGACAACGATACCCGGCAATTGTTCAATTTTGCCGGGTGTTTTTATTATATAATATTGTTATCTTAAAAGGAATAGTATTAGATCAATTCATCTGAAACGCTGGCAAGGTTAAAATTACGAAAGTTGTCAAAATAGAGGTTGTTAAATTGACAATGAACCGGCAGGAACTTAAACCAGATAATCCGGGCATATTTTGAAGAGTATTCACGTCAAGAATCATATTGTCTTACCTGGTAGATTATTACTGGTGCTATTGTTGATCGCATTAGTCACTGGAGTAGTCAATGTCGGTTGTGATTTATTTTCAACACGAGATCCTGAATCACCGACCGGTACTCAGTCAGGTAACGAGATCGCTAACAGCCCCGATGAGGTTATCGAAGGATTAAGCAACGCTGTAGCATTACGCGATCCCGATCTCTTTATGCTGATGATAGATTCAGCCTTTTCCTATAATGCCAGCCCCTCCGCCTATCCTGATGATCCTGCTGCTTTTGATGATTGGGGATATGAAAAAGAAAATGCTTTTGCCCGCAGGCTTCTAAATAATGATCTTTTGCCGGCAGAGGCTACGGCAGAGCTGGAATTTACAATCGTTACGGAAAACCTTTCTGCCGACACTGCTTTTTACCAGGAAACATATCGTCTCGAACTGGATCTTTCCCGTGAAGATCTTCCTCAGCTTTATGAGGGACTTGCCGATCTAAAGATTATCAGAAGCGCAGACGGTGGATGGAAAGTAATTACATGGCAGGATGAAGTAGGGGGAGAAGCTGCGACAATGAGCAGGCTCAGGGCTGCACTTTGAACGGTTAATAATAATTAGATATAATTCCTGCGAGAGCAGAAAAATATAATGCTCAGAATTACATAAAGTTATTGATTTTCTGCCTTCAGAAGGTGAAACCATAAAAGATTTTGTACATTCTTACGGTTGCAAATACTTTTGCTTTGATCTACAATGTAAATTCCTTTGAATTACAATAATTCAGTATTTCTATTGATGGAATTATTAAATGCCGGATAAAATAATCAAAAGCGTAATTGTGTTATTAGGAGTTTTTCTACTCCTGTATCAGCTTGTTTTTTATGCTCGTGAAGCTACAAAGGTAGTCGCATGGAGTAGTTCGGGCAGAACTAATACTGATATCCGGATGATTCAAGATGACAGTCTATATGTATTTACAGCCGTTGATACTACAGATTTTGTCAGAGGCATATACCCTTCAATCGGTGATACTCTTATCACTGCGGCAGACAGCTCTTCCGGTTTGCACGGTATAGAAGAAGCAGTTCTTAGGCCGGTACCTGCTGGCACAAGGCTTGACGTTATTTTCAAACATGATGGCATAGAGAACAACTCCAGCTTTGTTTACGAAGACCGTAATCTTAGCGACATAATATCTACCATAGCCCTCCAGGTACTACGTTTTCTTATCACTATCAGCTATTTGCTGGTAGGAATGTGGGCATTTTTTAAACGTCCGGATTCTGCCGGTGTACGTATTCTTGCTTTGTTCTGCCTTTCAATGACCTCGTTTATGATGGCAGGCGTAACTGTCATGTCGAGTCGTTATGCCCTATTTGAAATACCCGGCCAGACTTACATCGTTGAGTTTTTGGGATTTGTGACGTTCTGCTTTGGCGCTTTCTGGCTGCTTCTGCAGTTGTATTTTCCACGCCCTGTATCAATTCTCAAGCGATGGATTGTTTTGATCTATCTTGCTGTTTTTTCACCGCAGATTCTCTTGCTGGTTTTTATCTTGATTCTTAGAAGATTTGATTTGGACCTGCCTGATGTCTTTTTTACTATTTTTATCTCTATCCAGGTTTTCCTTGGTTTTATAGTTCTTAGTATTCGCAGAACAAGAACACATTTCCCACTTGAAAAGCGACAACTTTCATTAGTGTTATATGGTACCGGCATTGGTCTTGGTTCATTATTTATCCTCATTATTATAGCAGCAATTCCAGGTTTGTTTACATCCATGCCTGAATGGGGGCAACTCCTCCTCATTAACTTCGTTTTTCTTGCTCTCCTTCTTTCTCCTATTTCGTTCGCTTACGCATTTGGAAAATATCGTTTATTGGAGGTAGAGGGCAGGCTTCGACGGGGAACGAGGTATGTCATTGTAACAGGAGTACTCCTGGTTGTCTTTTTCGGTCTGCTTTACCTGATCAGCGGGCTTCTCCTTAACACCTTAAACGTAGCAAGCCGGACACCTACTCTTATTATTGCGCTATTGCTGGCACTAAGTTTTGCCCCCGTACACCGGAAAGTCAAGAAAATCATAGAACAACGATTTTTCCCTGAACGCATGCGGTTACGCAATATGCTTGCGGATTTTTTATCATCAACAATGTCCATGCCTGACCGTAATACTCTCTGGCAACGACTCGAAGAAAATCTGAAAGAAGGATTAGGAATTGCGGTTGTCTTACCTGTACTGAGTGATGAAAACTCAATCAGGTTCAAACTGCCGGATGGAAAACCGGTGCCTCTTGAAACAGATAGCGAGTTAATACTGGAAATGGAGCAATATGGTCGATCTATCATGGTTGATGAGGCAATCGCAGCCGAGAAGGTCAACCTGACGAATGACGAGAAAAAATGGCTCCGCTCCAACCGGATAGCATTATTGCTGCCAATGCTTGTTCATTCACGTCTCATCGGATTCATTGCCCTGTCTTTTGAAACAGATCGTGAAAATATGTCTGCGGAAGATTTGGATGTCCTTCGTTCGCTCGCCTCCCAGGTGGCATTACAGAATGAAAATCTCCGCCTGCTCGAAGATAACTTTGAAAAGAAAAGACTTGAGGAGCAATTAGCAGTTGCAAGAGAAGTTCAGGAGCGTTTTCTACCCTCTATCCTGCCACTTACTCCGGGAATTGACATTGCCGCAAAATGCCAGTTTTCGCTTGAGGTCGCAGGAGATTACTATGATGTTATTCCGCTAAGTGGAGATCG
Organism: Candidatus Electryonea clarkiae; assembly: GCA_030765455.1. GTDB lineage: Bacteria > Electryoneota > Electryoneia > Electryoneales > Electryoneaceae > Electryonea > Electryonea clarkiae. The sequence continues at coordinate 80,853 of JAVCCM010000067.1, read as the reverse complement.
TACCCTGATGGCTGTAGGAGATGTTTCCGGCAAGGGTGCTGGAGCAGCGATGATTATGGCAAACCTGCAAGCCTCGCTGCGTACTCTGTCAGGAATGGACGTTAACCTGGCTGAAGTTGTCGGAAGAGCGAATGACGTTATGTGCCAGAATACCGATCCGGAACAATATGTAACCTTCTTCGCAGCGATATATGATCCCGGGACTGGTGAAATTAATTATGTAAACGCAGGGCATAATCCACCGGTAATTATCACTGAAAATGAAGAAATTATTCCATTGACAACTGGTGGGCTTGTCTTGGGTGTTCTACCGGGAATAAGCTATTTGTCCGGATCGATGATGGTTTCGAGAGGCGACCTCCTGCTTGCATATACCGATGGTGTGAGCGAGGCGATGGATGATACTGAAACAGAATTCGGGGAGGATCATATCATTGAAATTGCGATTTTGCATCGTAAAGATGATGTAGGTAAAATAATTGACCAGATACAATCCGCAGTAGAAAAATATACAAACGGCAAGCCGTTTGAAGATGATTTCACTATCCTGATAGCGCGGGTGAAGGATTAATAACCGATACATTCAAATAGTTATTCTTTCCAACCTGTCTCTGGAAAGTGTAATTATACCTTTGATAATTTAATGATTACCATGCTCTCTTTTTCAGAATTTTATTCATCGTTGCGTCGATTCGTTCATCTGTCAATCGTTCCCGCGTTGTCCTGGCTTTTATAATCAAATCCATTAGTTTATTAATATCGGCAGGTTTCTCCAGGAATTCCATCGCCCCGGATTTGAGCGCTTCTAGTCCCTTCTGCAAAGTTGCTACACCCGTAAGAAGTATCACCTGTAAATCAGGATTACCTGCCAGGAGATGCTTGAGTGTCTCGATACCATCCATCCCCGGCATCATTACGTCAAGGATAACGGCATCGTAGAAATTTTCCTGAGCCATTTTCAATGCATCGTAACCGTTAGATGAGACATGCACTTCAAATCCCCGAGTTTCCATCCGCTCGGATAGGACTTCAGTAAAGTCCTCTTCATCATCTACGAGTAGAACTTTTGCTTCGGCCATGATTTTTACTCCTTCATATCTGAAGTTAATCTGTTGCAGCAGGCAATATACCTTGCAGCACAAATTGTTGCCTCATATGTATTATTTATACTTACGCAAACTTGTTGAGTGGAAAATAGAGTGTCAAGGTTTCTCTATGATCTTCAGATCCGTTCATAGTGAATGTACCCCCAAGCTCAGCGGTCAGGTAATTCAAAAACTCAATCCTGGGCTCGTCCCTGTTACTTTTCTCGTGTGCCGGTCCTTTGATTTGAACTTGAGCGGCAGAACCATTTTCATGCTGTGATACCGTGACAACTATTGTATCGTCCTTCTTCGCATCTTCGAGTAGAAATTGGAAGCCAGAGAAAACAGCTTGCTGCAATAGAAATGGATCGCCAGTGATTTTAACTTCTTCGGCAGTATATTCTGATTCGAGTCTGACTTTCTTCAGCTCAGCAAATCGTGTCGAAAGTGTGATGATATTACCGACAATATGATTCAAATCGAATTCGGATACCGGTTCATCCGTGCCATGTGCAAAACTATTCAGACTTTTGATAATTCCTACGCCACGCTTTGTCTGACGGGTAATTCGTTCATGGATTCTTGCCAACTTCTCCGGTTTCACAGGATACCCGGATTCTTGAGCGGCAAGCATATCCTCAAGGAGACCGGCAACTTGCTCGACAATAGAGAGGACGTTATTCAGTTCATGAGTAACACTCGCGGTGATAGTGCCAAAGAACGATAATTCACGACGTCCTGCTTGCAGTTCAGAATCCTCTAACATCAAGATTCTCCATTATTTTTTTCCACTGCTTTATGTATGCTTGAAACCAGGTTGTCGATACTGAATGGTTTTAAAAGGAGACTGGCAACGCCTTCTGGTATTTTTTCTGTGTTTTCTGAACCTGCACCGTGACCCGTAATAATAATCACTTTCACGCCGGGGTGTTTTTCCTCGATCACCTGCATCACTTCCAAACCGCCCAGCCCCGGCATTTTCAGATCGAGCACTACTACATTAAACACTGCTTCACTCATTCGTTCCAGAGCATCATGTCCAGTGGTGACAAATTCAGCGTCTATCCCTCGTATTGCAAGACGCTCTACCAGAGTGGACACCAGTTCAACTTCATCATCTATCAGTAACACTTTGAGTTTGCTCATGTTTTTTCCCCTTGATCCGGACTTTGTCTGGGTAATGTCACAGTGAAACTTGTTCCCTCATCCAGTTTACTTTGGACTTCAATCCTGCCACCAAGCTTTTGTACTAAGCCATAAGTAATCGAGAGTCCAAGACCGGTACCGAATTCGCCTTTTGTAGAAAAGAATGGTTCAAAAATATTTGCCAAGTTTTCTTCGGATATTCCTGAACCATTATCCTTGATAATCACTGAAACTTCACGTGGATTTCCAACTTGTATATACAAATTAATTTTCCCGCCATCTGGCACTGCTGCGAAAGAGTTATTGATTATATTGAGAAATATCTGTTGAAGCTGGCTGCGGTCGCTAACGATTAGTGGGACATTTTTACCCCAATCAGTGTAGATTTTCAAATTGCGGTGCGATGCCTCCCGGTCCAGGAATCCCATGACCTCATTTAACAGATTAACAAGATTTATTGATTCTCTTCGAAATTCAACCTTCCGTGAAAATCCAAGCAGACGATGCGTAACTATACTGCAACGTTCAACAGATTTGATTATCGATTCGAGGCTATGTAGAGTTTTATCTTTATGAGGATAATCTTCCACGAAGCCTGCCAGATCTTTTAAAAGTCCTGCTTTCTCGTTGATAATCGCAAGTGGATTGTTTATCTCATGCGCAACGCCAGCCGACAAACGTCCGATTGTCGCCATTTTGTTTGTATATTCAATATTATGAAGCATGTGATCTCTTCTTTGATCTGCAGCGCGTATATGACTCACCATATATGTCGAACTCCAGAGAACAACACTGATGATAAGTAATGTACTGATCAGCAGAAAAAAGAACACTTCATTTCGGCTTTTAAGCCAGTGTTTCACCTGATCGGTGCGTCTTTTCATAACAATGAGGATGAACGGAGTGTTCTTAATATGCCGGTAACCCAGTGAATATGATATTCCTTCTTGATTAAAATTATCTATTATCTCATCGTCATTACTATACTCCATTGATGGCAGGGAACAGGTTTCAAGCAGCATTCCATGAAAGATGGAATTTGTTTGAAGAATACCTTCACGATTTATAATAAAAATATCATCCGCTCTTCCTTGACCCGGGAGATATACTAATTCGTTAAGCAACTCCATCCCAACAGTCGCTCGAAGTATATAAAAGTCTTCGTCCGGCAGCTCATGCATGACTGCAATAACAAAATGTGGTTCCTTTCTATGTCCTGTAAAAACGTCACTGACATAAACCTTGCGTTGTTTTACTTCGCTGAACCAATCCTGATCTTTATAATTTTCACCTTGCAGATCATAGGGACCGGCATAATAATTCTGTTGACCATCGGAGTTGATAAGTCCAAGATCAACAAAGCCACCGAATGATTTTTTGAGATTTTTCAGCGTAGCTGCCAACTGGAGGTTATTGCAAAACTCTTTCCGTGTTTTTTCCTGATTAAGCATTTCCAATACAGACAATCTTTCATCAACAACAAATTCGAGAGACCATGAAGTACGTGAAAGAGTTGATGAAATATCATACATTATTTCAGTTTTTAAAGTTTTCTGGTAGAGAATAAAGGTCACTGCAGCCATTACAATTAGTGGAGCTAATGCGACAAACAATGTAAGAGTCGCAGAGAAACGCCAGATGCGCCGGTATCGGCGTAAACTTCTAGTTACTTCTGGTTTCTCGTTCTTCCTCCAGGGAAGAGCCATATTTAGAAAAAAACTTAGCCACATCCTTCAGATATTCCTGTTCTTACAATGTAAAGATATATTTTACAAATGACAATAATCGTGAGTTGTCAGATCACTACCTTGTTCATTACTCCTCTGCATCCGGTTCAACTTTACCTACCTTCTTATATGCCTCTCTCATGGTTTGCGCTAATATCTCTATGTCCACAGGTTTCTGCAAATAGGCAAAAGCTCCCAATTCCTTGGCAATTGCTTCTTCATTTTCCGATCCGTGACCAGTCAAAATAATGACTTCAACCTTTGGGTGGTGTTGCTTTACCTGCCTGAGAACTTCTATACCGTCAATACCCGGCATCTTCAAATCGAGTACCATGACGTCAGGGACATCATTTTTTAGATAACCAAGCGCCTCTTCGCCGTCATATACAACAGAAGTATCCAGATCTCTTGTTAATAATCTTTCAGATAACGTCTGAACGAACTCACGTTCATCATCAACGAGTAGCGCTTTTTTTGGCAATGAAAATTCAGGCATCCGAATAAGAGCTGGTGGGACAAATTTTGTGCCGGGAGCGCTGCTGACACTTTTCACACCCTGGATTTTAGCTGCAGAGGTTTCAAGCTGTTTCTGTAGATGTTCCAGTCTAACAACATATTTATTTATTGCTATTGAGATATTCCCATCTTCGCTTGAAACGCTGACATCATGTCCCTCTTCGGCTAGTGCGATTTGTACCTGTGCAGCCAGCAGGAAATCTACCGATGCCTTCGTAGATTCAGGAGTTGTGTTTATTGCCTCCATCTGTGATTTTTCACAAATTATAGAGACTGCTTCATCCGGATCAGTGGAATGCATTGGGATGAGAATATCATATAAATGCTTGTCGTATGGTTCATGGCTCAAAAGAAATTGAGTCCAGTTCTCCCTTTCTTCATCGTCCTTGTTTATCAGTTTAATAGCTTCTTTCTCTGATAATCCGGCTTCCTTCATCGCCATTTCGATCCTGTGCTCACGTGTCGCTATCAGGCATACCCTGAGCGCGTGAGTTATATCCTTTGGAACTAAATGTCCTGCAAAGCCATGATAGACAACATTATCCTGCTGTACCAGTTCTGCTAGGGTTATTTCAATTGAGGCAATGTTTTTTCTAAGGTCTTGCGAGGGTTTTTTGAACAACTGTGGAGAACCATCCAATACTCTTTGTAGTTTCTCCGTGGATATACCATGCAGTTCAGATGCTGTTTCGAGCAATTGCGTGTTTATTTGCCTGTAACCCATCTTTTCCGTTACGGCTTCAGCAATCCGGTCACCGTTACAGAATGATCCGCTGCAAATTAGAATGACAGCCAAAAAATACTCCTTTTAAATGTAAGGAATAATATCCCTGTAATAATACGAATAGTATCCCAAAAATGAAACAATGCTATACAAATTCAACTCAAACTTTGCCGCCTGCTTATCCCGTTAATGACTTTTACTTTCTGCATGCTTCATTGCTTCAACCATCTCATCCGAGACCTCGAATTTCTTAAATTTAGCTTGCAGCAGAGGGCATATATGCTCTGGTGAATTGAGACAAACGCCCTTGTGAATCTCACGAACTGCATCGGTGATGCCATGATAGAAATGGTCACTACCAATCTTTTCAAAGAGATGCGTTCTTTTCATCACGTCAAATATATGATCATTCAAACCTGAAAAAGATATATCTATATCTGATTCACGAAGCCTGCTTACAAGTTGGGAAAGCAATACTTCTCCCGAGGAATCGAGTTCGTTTATTCCATTACCCACAATGAGGACATGTCTCAATTCCGGCATGGAAGCAACTTCTTCCAGGACTTCATCCTCCAGATAATTGACATTAGTAAAAAACAGGGAGTCATTGAATCTGATTGCGGCAACATGCATGCATTTATCAAGACCAAGTCTGTCCGCATTACGGTAATGTCCATCCACTGTTCTTGATAAAATCGCCATTTTAGGCTTCATGGTACGGAGCAGGTAAAGTCCTAATGAAAGCAGCACACCTATCATTATACCTTTTTCGAGATGTGGTGCAAATGCAAGAGTGCAGACGAAGCTGATTATTGCAATAGCGCCATCATATTTTTGTGCTTTCCAGGCATGGATGAATCCACCTATGTTGATAAGCCCGATAACCGCCATCATTATAATAGCCGCGAGAACGGATTGAGGTAAGTGAAACAGAAGCGGTGTAAAGAAAAGCAGGGTCAAGAGCACAAATAGACTGCTGAATGCGCTGGACAAACCTGTGACAGCTCCAGCCTGAATATTGACTGCTGATCGCGAGAAGGAGCCGGATACCGGGTAACTTTGTGCAAAAGATCCTACAATATTGGCAAGCCCCTGCCCTATAAGCTCCCGGTTAGGATCAAGACGCTGTCCAGTACGCGCCGCCATAGCTTTGGCGATAGAAATAGCTTCCATAAATCCAATCAATGAAATAATAATTGCCATGGTCAGCAAGTCGAGTATTATTGAGAAGTTTACCTTTGGGACAGAGAATTTCGGCAAACCCTGGGGTATAGTTCCAACTACTGATCCTCCACCTATCATAAGCAATTGCGCAGTATCTAATTTTCCGTTTTTAACTTTGAGATGCCATTTTCTACCTGATTCACGTTCAAGGTTTGATGGCAATCCATTAATAGGATAATAATCTATGATATTGTTTGCACTTGCTACGGAGTAAAGCCGGTAATCACGAAGTTCATGACGGATTTCCCTGATATGGTGTTTTAATCTATCGACACGGACTTCAAGTTGTGCAGTATGGGCTAAAATATCAATAGCTTCCAGGGAATGTTTCCCGTGGTTTTTTATAGTTTCTCTTTTCTCCGTACTAAGCGAAACAAGTTCTTGCATAATCGAATCTATTTGATCCAGAGTATTATTATAGTTTGCGATTTTTTCTGCAAGACCAGGCTCATGCAAATGCGAAATATCAGAAATCTGGTCTTTTTGAAATCCCGTTGACCAGGAAATAATAGTGGTAATGACTACGGCTGCCAGCACATTCGGTATTCTCGGATTAACTTTCTTTAAAACAATCATAATTGCGAATGCCAGTGCAGCGAGTGCAAGTGTAGGCAAATGTGTATTATGCATCGCTGTAGCGATAATATCGATTACAGTTTCATAATGATGCTTCGCTTTATCTACATCAATACCGAATAGCTTTGACAACTGGGAAGTGGCAATGATTATCGCGGCTGCATTGGTAAAACCATTCACCACCGGGTGAGAAAGAAAATTGATCACCATTCCCAGACGGAATAATCCAAGTGATAGCTGGAAAAGACCGACAATCAACGCCAGGATTATTGCATACGCGACAAATGCTTCACTGCCTGCTGTTGCCAGTGGCGCCAATGCTGTGGAAGTCATGAGGGACACCATTGCAACCGGACCTGTAGCAAGTTGATGGCTTGAGCCAAACATTGCAGCGACTAATGGCGGTAGAAAAGCAGCGTAAAGACCAAAATATGCGGGGAGATCAGCCAATTGAGCATACGCCATTGACTGCGGAATCAGTACCAGGGAGACTGTCAAACCAGAAATAAAATCAGCCCTGAAGTTAGATTTGGAATAATTCTCAAACCATCGAAGAAAAGGGAAAATCCGGATCATCAATGATAAGGAATTGCCATTCGGTTTTTTCATCGTTTGTGCCTTGTTTCACAAAAGCGCCCAACAATCCATGTATTTTTAGCAAAATCTGAAATAATAAATATTCTAAAGCATGATGAAGAAAAACGTTGGAAGGTAATATGAATTGATTTTGATATTCAAGAGCCTGTTTACGATTCAGACTGCATATTTGTATTTAAATTTCATGCAGAATTAAACATAAGGTTCTGCTGAATACCATTTGAATCAATTGAAAAAGGGTAATCCTCCTACCTAGAAAGCTCCACGGGGTACTCTTCGGAGAATAATTCTTTTTGCAGATTGGAGTTGAGGTTGATTGTCTTGCAAGGCTTTGATTTTGAAAAGTAATATTCCAGGGATGAGAATCCATTGCCCAGAAAATCTTCAAGGTGATGAATATTTGTTTGTTGTTGTGTTCAGACTGAATATAGTCTATATTAGAGTCGTATTCAGTCTATAAGGAGTTATCATGGGACCCATCAGAGTCTCCGACAGTCTTGTACCTCTTAGTAGTTTCAAGTCTCAAGCCCCAATGTGGTTAGAGAAACTTTCTAAGGTAGAATCTTTAATAATAACTCAGAATGGTCGTGCAGCAGGAGTACTTCTCTCACCGGCCAAATATGATCACCTCATGGAAGAACATAACTTTCTAAAATCCATTAAGACCGGGTTGCTCGATGCGGATAATGGAAAAGTAATGGATACACAAAAGATGAAGCAAAGATTAGCCAGACATCGTGAGGAAAAGACCGGTTGACTAAACTTGTATGGTCAGAGAATGCATTCCGGGCACTGAGTAGAATTGAGGAATATCTTTCAGAATTCAACATTAATGCCTCTCAGAAAGTTGTTAACAGACTGATCAATCGTGCAGAAGTTCTCACAGAACATCCTCAAATTGGCAGGATAGTGCCTGAATTGGGAGTAGAAAATATTCGTGAATTGATTGAGGGTAATTACCGAATTGTTTACAGGATCACTAAAGAAGGAATTCAAATATTGACAGTATTCCACTACCGTCGTCTATTGTCGAAAAAAGATATCTCTAATCCTGAGATTAACTCATCTTTTTAATATTGATTTCGAACCTGATGTACAGATTTTAAGCAATCTCTCACTTCTTGCTGATGTTGTGTTTTTCAAGCGAAAAAAGGTAATCCTGCGGCGAGACAGGCGCCTCTGCGGTAACCTTCGGGGAATAGTTCTATGAATTCGTCAAGTTCCATTTCATTTTCCTTATAGGCTTCATAAACAGTGGGAATAGACTTTGTTCTTTTATAAAAATCACTGAGGTAATTAATGATTTTCCAATGCCTGTTTGTCATTCCCAGTACGTGAAGTACTTTCGCAATACCTGTCGTGGCTTCAGGGTTTACAAGCACATCGCCTGAAGGTGGTACATAGAAGTATTCCGATCCTCCTACATCGACAGGAATCTTGATATCAATCCCATTTCATCCTTCATCTCTTCTTCAAGAGATACGATTGCGGATTTGAATGCTTCCGGGGAAGCACAGTTGGTATTGCAAGTTTCTAATGATATCTGCACAACTTTCTTCATAGTATCGGGAGTTAATCCGAGTTGCACTACAACTGCCCACCCTTTCTGGGTAATCACGGAGTTATCGATACCGAACGGACAGAAGGTTGCGCAACAACGGCTTTTATGCTTTGTCAAGTATGAGGCTATACAAGAGCATGAAATTCGACTCCTGCTCAATCAGCAATATTCAAATCTTACCTGCTATCTCTTTTGCACAGGTGGAAATTTTTGTATGTTGTCTTTTTCAGAGGTCTGAAAAACCATACAACCGTTGGTAAATTTTATTGTCTGGTATATATAGTTTCGGATATTCAAAACCTGTAGAGAATTATTCTTGGAGTTGTTATGAGGAAATCACTCAATTTATTTGCCTTAATATGTTCGATTTTTATCGGTTCGACAGCGTATAGCCAACAGGGAGGCGTGATCCTGGTATCGCATATCCCGATTGTATTTGCAGAAGCTGGGGAACCTATCGAGATTAATGCAACCCTCGATGGAGACGTTACAAATGATCAGGTAGTTGAAGCCTATATCTGGTATAGAAACCGTGATCAGGAAGCTTTCGATTTCGCCGAGATGATTCCAGGGATGGAGAATTTTACTGGTGAGATTCCGGGCGAGCACATTTCAGCAGTAGGTATAGAATATTACCTGGAATTTAAGCTGAATGATGGAAGAAAAACGACTTTCCCGTCTGCTCTCCCCGAAGCGAATCCGGTAGTGGTTTCAGTACGTGGTACAAGTCCGGGCGAAACAATTTCTGCAGTTTTGATAATCAGTCCCGAACCGGAGAGCATGGTTCCGGAAGAAGACCTTCTCGTGGCGGTCGCATTTGATCAGTCGGTTCGCACCATTGACCCATCGAAAGTAGTTTTGAGAATTGATGGTATAGACAGGACACACACTGCGGCAGTAACAGAAGATGTGCTTACAGCTATTGCAGGGAATATCAGGCCCGGCAGGCATCGCATCGACATAGTGTCGGAAGAAGAGACCGGTTCTGTTCTTTTGGAAACCTGGTACTTTTCGGTTAGATCTGAGAGAGAAAGAATGAGTGCGCGCACTGGTATTCGCGGTAATATTCGTGGAACAGCTGAATTTGTAGGCAGTATGCAGCGATTCAGCAGCCTGGAGCAGCAGGTAGCACACGAGAATTTGTCTATTCGAGGCAAATTCGGAAATTTCAGTGCTTTGGCAATGGCGCGGTTGAAAAGCGAGGAACAGGGAAACCTTCAACCACAACACCGTTTCAAGGTATCATTGGGTATGCCCTGGTGGAGAATTCGTGCCGGTGACATAAATCCTCGATACAATGAACTTGTACTTTACGGACGGCGTGTTCGTGGTGCGGAGTTGAATCTATTGACCGGACCTTTTAATGTGTACCTGATCTCCGGCGATATAAACCGTGCAGTTGAGGGACGTCATGCTGGAGTTTCCGTTGATACTACCGATATTATGAATCCGGACACAACTCAAATCTACACACCAGGCACATACAGGCGAACACTGAATGCCGTCAGAATTACTTTCGGCGCTCAGGATAGACTGATGTTCGGCATAATCGCCATGAAGGCAAAAGATGACAAAGAATCTCTCGATAGTACGAAATCAAGAGATTTCGGTGCACCAAAAGACAATCTTGTAAATGGTTATTCATTAGAGGGTTTCTTCCACCGGAAAAGAATAAGTTTGAAAGGGGAAGCGGCTATTTCACTTTACAATGGTAACACACTTTCACCACCCTTGGCTGATGCTGCTGATTTCAAAGATATTATTTGGATCAATCAATATTTTGAACCTCTTCCCGATGAAGGGCTGCCAACATCAGACGGAACTGAAAGCACAAGTCTTGATATGCAACAGGTCGCAATGTCAATCATAAATAATGCACTTTCTTACCAGACACGTCTCCGGCTTCGATATTTCAAAAATGATTTAAGCCTGGGATACCGGTTGATCAATCAAAGTTATATTTCGCTTGGAAGCCCGTCTCTTTTAAAAAATGATGCGGGATGGTTTGTCCGCGATAGAATCAGGCTAATGCAAAGCCGTCTGTACCTAAACATGGGTTACCAGAGTTATCATGACAATCTTAGCGGAGCTGGAATAACATCGCGACGGAATAATTTGAATGTAGGCTTCTCGCTTTTCACAGGAGTAAAGTATCCTGATTTGACTGTTAATTATAGAAACGCTATAAACAAAAACGATGGTGAATTTACATCGACAGTTGACGACCCCACACTTCCAGATGACGTGGATACGCGTATATCAAATACAAATAATATGGTTAATGTAAATTTGAGTCATAACCTATTATTTGCCGGAACCAGAAACAATTTCAACCTTGGTGTAATGACTTCTGTTCGGGATGACCAGTTTAATGAGCTTGGCGGGCAGGATCAATTGATGCTTGCGTTTGGAGTTGCCTCAGAATTCGAGTTTCCACTTGTCATACGAGCAAATGTTTCCAACGCCAGCCAGCAGTCAGTAGGTGGTTTGACCGATGTGAGCTATACTACGATTTTCCTTCGCGGTGATTACAGGTTCCTGAACAACTCATTAGTTCCATATTTTGGACCGAAAATTACTCTTGGAAGCGGTGAATACACACTCATGCCTGATGACCCGGGAACTGCAGAGCTGAGAGAGCAAACTGTTCGTCACCAGGTATTGGATTTCACTCGAATTGACTGGATATCCGGAGCTGAGTACAGATTCATGAAAGTTCATTCACTTAGTGGTTTTGTCAGCTTTACCAGTTACATCGAAAACGGTAAATTTGAATATTGGAACGGCGCTGTATTTGATATGACTGAAGAGTCCATTGATAATGGCAGTTCGAGCAATATAGTTCAACGGCAGTATGACAGGGATGATTACCAAATGAGTATCAGGTACACATACCGATTTTAAACATGTAAGGCTGGACAAATATCGTAATAGAATTGACGTTTCTAAATGCACTTGATATATCATTATTCGGATGAATTGAAGCAGTGCCGGCTTCCTTGATGTTATTGTAAATATTTCATTTGTAATAATAGATTGATTACACACTTACGAAATTTTGGAAAACAGCCCGGATTGGGTAGCCGGGCTGTTTTTTTCCAATCATACTATCACAGATTTCATGACCGTAAACATCACAACTAATCAGAAGCGATTCTCACTCTGGAGCAGGATATTTATCAGCGCAATCCTAACTCTGGCAGTTGTTTATGTTTCCCAGATTGGCGTGTTCTGGAAGATAGAGCTGAAATCTTACGACTCCAGATTTAAAGTTCGTGGTTCAGTTGAACTTGATTCCAGTGATATCGCATTGGTAGTTGTTGACGAAAAAACCTTCGAAAATATTCCTGAAAAATGGCCCTATCCGAGGAGTTACTACGCCAATGCAATAGAAAATCTTTTTACGGCAGGGGCACGTTTAATCGTTTTCGATATCAGATTTACTGATCCTTCTGCTGATCCATTAGAAGATTCTGCCCTGGCAGCGGCAACAGTGGAATATGCTGATCGGATTATTCACGCGGGGCGGATTAACCTGATATATGATGATGATGGAAACCAGATAATTTCTGAGAGAATATCTCCTATTCAAAGCATACGCGATGCTGGCGCAAATTATGGTATTGCCAATGTACTTGAGGATGAAGACGGCTATATCAGACAATACCTTTTTTACATAGAACACGACGAGAAAGCATGCCTGCCCCTCGCATTTAAAGCATTACAGGTATTAGAGGAACTTCCTGACAGCGGAATTATCCGGAATGAAGTTGATAAGTATTTTTTTGGGGAGATTGAAATTCCCAAAATGACGTCGCATTCTGTATTGATAAATTATTCAGGTCCTTCCGGTCAGTTTCCAACATACAGTTTCTGTGATGTTCTCGATGATTCCGGGTTTGTGTTATCAGTAGAAGATCAGGATTTCATGCGATGGTACACTATTGATGATCAGAATTTTGAAAAGCTTACCCGAGAATTACCGAAAGATTCTGCTGCCTCATTGATCAAAATACGAAAGAACAATCCGTTCAGGGATAAAATAATTTTCATTGGTGGTACTAATCCTGAATTTCTTGATCTTGCAAGAACGCCATTTTTTTCTGAAGAGCAACCTGATGAAAACGGTGTAATTCTCGCCGCACCTGCCATAGAAGTTCACGCTCATGCTCTTCAAACTTTCCTGAGTAGAGAATTTATCAAGAATTCTTCACCCTGGCTTGACAACTTTATCGTTTTTTTCATTGCTTTGACAGTATTGTGGGTACGTAAACGCTTCAGTTGGCTAATTAGTTTAATTATCACAATCCTACTGGCATTTTTTACAATATTAATAATATATTTCATTTTTATTAAATTCAGAATCTGGATGGGCTTAGTCGCACCTTTAATGAGCCTGACAGTCAGTTATATCGGAAGTTTGTTAATAATTGATATAAGGTTCAGGCTGGTTACAGTTCTTAACTTCCTCAAAACCGGGTTAAAGCATATCATGGCAAAAGACAGTGTTAAGGGACAAAAACGGGTATCACTCGTTACAGGTTTAGTCGGCAGTGTAGTTCTCGCAATATTGGTTTACTTCGTTGGAAGGCTTGGATTCTTCTGGGAGATGGAGTTAAAAACCTATGATGCACGTTTTAATTGGCGAGGACCGGTTTCAGCAGATTCCTCGAATATTGTTGTAATTGCAATTGATGATGAAACCTATTCTACCTTACCTGAGCGTTGGCCATTCCCGCGCAGTTATTTTGCACGTATGATTGATAATCTTTTCAAAGCAGGAGCAAGGCTGGTAATTCTTGATGTTCAGTTTACTGAACCTTCGGCAGATCCGACGCAGGACTCCATCCTGGCTGCGGTTACTGCCGAATATGCAGACAAGGTTATTCATGCCGGTAAAATTGTTATTACAGAGGATAAACGTATCAGCAAAGCACTTGAAAGGGTAATTTATCCTATTGATACTGTCAAGAACGCAGGGGCGCATTTTGGAATTGTTAATTACGCTGAGGATCGGGACGGCTTCCTGCGACAATACCAGTTGTTCTGGAAAATGGAAGATAAAACATATTTAACACTCGCCATGAAGGCTCTTCAAATATTAGAAGATCTTCCTGATACCTCGTTATACACAGATATAAAACCCAACGAAATTCAATTTGGTGGTATTCCAATAAAACTAATGACGCCGGAAACAATGTTGATAAACTTTGTCGGTCCTGCCGCTACTTTCCCGACATACAGCCTTTCAACAGTACTTGATGATGCCGAATTTGACCTTTTGAAAGACGATACTGATTATATGCAGTTTTTCCTGATGTCTGACGAGGAATTTGCAGTATTGGAGATGATTCTTCCCGAGGAATCAGTGGAAGTTTTCCGGCAGTTCCGTGCACAAAATCCTTTCAAGGATAAAATAGTTTTCCTTGGTGCTTCAATTGCTGAATTACACGATAATAAGAAGACACCCTTTTACACTTATGAGCCTCCTGACGCAAAATCAAGTTTGAATATTGAAACACCCGGTGTTGAGGTTCATGCTAATGCGCTCCACACCCTTTTAACTCAAAACTTTGTTTCTCATTTCCCACCTCTCCTGGAAATTGTAATCCTCTTTTTCCTTACTTTTGGTGTATATTTCATAAGCAATTATACTAAATTGATACTTGGGACGTTAGTTACGATTCTCCTGGCTGTTGGTATCCTCATTCTTTCTTTCTACATATTCACAGAATATTTAATATGGGTTGCTCTTGTTCCTCCTTTAATAACTGTCCTCCTTGCGTATGTCGCTACAACCGCATATCGGTTCTTCCTTGAACAGAAGGATAAAGCGATGATAAGGGGAATGTTTGCACAATATGTTCCGAAAAAAGTAGTTGAGGAATTGATCAATAATCCTGACTTGATGGCACTGGGTGGTGAAAGAAGGCGAATGACAGCCCTGTTCACTGATGTTGCCGGTTTCACAAGTGTTTCGGAAAAGTTAACCCCAGATCAATTGGTGCATTTGTTGAATGAATACCTTTCGGAAATGTCGAAAATCATTCTCGACAATGAGGGTATTATAGATAAATATGAGGGTGACCTTATAATGGCCGAATGGGGCGCTCCGGTATTCTTTGAGGATCACGCAACATGGGGATGCAGGGCAGCGTTGAAAATGCAGGTACGTCTGGCTGAGTTGAGGGAACATTGGAAAGAAACCGGGGAACCGATATTATACAGCCGGGTTGGAGTCAACACCGGGGATATGATCGTAGGCAATATGGGATGTCTCGAGGTATTCGATTATACGGTAATGGGCGATGCCGTCAACCTTGCAAGCCGTCTTGAAGGCGCTAATAAATCATACGAATCTACTATTATGATCGGTCCCGAAACGTTTGCTGACCTTCCGGACAACTTTGTAACAAGAATGCTGGATGATATCCAGGTCAAGGGCAAACAAGAGTCGGTTAGAGTTTATGAGCTTTTAGCTGAATTTCCGGAAGAACTGCCGGATGAGAAACATGAAGTCCTGAAAATCTTTGATGAGGGAATGGAACATTATCGCGAGAAACGGTTTATCGAGGGGAAAAAATGCTTCGAGAATGCTCTGGAAATCGACCCGGAAGACGGACCATCAAAAACATATCATGGACGTTGCGAACACTATATCGACAATCCTCCACCGGAAGATTGGGACAGAGTTTATGTTTTGACTGAAAAATAATGCCTGTGAAAGTAATATAATTTTACCGGTTTTCCAGTAGGTCCGTTTCGTCGAAACGGACTTTTTTTGAGCCATCCTGAATTCCTGATAAATATCCGAAGTTCCATATAATCCAATTTGACGAGTTGGATTTACTGTTCATATACTATCGCACGTCCGTCCTCACGCGCGAGGATTCCGGAAGAAATATGTGCGAGGGTTTCCATTCTTGAACGTTATCGAGAACCAGTGTATTCCGGAGAAATCCCTGGACCGGGAAATTCTCCTTAAATGCAGCAAGTCCCCATGTCACTTTCCCACCTGATTCAGTGCTTATACCAAAATCAAGCCAAGTAAATCCCCTGCGTTGAGCCCGCATAACCGTTTCGTGTACCAAAAGCGGTACAGGGCGGAATTTCTGCGCTTCCTGACGGTGGGCGATATAGAATTCGAGGAGCACTTTTTCATTGCAGACAAAATTCAATATCCCGGCAATAGTTTTGTTGTCATAGTAGGCTAATGTAAGATCAAGATATTTGGGCGCCAGCTTGGCAAGCCGAGCAAGTTCGGTTTCAGAATGTGTTGGAGTCACCCCGAGTCTTTTACGGTTATTAAGGAGTATGTCATAAAAATCTTTTAGCGTTTCACCGGCAATAGGGACATCATGCCTGATCTCTACTCCTTCCCGCCGTGACTTACGGATGGCAGTGCGGGTTTTGCTGTCATATCTCGCTAAAACGTCAGCTTCATCCACCGGTAATGTCAGAAGATGTACTGCCTGGGTATAATCCTGCTGCAGATAACGAAATCCGGCACGGAGCATTGAGTATTCAATTGTATCCGATGGCTGCCGGTGATACAACGCCGGGGGAGGTGTACATCGAATTCGTTGGATTCCTTCACTTTTTGCCATCTCAATGAGATCTTTAATGAGGTAATGTGCATCACGGATACCCAAACTGCGACTTGTCATTAAACCGCCATAGCTTGCTCCGGGATAGCTGACCCAGGTTTTTTGCCCGTTCTCTTCTCGTAATGCTCCTGTCCAGACAGCGACAATATGGCTTTTCCTGCGAAAGATAAGATGATGGTTTTGAAAACGGTCAGGTGGATGATAATCTAAAAATCGTTGAAAATGGAAAAATGTGCCTTGTGCAGAATGACGAATGAATCTTTCCCACTCTGATCTATCTGATTCTGTATAATAGCTAACGTCGAAATACATAGTTTATCTTAATATTATGTTAATGAAACCTCAATTGCCATGAGGACTGAGTTGAATTTTAATTGTGTCCGGATTTTTCATAGCCTCAAATGCCCGGGCCGCTTGCTTAAGGGGATATACTGCTGAAATTAGATCGTTGACTTCGATTTCACCCGAGTTAATAAATCTTAATGCCTTTGCGATATCCCCGCAACGTGAACCAATCAATTTAACTTCTTTTACAACCACCTTGGAAAGGTCAATTTCATTTAGTTGAGCCATTGTAGATTTTAAAATTACTGTTCCCTCAGGTCTCACCAGATCAATAGCGGTCTGGATACCCTTTTCATCTCCGGATGCTTCAATTATATATTGAAACAAATCACCGTTCTTAGCATGATCATCTTCAATTATCCTGGCACCAGACTTTCGCATCATACCCATTTTTTTCAACGATTTGCCCAATACTGCCGCTGGAATGCCTTGATATCGGAGCCCTCGAGCAACTAATTGAGCTAATCGTCCATCTCCAACGATAAGAGTTTCATCAGCATCGGATGGAATCAATTCAACAGCATGTAATGCTGCAGCGAGTGGCTCTGCCATGGCTCCGGAAGCATAATCAACATTATCCGGCAGCTTATGCAAAATATTTTCTGGGAGAGCTACAAATTCAGCCATTGCGCCATCACGTCCCCTGATTCCCATTGCGGTTCTGTCAGGATCGTGTTTTGCTTTCTTCCAGTCAAGAGCTGAATCTATATCTTTTGGTATATTGATCGAAGCTGTCACCCTTGTTCCGGCGATAATTGCTGATTCGGATTCTATTACAATTCCTGCGAATTCATGACCGATAATACCACGAAAATCAGAATATCCATTCAGCATAGCCCAATCAGTTCCGCAGATTCCGACACGCTCTACTCGAATTACCACTTCCCCGGTTCCTGCTGAAGGTTTTCGCACCTGAACAGAACGTGCTCCACCATTCACAGTTACCGCCAGCATCTTTTCACTGTTATCACTTGTGATTTTACTCATTGGAATCAAATACCAATCCGATGAATATCTTCCATCATGCCTTCTGGAAGACGAATCTCGAGCCAGACTTTCTTTTTTGATTTCATAGTTTTTTAACTCTCTCTGTACTCAAATCCGGATACATGTCTATCTGCTGAAAAACCTGCAAGTTTAATCTCTTATTCGGTATTATTCAATACGATAAATATATACGGAAATAATAACCGTACATTTTTGTTGCCTCGAGGAGACTTCCTTTACTTTTTGGTTTCATCGTGATTTTAAACTAACCGTAATCTTGTCGATTTCTTTTCTTTAAAACAACTCTCCATTGCAAACACAAATTGTTATTTCTACCTTGCATTCTCAGACAATACAATTTCATTTTATATATTTATATTTATATTTATATTTATAATTATAATAATTTAAGAACTGAAGCATACAACTCAACGAATAAGTGCGGACTGATCATGGGTGAAATAGAAAAAAAATTGACAGAGTTGAAAAAGCTGCGTGAAGAAGCACGTCTTGGCGGCGGACAGAAACGGATTGAGGCTCAACACTCAAAAGGAAAATACACTGCTCGCGAAAGGATTAACCTCCTTGTGGATCCGGGTTCGTTCGAAGAATTCGATATGTTCGTTACTCACCGGGAAAAGGGGTTCGGTCTTGATGAAGCCGAATATCTTTCCGATGGCGTTGTCACAGGTCATGCAACAATTAATAATCGGCAGGTAGTTATATTCTCGCAGGATTTTACGGTACGAGGCGGCTCACTGGGAGAAATGTTTGCCAAAAAAATCTGTAAAATTATGGATTATGCTATTAAAAACGGCGTTCCAATTATTGGATTGAATGATTCGGGCGGCGCACGAATACAAGAAGGTGTGCTTAGCCTGGCGGGATACGCAGATATTTTCCTTCGGAATGTAATGGCTTCAGGACTGGTACCACAGATTTCAGCAATCCTAGGACCTTGCGCCGGTGGTGCGGTTTACAGCCCGGCAATTACAGATTTTAATATTATGACCCGCGACCATGCCTATATGTTCGTAACAGGACCGAGGGTTGTAAAGACCGTTACACACGAAGAAGTTACCCCGGAAGAGCTTGGCGGAGCTGATATTCACGCCACCAAAAGTGGAGTCGCCCATCTTGTCGCGGATACAGAAGAAGAAACCCTGGAATTAATCAGGAAACTTATTACTTTCATGCCGTCAAATAATACCGAAGAAGCTCCCTTTGTTTCCTGCGATGATCCAATCGACAGGATAAATGACGATTTGAACGACATAATCCCTGACGATCACAATTTACCTTACGATATGAAACAGGTGATCGAGATGGTCGTCGATCACGGCGATCTTTTCGAGATCAGGAGACGCTGGGCGCCTAATATAATATGCGGATTTGCGCGGTTAAATGGTAGAGCGGTAGGTATTGTCGCCAACCAGCCCAACGCTCTCGCCGGGGTTCTTGATAACAAATCAAGTCGAAAAGCTGCCGCTCATATTCGTTTTTGCGATGCTTTCAACTTGCCTGTCGTTACCTTTGTCGATGTACCGGGATTTATGCCGGGAACGGTTCAGGAATACGAAGGAATTATCCTCAACGGGGCAAAATTGCTCTATGCTTATGCCGAAGCGACAGTTCCGAAAATTACCGTTATTACCAGGAAAGCCTACGGCGGCGCTTATGATGTTATGAGTTCAAAGCATCTGCGGGGCGATTTAAATTATGCATGGCCTACTGCTGAAATCGCGGTTATGGGACCCCAGGGTGCGGTTGAAGTGCTTTATGGTAAGGAGATCAAAAAACTTGACCCGGAAAAACGTGCAGAATTTATCGCTGAAAAAGAGAAGGATTACCGGGATAGATTTGCAAATCCATATAATGCTGCCAAGCTGGGGTATATTGATGATGTTATCGAACCCCGAAACACCAGGTTTAGAATAATTCGTGGACTTGAATCCCTGGCAGGCAAACGTGATATGAATCCACCAAAAAAACATGGATGTATTCCATTATAATTTAAGGTAGTCGATTTAATGTTCGGATTTGAAGCAATACAACAGGGACAGGGTTGGATGCTGATGGTGGTCGGTGTCCTGGTCGTGTTCTCTGCTCTTATTTTTTTGATAATTGTGATGAATGTGTTAAGGATTGTTCAATCATACCTTCATCAACGTATGCAAAGGAAAACCACGGACAAGACGGATGATATGCCACCTGAACTTGGAGGTGAAATCCCGGGTGTCCTGGTAGCCGCCATAGCGCTTACCCTTATTCTTGAGGAAGAGCAGATTCACGATGAGGAGTCGATGGTTCTGACAATGCAAGCATTGTCGAAACCTTACAGCAACTGGTGGATGCGTGATCTGGAACGCACCTGGGGGCATGGAAGAAATCCTTCAAGAGCGTCGGTACTGAAAGCACCAGATCCGGTCAGAGGGAAAGATGTATAATATTATATCCTTGAGGGTATCATGAAAACATACAATTTTAAAATTTATGGTCATGAATATGAAACAAAAGTAATCCGCCGCGATGATTCGGAAATTGTAATCTCTGTAAATGGTCAGGAGTTCAAAGCATACCTGCCACCCAAAAAGAAGGTTATGCTCGCTAAACCAACTCCAAAGATTGTTCGTGACGCGCCTGTTCCCGGAGAAGCGACAAAAATAACCGCGAAACCCTCAGAGGTCAGTGGCGCAGGAATTGTAAAAGCACCGCTTCCCGGATTAGTACTGAAAATCCCGGTTAAAATAGACGATTCGGTCAAAGCCGGCGAAACTGTACTGGTGATGGAAGCGATGAAGATGCAGAACCAGATTACCGCACTTACAAATGGGAAGGTTACCAAGATACTTGTCAACGAAGGTGATTCTGTGTCTGAGGGACAGGAACTTGTTAGAATTAGCGCCGGGTGAGTTTCTAAGCTGTAATTGTGAAATATTATTTCCATATATTAGTTTTTCGTATCAATTAAAGATATTTGTTTGAATAACCCCGCGATTAGGGAGAGATAGAAAAGATTGCTGTATTGTTGTTACTCAGTAGATGGTTTTATTCCTGGAATGCAGGAAAGACAATTTGATTGAATTTAAATTATGCATGGCTGCTCCCCGTACAGCCCGAAAAAACTTGTTAACACTGGAGAATTTTAGATGCTGAGAATTGAAAAACTGACAGCTCAACCTTTGCTGCTCGCAACTGGATTGTTGCTGCTGACATTATTTACGGGGATTATTTCATGTGATGATGATTCGGTAAATCCACCTCCCCCGCCTGCGACTATTCGTGTTGGAGCTTTATTGGCTACTGAGGGATCGGCAGCAGATTTCGGACAAGAATGCAAAGCTGGAATTGAAGTAGCGGAAGATGATATCAATGAATATTTTGAAGATGAAGATATCGATTACGAGGTAAAGATAATTTACGAATACACTGACAGTGACGAAGAACTTGCCTTGGTTGGATGCCAGAATTTCAGAAATGACGAAATTCGGTTGATCATCGGACCAACCACGGGGTTTGAATTAGATAATGTCAGGAGTTATGTAAACCAGTACGACCTTTTGCTTGTCAGTCCTTCCAGTATTTCAATAGCTTACTTGCAGGAAGATGATAATATTTACCGCATTTCTCCCAACGACCATCAGCAGATGGAGGCGATGTCAGCCCTGTTGGCGGACGACAATATTGAAGCGATTGTCCCATTCGCCAGGAACGATTCCTGGGGAGACAGCCTTTTGAATTCCATGACAAACCAGTTTGAAAAATATGGTGGAAATGTTCTGGATGGAGTCAGGTTCGATCCGGCTGATACTGATTTTTCAGCACACCTGGATACCCTGCTTGATGAATACAGTGAAGCGCAAAACCTGTATCCTGACAGCACAATAGCGGTGTTTGTTTTAGCCGGACCGGAAATCGCCTCATTATTCTTATATAATGGCGACAATTATGTTTTTGACCTTGTTAACTGGTATGGCAGCGCGGCGAATGTGCGGTTTCACGACTTGGCATCTAATGCGAGTATTGCTGAACTTGTGGTGAAGATTGGCGGTTTGCCAAGCCCGATTTTCGGGGAAACCGATCTTGAAGACTACAGAAGACCCGAGCATGAAATTGAGTTGATACTGGATTGGGAACCTGACGCATACGCTCTGGCAGCTTATGACGCGCTCTGGATTGCGGTACAGACATACCTGAACCTGGAACTCGTAAATCCATCTTTCGAAGACTTGAAAACATCTTTTCTCGAGATAGCGGATGGGTACGATGGAGTGACCGGTTTGATTGAACTTGATGAAGTCGGTGACAGGAAATATGCCGGATTTGATTTCTGGAAAGTTAAGCCGGTTCCAGATGACGATGAATTCGAATGGGTGAAATTCGCCAGGTTTGAAAAGGCGGTAGGGGATTCGACCGGGATAATTATCAGGGAATGAGTGTAAATTATTGCCTGAGTAACGGATTAGTACTGTCATGCACCTGATTCAACGGTTTGTCATTCCCGCGAAAAGTCAAAATTGGTCTATTTGGTTCTTTTGAGAAGCATAAGTACTTCTATAAATAGAAAATGGTAAAATAGATGGAATTATTTTCCAAATTTATCGGATATACGGGTTTTGTTCAACCTGATGTCTGGAAAAACCTGGTTATGATCGCGGTAGGTTTGTTTTTTCTCTACCTCGCTATCAAAAAAGATTATGAACCTCTTCTGCTGGTGCCCATTGGATTCGGGATCCTTATCGGCAACATTCCTTTCGCTCTTGACGCTAACCTGGAAATCGGGATTTATGAACAGGGATCAGTCTTAAATTATCTATATTTTGGCGTTACTCAAGGTATCTATCCCCCGCTCATTTTCCTTGGAATCGGAGCATTAACTGATTTCTCAGCATTGCTTTCTAATCCCAAGCTAATGCTTCTCGGCGCTGCAGCGCAGATGGGGATATTCCTAACACTTGTGGGTGCTCTTGCAATCGGTTTCCTGCCAGAGGAAGCGGCGGCAATTGGAATTATCGGCGGTGCGGATGGTCCTACGGCAATTTTTATTGCATCGAAACTTGCTCCTCAATTCATGGGCGCTATTGCAATTGCAGCATATTCATATATGGCGCTGATTCCGGTTATCCAGCCACCTATCATGAAACTACTTACCTCTGACAAGGAGCGCCGGATCAGAATGAAACCAAGTCGCAGCGTTCCGAAATCCGAAAAAATCCTTTTCCCGGTGCTCGGCTTCTTGGGAACATGTTTTATCGCACCTGCGGCTTTGCCTTTGCTGGGAATGCTTTTCTTCGGTAACCTGTTGAAAGAGAGCGGAGTGACCGACCGGCTGGCAAAGACCGCGGGGAGTTCGCTTATTGATATTGTCACAATCCTGCTTGGTTTGACTGTAGGCGCTTCGACACAGGCTCAATATTTTCTCACTTCACAGTCGATATTTATTTTTATCCTCGGAGCTTTGAGCTTTTGTATTGCAACGGCATGCGGGCTTTTGTTCGCCAAGTTCATGAACCTGTTTCTTAAACCAGGCAACAAGATTAATCCGTTAATCGGCGCGGCTGGAGTCAGCGCCGTTCCCAACAGTGCCCGGGTCGTTCAGCAGTTTGGAAGAAAGTATGACCCGGATAATTACCTTTTAATGCATGCAATGGGCCCAAATGTAGCGGGTGTAATTGGATCAGCCACTGCAGCGGGAGTTCTTCTCTCGTATTTTCTTGGTAAGTAGTAGATCAGTTCATATGCTTTGGGATCCTTTGTCATTCTCGGGCTTGACCCGGGAATCCATGCTCGGAATCAAGATATATCTGGTTCTTGAAAGTATTGTGTCATGTTTATTGCTAAAAGTCTGGTTATTCCATGTGTTAATGATAAAGTAAAATTATCAGAAACTTAGAGTCGATAGGTCAAAAAGAAAACAACAAACCGCCGAAAACACAAAGTATGCACTAAGATCACAAAGACAATCTCCGTGCTCTTTGCTAATTCTTTGAGTACTTTGTGGTTTTTCTTTTTAGTGCTGTTGAGCAAGAGATCGTTCAAGTATGTGTTTTATATTAACGAGGCAAAACTTTTAAGAAATAGCATAAATGGTGGATTCCCGGGTCAAGCCCAAGAATGACAGCTCCTGGAATCTGATGAATCATAGCAGTATCGCTGTATGAACAATCAATTATCAGCGGATTGCTTTGACGCTTCGTTTCCGCGCAATTACGGAATATTCATGAGCTATATTTGACGCAGAAAGCGCAGACATTGACAACAATGCAAATAATATGCGTTTCGCCTGTGAATATTCTGCGCTCAAAAGTAATGTTGGTATAGTTAAAACCGCTTCTATTTGATATATTTTTGGGTGATTTTTTAAATAATCCACCAAAATCATTTTCCTCCAGAGTTTTTGCCGCCCAAAAAGCTCACAAAAGTAGATTTTTCTTGTAGTTGGCATGGCAGTTGCCCCA
This sequence comes from Candidatus Electryonea clarkiae, assembly GCA_030765455.1. Lineage (GTDB taxonomy): Bacteria > Electryoneota > Electryoneia > Electryoneales > Electryoneaceae > Electryonea > Electryonea clarkiae. The sequence goes on along the minus strand of JAVCCM010000067.1, from coordinate 56,300 downwards.
TATTGTTACTATGTTATAACAATGCTCCATTCGCCTTTGAATAGTAGAGTAAGATGCCAGGAAGGAGATACACAAAGTGAGATTTAGGTTACTTGTTTGTATGTTATTGATAATTATGGCAGGTACCACACTCGCCCAGGAGGAGATCTCCGGCAATTTGGACGGTGTCCTCGAAGAAGACGAATACCTGATGACCGCTAATTGCTTCATCCAGGCGGGCGACAGCCTCATTATTGAACCCGGTACAATTATCCTCTCCGAAGGTCGTTTTTATTTCATTATCTATGGTTATCTCGAAGCTATCGGTACTGAAGAAGACACCATCTACTTTTCTCATGACGGTGAAGAGCAGCAATGGTGGGCCTATTGGATGGGAGTATATTTCTTTGCAAATGCCGATGATAACAGCCGCATGGAATACTGCCATATTTCAAATTCATACACTGCCGCCCTGAAATTATATAACGATGCTACGATAGACCATTGTACCATCACAGGAGGCGATGCGCAAAATGGGGCTGGAGGCGGTATATTAGTACAAGGAACCGCTACCATTACAAACTGCACTATTACCGGTAATGATGCAGGTTATGGTGGTGGGATTTGTATAAACGCAGACGTTTCACCTGTGATAACCAATTGCACAATTACAGGGAATACAGCAAATTCCAGTTGGAATCGATACGGTGAAGGCGGCGGTATATATGTAATCAACGGCAGCCCGATAATAACGGGATGTAAGATTGAGAATAATGATGCGGAGCGGGATGGCGGCGGAATATATCTGTCAAATGCCGCACCAGTGATTACTGGCACTGAAATCGTCGATAATTCCTGTGACGATGATGGCGGGGGCATTTATGGGCTTCAATCCGACGCTGAGCTTTATTCATGTATTATCAGCGAAAATAATGCCAGTGGTGCAGGCGGAGGTTTGTGTTTTATCGACAACTCCGACCCGGAGATAGAGGGATGCCTGATTTCCGGCAACAGCGCCAACAGTGATGGGGGCGGAATATTTATTGACGATTTCACTGATATGGAAATTGATAAAACGACGATTTCCGGAAACGATGCTCCTGATGGCGGTGGTATATTTATTGGTGAAGACGCTGAACTTGAATGTATAAACTCAATCCTGGAAGGTTCCACAAATGGTGAGGGTCTCTGGCGAGATGATGATGCAAGCACCCTGACTTTCCGCTACAATACCGTCTATAATCACGATGATGGCAATTTCGAGGGTCAGATCCCCGATGGCATCGGTGATCTGACTACAATAAATGCGAATTATGATTCCTCGGACGTCTATTACAATATTTACATTGATCCACAACTGATTGATCCGGTAAACGGTGATTATGGTCTCGAAGAAGGATCGCCTGCCGTAGATGCAGGAGATCCGGAAAGTTCGCTTGATCCTGATTCAACTGTCGCGGATATGGGAGCTTTTCCCAGCTTTCAGGAACGACCGCTTCCATTCCACTTGTTGTCTCCTGAAGGAGGCGATACCTGCCATACCCTCGACACAACACTTACCTGGGATCATACCTGGGATATAAACGAGAATGATGTTCCCCATTATGATGTCTGGTTGGATACCACGGAGGATTTATCCACAGCCTGGCAGATAGCAGACAGCAGTGCTGACAGTACGATTGATGTTAACAATCTGCTTGATGACCATACTTATTACTGGACGGTTCGAGCAACGGACAGCAACACAGAGGGAACCTGGTCAAAGGATACACTTTCGGTTGTGGCATTCCTGAATGAAGCCCCCGGCGCTTTCAGCCTTGATTCACCGGAGGATGGCGCTAATATCGAGGGTTTTCAAGCTACTGTTTATTGGGATCAATCAACTGATCCTGACAATAATGACATGATTACCTATTGGGTTGAATGGTCATTAGATGAAGATTTCGAAGACTTTGAGACCGCATCTACTGCTGACGACCAGTACACGATCTCGGGATTAAACGATAATGACGAAATATACTGGCGGGTAAAAGCTGTTGACCGACTTGGGGCATTCACTTACGCTACTCCTGAAGATGGATGGTCGTTCACTGTTGGAATTGCAGATTTTCCCTCTGCCTTTAACCTGATTTCTCCGGGTCATAACGATACGACATTTGATGGTGACCAGACTTTTGTTTGGGAATCCACTACAGATCCAGATGGTGATGATATTGTTTATAAGCTCTGGGTTTCTCTCGACCAGAATTTTGTCTGGGATGTTGATTCCGTTTCAACGACAGATACTTCCTATACTTTTGAAAACCTGGATGATGACGAAAACTACTATTGGAAAGTCCGCGCCCAGGATGACAACACAGTTGGAAGATGGTCTAACCAGGCCAGGCGCTTAAGAGTATATATTCCTGAATCGCCCGGTAATTTTGTGCTCTTCAGTCCCTCGAGTAACCAGCGTGTTTATGATGATACAGTCACAGTAGTATGGCTGGCGGCGAATGATCCTGACCCTCATGATGTCATTACTTATACTGTGCAATGGTCAACACAGGGGAATTTCGCTAACTATTACGAAGGTACCACCACAGATAATTTTTACCTGATTACTGACCTTGAAGACCAGCAGGAAGAGGGGGAGCTTGATGAGCTTCCCGACAATACAAGAATTTTCTGGCGGGTAAGAGCAACAGACAGTTTTGACAATTCGAGGAACTGTACACCTACGGGAGGATGGAATTTCCAGGTATTTATGTACGACAGTCCTAATGCATTCAGCTTGATTTCGCCGGCAGACGGTGATACAAGCTGGACTGGTGATACAACTTTTACCTGGGAAGATACGCAGGATCCCGATCCCGGCGATTTTGTCTTTTACCGTTTGTACTGGTCAACTGACGATGAATTTTCAGATGCTGATTCAGCAACAACATTCGATACAGAATATGACCTGGAGGATTTGGAAGAAGATAATACTTACTGGTGGAGAGTTCGGGCGCAGGATCAGAATACCAATGGTACGCTATCCGATGAAACCTTCCGTTTGAGTGTATATTTTATCGATGAACCTGAACCATTCAGCCTTTTATCTCCTGGTGATGGGGATACGATCACAGCCGATACTGCAAGAATGGCATGGGAAACAGCTATCGATCCGGATCCCGACAATTGGATAGAGTATAAGCTATGGTGGGCGACAGACGCTAATTTCACTCAGAACCTTGATTCAATTTCAACCGGTGACACTACTTATACCCTGACTAATTTAGCTGATGAAACAACTTTTTACTGGAAGGTAAGAGCACAAGACAATAATACTTCCGGCGTCTGGTCGGATGAAACATGGTCATTCTGGGTAAATGTTCCGGAACCGCCAAGTGATTTTGATCTTGCCGGTCCGGCGGATGAAAGTCTATTAGAGGAAGATGAAGTTACCGTTTACTGGGATGCTGCGACTGATCCCGATAATAATGATCCTACTACATATCATGTTGACTGGTCCCTTGATTCAGGTTTTGACGGATATTATACCGGATCAACTTCGGATACATTTTTTGCCATCACAGACCTCGAAGACCTTGTTGGTCAGGGTGAGCTTGATGAATTGCCCGATAATATTCAACTTTTCTGGCGTGTTAGAGCACGGGATAATTATGGTTTAGAAACATACGGCACACCGGAAGAAGGATGGTCTTTTTATCTCAATTACGAGGATGATCCTCCTGCAGCTTTCAATCTATTGTTCCCGGAAGATGGTGATACCAATTGGACAGGAAACACCGATTTAAGCTGGCAATCAACGACTGATCCCGATCCGGGTGATGAGGTTGAGGGTTATATGATCTGGTGGGCAACCAATGAAAACTTCACTGAAGCTCTTGATTCTGCTTTCACCATCGATACCTCCTATGCGTTGGCTGATCTTTCCGATGATGAAACATATTGGTGGAAAGTGCGAGCCCTGGATGGTAATACCAACGGTACCTGGTCAACTCAGACAAGACAGATTCATGTATTTTTCACCGATCCACCCGGAGATTTTGATCTTTCCAGCCCCGAGAATAACACTGAAGTCCATAACCCTCATGCGGTTGTGAGATGGACTACTTCAATCGATCCCGACCCGGGCGATCATGTTACATATACAGTTGAGTGGTCTGAAAATGATGATTTCACCGAATCGTCAATCAGCACAACAGCAGACACAAGTTTCGATATCACCGACCTTGAAGATGAGGTGACTTATTACTGGCGTGTAAAAGCTACAGACCGTTTTGATAATGAAACATACGCCGACCCTGAAGATGGCTGGTCGTTTGACGTAATTATATATGATCCACCCACTGATTTCAGCTTGCTTTCCCCAAGCGATGGTGATACCTGCTGGACAGGTGATACTACATTTACATGGGAAGAATCCACCGATCCTGATCTTGGTGATGATGTTATTTATTGGCTCTGGTGGGCGACGAATGACGAATTCACTCAAAATCTCGATTCTTCATCTACGACAGATACCACACTGACAATAAACAATCTTGAAGATAATGTAACTCACTGGTGGAAAGTCCGGGCACAGGATGATAACACAGAGGGTACCTGGTCAGACGAGACTAATACCCTGGTAGTTTACATCATCGAAGATCCGGGTGCTTTCAGTCTTTCAAGCCCGGCAAATACCAGCACTATCAATGTTGACAATGTTACATTGGCATGGACAACCTCTATCGATCCTGACCCAAACGACGAAATAACCTACACGGTTGAATGGTCACAGAACGATGATTTCACAGGCTCATCAACAGCGAACCTGACAGATACCACTTATTCGATTACCGGTCTGGATGATGAGGAAACTTATTACTGGCGTGTAAAAGTTACAGACAGCTTCGATAATGAAGTATATGCCACCCCGACAGATGGCTGGTCGTTTGACGTTTATATCTTTGAGCCGCCATCTTCATTCAGTCTTGTCTCACCCGAGAATGGTGATACCACATGGACAGGTGATACTACGTTTACCTGGGAACAGTCCAACGATCCGGATACAGGGGATAACATTACCTATAAGATCTGGTGGGCGACTGATTCCAACTTCACACAGGATCTGGATTCAGCTTCTTCGGCAAACACATCAATTGCTCTGAATGATTTTTCCGACGACACACAATATTGGTGGAAAGTCCGTGCGCAGGATACGAACACCACTGGAACATGGTCGGATGAAACATACAATTTTCACGTTTACATTCCTGACCCGCCGGAAGATTTCGAGCTTGCCAGCCCTGATGACGGTGAACAGTTTGATGACGATATTGTAACGGTTGCATGGACAGCTTCATCGGATACTGACCCCGGCGACTGGATTTATTATACCGTGGAATGGTCAACAGATGAAGATTTCGGCGAATCTTATACAGGCACTACTACAGACACATTCTTAACTATCACTGACCTTGAAGACCTGGTTGGCGAAGGCGGCCTGGATGAGTTGCCTGATGATATCACTGTTTACTGGCATGTAAAAGTTACCGATCAATTCCAGAATGATGTCTGGGCAGACCCCGAGGATGGTTGGTCTTTCAGCATATATATCTTTGAACCGCCGGAAGCGTTCAGCCTGATTTCTCCGGACAGCACCGATACATCCTGGACTGATGATGTTATTTTAGACTGGGAAGCCTCCAGCGATCCTGATCCCGGTGATGATGTTGATAGTTACAAAATATGGTGGGCAACTGATCAGAACTTTACTCAAAACCTCGATTCTGCTTCGACACCTAATACCGGCTACACCATTCCCAACCTGGATGATGATACCATCTACTGGTGGAAAGTACGAGCCCAGGATTCCAATACGAATGGAACCTGGTCTAATGAAACATACCAGTTCACAGTATATGTGCAGGAAGATCCTGAAGACTTCAGCTTGCTGGAACCGGGAGTTAACGACACATGTTGGAGCGGTGATACAACACTGACCTGGGAAGTTTCCACTGATCCTGATCCGAATGATTCTGTAAGATATGTTGTCTGGTGGGCTACAAATTCCGGATTTACACAAAACCTTGATTCTGTAAGTGTGGACTCAACTTCATACTATCTCTCCGGGCTGAATGATGATACTCAATACTGGTGGAAAGTCCGGGCGGTCGATATTTTCTCAAATAACACTTGGTCGGATGAAACACACCGGCTGTATGTATATATCCCCGAAGCGCCGGAAGATTTTGATCTCCTTTCTCCTTCAGCGGATACACTCTTTAATACGGATACTGTAACCGTAGTCTGGGAACCATCAAGCGATAACGATCCGGGTGACGATTTCTATTACCTGGTTGAGTGGAGTGAAGACAGCCTCTTCACCTTGACCTACGAAGCCACTACAACTGATACATTCTTGATAATAACAGGCCTCGAAGATCAAATCGGGCAGGGCGATCTTGACGAATTGCCAGATGATGCTACGGTCTATTGGCGTGTGACAGCTATTGACAATTTCGGACTTGAGAAGTTGTGTACGCCTAATGCCGGATGGCGTTTTCATGTTCTTTACGTTTATGATCCACCGGCTGATTTCAGTCTTCTGTATCCCGGCACCGGAGATACCTGCTGGACCGGTGATACAACTTTAACATGGGAAGTAGCGGTAGAAACCGATCCTCTCGACACAACTAACTATGCAATATTCTGGGCTACAAATTCAAACTTCACCCAGAACCTTGATTCGGCATTTACCATTGATACCACCTATGCGCTTACGAATTTGACAGATAACGCCGCTTATTGGTGGAAGATACATGCGCGTGACAACAATACAGAGGGGACATGGTCGGACAATATTCTTGATTTCGATGTTTATATTCCTGAAGCGCCTGGTAGTTTTGATCTCTCATCGCCTGACAGCGGTTCAGCGATTAATGACGAGGCCGTTACGGTATCATGGACAACATCAACTGATCCCGACCCCAACGATCAGGTAACCTATACTCTTGAGTGGGCAGTTAACGCAAACTTTGATAATTCCTCCATAATAACAACTTCAAATACTTCTTATGAAATCACAGGCATTGTTGACGATGCAACCATCTACTGGCGTGTAACCGCAACAGATATTTTCGGTCTTGAGACAGATGCCACTCCTTCAAATGGATGGTCATTTGATATATTTGTTTATGATCCGCCGGCAGCATTCAGCCTGCTTACACCCGGCAGTGGTGATACCTGCTGGACAGGCGATACGACTATTACGTGGGAAGCCACTACCGATCCTGATCCAAACGATAATATCACTTATAAGGTCTGGTGGGCGACGGATGCCAACTTCACCCAGAATCTCGATTCAGCATCAACAACCGGTACAACCCGGAACCTGGCAAACCTGATAGATGATGAAACTTACTGGTGGAAGGTTCGAGCACAGGATGAAAATACCGAGGGAACCTGGTCTGATGAGACTTTCACAATTAATGTATTCATTCCGGACGTACCAAACGCATTCAGTTTGACTTCGCCTGATGATGGCGTTACCTGCTGGACAGGCGACACTACGCTTACATGGGAAACCGCAACAGATTCTGATCCGGGCGATGCAATCACATATAAAGTCTGGTGGGCAACGAATTCAGCATTTACTCAAAATCTTGATTCGGCTTCTACAAATAACACACAACAGAATCTGACAGGACTAACCGATGACGAGACATACTGGTGGAAAGTCCGTGCCCAGGATAATTATACCGTCGGAACATGGTCAGACGAAACATGGTCATTTGAAGTTTATATCCCGGAAAACCCCGCAACATTCGTTTTAAGCAGCCCGCCGAATAATTCGCAGGTGCATGATGATACTGTAACAGTAGTATGGACTTCATCAGATGATAACGATCCTGATGATGAATTGTATTATGAAGTTGAATGGGGAATTGATGGTGACGATGATACTTACACAGCCACAACAACTGATACTTTCTATACAATAACCGATCTGGAAGACATGGTTGCAAATGGCGAGATTGACGAGCTTCCCGATGATACTGCAATTCGCTGGAAGGTTAAAGCAATTGACGAATTTAATAATGAGACTTCTGCTTCGCCTCAGATAGGATGGTTATTTAATGTCTATTTGTATGAAACACCTCAATCTTTCAGTCTGACGAACCCTGGTGATGGCGATACCTGCTGGACAGGCGATACAACATTCACCTGGGAAGCCGCGGTTGATCCCGACCCGGATGATGAGATAACTTACACTGTTTTCTGGGCGACGGATTCTGATTTGACAGAAGATCTCGATTCAGCTTCGACGACAAATACTTCTCTTGATGTTACAAACCTGACAGATGATGAGACGATCTGGTGGACAGTTCGAGCTCGCGATCCAGGATTACTTGAAAGCTGGGCAGACGATACGCTATCCATTGTAGTCTATAAACTTGAAGCACCAGTTGCTTTTTCGCTTGATTTACCGGAAGACGGTGTACAAGTAAATAATGATACCGTTGTTGTTTCATGGACGGCATCATCCGACCCGGACCCCGGTGATTTTTTTGCATATCGAGTGGACTGGTCGGAGAATGAGGATTTTGAAGACAATTATACCAATGTTACTACACAAACATTTTTTACGATTACCGACTTTAATGATCTTGATGAACTACCGGACGATACTACTGTTTACTGGCGTGTAAAAGCGTTTGACAATTACGGTTTTGAAACCCAGGCTACACCTGCAGAAGGTTTCAGCTTTGATGTCTATCTTTTTGATCCACCGGGTGAATTCAGTTTAAGCAGCCCAGCAAACGATGACACATGTTGGTCTGGGGATACTACTTTAACCTGGGAAGCATCTATTGATCCCGATCCGGGTGATGAAATTACTTATTGGGTATGGTGGGCAACAGATTCTGACTTCACTGAAAATCTCGATTCCGCATCAACCACAGACACCGATTATGACTTGGGCGGATTGAGTGATCTTGAAACTTACTGGTGGACAGTTCGCGCACAGGATGAAAACACCGTAGGAATCTGGTCAAACGACACAAGCCGGTTCTTTGTTTACATACCCGATGCACCGTTAGCATTCAGTCTCGCAACGCCTGACAGCGGGGAAATAGTACATGATGATTCGATTTTGGTTTCCTGGAGTACTTCATTAGATGACGACCCGGATGATTCTGTATCCTACCGGGTTGAATGGTCTGGCATTAGCAATTTTGATCCTTACTTCAGTGGAACTACGACCGATACTTTCTTCGTGATACCCGATTTGGGTGATATTGATGAACTTCCCGATGATACGACTGTTTACTGGCGTGTGGTCGCGGAGGATTCATATAACCTTGAAACATCCGCTTCGCCTGTGGATGGTTATTCATTTGATATATTTATTTATGACCCGCCCTTGGCGTTTAATTTGTTGACACCGGAAGACAGCGATACCTGCTGGGATGGTGACACTACGGTGACATGGGAAGCTACGACAGATCCTGACCCGGGTGATACGATTACATATGTTCTGATGTGGGCTTTGGATCAGAATTTCACACAGCCGGTCGATTCGGTAATTACAGACACCACCACTGCTGATATTACTGGCCTCGGAAACGCTATTTACTGGTGGAACGTGCGCGCACAGGATACAAATACTGATGGAACCTGGGGTAATGAAGCAAGAAGGCTTGCATCTTACAGTCCATTAGCTCCCTCTGAATTTTCACTGGCAAGTCCGGATAGCGGGAGTCTATTTGATGATGACACAGTAACTGTCAGCTGGCATAGCTCTGAAGATCCAAATGAAGAAGGTATTTCATACAATGTAATATGGTCCTTGACTGAAGATTTCTCGGATTATTTCAGTGGCACAACAGATGATACATTCTTTGTAATAACTGCACTCGAAGATTTACTGCCTGAAGGTCCGATGGCAGAATTGCCGGATGATATCATTGTTCACTGGCGTGTGATTGCTCGTAATACGTACAACCTGGCAACATTATCCACTCCTTCGACAGGTTGGACTTTTGAAATCTATATGAGCGAACCGCCGGCAGCATTCGACCTGATTCCATCGGAAGAAGACACCAATTTTACCGGGGAGATGAATCTTACATGGCACTCCACAATTGATCCTGATCCCGGAGATTCGATTTATTACTCTATCTGGTTCTCCAGTGATTCACTATTCCTGACAGGAGTGGATTCTACATCAACACCCGATACATCAGGTGTTATTACCGGATATGAGGATAATTCGTATATATGGTGGAAAGTACGCGCACAGGATTTGAACACGACAGGAACATGGTCTAACCAGGCTTTAAGTTTTGTCAGCAATATTCCAAATGCACCGGACGCATTCAGCGTCATCAGTCCTTTGAATGGCGGACAGATTCATGAAGATATTGCATTGTTGATATGGGAACCGGCAATCGATACCGATCTTGAAGATTCCGTTTCTTACTATCTCGAGATTTCATTAGACCAAAGCTTCATTATTAGCATTGTCGAGACCCTGACCGATACCACTTATGAGTTAGATGACATATCAGGAATTTTCATGGCGCTTAACAATAAACCACCGGGCAATGGAAATTCCGGTTCAATTGCGATGAAGAATAGTCCCGGGATAGAGCATCAAAAAATATCGAATAATGCAAATGAATTATTGTCCCTTAACAGCGCACGAAATATCATTCCAGGGTCAAGCCCGGGAATGACACCGTCCGCAAATCAACTCCAGGGAAATAATAGCAATATCCGAGGGCGAAAAAACGCTGATTCACGTTCGTCAGAAACCGATGAACTCGATGGATTACCGGATGACCTGGTGATTTATTGGCGTGTTCGCGCCATAGATACTTATGGCTTGGAGACCTTTGTTGATAATGAGCCGGACGGCGTTTCGTTCCAGGTTTATATCTACGATCCACCCGCAGCGTTTGACCTGGTCAGCCCTGAAGATGGTCAATTCTTAGAAGAAAATGATATTACCCTTTCCTGGCAGCGTTCCAGGGACGTTGATCCGGGTGACAATCTTCATTACGTGGTGTGGTACTCAACGAGTTCCACATTCTCTTCAAATGTTGATTCTGCTGTAGTTAACAGCATTAGCCTTCGGTTGCCGAGAATCTCTGACGACCATGAATATTTTTGGAAGGTTCGTGCTCAAGATACAAATACTGAGGGAACCTGGTCATCGCAGACTAACAGATTCTACCTGGCAGCTCCGCGTGAACCGTTAGGATTCAGTCTGCTGACTCCAGCCGTTGGTGACACTGTCTGGAATAATGAAGTTCAAGTTATATGGGAATCTATTGAAATTCAGGGAACTGATGCTGAGCAGAATTATAAGGTCTGGTGGAGTACTAATCCGTCTTTTGCCAGCGATTCAGGATTCGTCAACTTCAATACTGTTGCCGATACCTGCTTCACAATAACTGAACTCGAGGATGATACCCAGTACTGGTGGAAGGTGCTCGCCCTTGGAGATGATGATACAGACGGTGAGGATATCTGGTCGAGGAGTGCCATAAACTTTGACGTATATGTCCCTGAAGCGCCAGCGCCCATCAGTTTATTAGAGCTTGCTGACAGGACAGAAGTTGATTCAAAAAGAATTCGCGTTACCTGGAGTTCTTCAACAGATATAGATCCGGGAGACAGGATTTCTTACAGGGTCGAGTGGTCTGCCGATTCACTGTTTGCATTCAAAAATGAGGAAGTTACATCCGATACCTCCTTTGTGATTACAGGATACTCACTTGATGATATATTTGATGATATTACGATTTACTGGCGAGTTTGCGCATTAGATTTGTATGGCATGGAAACCATGTCCATTCCTGCAAATGGCTGGTCATTCGATATTAATGTTCCAGAAGAACCGGTATCATTCGAATTGGTCTCTCCTGTCAACGCGAGAGCAATTCCCGACAGTGTGGTATATTTGATCTGGGAGTCAACTTACGATCCTGATCCTTATGACACCCTGACCTTTAACGTTATGCTGGACACTCTACCAGATATGTTGAATAGCTGGATGCTTGCGGAAGATATTGCAGAAACTACTTTCACATTAGCTGATCCATTAATTAACGCCTGTACTTATTACTGGAGTGTTTATGCAAATGACAGTAATACAGAAGGAACCTGGGCGGAAGAAACTCAAAGCTTCTATGTCCCGTTCTCTTACAGACGTTTCAATCAATGGGCGGGTATTCCCGAAAGCTTCGATATTTCGACAATCTTCCCTAATCCATTTAATGCCAACGCACAGATTGTGGTAGGTCTGCCGAATCAAGCTGATTTAATAGTTTACCTGTACAATTCCCTTGGAAGAAAAGTTGCAGAAATCGCCAATGGCGGGTATAATGCCGGGTATCACAGGATAAGTTACAATGCAGGTAATCTTTCAAGCGGTATTTATTTTGTCACTGCAATAGTACCCGGTGAGACCAGTGCAATCAGAAAAATTGTACTGGTGAAATAGTTCCTGTAGAAAAACAACCGCCACCGTCATTGCGAGGAAGCGAAGCGACGAAGCAATCTCCTGAATTACAACAAGCTAAACGGAGTTATTTGAATTTGAACAACTCACTTTGAGAGGTAAAGTTTTAAAGAAATCCAATAGTCTTTAAACCACAGAGAACACAAAGCAAGCACGAAGGCCACAAAGCTCTTCTTAGTGTCCTTTGTGAATTCTTCGAGGACTTTGCGGTTTTTCTTTTTACCCCGGTGATTGCAAAACATATGTTCGCGTTGACTTCACGGCAGAGCTGCGAATTTATGCATCGTAGCTTACTGCGGGGTAGTTCACTTCCAAAAACTCAAGCTGTTCAAATAGATCTGTACTGTTCCCGGATTTATGATTCTTTCATAGACATTACTTGATCAGTAATGCCTTTGTTGTGTAGTAGATATCTTCAGTTTCAGTTCTGGAAATTTCAAGTCGAATAAAGTATAATCCGCTTCCAACAGGAACATTATTATTTGAAATACCTTTCCACGTTATCGAGTGAAATCCGGTCAATAGATTAGCGTGAGATATCGTCGAAACTTTTTGACCTATGATATTAAACATCTCGAGTTTTACTTTTGCAGGTTTCCCAAGCATGAAAGAAACAGTTGTAATATTGTTGAAGGGATTAGGGTAATTCTGGAATAATTCATCATGCGAAGGTAATGCAATCTCATTTACTTTATTCCAATCAAGATCGTAAGTAAATGCTCCCATATCTGCTCGTGAACTATCCGGATCCAATGCTGAATCAGGGTCTCCAGTATCAATGCAGGGCGAACCTGTTCTGAGTCGAAAATCCTTGATGCTCAGATCAACAAACAAAGGATCTTCATTGATATTTCCTTCACCAACATTGACACTATCTTCATAATATGCAAAAGGCCATTGGTTATTATGATGTGCGAATACCCAATCATTTTCGTATGGAATGCCCTCCAAGCGAATAGATGAAATATCATAAAATATATTGTTATAAACTTCGCAACTATCTGTCCCAAAATCCATAAACAGTGCTATGCCAGAATTATATCCAATACATGTATTATTATAAAAATTAGCATTTGCGCCCTCAAAAAACACTACAAATCTATTATCAATAAATACATTATTATGAATACTTATCCAATAGACATAATCCGCTCTTGATTTAAGATCAATTGCCTGGTTATTATATTCAAACCAGTTCTCACTGATGTCACCGGTTCCAGGACCGTCATGTTTTAAACCATAAAAACAATTGGATATTGTATTTCCCTGTAAAACAATATATCCCTTTTGTTTTATCGCATGTTCGCTGATGTATTTGAACTCATTCCTGAAAAACTTCAGGGTGTCGGGACAATAATAATTACGATTTTCATATGTATATGATCCTGAATATAGTCTTGCAAAATTACAGTCCCGGAACGTTGCTTTATTTCCACTGAGTTTGTACAGTGCATATTCGGAATTGGCTATCTTTGAATCGGACAATCTGAAATATGAAAACGAATCAGCACGAATACCATAAAAAGCGTTTTCAATACTGACGTATGACAGATAAATAGAATCCTGGTTCGTGATTGTAATACCATGCCACTCCACTCCTCCAGGTTCAAAAGATAAACTTTTAAAGATAATTGAATCTTCTTCAGTACCCTGTGCTAACAAAGCTCCTTCAATATTTAATCCAATACGTCCCTGGGGATTCATGACAGGATTGAAAAGAAACGTCACACCCGGATCTATTGTAAGTGTGTCTCCTTCCGGAACATGCAGATCACCGGTAACACGATACGGAGAGTCCCTGGCAGTTAATCTTCCATTGATTTCACCTTCTATGACGCTCCCGATGACAGTTACATATATCGGTTGTGTAGTTGATTGTTCGTTTTGATCATCAGCTCTCACAAGCAGCATAAAATCGTCTGTCCCGGCAGGCATCCTTCCACTGATAATAAGTGAATCTTCGATTGTATCTATCTCTCCATCAGGTTCATCCACAATCAGCCAGTCAGGGTATTCAAGGAAGCTGATCCGGACAGCGTCTCCGTCATCGTTTGCGTAAACAGCATAACGGAAAAATTCACCCCGCATGGCGAAAACCTGGTGAGGAGGTGGTATAAACGGAGGGTGATTAAAGAGCTGATTGAAATATAGAGCGCCCATGTCGGACCTTGTATCGTCAGGATCGCGAGGCGGATAGAAGTCGCCGGCATCAATACAGGGAGATATAGCTTGAAGATTATAATCGAACGGATTGCCCCCGATAAATCGCGGATCGGCAATTAACTCATTAGAGCCGTCCAGCAGTGAATCGTAAGGTTCGCCAACCTGCCAGAAATTGTTCCAACTGAAAAAACAATCATCGGGCGGGCTAAAATCACTGCAAGAGATTCCGTACAGTGTAGTCTCTGGATGATAACCGACAATTATGGAGTTCCTTACAATCGGTCTGCCGTAGTTTTCACAGTAGATAGCTTCCCTGATCTCTTCGTTGGGGATGATGACAGTATTGTTTTCAAAGGGCGTCCGGCAACTGTCGAGAACTACCCTACCATAGATCACATTATTCTTTACCGACGATTCATTATCAAGATAACCGACTCTTAATCCCTGTATATTGATATTATTCTCAAGGGTTAATCTCACGTTTCCACCATTAGCGCCGCTCCGTATCCGAACGGTGTCACCATACAGATTCATATAGCCGGTAAAGATATTATCCCTTATGTCAATATTTCCAGTCCCGCTAAACGCACCTAACGTACATTGTAAGACAGTCGTTAAGCCGCTGGCACGCATAAAATTGAATCTGCTGTTACGAACAATTATTTCTCCACCACTGCTTAAGAAATCTCCGCTCATGGTAAAATACGGGAGAGTGCAGGAATCTATTATTGCTGTCGCTTCCTCTGAGAAAGTTACTGAACTGCTTCCATATGTTAATGCGATACAGTTCTTCAGTTCCAGGTATCCCCAATCTAATGCACTTAAATTTATATCATTAGTTTCAAAGTTGATTGATGATAGATAGATCCTTAAAAGGTTTCTCGCCTGTATGGAAACATATCCGCGAACAGTTGAATTCCTGAATGTCAGTTGAGTTAAGACCTCGCCGGAGCGGATTTTTATTCCATCCGGAAACAGGCAATATGAGAGAGCTATTGATGTATCCTGACCGGGATTTATAGGTTCAAATTTTGGTTTATCATTTCGCTCTTCTCCTGCGAAGACAATTGTATCTTCTTCAGTTCCCAGGGCTAAGAATGTTCCATTTACATTGATTTCGGTATTATGAACAAACCTGATATACACGCCAGGCTCAACAGAGAGCGTATCACCGTATGGTACAAGTATCGTAGCGGTAATTAAATAAGGGCTGTCCTCAACTGTAAGCACCCCGCTCATTTCACCTTGAATTTCTGTTTCAGCATTTAAATTTGAGGGGATGATGATTACCAGGAATACCTGCAATATTATAGGCAGTATTCGCAAGGAAAGGACATACCAATCCTTGAGAATGTTACTATACAGGGATGCCAGAGCAGAATGGTTCGGGGAGTCATTCCACCGTTTCAGGATATTCAGTAAGCAGCGCTTCCACATCTTCAGCAACTCCAAAAGGACCGTGGCATTGAATAATCTAATTGTTCAAATTTTGAAAGTCAATGAATTCAAGATATTATTTTGTATTTTTTGTTGTGATTAAAAATAAATCAGGAGAGTTTGATTCTAATAAATTGGAGTTCGGATCATTTCAGTTAGACAGTGGTAGTTTCTTCCGTATGCACAGAAATCGTTGATACAGTCGGACTCACTTTCGGCGAAAGTGAGCTACTCGGATGAAAACAAAACAATATCACCAGATTTTTTCTATTGATGCTTTATCATAGAATAGATGAAGTATTTTCTTATAGTCAAGCCCTTTGGTCGCCATAACTCCGGCAGCGGTCTGGTCCATTCCTACACCATGCCCGAATCCGGCTCCGATTAGGGTGATCTCAACTGGATTTCCCTGGCCGTCCATGACGGATTCGACAATAAAGCATGAACTATTCAGTGTGGATGCCGACAGTGCCCGCCTGATATTGAGTTCTCCAAATACCTTGTGATTACGATGGCTTCCCAGTATTTCAAGCTCGACAATACGTCCGGATTTTCCTCGGCGTAATGGTTGTAATTCGATAAGAGTGCCAATATCGAACCCAAGTTTCCGTTTTATTATTGATTCAAGTTCCTGCCTTGAATAGGTAACTTCCCACCGGAAATACCGAACATTTTTATCAAGGATTTCAATATCAGTCCCTCTTGGATTAGAATAATTGTCGGGATGGCTTCGAATCCATTTTCCGGCGTCGGTCTCAAGAGTAAGATCAAGATTAAAGTTTTTTGCTTCCTTTGCAGGCATAACAGGCTTTCCAACCAGATAACTTTCGCCGGGAGCACTCCAGAATTCTTTGCTCTCGGTATGCCCCCCGCTGTTGGAGCTGAAAAACGTTTCGCAAACTTTTTTGCCGGTTTTCAGTACTTCCCCGGCTGTTTCTGCTACAGCTTTGTTTGTTTTTGGATCTTCATTTGTTATGCCGGAATATACCTGGAAAGCTACTGTTGCTGGAAAGTCGATTGGATCGTTTGTAGGAGTATCGGCAAGCTTGAATATAGTGTAGCTCCTCGCCGCAACCGCTTGAGCTTTAAGGGCTTCAATCGGGTATGAAGGATGCATTTCGGAAGGAACAACACCTTTTAAATAATCATCAATCAACAATTCATTCAGGGCTAACAATTCGCTGTTGCTGTCAATCCTTAATTCGATAACGTGGCGATAAATCCTGTCTTCAATATGTTCCCAATGGTATCCGATTCCGACACGAACATCATAGAGTGTAACCTCGGTTTCTGAACTTTCGGGAACTATGCGAAAGCCATTTTCCAGCATTGCACTTCTATCATATTCCGAATCATATAATTCAATGGTTCCCTGGGGTTCCTCAATTCGGTGTTTTAGAATTCTCGGTTGAGATTCGTTCCCCGCAGATAATTTTTCCAGGAATGGTAATGCTTGCTGTTCATCATCGTATGCGCCGACAATCACTCGCCAGCGATTCGCTTTATGAACCATCATACCACCGATAATAATATTTCTACCAAAAGGCAGAATCCGTGCAGGATATCCCTCTTTGCGAAGCTTTTCGGCCAGCCGTTCCGCATTTCTTTCTATATTGAAGGTTCCCATGAGAATGCTGAAGATGAAGCGTGCCGGGCTTGAGGTTTCCACTTTACAACGCCATCTGCGATCAGACTTGATATTTGAAAATATTGTGGTTCCATTCAGGTCGGTAATGCTGAAGTTTCCCTGGATACGAAAATCGATTCGGTCATATCTCTCCATGATACCCACACGGACAAGCGGCTGTGATTCAAGGACCACCTGCGTATCAGGAACTGCAATTTCTACATCTTTCTCAAGAGTCGCTTCGGACGACTTCATTAACGTTTCCTCCACAAGCGGAATGGTAGAACTGACGAGTCCCATCAGAAAAGCCAGTCCAGCGACGATTAAGCCGAATTTCAGCATATTCCGGTACTCCGTCCGTTCTTACGCATCCACCTCATTTCCACACATAAATCATGCACTAATCTGACCGCTTCGTCTGCCTGCTCCGTTTTTAAACATACCCAATACTCACCGGGGCGATCCATTGTGCCAAAAGTAATTATGCTTGCATCGGTAAACCTACTGTTGACTGCCTCGTGGAGCCCAGAAACAGGACGACCGGCAGTTATAATTGTGATTCCCGAATATGGCGCTTCTTCTCCTGTATTTGCCGTGCGCCAGGTCACCCATTGACCATGGTTCTCAACAAATTGAATGCAATTGTCGTGATTTTCTGCCATTCCGCAACCTTGCTTACGAACTAATTCATCCCTACGGATAATGCCTATAACATCTCCACAATCAAACGGAGCTTCAGTAATTATCGTTCCGATTTTATCTTGCTTTGCGTTACCGATTCCAATGTCAACTTTGTGATCACGAGCGATCCTCGCAGCTTCGAACTGTAATGCCGTCGCGCCGCTTCCCGCTAATCGCAGAGCACTGTCAAAATCTAATCTATCTATAATTCTTGCATCTTCAACTTTATTGGGATCAGCAGTGAAAAGACCATCGATATCTTTCATTAATTCGCATCTGTCTGCATTTATTGATGCTGCAAGCGCGACAGCAGTAGCATCGCTGCCACCTCGCCCCAGAGTGGTAATTTCCTTATCTGTCGAAACTCCCTGAAAACCGGCGATCACGGCAATCAGTCCTTTTTCGATTGATTCCAGTAACCGGTCGGGACGTATATCAACTATCCTCGCTTCGCCATGCCTCGTGTCAGTGATAATTCCTACCTGGCTGCCGGTATAACTAACCGCACCCACGCCTTCAGCTTCAATTGCCAGGGCAAGAAGAGAACAACTTACACGTTCACCAACGGAAAGCAACATATCCATTTCACGTCGTGATGGATCGGAGTGAAGCGAATACGCCATTTTCATCAAATCATCGGTAGTAGAAGCCATTGCTGAAACGACAACAACTACATCATCACCCTGCCAACGCATGTCGGCAAGCCGGGAAGCAATATGTTTTATCTCGTCGGCATTTTTTAGACTGCTGCCGCCATATTTTCGAACTACTCGCGCCATAAGTATATAATATAAATCAGATTCTCAAGATAAACCGCAAGATAAGTTAGAGCGAACCTGAAAACAAAACAAATAAGAAGAATTAAGATGGAATGCTTCTTTCAATTTCAGCTTAATATTTGGATATCTCTCATTTGAGATGAAACGTAACCTGTCTTATCCTTTATTGTATATGCTTATATTAATCCTGTAAGGATGACATGATCTTAGCCCACGCTTTCAAGTGGGACTATTAATGAGTCCAATGTTCAGTCCCATAGGGATGGCTGATTTAATTACAGGAAATCTATGAAATTTCGGTCGTCCTTACAGGACTTAATCTTTTGGTTTACCAGCACCCATATTTGAAAGTATGGGCTAAATTCAATAGTCCCTTCGGGACAAAGTATATAGTTAATTTTTTGTTTGTAGTGTTCAGTGAATCACTTTGGAGTATATTCACGATCAGGAGGGCGGGGTGCTCTCCTGACCATAGTTTCTTTCTGAGAGATAATATACTTTTCTGAATAAGCTACAACATTAATACAAACATGGCATTAAAGATTCATACTGTTAAGAATACATCTGGCAGCGAAAATCAACGGGAGAGCGCTGTCCTCGTGGCAGTAATAAAAGCCGGTGATAAAGCCTGGATAGTTGAAGATCACCTTGCGGAACTGGCTTCACTCGCCGATACCGCTGGCGCTGATGTTGCCGAAACAGTGATTCAGCGTCGAATGAAGCTGAATCCTGCGACCATGATTGGCGCGGGCAAGGTGAGCGAACTCGCCTCCATTTGCAAACGTCATAAAGCGGCACTGGTTATTTTCGATGATGACCTCACCCCGGTTCAGGTTCGTAATCTTGAAAGCCAGCTCCCGGGAAAGGTGCTGGACCGCAGTGGTTTGATCCTTGATATTTTTGCATCCCGCGCCCGTTCAAAAGAAGCTAAAGTCCAGGTGGAGCTTGCACAAAACCAGTATTACTACCCACGTCTTACCCGCCAATGGAGCCATTTGAAAGGTCAACAGGGAGGGATCGGCTTCAGGGGTCCCGGAGAAACCCAACTGGAAGTTGACCGCCGGGCGGTGCAGAGGAAAATAACTCATTTGAAAAAAGAGTTGAAAATTATCGCTCGCCAGAGATCCACCCGTCGTAAGAAAAGACACGATACACCAACCGCCGCCCTGGTAGGTTATACAAATGTGGGCAAATCATCCCTCCTTAATGCTTTGACCGGGAAAGAGGATGCATTTGTCGAAGACAGGCTTTTCGCTACCCTGGATTCCAAAGTACGAAGAGTGGCTCATAATCCCGACAAACCAATGCTTGTAATCGATACAGTTGGATTCATCCGAAAACTGCCTCATCATCTTGTAGCGTCTTTTCGATCTACGCTTGAAGAAACCGGGGAAGCTGACCTGATCATACATGTTTCCGATATCTCGCATCCCCAGGTTGAAGCACAGATGCTGCAAACGGATAAAGTCCTCGAAGATCTTGAGCTTGATCATAAGCCCCTTCTACTTGTGTTCAACAAGGCGGATGCAGTAACAAGCTCTGCCGTATTGAAGAGAACGCAGGAGAAATATCCCGAAGCCCTGATCGTATCAGCGAAGAAAGGAATACGGATATGGGAATTGTGCGAAAAGATGGAGCGGCTACTATACCAGGGCAGCAAACGTTTAGAGCTTGTCCTTTCCCCTGCAAGACTTAATATGCTTGATAATCTGAGTGATCAAATCAGCATTACGAGAAAAGAGTGGGAAGATGGTTCAATAAGAGTAGTACTGACCGGACCGGATAAGCTGATCAAGTCGGTAATGTATAATAAGGGATTAAGGAAAGAAGAGATAATCGGTTGACTTGACTTTCTTTCTCACGCAAAGACGCTAAGGGAGCAAAGAACGCAAAGAAAAGCATAATCCCTTGACTTCCTTATGCAACGTAATATTGACCCTTCGGGTGGTGAAATACTATGGCTGAAACCGAGGATTCCGGGTACATCATATATCCTTCGGTCAATGAGACGCCGATTTGTTCCGGTTTCATAAGTTTGAACAATCCTGCCTGATCTTCTATAAAGGGGCATGCGGGATATCCGAAAGACAGCCTGATCCCGTGGTATTTGGTATTAAAAAGATCTTTTGTTGAAAGAGTCAGATCATCGGGAATACCCCAGAGTTTCCGCAATTCTACATGAAGCCATTCCGCTGAAGCTTCTGCAAGCTCAATGGCAATCGCCTGGAGAATATGTGAAGCGAGTAGTTTTCCCTCATCTCTCAATTCTGAAGAACGCTGAATAATATTCTGTCCGGCAGTTGTCACGAACAGGCATAAATGATCCCCGCCTTTTTCGGGCGGTCTTACCCAGTCAGTGGCGCATGATCCTTTCCCGGTTTTTTGTCGCGGGAAGTTAAATCTGAATACTTCCCTGTTTTCCGGATCTTCGATAACAATTTTGTCTGTTTCTGGAGATGCCTGGAACCATCGATAAATGGCTTTTGGTTCAAATATCCTTTCCTTTAGTCCTTGTTCAAATACTTCCCTGACCTGGTTCTGTAATTTTAACAGTTTCGTGTCGTTCGGATCTTTGGAACGTTTATTGTATTTCTTCACCCCGAGATGTTTGCTGTAAAGCATGACCGGATTTATCATGTCAAAGAGCGCCTCAGCAGGCATTGTATCCAGAATATGCTGATCCAGGTCAGGCGGTTCAGGTACTGCTGTTTCAATCCATCCAAAATCTGAGACATCCAGCATTGGTTTGGTAGCGGCAGGTTTGGGTGCATCATCTTTATCTCTTAGTTCCGCGCTGCGTTTGCTCCATTCATCAATCAATGGACCTCGCTTCTCCTCATCAACCAGCTTGTTACCAAGAGATAAACCATCCATAGCTTCAGAAGCGTAGAACACAGTTCCATTGTACGCTGGCGCAATACGAGTCAGGGCAAACTTTCGTGTCAAAGCTGCGCCACCGACCATGAGAGGAAGGTCTATCCCCGCAGCAGAAAGATCTGTGGCAGTGTGAACCATCTGTTGTGCGCTTCTAACCAATAATCCGGAAAGACCGATCATGTCGGGATTGTGTTCATGTACAGCGTCGATAATTGTTTCAGGAGGAACTTTAATACCCAGATTTATTATATCGAACCCATTATTCGACATAATCATATCTACAAGGTTTTTGCCTATATCATGGACATCGCCTTTAACAGTCGCCAGTACCATTTTTCCCTTGGCTTGCTGCTCAGTGCCTGGCGGGAAAAATTTCTGCAAATGGTCAACTGCCGCTTTCATCACTTCTGCCGATTCGAGGACTTCAGCAACGATTAATTTATTCTCTCCGAAAAGCTTCCCTACCTCATCCATACCTTTCATCAATGGTCCGTTGATAATACTTAACGGATTGTTGTCTATCAGGAGACTATCAAGATTGTCGATTAATCCAGTGTGACGAGCCTCAATCACAGCACGCGCGACTCTTTCTTCAATTGAGAGTTCTGCCCATTCATCCTCGCCACTTGAGACTTTTACGCCGCGAAAATGGTCGGTCAAGGAAGTTAATGAGGATGAATCGCCATTAAAAAGTACATCTTCAGCCAGTTTTATTTCTTCCTCGGATAAACTCGGATACCTTTTAAGCCGTTGGGTATTAACAATTGCCATATCGAGCCCTGCCCTGGTACAAAGGTAGAGAAAGACAGAATTTATTGCCTCACGCCCCGCTACCGGCAGCCCAAAGGAAACGTTAGAAATTCCAAGAACAGTCAGGCAATCAGGAAATACCTCTTTGATTTTCCTTGTTCCCTCGATAGTATGCTTTGCAGAACCAAGATAGTTCGGATCCCCGGTGCCGGCTGGAAAAACAAGGGGGTCAAAAATTATATCCTGATCGGGGATATTAAATTCATCCTTAAGGATTCTATATATATTTCCCGCAACTTCCAGCTTTCTTTCAACTGTGACTGCCATTCCAGCATCCGGATCATCATCAATCAAACCGCAGATAAGCGAAGCTCCATACTCTTTTGCCAGCCCGGCAATTTCAC
This sequence comes from Candidatus Electryonea clarkiae, assembly GCA_030765455.1. Classification (GTDB taxonomy): domain Bacteria; phylum Electryoneota; class Electryoneia; order Electryoneales; family Electryoneaceae; genus Electryonea; species Electryonea clarkiae. The sequence continues at coordinate 33,098 of JAVCCM010000067.1, read as the reverse complement.
GGAGCCTTTCGCCTCCATCTTCCAGGTTGACAGAATTGATTGCTGGTTTGCCACCAATGCTTTTGAGAGCTGCTTTCACTACTTCAGGATCGGTAGTGTCTAAGAAAAGTGGTACTCTCACCTTGCGAAGTAATGGTTTCAGAACATTTACAAAGTCATCAACCTCTTCCCTGTCCGGATCGGCAGCACACAGATCAAGCACCATAGCGCCTTTGCGTACCTGGCTGCCACCAACCTCGGCAGCTTCATCCCATTTTTCCTCGCTGATCAGTCGTTTAAATTTCCTGCTCCCTATGGTATTGGTGCGTTCGCCCACAAATACAGGTCGATTGTCCTCTTCCACAACCATCGCCTCATTGCCGGACAGGGCAGGGAAATTACCTTTAACTGGAATGCTCCTAGGTTTTAATCCATCAATTGTTTCCCTTATTACTCGAATATGGTCAGGTGTGGTGCCACAGCAACCGCCTGCAATATTCAAGAATCCATTTCGGGCAAATCTTCCGATCACTTCGCGAAAATCTTCAGGTCCCTCACTGTATTTGCCGTCTTCGTCAGGTAAACCGGCATTTGGCCAGATTGAGACGGGGAATTTCGATAAAGATGAAAGAGTGCGCAGATGATCTGTCATCAAGACAGGTCCTGTGGCACAATTCAATCCGAGGGAGAATAGGTCGAATCCTGAAAGCGAATGATATAATGCTTCGATATTCTGTCCGGCTAACATGGTGCCGCCTAATTCAACAGTCACCGAAACCATAAGGGGAGCATCCCTGTCGAGTTCACGCTGTGCCGCCCGGATACCGAAAATAGCTGCTTTCAGGTTCAGGGTATCCTGCACGGTTTCAAGGACGAGAAGGTCGGAGCCGCCCTCTAATAATCCGGAAGCATATTCCTTGTAACATTCAAAAATCTCATCGAATGTTACCCCTCCTGTTACTGATATGGATTTAGTACCGGGACCCATTGATCCTGCGACAAAAACTTTCCGATCCCCTGCATAACGTTCAATTGCGATATTAGCCAGTTCTGCTGATTTTTTAGCAATTTCCCGCGCTTGATCAGCAATACCATATTCCTCCATAACAATTGGGGAACCATTGAAACTATTAGTCTCAATAATATCCGCGCCAGCTTCGATATAGGATTTATGTAACTGATCTACTATATGTGGAGCATATAAATTCAAAGTTTCATTGCAGCCGACAAATCTTTCCCCGCCGAAATCTTCGTCGGTCGGTTGGAGAACTTCCAGCCCGGTACCAATAGCGCCGTCAGTCACAATGATTCTCTGGCTGAGTAATTCCCGCAGCTTTTGCTTTGTAATTTTATCTTGATCTTTAGAGATAGACATATGCTTCTCTTAAAAGTTGATATGAATCATTTATACCATGTACTGTGGATTATGTTTCCATCTGCTCGAACTCATACGATTCCATTAATTTGATAATAACGATTACTAGATATACAGAGTAATCAAAAAGGAATTTATTCTGGATAATCGGAGTAATAGTGCTCCTGGTTTCTTGAATCCGGTTATGATGTATAGTACTGGAGGAAAGAAATCTGAAAACAACTATAAGTCACCAAAATAGTACGGATGGTCGGCTTAATTGCTTATATGATGGGGAGGATTAGCCGAGTTTCACGAAGTTTCAGATTGATCATAAGATACTTGGACAACAAGTAGCCCAAGCCACCCGCCTGAGTTCACTGATTTTCAAAAATGAATGACACAGCTTTGTGAGTTTCACTTGATTATAATGTCACTGCATAGTTAATATTATATTATTGTACTTGAAAGTTTTGCATCATCGGAAAGTAACCCGACAGCAAGCAGTCGGATCACCCGTCGGGGTACCTGTCACCCGTTACTATTTACGAATATAATTACAGATGAGTTTGTTGATACTAAACGATCATGATAAAGATTGGAGGTTCTACATATGCTAAGCAACTACACTAAAGCATTTTCTCTTCTGCTGTTTTACTTCATCATCTTCACGAATTACAGTTATGCCCAGATTGAGTTTACTGAGCATGTAATTATGGAAGATACTGTGACCTACGATGTTATTTTATTCGATCTCGATGAAGATGGTGATATGGATATCATAAGTGCTGGAAGAGGCATATTCTGGTTCGAGAATGATGGAGAACAAGAATTTACCGTTAATGTTATCTATGAGGACTATTGGTGTCAATCCATCGCCATTGGCGATTTAGATTCTGATGGAGATTTTTATCTGGCTACGGCACATCACAACAGACCGGATTTCAGATGGTTTGAAAATGATGGTGATCAGAATTTCGAAGAACATGACCTCTATCATGGACACGCTTACGAGTTTCAACGTCCGGAAACTGCGATAATTGATTTTGACGAAGATGGAGATAATGATATTCTTACGTGGCATCGTCTCTATAACGTTGATAGCTACCTAATCGTATGGGAAAATGATGGAGATGGAAACTTTGAAAGTCATGAATTCGGATTAGGTAGTGGTGGATCACTCCTGCACATTGTAGATGTTGACAATGATCAAGATTATGATGTATTAGGTATGCAATATGAAGCCAGTTTAATATCTTATTGGGAAAATTTAGGCGATTATTCTTCAATATATGGACAAATATTTGAGGAAGATTACGGCGGAATTTATAATTATTTTCCAGTTGAAATAAATTCCGACAGCCTTATAGATATTGTCGCGTCAGCAGAGAGAGATGTACCTACTTTTTGGATAAATCAAGGTGATTTTGAATTCATTGAAGAACCAATCTTTGAAGAATTTTCGACACCATACAAGATTTGTCCGGCTGATATTGATGGCGACCAGGATATTGATCTATTCGCAATAAAGATTGATAGTGGCAGTATTGTTTTGTTAAATAATGATGGTGACCTTAATTTTGATGAATATGAGATCGCCGAAAACGATCAGGAAAAATTGGTCGCTGGTGATATTGATGGCGATAGTGATATAGATCTTTTATTACATGGCAGATCACTTTACTGGCTTGAAAGTCTTCTTGATCCCAGCACCCCGGAAGAGTTCAATCTTTCAGCGCCTCAAAACTTTTCCACAGTAATAGTTAATGAAGTTACCCTGTATTGGTCAGAAGCAGCCGACAATGACGAAAATGATATTATTAGCTATCATATTGATTGGTCGCTCGATCCCGATCTCGCTGAAGAAAATACTTTTCATGCTGTCACCACAGATACGACTTTCACAATTACTGAACTTGGTGATCAAGTAGAACTTCCAAACGACAGCACAATCTATTGGCGAGTCTATGCAACCGATAATTTTGGGCTTATGACTTGGGCCAACGGCGACTCTTTAGCGTGGGCATTCACAATCGATCTCACCCCGAAACCATACAATCTCATGGCAGATCTGAATGATGAGGATGGTAGTGTAAACCTCACTTGGGAGCAAGGTCCTTACCCCGTTGATATTGTTGACTTGATCTATGATGATGGGAGCCAAACCGGATTCACCCGTTTACCTGACGGAACCCTGGCAACACAATTTTCCCCTGAAAAACCGTGTCGTTTGCATTCACTTTCATGGCTGATATCTACTAACGGTGAAGGCGGAATGTTCAATGCGGAGATCTACAATTGGAACGACGACGAACCTTCTGCAGAATCTGTCTACGAAGCGGAGATGAACGGACTTCCGGTTACTGATGGCGAGTGGATCACTCTTGATCTTTACAATCAACGGCTCAATTTCGACGATGATTTTATTGTCGGATTTGGTTCAATCGACAATATTACCAGCCTCGGTATCGACGCGAACGACGATAATGGCCGGAGCTGGGAATTGTCTGGTGGAAACTGGTCGCCCTGGACTGAAACTTATTTTATTAGAGCGAATGTCCAATACACTGACAGTCGTTATGATGTTCTCGCCGGAGAAATAGACGATTTCATTCGATACAAAATCTATCGTGACGGTGATGAGATTGGTCGTTCGGATGATCCATCTTATACAGACGAATTAGCTGGATACGGTAGTTATGAGTACACGGTCATTTCGCTGTACGATGATGGAGAGAGCGAACCTGCAGGACCGTTAGTAGTCAATTGGACAGATATAACAACTTCAAATCCAAGTGCAGTACCTGAAAGATTTGAGATATCATCGGTATATCCTAATCCGTTCAATTCATCGACAACCATTTCGATAGGATTGCCAGCATCATCCGAATTGAGGCTCAGTATTTATAATATAACAGGACAAAAAGTGGCAGTCCTTGCGAATGAACACTATTCAGTTGGATACTATCAATTCACATTCAACGCCGATGAACTTTCCACCGGAATCTACTTCATCTACGCGAGTGTGCCGGGGAAGATGGATGAGGTGCGGAAAATTGTGCTATTGAGATAATAATAAATTCTTGCAATCTTTTAGCAATAGTACTCAAAAGTTGTTACTTTACAATTGTGTGAAGCAATAGAACTAAATCTTTCGAGGGAATTATGCATTATCAGCGATTACCCTTAATGTCCGTCCTTCTGTTAGCTCTCTCTTTCTCTCTTCAGGCAGACATCATAAGAATCCCCGAGGACAATAATTCCATCCAGGACGCAATTGATGAATCTGAACAGGGCGATACGCTTCTGATCGCTCCGGGTGAATATGAAGAAAGGCTTGAAATCGAGGACCACGGACTTACTCTTGCCAGCGAATATCTCTTTGATCAAGACACAACTATAATTGAAGAAACAATTCTTTCAGGGGGGGATAGTTTTAGAATCCTGACAATTGACTCGCTTGGTACCGATACTGTCAATATTATCGGTTTGACTTTCGCTTATGGCAGAAGTGGGGAAGGAGGAGGCGGGATTAGATGTGAAGGCGCCAAAATTAACTTGTACAACAATGTTATACGCGATAACAATGCATCTTACAGTGCTGGCGTTTATCTAAACCACTGCTTCGGGACAATTCAAAATAATCGGATTACTGATAATGAATCGACAGGATCAGTAGGCGGGATAAGTGTATATTCCAGCCAGATGTTGGTAGTGCACAACACATTTTTCAACAATTCATCTTCCACTTCAGGTGGGGGGATGCGCACGAATACGAGCAATCTAATCATTCGAGAAAATCTGTTTGATTCAAACAGTGCGCCTCGAGGAGGTGGATTAGCTTTAGTTCGAGGTGAACTTCTGATTGAAAATAACATATTCAGGAACAATCATGCAGATGGTGATAATAATGGTGCAGGCGCTGCGATAAATCTCTACGGAAATAATCGCAACGCTCAGCCAATTTGGATGGTGATAGTACGTAATAATTTGTTTTACGAGAATATATCAGATGAACATGGCGGTGGTATGTACATAGCTGGTGATTTTGCAGATCTTGAAGTATATGGAAACAGATTTGAAGGAAACCAGGGAGAATATGGTGGTACAATTTTTTTCGGCTCTGATTGCGATTTATACGACAACCTGTTTATCAATAACCACTCGCCACGAAGCTCAATTTTTACATCTTATTCCGGCCCGACGATCAATTGTTACAATAGTGTTTTCCTCAATAATGGACCCATAGACGAGTTTGTTCCCAACAGTGCAGCAGCAGCTACATTTGCAAACACGCGAGTTTATATTTCTAATTGTGATTTTTTAGGTAATATTCCCGCCGCTGTTGGTTTCTTGTCTATAGAAAAAACTGGAACGATAACTGCTGAAAACTGCTACTGGGGCGATCCATCAGGTCCTTATCATCCAATAGAGAATGAGGAGGGATTAGGCGATTCGGTGGATTCGGCCATGGATGAAGAAGATTTTATCCCATTCTCAAGGCAACCGATATCAGCTTCGTTTAACCTGGCTACACCTGATAGCGGCACCGAACAGAATGAATCTCCGGTTAATTTTTCATGGTTTCCATCGGTTGATTACCTGACCGGTGACAGTATTATTCATTATTCACTTGAGATTTATAACTCAATTACTGAACTGGATTCGCTAAATTTTGAAGGTGCAGAGCAACATAATGCCGGTACTGACACGTTTATCACCATTGCGCTTGAAGATTTTGAAAGGTTCTACTATTGGCGGGTGATAGCCGAGGGTGAACATATGCCGCCTACGATTTCAACTGATACCTCAATGTTTATTCTGAGCGACGGTTTAGCGCCCAATTCGTTCGATCTTGGTGAACCAGAGAATTTCGAGATAAACAATGAAGCGCCCGTTTTATTCACCTGGCACAGAACCACAGATCCCACGCCGGGGGACACAATACAATACATGCTTGAGATTGCAACTAATCACGTTTTCGATAGCAGCAGGGTCTATCCCGTTGATTCCGATACCTTCCTCATTGTTGATGAGTTTGATTATGAAAACACTTATTTATGGCAGGTATATGCTGAAGATCGAGTACATCATCGAACCTATTCCACAGAATCCCGCGCATTTTATTTCAGTAATGTGAACGATCCTGATTTTAATGAAATACCCGGGGATTGGGAGTTGGTGGGAATATACCCAATTCCGTTCAACTCATCGCTCACTGTAGTTGTTGGTTTACCTCATAGAAACGATCTGTTTATTAATATCTACGATTTGCTGGGTCGAGAAGTTGCAGTCCTTCTCAATCAGACTGTAGATCGTGGGTATCGTCAATTCAGTTTTGATGCTGGAGGGATGGCGAGTGGTATCTATTTCCTGAACATCAGTGCTCCTGGTAAGTTTAATAAGATGAGTAAAATAGTTTTGGTGAAATAGGAATTCGCTCTTCAGGTGTCTGAGAATGAGAATAAACACTCAGAGTGTCATTCCTGCGAAGGCAGGAATCCAGTAACTATTTGATATTATTAACACAATGGATTCCTGCCTTCGCAGGAATGACACAACCGCAGGAATGACACAAACTTAACAGTTCAAGAATTCTTTCTTTGACCCGCGCAAGCTGAAGCTTGGACTCTAAACTTATACGAAAGCTGAAACTTGATACAGCTCTATTCAGGTCTTTTTTGCCAGGGGAGGGCGTGGCGATGTGAGCGGCAATGTACATGCGCGTGTTCTGGAATGCGGCGCTGTTCATAATCCGTGTAATATTTTTTATCTAAAACATTAACAAAAATCTGGTCGAGACGGTCTTTCTCTTCATCTGTAAAATGAGCACGGTGATTTTTCAGTACAGCCATAGGTTCACGGCAGATCAGACAATCAACGATTATAAAATCATCATCCTCGTAATGTTTTACAGTTTTAACTTCGCCGTCGATCGCTAGGGCGCACAGATCGCAGGAAGGATCATATTGAACCTTGTGATTTTCAACCTGACGAGATTTTGTAACAGACCCACCTCTCGCTTTCAACCGGTCACGGGGGGATTGCAACCAACCTTTCCATCTATACCATTCCACTGTCTGTCCCACTCCAGCCATTAACGGCAATCGTCCCTCGAAGCCCAGAAGGTCATGCGCTTTTTCGCCGTTGATCGTCCATCTCTTAACCAATGCATCGACAACCTTATCCTTCCTGAAGGGCGGTTTTATCTTAAAAATACCAAATGCAGGATAGATTATGGGATAAACAGTCTTTATAAGAATATCCTCGACGACAAAAACTTTAGGTGTTACACCAAGCACTTTTGCGATACACCTGCCAAATTCTTCAAATGTTGTCGGTTCAAAAGGTGCTGAATGAAAAATATCGCCTATCGCTTCTTTTTTCTCCAACTGGAGCAATACCTGCCTGGCTGCGTCCTGCCCATGTGTCAAAGTCAATTCCCGTCTTCGACCCACCAGGGGCATTATTCCTCTCGATATCAATTTGAAAAATGTCAACCATGCCGTATCGCGAGGTCCATATAATGCCGGTGGGCGGATTATGGATATCGGAAGCAGGTCTTTGAACTTTCGCAGATGATTCTCTGCCAAGAGTTTACTGTGTCCATAATCTGTTACCGGTTGTGGAAGAACATCTTCTTTTCGTGGATCCTGATTTTCTGTCGGACCGCCAGCTGCCTGGCTGGAGACGAAGACGAACCGTTCTATATCCGGCGCCTTATCCAGAACAGCTTCTGCCAGGTTCCTGGTTCCTTCGGTATTATGCTTGTAGTAGTGATACTTGTTATCCGATGAGACTACAGCAGCATTGTGGATGACGGCATCAACTCCTTCCACAGCTTTTTTCAGGGACTCAGGATCATTCAGGGAGGCATAAACATAACTGACCGGCTTTTGTTCCAGCCAGGTAAGGTCAGAAGTCGGTCGCACCATTGCGCGAACTTTGTAATCATTCCTTAACAAGGCATCGGCGATATGGCTGCCAAGAAATCCGTTTGAACCGGTTAGTAGTACTGTGCGAATCATCCTGCAACTTTGTGAATTTATGAACTATTAATAATATGAAGAAATAGAGAATAATTCAAGGCGATGTAGGTCTTAATGAAAATAATTGTGAAATGATAAATAATTGCGGCTGAAATGTTATTCGAAGATAAAATCCATTGTGGTGGATTTGTCATCCTCTCCCGGAGGTGCTGCTGATTCCATTGGTTCAGGTTTTTGTTCAGTCTGAATTGATGGTGCTACCGGTGTGTCTTCTGCATCCGAAACGTCCGCAACCATTGCATCCTTCTCTTCACTAAATTTCAATTTAATATTCATAGGACCTGCTCGATCTTCGATCGTAGTCTTTTCACCGCCTATTTCTATATCAATTGGAACAGTAACTTTCTCCTTAATCAGTACAACACCTTTACTTTTGTCAATGTTTTTCATCTTTTCGCGCTGAACATCAAGTGATTCATTTTTTTCTTGTATCAGCATCATCAACGGCTCGATGGATTCTATCAATGTTCTGATGCTCTGTAACTGCTCCTGCGAATATGGTGGATGCCCTTTTTTCTTCTCTTGTGAAACGAATTTAATCAGGATAGTCTGGACAGGTTTAACACCTATATCAGCAGCAAGTTTCTCACCCAATAAACCGGTGAGCCGCTTCAATGATTCCCGTGATGATTCTATGAGTTCTTTATCGCTGTCTATTTTATTTTGCATGAAATCAGCAACGCCTACTCTAATTCGAGTTCGCTTACTTGGATCGCCAGTTTCCAATCCGGAAACACGATTTATTGTTACACCTTCCTCCGCTTCAATAGTACTATTCAAGACCTCATCAATTTTAATGTCTCTGCCGCTGACTGTAGAATTTGCAGCGAGACCTTTGATATCAATGTCTTCATTACTTCTAACTGTTGAACCAGCGACATTATTATCAACAGTGATAGAACCATCAGCATTTAAATCGCTATTAAAAACCTCACCGGTAACGACAAGTTCCTTCATTGACCTTATATTCGCGCCATCATTAACCGCTCCATCCACGAAGATACTTCCCGAAGTCATAATCTTGGCGCCAGCCTTCAAAGGACCTTGAATTTCGACATGATCAGTTGTTGTGAGACTATCAATTTCAGATCCTTTAACAATCCGTATGGGTTCGACATCTATCTCAACGTGAAAAACCTTACGTTCAAATCCCATTACATCATTGCGCTGAACCCATTCTTTTTTCACCTTGACGATTCCATCGCATTCAGATATACATGATTGGTCGAGTGACTGAACAACTCCTTTTCCTGTTTTAAGCTCAACCGATGTTCCAAGAAGAGGTGGTATTACTTTGTTGAAGATATCTTTTCCGGGGAATTCGCCTTTTGTTGGCGATGAAATAGAGCATAGAAGGTCATCTTTGAAAACCTTTGTAGCTCCCATAAGCTTGTTCATTTGTGAATCGACCTGTTCCTGGCTGAAGGAGAATTCTATTTCTGCCGACTCCCCTATATCCGGCATGGTTCCTTGCGAGAGGATATAACCTTTCATAGGCTGATGATCAAGTTGTACTTGTTTTATTGCATTCTCTAAAGCGTCATAGTCAACGTTTTCAATACGAAATTTAAATTTCTCGATTGCAAGCCTGACCATGTTAATATCTACTTCATTGTCAAATTGATCTGTAATAAAGAGATCAACAACAGCCTTCATATTCTTTAATGTTATACCTGATGTAGTGATTACAGGCTCGATTCGAACTTCGGGAGGTCCTTGTTCAACTTTGATTCGTACAAAAGTGAAAGCAACAACAAGACCATCTTCGGTTCGTTTTTTACTTACGATATCGGAATAACTAAGGAGTGACAGGGGAACCTTTACCTCCGAAGAGACCGCTTTCTTTATCTTGCGGATATTGGATATAAGTAGGTCGCCCCTGAATTCCTTTGACGGAAGGTGTGATTCCACGATCCAACGATCAGGAAATGCAGAAAGGATTTTTATCTCTAGATCACTTGGCATAAAAAAAATTGGTTCCGAATTCAATATTTGCGTCGTTAAGAAACTATATTCCTGTAAGTGGAATTTTATATGTTCTCATTTTTAAAAAAGATACAATCGTATTATGCATATTTGAAATAGGCTCTACCAAAGTATTGGGAGAATCTCACATTTAATAAAGTGTAGAAGTATGAAAAATACATTAGTTATCCTGAATATCCTTACATACTGTGAATAAACCTATCGAAACATATTTGTCAGGGCGCTATTCATTTTCAGATAACAAAAACTCCAAAATCTTCGAAGTAACAATCTCCTTGTCATAATCATATAGTAAAATGTGGTTGGAACGATCGTATTTCATGAAAGTAACATTTGGTTTGGGTTCGAATAAATGAAAAGTCTGTTCGAAAGAAGCTGTAACATCACCGGATGAGGCTGCTATCATCACGGGAATATCTATTTGTTCCACTTGTTTCCCTGCCATAACTGCCAGGCGTTGCAACTGCTCGAAAGCTGCAAAAGATATTATGAACGAACCTGGAGTATAGTCCCGGTATCCTTCAGGCTCGTTTATTCTTCCCCTGCCACGTTTGGGAGTTATGGGAACTACATTGCTGACTATTCGGGAAGATATTCTTATCAGTGAATTTGACTTTGGAAGAGAAAAGAAAGGTGAAAGCAGGACAAGACGCGCTACTAAATCTTCCGAAGCGATTATTGTCGAGATCGTGCCGCCCATGGAAAAACCAACCAGGTATGGCTTATTCCCTGTCGATTCGGTTTCCTTACGCACAATATCTTTTAACCAGGCAACATAAAACTCCGGATCATAATTACCACGTTGATACGCAGATATTGTTCTTCCCTGTCCGGGCATCATTGGAACAACAACCCGAAAACCTTTGTCGCGTATCTCACCGGCAAGCTGCTTGAAATCGAAAGGACTTCCGGCAAATCCGTGTACAAGGATCACAGAATGATCATGTACAATCGAATCGGGTTCGAGGATCTGTGTCTCGATCAACCAGGGTGTTTCACTATGAATTGAATTCTTCAATTCATAGTGAGCCCAAATCCCCATTCCGGTGTCGAAAATACCGATTAAAAGCGTAAATGAAATCAATACAGCCATGACAATTCTGAATATTTTCATATTAACAGCAAATTTCAAATTTCATGTGATAATCTATTATACCACAGTTCTCTATTTGTGTCCATAGTACAATCGGATTAAATTCTTATGTTTTGTCTCTCTAAGCATCCAGGCGCACAATTAGTAGTCTTTCCTAATACTCATTATTAAGTCATATTGTAAGGTTAACGGTGAAACCTTTGAGGTGTACAAATGAAATATCATGCTTTTCTTGTTCTGATTGTTGTTTTCTTTTTAACAGGCTTGACTTTAGCCGGACCCCTTACATATTCGGATGGTGTTTTGATGATCCGTTTTGCCAAGGATTTCGAGCCTGAAATTAATACAGAAGCTATCGTATCGGTCGATGATGTGGAAATTGACCGTCTTTTGGATAGATTTAATGCTTATGGTCTTCGTGATTACCTCGGGGGATATATCTCTAAGGATGAAGATTATCTTTACGAAACCAGGAATAATCATATAATTGTCTTCCCGTCCGGCACCGACATGGAGCTTGTCGCTGAAGAGTTTTCGCGACTGAGCGAAGTCGTCTGGGCAGAGCCGGATTTTCATTATCCTGTCTGTTATACTCCCAATGATCCATCCCTCGGTTCGCAATGGTGGCTTGGGGCAATAGAGGCGGAAAGAGCTTGGGATATAGTTACCGGAAGTGAATCGGTTATAGTGGCTGGAATAGATACCGGTGTTGACTGGAACCATCCTGACCTTGCTGAAAATATATGGGTAAATCCAGGCGAAGATATGGATGATGACCACAGACCATTCGGTGATCTTTTTGACGATTTGCCCGGTACGGCTGGAGACTGGAATGACATTGACGATGACGACAACGGTCTTGTTGATGATTTCATTGGTTACGATTGGATCCAGGGTATAAATAATGCCGCCAACGGCGAAGACGGATTGACCAGGGATAATAATCCTATAGACTTTAACGGTCACGGCACCGGTGTTGCAGCGGCAATGGCGGCGGCGGGTGACAATGGTATCGGTGGTGCAAGTATAGCTTATGGCTGTAAAATAATGGCTTTGCGTTGCGGATACGAAACAGCCCAGGGCAATGGGGTTACTGTATCAACAGCATATATCCCTGCAATCAGGTATGCTGTCGAAAATGGCGCAAAAGTCCTGAACATGTCTTTTGGTAGTAATCAATCCTCACAGGGAACTGACAACGCTCTTCAAGCCGCATGGGAAGACGGTGCCCTGTTATTTGCAGCAACAGGAAACGATGGGCGTACCGGCTTTTTTTTCCCCGCCGCGTATAACAACGTGATTTCTGTCGCTGCAACAAGTACAGATGGTGGTCGTGCAGGCTTTTCCAACTGGGGTGACTGGGTTGACGTTGCCGCCCCTGGTGTTGGATGCTACACTCCCTGGTTTAACAATACTTATACATCATGGGACGGCACCAGTGTCGCCAGTCCCATCGCTGCCGGAGTAGGCGCGCTTGTAATATCAATGTTTCCAAATCAATCCAACTCATATTGGACTGATGTTGTAGTCAACACTACCGATCCTATCAACACCAACCGTCCTATCGGCTCTGGTGAAGTCAACGCATACAAGGCAGTCACACAGTACTACTGGCCTGAACTGGTTATTGAGGAATGGTCAATGACCGATCCGAATGGAAACGGTCATCCGGATGTTGGTGAGGAGATTGAAGTTCGCCTGAATGTTTCTAACCAGGTGGGATGGCAGACTGCCACATTTACAACCGCTTCCATTTCATTGAGTTATCCGGGCGTGAGGATTGACGTACCCAGCGTTCAACTCGGAATATTGGAGGGTGGGGATGAAGTTGATAACAACGATTCACCATTAAGTTTTACAATTCCGGAGGGCGGACCGGACGGGCATTTCAGCACATTTAACCTGACAGTCACTGCTTCTCCGCATAATTACTCCATAGGAGTTTCCAAAACCATTATGTTGGGGACGCCGGATATCATTCTTATAGATGACGATGGCGGCGCTGATTATGATCGCTTTATTCGGGAAGACCTTCATCAACACTTTTATAATTATTTTCATCATGACATTTCTGTCATGTTAGTATCACCATCCGGGGATGAACTGGCTGAATATGATGCGATAATCTGGATGACCGGAGATGAGACCGACCCGTTAAACGATGCGGAGATCGAAGCGCTACAACATGCAATGGATGAAGGAACAAACCTTTTCATGTTTGGACAAACCCTGGATGAGCAGCTTGATGGTACCGAATTCTATTCAGACTACCTGTTCGCTCGAAGCGGCGGCGAAGCTGAAAACGAGGTCGGGCTCGAAGCTGTATCAGGTGTTGAAGGACCGATAATTCCTGAAAGCCGCATGGTCCTGGTTGGTCCCGGTGGCGCTGGCAATGGAAGGAACAGTCCGGATATAATAGAACCGCTTGGAGATGCCTCTTCCGCCTATGAATACTTGACTATGGATGGAGACGGCGGAATTTTCTACGAAGATGATGACCGGAAACATGTTTACTTTTCTTTCGCTTTTGAAGCCGTTACCGGCGGGTCGGAAACCGCACTGAGACATGAGGTCATGAGTTCGATTCTTTCATGGTTTGATGTAGCAGAAGTACCTGATAATACAGAACCTGCGCATCAGATTCCTGATGAATTCGATATCAGTTCAGTTTATCCAAATCCATTCAACTCATCAACCAATTTGAAGATACATGTCCCTTATAAATCTGACGTAAAGCTTGATATCTATGATATCCTGGGACGTCAAGTTACAACCTTGATAAACAGGAGTTTATCACCGGGAACACATTCCATCAAATGGGACGCGGACAACCTGGCGGCGGGTGTCTATTTTGCTATTCTTGAATCTCCCGGAAAAAGCATGGTAAAAAAGCTGGCATACATCAAGTGATTTCATGGAAATACCTGATCTATCTGTGAAAGAAAGAAAAACCACAAAGATCACAAAGGGCTCAGAGAAAATCCTCCCCGCGCTAAAGCGCTGCGAGACCTTCGCTTCGCTGCGGAGGGACGGCTTCGCTTCGCCCTCTCGCAGCTTCTCTTCGGTCAAAAATCTGAAAACCGTAAAATGGTATAACTGCAAATTGTAACAAAATCAAGGTCCTTCCCTCACAAGACGGAAACCGATGATGCTGAAATGGATCGACGGGGCGCCGTAGTAGCGATACGCTGATCGACAGGGCCCGGCAAGGTCGCCCCAGCCACCGCCACGCAGAACACGGGAGGAGCCCCTCGGTTCATCACTCCAAGCACTCCCTTCATCTGGTGCTCCTTCATAGCTGCCATGCCAATCATCTTCACACCATTCCCAAACATTGCCGTTCATGTCTTCAATTTCATCTGTAGTGGAGCCACCCGGGAAACAACCAACCGGGCTGATTGTACCTATTCCTGTTTCTCTATAATTCATTTTGTTTGAATCTGCTTCATCACCCCAGGGGTAGATAGTATCGCCGTCTTTTCTTATGGTATATTCCCATTCAGCTTCGGAAGGTAATCGTATTTTACTGCCTTTATCACCTGATTTTAAGATCAACCAGGCACAAAAGGATTGAGCATCCTCCCACGAAACCTTTACAACCGGATGGTTATCAATCGTATTGAAGTTATTCCAGTCTTTATCCATTTCGTGCTTGCTGTCCTTTAAAAACTGCCTGAACTGACCAACGGTTACAGGATAGCGAGATATCCAGAATTCCGGAACTGTTACCGGATGTTGCGGTAATTCCCAATCAAAAGCTTCACTATCCTTTTCCTTATCGCTGCCCATCTGGAATTCCCCCGCTGGAATCTTGACAAACCCGAGGTTTTCATCAACAGGAAGATAAAAATTGTCCGGATCAAATCGAGGATCGCCAAGCTTGGATAAGATATTACCGGCGGCTACTCTCTCCTGTGGTTTCAGAATCTCATCTGCTTGTATAGCTGCCAATAACCAACCTTTAATACAATCCGATAAATCTCTTCCCGGATCATCCAGGCTGACTTTTTTCAAGCCCATTTCCAACAGCGCTTCTCCGGCAATTATTGCCAATTCAAAATCTTTCGAATTTTTATCTTTCTTTTCGTTGACAGATTTACGGCATAACAGAGTAATCGCAGCTATCCCTTGACCACGAGGAGCGTAACCGGCGGCAAGGACGAAAACGACACGCCATCGGACTATATCTTTCTTCAATAGTTCAACAGATTTCGTGGGATAATCACCAAGTCCTACAAGATGGCAGGCGGCTAAAAATTCCTGGAAGGTACGATGCGGAAAGGTGTATGTGTCTGTTTTATACGGTATCAGCAGTCCAGCACGCTTGCTGATATAATTTAAAAATATTTTTGCTTTATCAAAACTATCATCCAAATGGGGCAGGAGACATTTTCGTATTAATTCCTCACCGATATCGCTGAGTTCATTCGAATCATCTGATTTTGAATGAGCAGTATAAGCAATGGTATTCAAACCATCCTGCAAATCGCTCATTTTTAGCCCTTCGACTTCGAGCAGATCCACTATTCCCTTCTCAGTGGTTATTTTGCTCTGCCATCGGCGCAACAACAGGTCAACTGTCCATTTATATAGTTCAATTCGATCCTCCGGTAACTGACCCTCAAAAGAATGAAGTAATGCCATGGTCGTGAGCAATAAAGGACGTTCTGAAAGCCCCCTTAAATCAGGTCGCAGGGCAGCCTTTTTTAATCCTTCCGCCAATTCTGAAGATCGCTCTTCCGTGAAGCGTTTTTGAAGTTCCAGCTCTTTGTACCAGGCAGAAATAAAGTTCTTTATCTGTTCTTCACTAAACGATGTCAAAGTTGCCTGGTGAAAATCATTTAACTGGACATCACTGCCGACATAGGCATAAATACGGCAGGTGACAAGATATCGATGATCAGGATACTTCCTGGAAAAATCGTTTATTATTTGAACCATTCTTTTGTGCTTTTTAGCCGGGACTTCATCGAGCCCATCGAGTAAAACCAGGTACTCTTTTTCCGGTTTCTGCAATCCATCATGAAATTCGTTCCAGAAATCATCCACACCGGCATTTTTAAAACTCTCCCTGATATATGACTGAAGAATCTCAGCGTTGTCCTTCTTGCTGTCGACATCGAATGTGTCGGCAAAATCACGTAGTATTATTCGTACCGGGAGAAGGATATCATGATCCCACCCGCCCGAGTTCTCCAGTTTTTCCAGCCACTCACCGGAGCTTTCGTCTGAGTCTCCGGCTTTTGACATAATTAATGTCAGGTAATTTACAAAAGTGCTTTTTCCCGATCCCGGATCGCCCAGGAGGACTAATTTTTTACGTTTGTTTACCAACTCCTGTACTGAAATACGTTTTGTCTCCTCCTGGTGTTTGAGGAAATCGCGGGCTTCATCCTCAGTCTCCATCCGCTCATGCTCCGTAGTGTCAAGCGCGGTATAAATATCCACAAGACGAAGAGTCTGACCCCGCTCAGGATCCGCATAATCAGGATCAACATAAGCCAATGGAAGAGTACTTGTTTTAGCAGCTAAATCACGCAGATAACGTTGGCGAAGGTTGTCATTATTTTTTGTGAGTTCACCAGGTCCTTCGTTTATGATCTGGTTACCTTTAATTATTGTGACCTTCTGGTTGCCTTGTATAATTGTTTGAGCGTTGTATGTGTCGCCATGCGGGGTCTTTGCAAGATTTTCTACCAAGACGCGAAACAGTGCGACAATCTCAGCATCTTTCTCTATTTTTTCCGATTCAAGTTCATTAATAAGAGCATTTTTGATAATCTTCGAACCAGGATTTGCCTCTAATTCCTGTAGAGCTTCATTCAAATCTTCATTATTTCCGTGTTTCTTACGGAAGAGATTTTTTATACCATCCAGCGATTCTTTCACGGTAATTTTTATTGCTTCTTTAGCAGCAGGATCTCTCGCATAAGTGAAAGCAGATTTCAGCATTTCACCTATTTCATTCCAATTGATATCAGGCATTATCTCTTCCATTCGTTCCTCCCGCTAAAGGTCAGTTAGATGAGGTTCTTAGTATGCTTTTATCCCATAGGTTAAACTGAGAAAACAGATCAAATTTGGTTTAAAATATTCTTAACTTTAGAAATGTAACTAATATTCTTGTCTATACAACGGCAATTTAGAAAAAAGATGATAATATTCTGTTTTTTGAAAATTATGCTTCATTTTAAAATATTAATGTGATTCTTACAGTCTTGTATCATCAAGATATTAGTAATGATTGAAATCCATACTCTATCGGTAGAAAAAAGAAAAACCGCAAAGATCGCAGAGAATCCACAAAGGGCTCAGAGAAAATCTTTGCGAACTTAGTACCTGCTTCGCAAATACGAGAGTGCGACTTTCGTAAACAAAAAAGCGTAGGCATGGCTTGCGCACTCCAAATATTACGCATCAATTCATTTGAATATTGATGCAGATATTAATCTCATCCTGATTCACTTTCGGCGAAAGTGAACTACTCTCAAACCATATGGTTCATTAAAGAGCAACTTTCCGACAGGATGTAATCTACCGTCTTAATGCCGCTTTGGTTAAAAGGTGCTCAGGGATATCTACACCGAATTGTATCTCTTCAATGCGGTAGATCGTACCTTGTCCATTGGAAAGCATATCCTTGAAGAAAATCTCCCTGGGGTACCAACGGTTCTGTGTTCTGACCAGGTCGCGGATTTCTATTTTTTTCAGCAACTTGCCGCTCTTGGCGTAACGTTCCTCTTTTAACGGTAGATAACGCTCACTGTCGATCCAGACTTTGCGGCTTGGATATGCGATTTCCATTTTTTTAGCCTTAAGTGCCAGCACAAAGCAATTGCGCCCATCCCAGACTTCCTCGCTGTCCAACACAGCATCGTACACTTCCAGCAATGCGTCATTCTCCATCATATCTTCGTAGCTGAGATCAGAGCCGGAAACGCTCTGACGCAGTAAATGTCCTGAGATCTGGATGATGCGGTCGGCAGCTGGAGAATAGGTGTATAGCTCATCATCTAGCATCAGCATTTTTGTGCCCTTATTCCTTGCCGGTGCCAGATATTCTACCAGGGCATTTTTTTCACCTTTGCTCCATGATTTGGAAATGATACTGGTAGTCCTTCCCCTGCGATTAGTAATTGTCATAGAAGTCTTACTGATAGCAGATTCAAAGACCATATTAGCGTCCACGCGCTGAAGTATTTGTTCTGGAGTAGGTGCATTGGCACATGCTGATTGTGGTGCATTAAAAAGCAAAACCAGTGCAACTCCAGCCAAACCAGCGATAAGTTTATTTTCCATCATGATTCAAGCTCCTTGAATAATGCGGCAGTGTTGCGTTTATAAATCGCAAGCCCACTCAGGGCAGCTCCAAAAAACGTTGACATAACACCTGGGAATACCCCGATAACAAATGCCATTCCATTTATCTTGGCTCGCAGAATTGTCGGGAATGGTATTTCGGCATCTCCCATCATACCGCTGATATCAATACCCACTTCCTGGAGATAAAAAGCCAATCCAAGCCCGAGGAGGGTTCCAAAGAAAGTACCCACCAGCCCTACTGCGATACTCTCACCGAGGAGTGATCGGTAAACATGACCCTTGGATTCACCTACGGCCAGTCGCAAACCCATTTCACCGTAACGACGAATACCGCTCATGAGCCCGGCGTTCCAGAGCACAACACCCATCGCAGTTATCATGATAATGATTACGATGCTGCCGGCATTCTCAGCATAATTGAAATACTCACGCATCCCGGAGTCATCGAGCATCGTGTTCATCACAGCTCCGTAGGGATCATCAGAACTGTCTGCATGCTTCAAATTGAAATCATCAGCAAGAGCAGTGGCGATTTCGTCATCATAGGCAGGCAGATCAAAAAAACCTAATAACTCAGATGTCCAGCCCTCCATGTCCAAAATCCAGCGAATATCCTTCAGGTCGGCCAGGATCAGATCTCGATCCATGAATCCCACACCGAAATACACTGTCCCGGATACGGTGAGGTTCACCGCACTCATGGCACCGTTGATCGTATTGGTAATCAAAGTTACTTCTTCGCCAACATTAATTTTCATCCGCTCGGCTAATTTTTGGGTGATCAGTATCTCGCGCGGATTTTCAGGCGCTCGACCCTCTGTTACGGCAGTTTCCAGTTGCCATCGATCACGGTCACTGCTATCTGAACCAAGCAGATCAATTGCTACGCCTCTCACTCCGGATTGAGCCCTCGTCACCCGATCTGAATCGAACGCATCCACGAGTCCGGCAAACTTAATTCGCTCAGACCATGCCAGTTCAGGAAAATCTTTCCGTATCTGACCAAGCAGATCCCCGGTGTTCTCGAGCGCCAGGTCATTAGGAGCCTCATCCTTTTCAGCGTAATAAGCACGGCTGGTAATTTTAACATCACCGGAATCAAAAATGGCGGCAATTTCTAACGACTCACCAAAAACACCCTTCATATAGGTGTACGTGTAAACCGTAATCAGTACACCCAGGGCAACAACTATGATCGGCAACAGGCTGCGATGTCGGTCACGTATTAGACCTTTAACTAAAAATTTGAACATCTCTATCTCCCACGCAGGGCGTTAGTTGGCGTCATTTTTGAAATACGTCGGGTGGGTAGATAACTCACCAGCACCACAGTCGCCATCAGAAGCAGCGTAGTACCTATCAGCAGATCAGCACCATATTTGGCATAGATTACATTGCCCAGAGCAAAGCCATATTCATCCCCCTCTATTGGCATAGCATACCCCTTAACTGCAAAATAACGGAAGAAAGGAAAACCAAGAATTCCGCCGAGTATAAAGGCTAAAGCTCCATGTAAACTTCCCTCGAGGGTGAACAGTCCGATAACTTTGTTGCGAGTCAGCCCTAACGCCATCAGTGTACCAATTTCTTTTTTCCGACGAAAAATTGATAGCACCTGTGTGTCAAAAATGGCAAGCAGCGCAATCGAGAACATGATACCGTACATAATGTTCCCACCGCCATTTTTCATCCTCAGTAACTCCAGCACATTTGCCAGCAGATCATCCAGACTCTTGTACGTCCAGCCTGTGAGGTCTCCGGCTATTCCAGTATCTTTGCCAAGTGCTATTATCGTCGCTTCATTGGGCATAACCAGCATTTTCTGTAATGTCTCCAGGGGGAACCAGATTTGCCCCACATCTACAGTGTAAACCACTGTATTCATGATGTGGACGATTTCTACTTCCCGTGCGTCAAAAACTCCGTTTGTGTCACGCCAACGCACAGTGACCATATCACCCACAGCGAGATTATTCTTCCTTGCCATGCGTTTTCCGATCAGGGCAGGGTAGTCCACTCCCTTTCTATCTTTCAGCACTGAACTGGGGAGATCCAGAATTTGTTGGTCCGGGCTGATCCCACGGATCAACACTGAACGAACTTTCCCTTCTGGATAAATATTCCCGGTTGCCATCAGAATCGGGACGATCTGCCCTGCCTCGATACCTGGGACTAATTCATCCGGGATAGACCCGTGAGCATCATTGATTGTCAGCGGATCTTCCTCATCATAATCAGGATGCCAAAGCTGTCCACCGTAACCGAGCTCTACATCCTTCATCGCATCTATGATCTGGTCACCCATTCCAACGACAATGGCTTTGCCCCAGACAATCAATATGAAGGACATTGCCAGTACGAAGATATTCAACCATGTACGGAGCTTGGCTCCCATAATATTTTTTAATGCAAGTTGTAAAAGTACCATTTCAATTCCCTCCCGCTTAGCGGAGTTTAATCAAAATTGTGGTCACCAGTCAGGCTGCCGCACCTGCCTCGTCAGCTGCGATCAATCCATCAATTAATGTCACTTTACGTTTCAGGAATCCGATTACTTTCTCGTCATGAGTCGCGAACAGGAAAGTTGTGCCAAGGTCCTTGTTCAGGCTCTGCATTGTCTCAAGAATGTTCAACGAATTTTCAGCGTCAAGGTTGGCGGTAGGTTCGTCTGCCAGGATCAATTGCGGCTTTTTGACCATGGCACGCGCCACAGCCACCCGTTGGCTCTCCCCTCCGGAAAGCTGAGCCGGACGGTTCTTGACCTTATCTGTCAATCCCACCCACTCGAGAGCTTGCATCACTGCTTCCTTTCGTTTAGCTGCTGACCAACCGTTGAGGATCAATAAAGGAAATTCCACATTCTCGAATACCGTATAGACAGGCAGGAGATTGTAGGTCTGGAATATGAAACCCAGCATCTTGGAGCGAAGCCGTGCAGCAGCAACGGCTTTGATCTTTTTAACATCCTCTCCCAGCACTTCTACCTCACCATCTGTAGGATTGTCCAACACTCCGAGGATATTCAACAGGGTGGTCTTGCCAGATCCACTGGGACCAACAAGCCCGGTAAAATCACCTTTGTTGATCTCCAGGTCCACCCCTTTGAGGGCAAGGAAATGTTCCCCACCTATGGGATAACTTTTCGTAAGACCTTTAGTCTTGACCAGCGTCCCGTTTTCCATGATACACTCCTCGTACTTTATCTTCAGAATTAAAATATTGAATCTGTTCACATGTCATGGGGTGCTCTGTCATTCTCGGGCTTGACCCGGGAATGACAACACTCTACAGATCAATCTATTTCCTCATTCAGAGGAGAAACCTCCTGCCAGGTTTCACTCTAATGATTATATATCAAATGCAGTTGCGCACCCTTACCCCTGAGATTGATTCCGGTATCTGAACTCCCGGCTGTCCCGCTCTCCTCTGGATAGGAAAAGAGGCTCGACTGGATAGTCCAGTTTTCCCGTGTATGGCTCCAGCTACCGATCCAGGCTGTACTCTTAGCGTCAGGAGAATGAATAACCCAGGTCGAAAGTTGGTCACTAAGTCCAAGTGGATATGACGAACCCAGAGCCAGGACATCTGCATTTTCTGCTTTGTTGTCCAGCCATTCGTCCCCGAAAGTGGCATGCATTACCTCGCCTAACACATATATACCGCTTCCAACTCCTAAAGTGTAATCAATCCCCAGGGTAAATAACGTCCTGTTCCCGGGCGAGGACGCGGCCACTCCCTCATTTACAATCTCTGCCGCCACCGCTTCGAACCAGAAACCGGCACCATAATCCCAGCGACCATCCAGGGCGACGAGACGTTCAGACTTTGCATCTTCTCCGTCCGAAAGCTCCAAATTGCGGTGATGCATCGTAATTGCCGATGATCCGCCCAATGCCGGGAGTTGGAGCCGCCCGCCCCATTCCGGCATTTCCTCTGCTGTGGGAGTCGTCTCTATACCCTTTAATTCCTCATTGCCGTAAAGTCCCCAGATCCAAAAATTAGCGTTATTCCTGAAATATCTTCGATGGACCATCCCCCAAACCCCAGGAGTCAGCGACAGCGGATCACGCGGGTCCAGTGCATCAAACCACTGCTCGGCACGAAGGACCTGCGCCGGACCGAAATTGATTTTTTGCAGCCCTACCCGTGTTTCGCTGTAGGCAGTGTTATAACGCAGTGTTGCCCTGTAAGCTTTACCCCGCCAGTCATCAGTGCTCTTTTCGTTGAAAATCCCTTTGTTCATGGCTGAGAGATTTACTGCCATACCAATATCCAGACTCCTGCCATTGTCAAAGGGCATACTGAAATCTCCCTCGGGAATGTATCGCAAGCCAAGCAAATAGGAAGTCTCGTCTCCAGTGGAGGAAGCAGCGAAAGCCGCCAGAGAAGCCTGCCCCCTGGTCGTGAACTGTGCATGGGCTTGTGACATTGACGAAGCCAACAGAAAAAACGATATGGAAACCAGAGTTTTCATTTTCGACCTGAACTCTCCTCCCCTGACACTCCAAAAAAGAGGAAATGCAATGCGTCCCGGGACAGATGCACCAGATCATCACCGTAATAACTCAGAACCTTCTCGCTGCGAGCTTCATCAGAGAAAACAGAAAACATGTGCATAAGAAAATCAATATTCATATCGGGATCAATTTCGCCGTTGACCTGACCTTTACGGAAGAATTCTCTCATGAATTTTGTGGTTCTTTCTACTGAATCGACAAATAACTGTTGAACTACAGCATCGCCATTCTGAAGGTCACGGTAAAAGACTGGGCTCATTTTGCTTGTACCGGATTCTTTCATTGCGATTATAGCTTGCAGCTTCTCAACAAAGGGAGCTTCCGCTTCAAGGATCGCCTCAAAAACCTTCCAACTACCATCAAGCAGTGTGTTGAAGAAGTCTTCAAGAACAGCGAACTTGTTGGGGAAATATTTGTAAAAAGTGACCTTCGAAACACTAGCCTCACGGCAAAGCTCTTCCACAGTGATACGGCTATAGCCGAACTGCATGAATAGTTCCTGTGCTTTACGCAGGATGTCGCCCTCCTTCTTTGGACGATCCATGAAGTCAGGCATTTCAATCTCTGTTGATATTTGATGGTTCATGATATTTGTTATTCCCAAGTATTCTTTGATCTCTAATCATAGTATAAGGACAAAGACCTAACGAGTCAAGAGATATATTACTATTGTAGTATATATATACTTATATCGTTCATTATGCTATTGTTCGTTAATTCGTGTCAAATCGCTGGAGACTTATTAAATTTCTAGGAGTTAATCCTTGCCGGTATTTCGAGTGTCGTGAATTGGTATCGATTGCATGTCTGACTCCAGGAGGCAAACAGGTTGGTTTGTTATTCTCAAGCGGTGCGTTGCCAGTCGCCCCTGGCTGGCTGAATAGCATGTGAAAACCGGAATCGTAGCGCGCAAAAGGCGCATAAACCGAGGGCGGGTGACACTGTTTGCTGATGTACAAACTAAATTTAATATTGTACTAAAACAGACATGGATTGCAGAGGATCTTTTTCATAATCAATCCTTTTTCTCGGCTCATTTGTTTTGCATAAGGATTCAGTGGCAAACACAATTTCTGCGGGGATAATCTAAATATACAAATGACAGGTATATAATCCTAACTGAGAACGAAAAGGGAAATAATTATTTGGAGAATGATTCCCGGCAGGTGTCCTGATAATAAGCAGTTGAGTTCTCCTCCGAGAGCCATTTATCAGGGATTTCGTAATAATTGAAGAAATACACTTTACAACAAGAATTAATATATTGTATATTTTAGCAAATTATCTATATAGTATCTGATTAATATGTGAAGGAAACCTATTAGAGCGGGTGAAGATATAAAATATTCCATTTTTGGAATCAGACAGTGTCACCCGCCCGAATCACAAGAGGAAGTCTATTTTGGATAAATTACGATACAAATATTGTCCAATAAATTTGAGAAAAAAACTGATTCTTCCAAACAATGCAAAAATAGCTGTTTGGGTGGGAATCAATATCGAGTATTTTGATATTAATTTAGTAGAATTTGGGGGGATACAGTCGTTTAAAGTAGAACCACCGAATGTTTTTGATTATTCCGTTCGTGATTACGGTAATCGTATTGGTATTTGGCGTGTGTCCGAAATTCTACAAAAATATGGTGTGAAAGCCTCTGTTCTATTGAATTCAGATGTATGTGATCACTATCCTGAGATCATTGAACATGGGAAAAAACTTGAATGGGAGTTTTTAGGTCATGGTAATAGTAACTCTGTATTGCTTAATGGTTTGAGTGAACAACAAGAGAAGAAAATTATTAGATCATGTGTGGATACAATTACTGAATCAACAGGACAACAGCCACGAGGTTGGCTAAGTCCTGCTTTGCAGGAAACGTTTGCTACGCTTGATTTACTTTCTGAGGAAGGAATTTCTTATGTCTGTGACTGGTGTTGTGATGACCAGCCATTTAACATGAAAGTAGAAAATGGCAAAATGATATCAATTCCCTATTCTGTTGAAATTAACGATTATAAGCTATTTTTAATTCAAAATTTTAGTCCAGAAGACTACTTTCAGATTCTTAAAGAAAACTTTGATACGCTTTATAAGGAAGGAAGCATCAATCCACGAGTGATGTGCATTGGTTTACATCCGTTCATTATCGGACAACCTTTTAGAATCAAAGAGTTTGATAGAATCTTAAAGTATATTGAAAATCATGACGACGTATGGTTAACCACAAGTGGAGATATTGCTAATTGGTTTGAACAGGAAAACAACAAGCGTTAGGATGAACTGAAGAAAACTAGTCTGCTTATCTTAAAGATAAAAAAAACATGAGGTAAATATTTGTGAAGAAGTGGGAAGAAATATTTACTGCTGAAGATCGTGCGTTAGCAGAAAAGGCAGGGTTTGGTAAAAAACAGATGTTTGGAAGTAGACCAGCTTTGATTGTTGTTGATGTCAATAATGCCTTTCTTGGATTAAAGGGGGCTGACAAACTGGAATCGACCGATAAATATAGGACAAGCTGCGGGAAGAGTGGTTGGGTGGCGTTAGATCATATCAAAAAATGCATAGATGTTTGTCGGGACAAAAATATACCAGTCATATATACCACAAATGATGTATCAGTTACAAAATTTACAGGCGGACCAGATAAGATCTGGAAACCGGATGAAAAATGGGATTCAAAATCTCAGGAGATTGTTGAGGAAATTAAACCCAATTTAAATGATCTAATTATTAGAAAAACAAAAGCAAGCGCGTTTTTTGGAACGTCATTAGCTTTGATTCTAAATAAAATGAAAATAGATACTTTGCTGGTCATCGGAACGAGCACTTCCGGATGCGTTAGAGCTACGGTAGTTGATGCGTTATCAAATAATTTCACTGTTTTTGTCATCGAAGATTGCACATTTGACCGTTTTGAACTCTCCCATTTGGTAAGCCTATGGGATATGCACATGAAATATGCTGATGTGATAAATTTGGAAGAGATATTGAAAATGTTTTAGAATCTAGTAAGGAATTTAAAAATGTCAACCAAAGAGCAAAAGCGATTAAGACTTCAAATTTTGAGGTCGGGAGAATCAAAAATTCAGTTCAATCTGTCTGAAAACTGGGAAAGCACAAAAATAACGAAAGCAGAAAGAAAGATTACAAAAAGAGAAATTGATAGCTTAGTCAATTATTATCATCGTGGTATAAAGCAAAGAGAAAAAGATTATTGGAATCAAGTGCATAAAATACTTGCTAAGTCTCTGAAATCCAAATCCCCAGAAGATGAAATTTTCGGAGATGAAGTTCGAAATATTTTGAGTTCACAGGAATGGGTAGATGAATTAAATATAGCGAAAACAAGATATAGAGTAGAGTTAGGGAGATTCATACTTAAGTGTTCGAAAAAAATATATTATAATATAATGCCATTGGAAAACGACATATTTTGGGATAAGTTTCAAGAAATTGTAGATTTCCCTACATTAAATGCTTTAAAATCACAAGAAGATAGAAAATATGAAATTCCATTACTTCAAATAAGAATTGGAGAGGATTTACTAAACATTCCCTGGTGGCTATCCAGAACCGCAGACCAAAAATCAATCTGGTGCTGTCGCTATGCTTTTGCAATATCCTCTTTGGGAGACACATATCCACCCAAGTTAAAGTTTGATGATCTAAAGATTCTAACAATTACTCGCCCGACTTTTGATCTTAATTCATTCCCACTTAAAGAGGAAATGATTGAAATATTACTATCCTTATTTAATCAGGATTCATGCAAATGGAATTTTCTTGATGGTGAAATTGAAAATATTGATCAATTAAATTCAATCAAAGAAAATGGAGACTTTGATACTAGGCGCTCCTTCCAAGGGATAACAGATATACAGGTGCGTGATCTAATATCATCACGATCTACAATATCTCCTAATCTAATCTTTTATAATGGACATTGGGATTGCGAACTCGTTGATAATCTACATGTAGCAAATATTTATTTTGACAATGAACAGGGATTGACTGTCCATGATTTTCTGAAAAAGGATAGTAGATGGGTCACCGGTTTCTTAACTGGTGCACCACTACTTAATACAATCCCTCCCGATAATTGTAAGGATAGTTTGATTATTATGAACGCTTGTAGGTCCGCAGTAATGCAAGACCACGGTGCTACAATCCTAGAGTATATAAGTAAGGGCTCACTTTTCGTCGGATCAAATTTCTCGCTTTTATCAGATGTTGAGGGATCATCAGCAAATGATTTTCTGATGACGGTCTTAAAAAATCAGGGAAATCAATTCGTTTCACATAGTCTTCTCCAAGCTCAAGTCCTTACGGATGATTTAGTAAATGGAGATGATAAGAATGAAAAGAAAATGTGTGAACTTTATCAGAAAACATCGCTATGTATATTCGGTGATGTCAGAGCACATCTCAGCCTTCCATACGATTCAAGAACCAAAGATAATATACTTCCTGTCAAGTTAATTATAACCGATAGATGGCAGCCATCCTTCGATGAATTAGAGATCAACCCTAAAGGTGGATTAACATATCGTATTATCAAATATGAAACTGTCACTCCAATTACGAGTTTCGCATTGCGTGATGAGGAAATCGAAATAGGACTCGCACCTTTAGCGACAGCTATAAGATTATGCGTTGAAGACTCGAACTATGTCATTCTCGGTCCTGCATTTGCATCAAGTGGATCGATTGGATTAGCCTCAAAGAACATTAAGAATTTTCAAGAATTTAAGAGTATGCTTATTAAGTCTTTTGAAGATAAGAAAGTAATGAATATTGCCATTTTACAAAAGAAATTGACTTCAACATTTATGATTAGAACATTTATCAAGCATATTTTATTAGAAAATGGAGGAATAAAAAATGATCAAATAGACAAAGAATATATTAAAATAATTAATGAAATTGAAATTCTGTCGATTGAAAAACTTAATAATATACTGGTGACAAGGAATATCAATAAATATGATTGTGTGCTTTTATTGGGAAATGATCTCATAGATTTATCAAAAAACCATGCTTATAATATTATAAGCAATAATATCGAAGATGTAACAGCAAGTCTTCTTGAGTTGCCTGGTAAAATAATTCCACGTGGGATTTTTATTTGCAAAAGAGGTAGTCTTGCAAATCATGAATGGAAACCCTTTTTTGAAGAATTTTTTGCGGAATATAATTCGGGAGTATCTAAGATCAAAAATGAAGGCTCAAAAACAATAAGATATGAATCAGAAAAGGACTTACCTTTGCTGTCTTATAGCAAAAGCGATCCAAACCATCTACTTGCCATAAAACTCATTGCTGAATCAAATTTCTTTAATCTACCTTCAGTATTCGATTGGGATAATTTCGCTTTTAGAAATCATATTTCTATTCAAAAGTTGAAAGATTATATAGGTAATTACCAAACAAAGATTGAAGGAACAGAAAAACAAAAAAGCATATTTTCGGAAAACCTTGAGGTAATGAAACAATTCTTCTTAGATCAGCTGAATAAGCGAGAAAGTATGGATAGTTCAGACCTCAAAAAACTCACATTAGAATTATGTAAAAGGACAAAAATTACAGGTGTTGTGGTTAAAGAAATTACACAAGATTTTACTGATGAAGCGCGAAAATTTATTGAAGTTATGGAGATTACATAATGGTGTCTTTGACATTTCGAAGATTGCTTCTTTTGTCAGAAGTTGTAATAACTATATGGGGTACACTTTTAGGTAGTGCTGGCATCAATTTGATTACCAGTAGTGTAATACTGAATTTAAAAGTACCGGATCGATGGGAGTTGTTACCAGTTATTTTCGGTATTGTATTGGTTTATTGGTCTGTAGTTATTTTCTGTTTTCTAGAAAGACGTCGAGTTTTGGATAAACTATTAGAATTAAACGATGAGTTAATCGTTCAACAGAAAGAAGAAAATTGTAAGGAGGGACCTGTGAAACTTCCAAAGAAACGTAAGGAAATTAAAGAAGATTTCGAGAAAGAACAGTTGAAACACGATGACACAAAACGATTGTTATATGCAATAAGACTAGGTTGGGGGCTTGTTATCATCGTGTTGTGTCTATACGTTAGTGCATTTTTTATCTCAGGATGCAAATCCAACACAAAGTCAAATCATGTGATAATTGGTTACCAGGAAATAGCTCTATACCGTCATCTTTTCACTGCAATTGAGAGAGGATACTTTGATCAAGAAAAGGTAAAGGTTGAAGTTAGACCGTTTGTTTCAGCGAATCAGATGATCCAGGCAATGATCGCTGGTAAATTGGATGCTACCGGTTTATCTAATATGGAAGTTGCATTATCTGTAGAATCAAAAGATCCCGACAGATTTGAACTTGTGAACATGTTAGTCTGGAAAGATAATAGTTTTCCTGACTACATTCTCGCTCGAAAGGGATCAGATATTGATAGTCTGAAACAGCTCGAAGGTCATGTTGTCGGCCTCCATCCAGGTTCGGCAGTGCGTGGTTTTTCCAAAGCAGTTCTTGAATACTTTGGATTAGACTTAAGCGGAATCAGTTTTTTAGAATTAAAACCAGCTATAATGCAATCATCGGTATCAGCTGGCAGAGTCGATGGAGTTTATTGCATGGATCCTGTGGCTACAACTCTTGTTGAAACCGGTGAAGCTCATGTCTTAGTGGCAAATCCATTGAAATATATCTTTGCTCCTCCAATACCAATCTCTGGAACAGCACTTTCGAAGATATTAATCAATGAAAGACCAGATGATGCAAGAAAAATAATAAGAGCATTAGAAAAAGCAATAATCTATATGCGACAACCTGGACACGAAGATGAAATTGCAGGCTATATTGCGAAATATACTCCGATTTCACCTGAGATGTCATTAAAAATGAATGATTCTGAGTACTGGACGACGGAGGAAATAGACCGTGAGAGAATTCAAGCTCTTGCTGATAAGTTTATTGAACTTGAAATCATCGATAAAGCTGTAGAGATTACTAACATTATGATTCCAAAAGATTTCCTTGAGAAGAAATAAGGTTATTAAATGTCCTCCAATTTAAAACCACAACTATCTCTCCAGAACATAGAGAAATCCTATGATTCACAAGGCAAGAAAGTCCAAGTTTTATCTAATTTCGATATGGATGTTTATGAAAGCGAATTTATAAGTATTTTCGGTCCAAATGGTTGTGGAAAATCCACCTTATTACATTTAATTGCGGGAATAATTGACTCTGATGAAGGCACCATCTCAATAAAATCCAATGCTGAAGATGTTATTTCAATCGGCATCGTGTTTCAGAATTATGATAAATCACTACTTCCATGGCGAACTTGCTTGGATAATATAGGGTTACCACTTGAAGCTGAAAATAGATTTTCAAAGAAAGAAAGAAGAAAACGATCTTTTAAGATTTTAGAAGAACTCGATATTGATTTACCATTAGATAGTTATCCCTACCAGATGAGTGGAGGGCAGAAACAGTTAACATGTATAGCAAGGGCAATGATTCGAAGACCATCCATACTTCTCTTGGATGAACCTTTTGCTTCTTTAGATTATCAAACCCGGATTAGCATGCAGGAGATTTTGCAGGATATATGGGGGAAAACTAATGTAACTACGATTTTCATTTCTCATGAAATTGATGAAGCAATTTATTTAGCTGATCGTGTTCTTTTGCTGACATCGAGACCGGCAACCGTTGCAAGTTGGTATGAAGTGCCTCTCAGCAGACCTAGAAAACTTGAAATGCTATCTGCAGAGCCATATGTAAAATTGAGAACAGATGTACTCAATAGATTCAGAAGTGAGGTAGGGAAGTGAAATTCACCCGAATTCTCGGACCAATAATCATTCTATTGATTTGGTTTCTGATTGCTAGTTTAGGCACCATTTCCAAATTGATACTTCCGAGTCCATTACAGGTTTTAACTGGATTAATTGATATCCTTGCCATAAAGGCTGATTTGTGGTTGCATATAGGGTTGACACTATACAGAACAATAATTTCATTTATTTTTGCATGTTTAATAGGTATTCCGATTGGATTATTGATGGGCTATATTGCTCCAGTTTACAGGAGTTTAGAATTTTTAGTAGATTTTTTTAGATCTATTCCGCCCATTGCTTTATTTCCAGTGTTCCTTCTAACACTGGGGATAGGCGAACTCTCAAAACTTGGAGTGCCTTTTTATGGATGTGTTTTAGTAATTATTGTAAACAGTGTTTACGGGGTGTTAAATGCTCCAACCCTAAGAAGAATAGTTGGGAAAGTATATGGACTTAATAAGGCACAAGTGTTTTTCAAGATTGTAATTCCGGATTCAATACCTCAAGTTTTTATAGGTATGAGGACGGCGCTTTCGTTGGCTTTAGTGCTAACAATAGTTGTTGAAATGTTTATTGGATCAAAAAGTGGACTTGGAAAAAAAATATATGATTATCATTTAGTTTTTGATTCCGCAAAAATGTATGCAACAATTATAGTCACCGGAGCAATCGGCTACCTGCTCAATCAAGGATTTATTAAGTTTGAACGTAAATTCATTCATTGGACTGACAAATAATTTGATGTCGAGAATTGAAGTTTCTCTATTTAACCAAAACGACTTTCTTCATCTCGTTCATTTTGTTTGACACCACGGCATATGCCCCCGTTGGTCTTGTCCGTCCCCTGGCGGATTATCCAACGGGGTTTTGTTGTTTTTAGTCAAATTTCATCCCATGGCGATGAAATCTTTACCCTGCTCTTCCCAGTTTCAGACCAGTCATTTGCACTTGACCATTTCCATTCTTCCGGGAATTCAACCAACCCGGAGCGAACTGGATTATTTTAGTCGTAGTGGTGTCATGCGCCCTCGCTTGACACCGTTTAGCGATCCCTATTTCTGTCAGCCGGGGGCGACTGACAGCACCAAAACGGGGGGCGACTGACAGCACCAAAACGTACTGACAGCACCAAATTATTATGAATGTATTCTATAATTTTTCCAGGGATACTTCATTTCCTTCTACATGTCGATCAAAACCCGCGCCCGCTTGCCAGAATCGTCTTACAGTTCGTTTTCCCTCATTTATTTTCAGGAATTGGTGTACTCCCGGATTGTTTTGTTCATACCACGCCAGGAGTTGATAATTAGTGCCTATTAAGAAACTGTTGACTCGCTAAAATAACAGGTGGGGCGGGTGTCTCTGCCCGCCTGAGTTCAATTCTAATAAAAAACGGCGGGCAGGGACGCCCGCCCCACCCTTTTAAAATAAATAATTGAAGACTCCTTCCGTTTATAGCAGTGCTAACAAATGAATTCGCATGACTATAAGGAATTTCATTTGATACATGGGAATGTAGGGGCAGGATTTATCCGCCCGTGATTGAGTCAGTAGGATAGGGCGGATAAATCCTGCCCCTACAACATGCGAACTTATTTCCGAGCGTTGCTATATGTATAGGCAGTGGTAGTTCTTTTCAAACCCTGGAACGCTTTAGAGGGGTGCGAGAGATTGTGGTAATCGGCGGGTGGCCCGACCGCTTGCTGTCGGGTTTCTAACTGTTAAAATTACTAACAATTCAACTGAGATTTATTTTGAATGATTCACTTTCGGCGAAAGTGAACTACTCTAAACCATATTAATTATACCACCAGCGCTGCGGTTTATCTAATTCAAGAGGTTGTCTGTTCAACGTCAACTATAATTTCCCTCCAACGACAATTAGAGTTCCCGTTTTTGTTTTGTTTGTTTAAGGCAGTTCTCCCCATGGGGAGAACTGAACATTTGTTAAGTGGTGTTTGCCTGTTT
>JAVCCM010000150.1 GCA_030765455.1 Candidatus Electryonea clarkiae | reverse complement strand
GAAAACAGGGTGTTCTGTCTGAAATATCAAGGGAAAGTAAACAGGAGCCGTATACGTGAACCGTACGTACGGTTCTGTGAGAGGGATGAGGCGAAGTAGATCACTCCGCCTCACCCTACTCGATTTCAGACTTTGTCCCACAGGTTTCACCTGTGGCTATTCATATCATTCCCCTTCGGGGAATTTGGTCTATCAGAGTTCTCGAAAGTAATGCAGCTTAAGTAATCAAAAAATCATGGGTAATCTTAATCTGTGGATAATAATTATCGCGAACATGATGCATTATTTTTAAAAAATATTATAAGCGGAGGATGCAGGATTTACGCAACCACCGGCGTACTCGAACCTGCAAGGATGCAAAACTTCCAAGACTATTATATTACCGGGCTTTAGCCAGTATTTCTTTGCACCCTGCTTCAGCAGGGGTGTTGGGTGATCAATAAACTGTGGAGCGCGCTTCAGCGTGGCTTTTAAAAAATATGGCTTAGAGTAACCAATCAACCGACTGAAGTCATAAATTAAAGCGCGCTGAAGCGTGCTGCGATTTGGGATCAACCGCTCTCACCCCAGCTAAAGCTGGGTGCAAAGGATAGCCTGCTTAAGCAGGCTAAACTGAATCAATAGACTTGTTTGATATTAAAGCGGAGGAAGCAGGATTTATGCGACCACCGGCGTACTCGAACCTGCAAGGGACATCAGTCCCAGGCGGTTTTTATGTCGTTTTTAATACATTAAAGAACGAAAGGTGACAACAGGTAATAACTATATATACAATCATTTATGGAAATATTGGTGTTGCTCTTGAAGGCAGTTGTTTGCACTATTTTGAGTCTGAGTGTGCCATGAGTGGGAGAAGATACATTATTATGAATGATGGTGATATGTAAAATTATATGTTTTGTGTAGAATTATAAAAATGCAAGAAATTATTCAATTATAAAATATTTTTATTAAATATTCTTTAAAGTTAAAATAGCAAAATTTTAATATTAAAAAGAAGAGGCCTGTTGTTATAATGTCTGATACTATAAAAATTATTTTAGGTATAATTTTATATTTTGATTTTATAAGGTATATTATTGTTATTATAGAAATAAATAAAAATATAAGAGTTGTATACACAATACTGCTGTCTAGATATCTTGCAAATTGTAACTTTTCAGCAAAATAATGATTATTGAATGCGCTTATATAAGTCCATGTTAAAATTACTATCCATGCTATTGGTGCTATTTTCATCCAACTACTATGTTTATTAATGCTAAGAAGATATTTATCAATTAGTTCAGCAATAGTAGTTCCGTAATGTGGATGATCTTGATCTGGATGATCTACTTCATGACTAAATATGATTATTTCGTCATCTTTAGTGTCTTTTTCAGGGATTTTAAAGGTGTCTTCAGCATGATGTTTTTCATCTGGAGCCGCGGAGCCGGTTGTAGGTGAATGTAATTGCTGTCTTGTTATGTAATATCTCCTAGACATATTATGAAAATATTAACTTTGCGATATTATCATAGATTTCTAGAGATTCATTGGAAAATTCAATTATAGTATCTTTAAGGGTGGAACTATCGAATGGGATATCTGGCAAAGAATAATATTCTATGTCATAAAATAATCCGTGATTATGAGCTCTATTATATTCATATTCTGAAAAGAGATTTGGAGCTTCTTCTACTGTCATAGGGCCTAATTTGGTCCTAATACTCCCCTTGTCAGATTTGAATATAGACGAAAATCCTAAATCTAATAGTGATTTATTATTACCGTAACATTTGCGTGCTTCAGGAGTTATATTAACGTATCTATCTGTACATCTTTTAACAAGTTTATTAATGTTTCCCTTAAATTCTATCCAAAATAAAAATCTTGTTCCAATTCTTAATATTTTTCTATGTTCAAGAAAATTATAATTGTTGCCAATGAGATCAAGATATTTATTTGTATTATCCAGATAGTATTTTGATGGAGAGCTTCTGACAATTAAACCTAGGTTATTAAATGAAATGAATGTTCTCAAAGATTTTTTCTCGTCATGCACATCAATTCTGTTACTTGAAATTTGCCACTTATCTAAATCTAGAGACTTGGAGATTTCTTCTACCCATAGGCCTCTAGAGTCAAGCAATAATGGATCTGGTTCAAATCTTATTTCAAAAAGTTGTTCGTCGTAAATAATATTCAATCTTTTTTTAGCTGCCATGCTAAACCTCAAAATTAAAAAATAAAGCTAAGCTTACGTTAACGAGTATTTTAAAAATATAACTTAAGAAAAATGAATTGAAAATTCAATAAGATTGTTAAGAGTTTACAGGATAATCATGTGTGGTTAAGACACAGATTTTGATTTATAAGCAGAAAATGCGTATTTCGATGTGGTAGGAATTTACTTTACACGTAACACTCTGAAATAAATTGAAAATAGGTTTAAAAGAAAACGGGTTTTGATGTTTAACACCCGTTTTTCTTTTTGCTCTAAATTGCATCTTAATAATTATTTGAAATATCTTATTAAGAAACATTGCTATATTAAATGAAAGGTACTAAATTTTGAAAGCTCAAGTGAAACAAGTCCATTATTAGAATTCAGGGGAGGGAAATATGGATAGGATAAAAGTTCATCTGATGATTGGAATAATTGTTGGACTATTAAGTTGCGGTTGTGATGATGATAATAGTTCAGGACCAAGTTCCAATGAACCGATTATTGTATGGTCGCAAGAAAATGTCGTTCTAAAACATAACGAAGTGGTGACTAGCGAACGATATACAGTTCCTGAAAAAGGATATATCCTTGTTGAATTAGATTTACGTGATTGGGAAGGAAGCAATGGGATTGAGATATTAATCATGGATGATCCCAATTTTTTTTATTTCATAAATGGTCTTGACTATGAAGCAGAGCATAAAACAATATCATCAGAAGGAGTACACAGTTTAGAATCCGGAACCCTGAACGAAGGGGATATAATGACAGTGTTAATTGAAAATTCAGATATAGGTTGGATTCAAGGAAGCACTGACGACGCAAATTTTGATGTCAAAGCAACATTTAGATTCAAGTGAAAATGTCAAGGTAAACTAGGGCTGAACATAGGTTTAAAAGAAAACGGGTTTTGATGTTTAACACCCGTTTTTCTTTTAAATCCTTAATTAAAAAATCATTCAGTCGATTTGGGTATCTGTGAATCGATTATTTGTGTAAGTGAAGATGGAATCTGTAGCCAGGAAGAGACCAATATCAATCTCCCGATATATCATATCCAATCAACTTATGCTCTACAATTCTTGAAGAAACAATATAATCCACTTTAGAATAGACTTCACCAATGGTAGGTTTAATGAATCGAGTTGTGTAGTATGGATCCCACGACAAATCTGCAAGAAAGTAATATTGATAGACATAACATCCGTCAAAGGTTCCAGCAGGAACTGTAGTTGTTGAATCAGTTGAAATAACAGTAAAATGATAGCCAAGACTTGAGTAGGTATCTCCGGTTTCAGTAGGAAATTTCCACCAGAGGGCTGGCTCAGAAAGACCATCTGCCCCCTCATCGTATCGATAATAGCCTTGATCTCCTACTATAACTTCGGAAACATAATTAGACTCAGTCTTCGTAATTTGAAATATCTTATATGTATTATGCAATCTATAACTACGACAGTATTTTTCATAAGACCCTGTCGAATCTCCATCTTCATAAATCTGGTAATGCCAAAGATTATCTTTGCCAAGAGCAAAAATCCTTTCGAGAATGTCTTGCTCAAAGCCGGTAGAATTATTGTCATCGTCACTGCAACCGGTAATAAAGAATCCCATTGCCAGTATTAACGGTATCACAGGAGCTAAAATCGATATATTGGTTTTATTCACCATATATATAATGTAAGGAATGGAAGGCTAAAAGAAAAGGAGTTATAATTATAAACAACCGTTTTTTGCTTGCCCTAAATTGCATCATAATAATTATTTGAAATATCTTATTAAGAAACATTGCAATATTGAATGAAAATCACTAAATTTATAAAGCTCACGTTGAGCAAAACCATTATTATACTGTCTCTTGAAAAAATTGCACACTACAATTCTCGTATATTGTTGATATTACTGGATTCCCGCCTTCGCGGGAATGACAATATGGTGCATTATTTACGAGAAGTACTATAGACCTCATGGGAGGGGATCATGAAGTGGTTGAAATTAAATCTATCGATTTGCGTACTGTGTTTGTTAATAAGTTGCAGTGTTGACAATAGCAACGGACCTGCTCCAGATGCAGAAGATCCTGTATTATCTATTTCTGATTCGACTTTTGATTTCGGTGAAATACAGGAAGGAATGGTCTTAAATATCACAAATCCTGGTGGTGGGACGTTGGAGTGGGATATTATTACCAATGATGATTGGATCGAATGCAGACCCAACGCCGGAGTCACCAGCGAAGAAACGGATGAAGTAAATGTATCGGTTGACAGGACCGGATTATATCCTGCTGACTATACAAGTGAAATAACTTTTAATTCAGATGCCGGGGATTCAATAAACGTTTCTGTATCAATGACCGTTCCAATGTATGATCCTGTATTATCTGTCTCTGATACGTCATTAGATTTCGGAGAAGAGCAGGAACGGATGACTTTCAGAATTGCGAATTCCGGTGCGGGAACTTTAGCATGGAATATTACAACGGATGTTGATTGGCTTGAATGTACTCCAATCACAGGACTCACTAATGAAGAAATCGATACAGTAATTGTTTTAGTCGATAGAGAAGATTTATATGCGGATGATTATTTCGGAACCATAACGATAGATCCCAATAATGGTGACAATCAGCATATTAATGTTGAGATGACAATTCCACTCCCAGATCCTGCAGGCGTTTGGTATGTGGAAAATTATGTACTTAATGAAGACTCCTATTTGACAAACGCGACATACGTGGCGCCCGCAGACGGTTACATCCAGGTTGGATTAGATCTTTATGACTGGCCCGGACATTATGCTGTAGAGATTATGATCATGACTTATTGGAATTATTATGCTTTTGCAAATGGTTCTAATTTCACAGCCTGGCATAAAAGTGTAAGAACTGAAGGCTTTCGCACATTAACAAGCGATACAATATTAAAAGGTGAAAATATGCGAATTGTTATCGATAATTCAGATTTAGGTTGGGATACGACCGATTATGATCTCATGAGCGATGATGCATATTTCACTGCCGCTGCCATATTCCAGGCGCACTAAAAAATGTCGAGGTATCGAAGGGTTTCGCAGAAACTGGTTAAACCGCATAGATTCGATAAATACTTTATCTCACTTTCCATAATTGTCATAGCGGATATTTTCAACTGAAATGAAAAAAGGCTGTCACCATACTTATGGGACAGCCCTTCTTGTATTCGTTATTTCGAAATGATGTTACTTGATCAAGAGCATTTTCTTGACTTGATGATCACCATTTGCCTTCAGGACATAGAAGTAAGTACCGGACGGCATTGCGCTGGCGTTAAACTCAACGTTTTGAATACCGGCTGGTTGGTAGCCATTTACCAATTGTTCAACAACAGCACCATGTACATTATAAACAGTCAGGCTTGCAAATCCAGCTTCAGGTAAACCAAAACTGATGTTTGTAGTTGGGTTGAAGGGATTCGGCAAGTTCTGAGCCAGGCTCAGAGCACTGGGAATTGCGTCTTCGTTATCAATAGCAGCCTTGTGCCGACCACCACCACGACCATTGCATTGGCCGTTGCCATTATTCCCGTGCCGACGACCATTGACGATGCTGATGATATCAGATCCCGTGATTTCGATGTCGCCGTCACCGGCAGTTCCCGTGAGCCAGAGTTCTGTATCATCGTTTGTGACACCTGTCGCCTGTGTGCGGAAGTGCAGCATCAGGTCATCATCACCATCGTCATCTACATCTTCAATGTGACCATTATGAGCCGGGCTTGCCTCACCAGGACCAAAGAGTAGAGATGCAACGTCCACTGTGGTGGCATCAAAATCGTCATCTGTGAGGATGGCTACAGGAATGACGCCACGGTTACGTGGATTCACGCGGTTGTTATCATTCCCAGGTTTGATGTCAATAGTAACATCGTAAGGACCAGCCTCTTCCTCATCAGCTTCTTCCGGTGTATAAACGGGGTCACTGAGGTCTTCAGCCGAGGTCATGGTAACATCGATGCGGTAATTGAGACCCAGGATCCCACCGTAGTCTCCCAGGTGAAGTCGAATTTCATTAACGCCAGGTTCGAGTGCTGCATCTATGATTTCATCACCGGCTTCATAAGTAAAGGTACCTTCTATATCCGTGATGAAGGTATCGTTTACCCAGACATCGCCTAAGTTATCCGCCTTGAGCACAAAAACCATGGAGGCATTGGTGAAATCATTGGGTACTGCAAATCGGATGCGGAAGTCATACCAGAGTGTATCAGGTCCTCCAGCACCAACTTCGTCATCAGCATCGATACTGATCCAGGAATTCGTTCCTGTTGCAAAGCCCCAGGGATGCCATCCAGTCAGATAGGCGTCCTGCCAGGTTACTCCGCCATCCAGTGAACATTCTGTGTATGTATCAACATCACCGACATTCCCATTCGCTCCCAATATCGTAAAGGTTTGTTCCGTGGGTTGTGCGAAGACCATTGTCGTCATCGCACAGATAATTGTAAAACTCATTATAAACTTTTGCATCTCTTTTTCCTCTGTAAAAATTAATTAGTTGAATTCGTTACGAGGGCAAAGATACAAGTGGATCTATTGGTGGTCAATAAAGAATGTTAGGATTAACGAACTCTTGGAGGAGGGGGTCTTGCACATCCGATATACCAAGCTGTTTTATCACTTGGATATTTACGTTGCCAAGTGTTCGGCATCCCTGGTTTCTTCATACCTATCCCGAAGCCATGCTGAATAGAAGTTTTCACGCATTTGTCACTTCGTGGATAAAAACAATACTCGTAAACCCCATTACGCAAGGGTTTACGAGTATTTAGCGGAGGATGCAGGACTCGAACCTGCAAGGGACGTCAGTCCCGGCGGTTTTCAAGACCGCTGCCTTACCAATTAGGCTAATCCTCCGGGAAGCAATTAATAATTAAGAATTATGAATTAAAAATTATAAAGATTTACTTCAGCGAACAATTATATTGTTCACATTTTTACTGCCTGATGACGACTTTTATTTTCTCAAAGATAAAAAAACAATACATTTTCTGCGGCGAATATAAGATTAATTGTTGAATAGTGCAAAGGTAGAATCTGGAAAATGGCGACTCAAAAGTATCGTTATTGAATTGTTGTCCGGCTATCTTAAAACCGCTGCAACACGGTAGGTCATATGTTTCTCCAGATTCCGGACGTTGATATCATAATATCGATTTTCAGTTGTCTGGGCGATAATGTTCATCGGCTGGTAAGGATCCGTACCACGGTAAATGCGGTAGAAATCAGCACCGTTGCTTGTCCACGACAAACTGACGGAATTAGCTCCAAAAGGTGCAATATTGACTACTTCAAGCTCACGCATTTGTGGAGCATGAGAGGATATCCTGATATTGTCAACTACCCATCCAATCGAACCGTGACCTTGATTCGCGGAACGATACAGCAGCCTGAAGCGAATTCCTTCCACATCGAAAACGTTATTCAGACGGAATAATGCTGTCTGCCAGCCATTGGAGCTGCCCCCGTATGCATCTTCATTATCATACGGGTCTCCCTGGAATTGAGATGGATAGCTTCCGACCGGATAGATAAAATCCCAGCTCTCGCCATCGTCACGTGAAATTTGCACAGCCCCGCCGTCATAGCAGTCATTATATTCTGCATAAGTATCATACCAATGATCAAACATAAAATATATACGTTGAAATCCAACAAGAGAGTAAGATTCCGGCAACTCTATATAGCCGACTCTACCCCTGGGAACATCAACTGCAGCCCACGCATTACTACCGTCAATCCCGCCACGCGGTCCAGCATCGATACCGCCCCATGTCCATACGTCAGTATCGCCTCTTTCAACCAACTCACCATTATCGAATTGCAACTCCTCGTAAAATACATAATTGCCGGGGGTAACTATAAACCTGTTGAAACCTACCGGTGGTTCATAAACCAGGTGAGGATGATAAGAATTCTCCTCAACACGAACACGATATTGAATTTCCGATTCAGCCTCGATCCCATCCTCAGGCAGGAAAAACAGACCTTCATAGTCTATCCAGGTATCAGGTTGCCAACTTGTTCGAGGTTGAAGCCTGGTAGAAACTTGCGGCTGACCATCCAACCGGCTTTCGAGTAACACCCATCTCAGCGGTTCAGTCGATCTTGCTTCACATCGAACAATCGGGGGCCAGGAACCTGCAGGAAACGAAACGATTGGCAAGAACCGGTTTATTTCAGGTAATGTTGTGTCGAGCGCCACGGCTCTGAATACATGAGTTAATTCACCCTGGTTCCCGGAATAATCAACGCCCCTGATTGCAAATCCATAATTGTTATTGGGTTCCAATCCCACTATCCTGGTTCCGGTGATGTTCTGTCCCGCGAGGTTCGCGTCATTTTCATTTGACCAGATATTGGCATCCTCGCCAATTTCCCAGGTGGTATCATAAAGAATTTCATAAGTCGCGAAATTTGGGTCGTAGGCTCTTTCACCCCATCGAAGATCAATATAATTGTCAGAAGAATAGATTGAATAAAGATTTAGCGGGCCCGTGGGAGGCGTATCATCTTCAAGAAGCAAATCATCAAAATAAGCGACAAGCGCATCCAAAGCCGATTCATAATAGCGCAACATCGCTGCCCAATTTTCACTTGTCGGGGGGATTGTTCCACCGTACAAATCCAGCTCTGTATAGCCAGCATCTTCGATCTGATCAGGCAGTTCATCCAGCTCAAAATGAAGAAAGCTGTCAAAGGTTTCATAGCGGTTTCTTCCATCGAAAGACGCATACATTTGCCGACTGCTGCCATATCCGGGGAGATCGACATTTGTCCGTATATTTGAGCCACTTTCAGCATGAACCAGCCCCCATCCACGCCATAGTGCAAAATAATTGGATACATGCACCTGGCTCTGCCCGGGTAGGGAATAATCCGCCGCAACTGCAATTGTGGGACAATAATTCACCCAGTCATAATTACCACGGGAAATGTCACGGC
The DNA here is from genome assembly GCA_030765455.1 of Candidatus Electryonea clarkiae. Lineage (GTDB taxonomy): Bacteria > Electryoneota > Electryoneia > Electryoneales > Electryoneaceae > Electryonea > Electryonea clarkiae. Next base: position 18,155 of record JAVCCM010000150.1, on the reverse strand, counting down.
TGGCACGGTTGGGATAACCGTCAGCCCCACCGGGACTAATCTGTATCGGGGCGCGACCGGGGTGCGAATCAGTATCGTAACTATGTATCTGTACCGCAAGATCACGGTGTCCATCAGCACGAACTGTATCAATATGAAATTCCGCAAACCATTGTAATGGTAGATTACCGTTTCTTGATGGATCGGATAAAGAATGGCCATTGGTGTAATTGCTATACCAATAAACTTCCCTTCCACATCCATTCACACAAAAGGATCCAAGGTCTGCATCGAGAAACAAATCTACAGCGAAAGGGACAGCGATATAATCGTCATTTGGATGAACAACTTGTACCTGGATACCGGGATGGATCGACTCGGGACTGATGACGAATATTCCCCAGCCATGATGAAAGCTGCCAATCACATCATCGTATTCCTCTTCATAAAAACCACTATCGACATAAGTGGAATCAAGAATTTCTCTTATTATTCTAAAATCACGATCTGTGTCGGTATCATGAAAATAGACGACTTCATAATTTACTTCCATTGCCAATAATATGTTTTGTGCCGTATCCGGTTCATCCATCCATACAGCACTGAATACCTGCCGCCATAAGTCGCGCAACTCGTCAGCATCATCTTCATCTATAAATTCAAACTCACCGAAACCGTTTGTCTGGATATCTATCTCTGCCGGGATATAAACATTATATCCACCCTCTCTTGACACTCCCTCTACTATATGCGATAACCAGTTGTCATACGCTGTTTCAGGTTCGATCCCTAACATAAATTCACGAAAGGAACCTGTCTCTTCTACCTGGGCTGTTGACGGAGGAGCATTTAATAATAACAGGAACCCAAAAATGACAACAAATACAGGTATGTTATTCAATTTATTTTTTTGATCTGTTCGCATAAACATATATAGAAAACTAAAGGCATTCTCCACATTAAGCAAGAGAATTTCATGGAGCGAATTTTTCTCTGACTAAGAGGTTGAGAGCTTGACATATTCATGGTATTGCCGTATTCTGAACATATGTTCAGAAACGAATCGAAAAATAATATCCTTTTTGACAGACAAATCCAACATGTCGATGTCCAGGTTCCCCAATGGATCTGGTTAAGAGGTGAAGATGGAACATTGCACCGTTACCGGTTAAATGGAACTGCAAATGTAAATGGTAGGATAGCCTTCCTTATAGATCAAAACCCAAAACCAGCGAGAGCCGCTATACATAAAAACCTCCAATGGGAAGAAATTGAATAGCTGAGAGCCAGTCCCTTAAGAATTTTTCCATATTACCTTCATATTATCTTATTTTTTCAGTTATTTCATACTAAAATTTACTTGCAGGGAAAAATATTATGCTTGTTAAACAGTTTATGATGGGTGGGGATAGAAATTTTGGATACCTTGTTGCCGATGAGGAAAGCCGGAAAGCTATGGTTATCGATCCTTCTTATACTCCGGAACAGATAATTGAATATGCAAAACAGCATAATTATATCATCCAATATGTATTAAATACTCACGATCACCATGATCATAGCAATGGCAATGCGGAGATGGAACGTGCGACAGGAATACCAGCACTGACTTATGGTGATATCGACAAATCAAGCGGGAACAAAATTGATGACAACGCCGTTATTCAATTAGGCGAGATCAGTATTAGGATCATTCATACACCCGGTCATACGCTTGACAGTATTTGTATCCTGGCAGGTGATGCGTTATTCACCGGGGATACACTTTTTGTTGGGAAAGTGGGAGGAACCGGTTTGGGTGATGATGCAAGAATGGAGTATGAATCGCTGCATAACAAGTTGATGATGCTGCCTGATGAAACACGAGTTTTTCCTGGGCACGATGTCGGAGTAGCCCCGGAGTCAACTATTGGTCATGAGCGTAGAACCAATCCTTTCCTGCTTCAGCCTGACTATGAATCTTTTTTACATTTGAAAAAGACATGGTTGGAGTATAAGAAAATTCACGGGATAGATTGATTCGAGAAACAAGCAATCGTTGCCCATTAGTTAAAGATATCATTATTTTCAAACTTTGATCGTGGTTGTACTTTGCGATATTTCAATACGAAATCCAAATTTTTCACTTCACCGCTTCTGCTCATTAGTGGACTTGCTTTGATACTGCAAGGCTGTCTCAATCCTTTTGCTCCTGAAATTGGCGAGATAAGTGGAGATATCTGGCATGACCAGACAAGTGTAGGCGGGCTGTTGCGTAATTTTCAGACTTCTTATACATTGGGTGACAGTCTGCGATATGCTGACCTGATAGCGGAAGAATTTGAGTTTCAATATTTCAATGTTGAATTGAATCGTTATGATCAGTGGTACCGGGATACAGAGTTGAAAACTACCGGCGGATTAATGCGAAGCGTTGACAGGTTGGACCTTCGCTGGGGTCCGTGGTCTGATGAACTTGATTCTTTGTCCCTGCCGGATACGACGGTAGAATTTACAGTAAATTTTAGTTTGAGCGCCGGAGAATATCAACCGGTATTCGGATTTGCCAGGTTCACGGTTAAAGCGGATGAAGATGGTCTTTTTCGGATTCATTTATGGCGGGATGATTTCTAATTCGGGAATTTAATGATTAATAATAATCCATATAAAAAAATAATAAAATCTGTATGTTATGGTGCAATTGTCGCATCTCTTATATTTGTTGCCTGCCAAAAATCGGCAAATGAACTCGAACAATATGCCACAAAAACGGATCAGGAATTATTGTTAGCGGAAACCCCGGCTTCAGATTCAACAGTTGGACTCTTCGATGATTCCCTTAATCTGGCACCTGGCTATGATCCTGCAGTTGCAGGGGACAGTATTGTACGTCTCGTCCTTGTAATTGACGATTTCGGACATCAATGGGATACTCCAGCGGTTCAGGGACTTCTGCACCTTGAGATTCCGGTTGCAATCGCAATAATACCTGGTACCTGGGCGGCAAAAAGAACAGCGAAACTCGCGTCAGAACTCGGTAAAGAAATTATACTGCATTTACCAATGGAACCGGATCATCCAGAGCCAAATACTGAACAGACTATGCTACGTATTGGCATGAGTCCTGAAGAGGTAGGGGCATTTATAGATAAATCATCTATGAACGTTCCCGGAATATTGGGATTGAATAATCACATGGGTTCTGCGGCAACGAGGGGCCGAAAATTGATGTCCTTTGTTGCGAATGAATGTAAAATTAGAAACTGGTGGATTCTCGATAGCATTACACATCCTAAAAGCGTACTTTATGATGAGGCTGTTAGAGCAGGAGTACCTGCCATTACACGTGACATATTTCTTGATCATGAAAACAATCCTGAATCGGTCCGCAAGGAGTTGTACCGTGCTGTGGGAATTGCCAGGAAGTGGAATAGACCTGTGGTTCTGATTGGTCATCCGCGCAAGGTGACCTGGGAAGTCCTGGCATCGGAAATTCCTTTGTTGAAAGAAAAAGGAATTCAGTGGGTGCCTCTTTCAAAAGTCTTGAAGAAGTCGATAAATTTAGCATCCAGGGAGGAATAATGAGGTTAGCAGTTCACACTCAGGTTTTGGACAATTTGCAGCAAATGAGTGGCGGAGATTTTACTGAAATGGTTTCAGGTGTTGCTTTGCTGGACATGATCGGAGTGGATGGCGTGGTATATCGTTATGGTCCTGATCCAACTGAAGATGATACAAAAAACCTTGAGTTATTGCGAGGTGTGGTGAAAAGCCATCTGAATGTTGAGATAGGTTTTGGAGAAAAGACTCATAATAAGGTAATGCAAATAAAACCTGACCAGGTTACAATTGTTCCGGGAAAAAATGCTCGACGTGACCATGGTGTGAATGTAACTGATAACAGCGATGAACTTGCAGGTATAATCAGCTCATTACAAGCGGGTGGGATCGATGTCAGTATTATGGTAGCGGCAGATATCAGCGAGATAAAAGAAGCAAGAAATATCCAGGCTGATTATGTTACGATAAATGCTTCTCCCTTCTCACATGCCAAAACCGCAGAAGATGCATTAATGAATCTGGAAGAAATCGAAACAGTAGCGCTGGGTGCGAGCCATCTTGGGTTGCGAGTTCTTATCGCAAAAGGAGTTAACCATCGTACAATTGGTCCCCTTGCAGCTATCGAGAGCATCGAAGAAGCGATTCTCGATTATGCACTGTATGGCAGGGCACTTTTTCTCGGTTTAGAACGTGCTTTTGCTGAGGTGAGGGATGCTATCCGCTGGCAGGGGGTCAGTGACTGATATAGAAGAACAATAATAATTGTTAAAATGAAATCATGAACATGCGGTTAAAATTAATTTCATCGTTTTTGCTGACTTCGGCTCTACTTCTATCCGGATGTGAGGGAGTAAGAGGACCCGCCGGAATAAGCAAGGAGGATGTTGACCATTTCCCACCAGATATTCTTTTGATCTCTCCCCCTACGGACAGGTATATCTTCAATGATGTTATTTCTTTAGAAGCTTTTGCAGATGATCCAGGTGGTGAAGTTGCTTCAATTTCATTCTTTGTAAGCGTTCCCGGTCAGGATAGCAGCGATATCGTTCTCGTTACTGATCCACCTTATATATTTTCTTATGAGCTTCCTGAGCTTGACAACAGGCTTGAAACAATTACAATCAGCGCAATGGCTGAGGATACATCCGGAAATATTACGGTAACTCCCACAAATTTGTATCAACGTTCAAAATATATTTCCCTTGATACACTTTCTTACTTCGATCCTGACGGTGACCAGGGCGCTTTACTGATGCCTGATGCTATTATCGAATTGGATTCCCTCGGGGATCCCGATGTCACTTTTTACTTCAACTACCTCGCTACACGTTTTACAGCTCCGTATGACTGTAAACTTATCGGGGCGGAGTTCTTTTTTGTCGATCCCGCAACTTGGGAGGATGAAACAATAGAAAGTCCAAGTGCTTTCTGGACAGATATTTCCTACCCGGATAGTATCGGTCTCCCGGGAGCCGCAAGAGATTCCGTCCGAACAGAGACACATCGAATACTTTATAATGATTGGACTTATGTTGATCTTCGGGCACTGAGGGATGGTATAGAGCCTTATGATTTCAGAGAAGGCGACGATTTTTATCTCAAGATTCAATCAGCCGAATTCTGGCATGAAGATATGAAGCGTGGACTATATCCTGTGATCAATAAGGATACACGATCAGATATCGATCCCGATCCCATGACAGACCGTACATGGGAATTCGAAGGAGGCAGTCAGGGACGTGGTTGGGGTACTCTAAGGCAGCATTTTTCACCAGATTCAACCGAAAAATTCGATTGGCTTATCCGTGCAATAGTTGTGAACTATGGTGAAGATAATTGACAATAGCATCGTGCTGTCAGTCGCCCTCGGCTGACAGGTGCTTTTGAGAATTTTACATATGGGTAAACGAAACAGATCTGCTATTTTTGTGCTGTCAGTCGCCCCCGGCTGACAGATGCTTCTAAGGTGCCTAACTTGTGGGTAAACGAAATAGATCACTCATAAAAGAAACCAATCTCTTCTACGTCACTACAACTCTGAAAGATTGGCAGCCATTATTTGCGACTTCAGATGTCCGCAACAAAGCTCAAAATCTTCTTTTCTCTTTTTTCCCTGATTATGCGGAAGCTTTGATGGGATACGTTATCATGCCTTCTCATATACATTGTATGATTGGCTGTAAACAGGGAGGTCCTCAGCTTTCAAGAATGGTTGGTGCATTTAAATCAATAACTGCGAAAAAACTGTTTCCAAGTCTTGGGTCGGTCTGGATGCACCGTTTTGATGATTTAGTGGTAACATCTGAGAAGCAGTTTCGAGTAAAATTGAATTATATCCATGAGAATCCTGTTAGAAAAGGATTTGTAGATAAACCCGAAGATTGGAAATGGTCGAGCGCTCAATTCTGGGAGCTTAATGATGATCATCCCACGCTTACAAAAGGCTGGGATTGGACGTGATAGAGGGCTGTAAGCCTCTAGGAGGGGTTTTGTCACTGTCAGCCGGGGGCGACTGACAGCACAGCATTGAATTCGAATTTTCATAAACCAGTCTCAAAAAACATCGTTATACATGTTGATAATGAATGGGAAATGAAATGATATTTTTTATCCGCCTAAAGAATTGGTTTTTCCTGCCTTTTTGTCTTTTCTTAATTATTACAATTACTGATCGATCCGCCTGTCAACAGTCAGGCAAGATAATGGGACAAGTAATTGATGCCCTGAATAAACAACCCTTAGCTGATGCAAAAATCACCGTTATTGAAACTTCACTGAGTTACGAGACGGACAGCACCGGTAGGTATTTCATTCTAAATATCCCTTCCGGAGAGTATGATGTGGCTGTTTCTGCGACTGGTTACACTAATATAAAATACACAAATATTCAAATAGTTGAAGGTTTATCAACTCGATTAAATTTTGAATTAATAAGGTCAGATTTCTCCTCGGTGGAAGATCCAATATCAGTTGAACATTCAGAGAATAATGGACCGGTTATGGTGGATAATCGGGTCATTAGAAAATCAAAAGATATTGAATTGTTACCGGCACGAAATATCCGGGATGTTATCCTCCTTACTCCCGGCGTATCAGCCGGTCATTTTCATGGCGGGTATGAAAATGATGTGAATTACCTGGTAGATGGTGTATCATTTTATGATCCGGCAACCGGTTCCAGCCAGAATTATATTCCTCAACTTGCCTTCGAGGAAATTAATGTTATCAATAACAGCGCTTCCGTGGAATATGGGAATGCTCTTTCAGGCACAATAAATCAATTTACAATGGAAGGAGATGATCATTTAGCGGGAGCAATAGATTTTAAAACTAATGACATGAGTTCTACATTTATTGGTGAACGAGATCAATTGAAAGATATCCAGGGCAGGTTGTCAGGTTCTCTACCTTATTTCAGTAAAATAAATAACGGTAACCTGTACTACATGTTTTCGGGTCAATACTTCGACACGAATGGACGTTTTGAAAATGACGACTCAACTTTAACAAGTTCGTTCGGGAAGCTCACTTATAAGATTACACCTCGACATAAGCTGACTTTCAGCGGCGCGGTATCCAATTCACAATATACTTACTTCGCACAGGGATCGGACGAGAACCTCTGGAGTAGAACCACATACGAAGACAGGTTAAGACAATTTTATCCTTATCTGGATGATGGAAGCTATGATCCAGGTAACGTTTACATTGACGAAAATGGCGATCCCTGGTATGGTAACAATTCGGTTGATTCGGAGGATTTAAACCGGAATGGCGTCATTGATCCCGGTGAAGACCTTGATGACGACGGGGCAATCGACACCGAAGACCTCAATCACAATTTCCGGCTCGATTCTCATCGCATGTTCGATCATACCCCGTATTATAACAGTCATACAGAACAATTCACGCTAAGATGGGACCACTCGATTAGTTCACGAACCTTTTATGATTTACATGTTTCCCGTTACAAGACTGCTATGAATTACAACACCCGGGAACGATTCAATGAAGACACCAACGGGAATGAGATTCTGGATCTCGAACTGAGATACTCCACCACTTCAGATATCCCTGCTGAACTGTGGGATCGTGAATACAACGGAATTTCCTACCGTGATCTTTATAGAGAATCAGAGGGATTTGTTTTCTTCGACTTCAACCAGAATGGTGTATATGAGTATGAAGATCTGAATGGGAATGAAATTTGGGATTGGGACGTTTATGGTTCCAACCATGATCTGTTTAAGGATGAGAATAATAATGGATACATAGACGCATCCGAGGGAAATCCAAAAGATGAATGGCTTCGCTGGCAAGATATAAACTTCTTCGGTAACACCAAAGACAATGACGATTTCATGAATTATGGATCAGGCAAAACCTATAGCCGAAACCGTTGGGGAGTCGATGAACGCGACACATGGAATATCAAGGGCATAATTACCAGCCAGGTTCACAGGAATCACCAGGTAAAAAGCGGTGTTGATGTCCTTTTGATAGAGCAACTATTTCATAACGTGGATATGGCGTCAGGGGGTAATGTTTATGGGGAGAATTTTGATTATAGACGTAAAATCTATGGATTCTGGATTGAAGACAAATTGGAATTCAAGCGTCTGGCAATAAATGCCGGACTGCGCCTTGATATTGAGAAATTTGAATGGGGTCGCTATCCAAACGATATAGCGCCTCCTATCATTGATCCAGTTGATCCGCGAGAATTAGGCTTTCCTGGATCCAATGGTTCTAATCATCATCATGGAGAAAGATTAGGTATTGATATACCAATAACAAAGCGTCTATTAATCGGTTTAAACTACGCTAAAAATGCTCGAGGTTCATCGAAGTATTTCACATTTCAAAATAGTCCTGTCTACGTCACAAGGCATACTACAACATATGACTTTACATTTCGTTTTAAAATTACACCTGACCTGTTCGTTACAGGCAATAATTTTTTCAAAGAGATATATGAAACTTCTGATAATCCCCTTATTTTTTATTATCCGAACAACATGTACGGTCTTTATCTTGTTCCAGATACTGGATTAATTAACGGTTATGAAATAACTATAGAGAAGCAGCTGGGTAGATATTTCGGCGGCTCATTCAGCTATACAAGTTCAACAGCGAAAAGCAAAATATCGTCTCCATCGGATTACGGTAATGAATGGTCTAGCAACTTTAAAAGAGACACAGAGGCTTATCTCGATTGGGATCAAATAAAGACTGTCATAGGTTCACTTCAGATCATAATACCTCGTGGAACCCAACCGTTCAACCAAAGATGGCTCGATGAATGGATGATCAGCCTGGTAGGACAACATGGAAGTGGTTTACCATTTTCCAGCCCATCCAGGGACCATTATCTTCCAATAAATGATCGAAGACTACCCAATACATTGAGGTTTGACACCAAAATCCAAAAACGATTCAGCCTCACAGAATACATGACAGCAACGATTAATCTCCAAGGATTTAACATCTTTGATCGAAGGAATATTAACCAGCAATACTTCCAGGCTTATGCTGATAAACAGTGGTATTTGATAAACGACGCTGATGGTGATGGCGAACCGGACAAAGACGTTGACGGAGTTCACAACAACCCAATGTTCTGGGAGCGAGGACGAATGTTGCAGCTTGGACTCAGTTTCGAATTTTGAAAGAAAACTTTTCAGCAGTAATTAGACCACAATTCACGATATGCCAAAAATAGATAAAATCGTATGCAAATTCATTGCACTCAGTAAAATCTCTGTATTAAATTGACACATTATGAGTACAGAGCTTATCAATGAAATAATTGACCGGATTCTTAAAGTCACCCAACCTGCAAGAATTATCCATTTCGGCTCATCGGCTGAGGGGAAATCCGGCAAAGATAGCGACATTGATTTATTGATAATCCATGATGAGATATTTGATAATCGCCGGGAAAGAGTGATGATCTCTAATGCGCTTCGCGGAATAGGACATCCAGTAGATATCATGCTCATTGCTTCAGAACGATTCGAGGAAACCAAGAATATCATCGGCGGCATTGCCTACCCGGCAAATAAATACGGCAGAATTGTCTATGAAGCCGCCTGAGGAGATAAAACGCGAACTAGTCGAGCAATGGCTGCAAAAAGCTGAAGAAGATTCTGGCGTAGCCCACCATATACAAGCAACCAATTTCCCCTTTAGTTAGGCAATCAGCATTCATGTTCAATAAGCTTTTAAAGAATATTCAAAAGTCGAAAAAGAGAAAGGATATTCACACAATGATGAAGAACGAACAGAATATCGTCGGTAGACATGATGATATCAATCCATTTATGTACCCACCAACTGGGAGACGAATATGGAAAGCTCATCTTTTTGAAAATCTTTTTGATGGTGCCACGATCTCTGAATTAGAAGCAATTGCAAAAAAAGTAGGAACAGCTAAAAGTGGAGTAAGAACATCAATTGATCATTTGAAACATCGCGACACGAATTTTCCTGGTAATCCACAAAAACGGAATGATCAACGGGAAAAGAAACTTGGTGACGAATGCAAAAGTTTAGTTTATGCCATAGAATCAACTATTGAAGAAAGAAATGGTGAATCTGTTTGGTTTCTTGCACAATTTCAGAAAAATAATAAATGGGTAAAATTGTCTGAAATGCCTCCGGAAGACATTAGAGCTCTATTTCCAATATTTTTAGAATCCGAACATAATGTAGAATCCAAACCTGGAAATGAACAGAATGTGGATGAAGAAACAATATCTACATGGATATTTCAATATAATAAAGAAAAGGGTTATGATTTACCAAGAGCACTAAATGATGGATTGCGTGAATTCACATGGGGACTTCGTCAACACACGGATAAAGTGAAATTGAATGATCGAGTATATTTCTGGGAAGCAGGAACTAATGCGGGAATTATTTCATCGGGAACTGTTTCAACAAAGCCGGGGCAATATGATTCTTTGGAAGGAGAAGAAGAATATACTCAAGATCCAGATTATATCAGTGAAGCAAAAGTATTTGTCCGGGTTAAAATTGATAAAATTCTTGAGAATAGACACGGTAAACAACAGGTGCTTGATAATCCTATACTCGCACAGATTACAATAATTAAAAATCCTCAAAATTCTATACATCGCACCTCTCCTCTACAAGCGTCAGAATTGGATCACGTGATTAATCATCATGATCGAGTCCGCCAATATTTAGCTATCTATCCTGGCGAAGGTGGTGAGTTGTGGCGAAAATGCCGTAATGATAGTTTCATTGTCGTCGGTTGGGGACTCACGGGTGATATTTCGAATTATGGAGATGATAAAAGTGAATTCAGTAAAAAACTCGAAAGAAAATATAGCAAAGATAAAATCGGCTACAAAGCAAATCGATTGTGGGAATTTTATAATCTAAAAGAAGGTGATATTGTTTTAGCCATAAGCGGACAAGAAAAACTTGAAGCTGTAGGGATTGTTACAAAATCAGGATACGAATATCGTCAAGAAATACCTTCAATAACAGATAAATTAGATGACTACAATCATATTGTCAATGTCAATTGGGATACTGAATATTCTGGATCGTACAACAATAGAACGTATCTTGATACTATAGTTAAGTTAAAAGAAACTATTTTTTATGAAATTATGAAGGAAATTTCTACCACGAAGTTAAATAATGAAAAATTAAAACCAAAGGATACTTTTCAGGAAATTTATAATAAACTTAAGGAAAAAGGATTATATTATTCGCCTGAAATCATTTCCAACTATTTGCTTGCTCTCCAATCTAAACGTTTTGTGATCCTGACCGGAATCTCCGGTACTGGCAAAACCAAAATAGCGATGGAAGTTGCAAAAGCTATTGGAAATGAGGATACTTATAAAGTTATAGCTGTACGACCAGACTGGACAGATAATCGATCATTACTTGGTTATTATAATCCTCTGACTGAAAGATATGTTTCTACGTCATTTCTTGAGTTTCTCCTGAAAGCTGAGGGAGAGGATACTCCTTATTTTGTCATTTTGGACGAAATGAACATTGCAAGAGTAGAGCATTATTTTTCTGATTTTCTTTCTTGTCTTGAATCAGAGGAAGAAATAACCTTGCATAATGAACCAGACAACGAGACTATGACAACTTCAGAAGGTAGCACTATTCCTCAAAAGTTGAAGATTCCAGATAATCTGTTTATTACCGGAACTGTTAATATAGATGAAACGACCTCAATGTTCAGCCCGAAAGTGCTTGACCGTGCATTTACTTTTGAAATGGATGAAGTCAATCTGGATTTTGATGAGGATTCATATAATAAAGATAGCGGATTTAGACTCAAGAATATGCCGGACAATTTCAAAGCGCTTATTGATCTTACGGGTAAACAGAAGAGAGAACATTGGGAAAAATTCGGTGCGTTGCTTGATGGAAGTTTAAAAACTTTTCTGCTTGGTTTAAACGATATTTTGCATCCTGACAACCGTCATTTTGCATACCGTGTCGCGAATGAAATTGCGATCTATGTAAATCTTGCCGCTGAACAAGCAGGTACGGATCGGAAAACACTTATTACAGCTTTGGATTTCGCAGTTCTTCAAAAGGTATTGCCTAAATTTCATGGCACTCAACAAGAACTCCAAACTTTATTGCAAGATTTACTATATTATGTAAATGGTAAACAAAATGAACACAAAAGCGAATCCTCAATAGAATCAGGTGCTAATATTCAACAGGAATCCGAAGAAACAGGAGAAATTAGACTTGAGCGAACTACTAAGAAAATCAAGAGAATGATTGATCGTTTAAAAAATCGTGGATTCACTTCATATATCGAGTAATGAACAAAATGAATGGACATTTTGAAATCCGTGACCAACAAACTCCCATTGAACAATCATCAGTTGATGTGTATGAACTTCAAGAATGGAAGGAATATATACTCGAGGGTGATTCCAAAATTCTCGTTTGTTTTGAACAACAACTTCACCAACACTTTAAAATAATTGGACAGAAACAGGAAGTTGGAAAGCTCCAGTTCTGCAACGCAGTTGGTATTTTCCAGATTGAAGACCCAAAAATTACATTTAAAGTAGTCACAAATAAGTTACTAATACATCAATATGAACAAATGCTTGAGGAGTTGACCAAGATTGCTTCAGGTTTGCCATTTAAGGCTTTCGGGGTGTCGAGTTTTTCCTATGACCGCAGTGTTTCGCAGAATCCTGAACCTCTCTACCACGCATTTTGTTATTTACGTCACTATCTTGAACTTGATATACGTAAACCGCAATATGACCTTATTCTTCCAGCGCTTGAACAAATATTTAGAAATCCATATCGCAGATTAGAAAGGGAATTGCATAAAGTTTCTCCAGAACGCACAAGTCGTATAGCACCTGAAACTTTTATAGATCTTGCTACTGGTCGTTCATTCTATCCAGACCGTGTAGAATCTGAAATACCCTTTATCCAAAAACTAAAGGGATATGTTCCACACCGGATAACAGAACCTCGAGTTATATCTACAATTGATACGCCAGAAAACCGTTTCATCAAGGCATTCCTTGATTTTGCAAGTGGTGTAATTATGCAAATAAATGAAAATCTGAATCATTTCTCAGATAAAACTACTATTGAAATTGATACCAAGAAAATGAAAAAAAGACTTTTCCCATATATACGACATCCAGCATGGCGGGATGTGGGACGTATGACATATTTACCTTTTAACTCCACGATACTCCAACAGCGGAGAGGTTATCGCGAGATATTCCAACACTTCATAATGTTACAGTTAGTTTCGAAAGTAAATTTGAATGCGGAGTTAGTTGATCCACTAATGCAGGGAGGCAATATTGCAAAATTATATGAACTCTGGTGCTTTTTTAAATTTGTCGAAATAATGCAAAATGAATTTGATATTCAATTTGACAATGAAGATTGGTTAAATTCATCTATCGCGGGAATTTCTCTTAGAAGTGGGTCTGCCAGAAAAGTTAATGTTCAATTACACCTCGCCTACGATTATACTTTCTCGAAACAGAATACAGCAAATAGATTCACATATTCTTTGCCATTACGTCCGGATATTGTATTGGAAATTGAAAGTGAATCCGGAAGAAAGATTCATCATATCTTTGATGCAAAGTATAGAATGGAGATTAAGAAGGGCTTATTTGAGGATATAAATAGTGAAGTTGCAAAATCAGAAGAGCTTCGTGGCGATTATAAACATGGTGATCTCTATAAAATGCACACTTACCACGACGCAATCCCCACTGCACGTACTGTCTGGATTCTCTACCCAGGCGATAAATTTCAATTTAATTACTGCCCTTTAACAGAGGGTGGAGATATCAAAGTACCAATTAAAAATATAGCTAATAATATTGAGGAATTTAATAAATTAGGAAGTCCTCTGAATGGCGTAGGTGCAATACCATTAAAACCAGATGAGGATGGTAATTCAGAATTAGCTAACGTTTTAAGAGAATTGCTTTGAATTTAATAAATCTTTCCAAATCCAAGTTGCTTTCTTTCCGCCAGTGCTCACTCAAATTGTGGAATGAGGTATATCATCGTGATCTTGCCGGGGAAATTGATTCCGGGACTCAGTTCCGGTTTGATGAGGGTACTCGTGTTGGGGAGTTGGCGCGTTTGAGGTATCCCGGTGGGTTGTTGATTGTTGCTGAGTATTGGGAGGTTAAAGAGGCGCTTAAGCAGACCAGGGAGGCACTGGAGCAATCGAGTAGATCAATTCAGTCTGACCCCAGTGTCATTCCCGCGAAGGTGGGAATCCAGGATATGCAGTCTGACTCTGAATCTACCTTTCTGGATTCCCGCCTTCGCGGGAATGACAACCTTTCGAAAATTTCCAATAGATCACTGACACATTCGAGCGGTGCAGCGCTATTCGAGGCGGCGTTTGAGGCTCGTCGGACACGTGTTCGTTGCGATATTATGATCCGACGGAACGCTACCGATTGGGAGATGTGGGAGGTGAAAGGTGTTGGTACACCAAAGGAAATACATCTTTTCGATCTTGCGGTGCAGAAGAGGGTTACTGAGCTATGGGCGAAAGAGAACAATTACCCGTTGAATATTGTCCGGTGTGGAATCCTCCATCTGAACAAGGAATATGTTTACGAGGGCGGTGAGTATGATGTCGAGGCGTTATTCAGCGAATATGACTGCAATGGTTTGATAGATCAGTATATCCCCGAAGTTGAACAGGCAATCACAGACGGATTTGCTGTTGTGAATGCGTCGGAACCGCCGTCAATCCAGCCGGGCTCACAATGTTCATCTCCCTACCGCTGTCAATTCTCCGGAACCGCATGCGAATTGCCGGTAAAGGAAGAGCTGAAGCAACTTTACAGGATCAGCGCTAAGAAGCTGGAAACGTTGAAATCAAGAGGGATCAACCGGATAGAGGATTTATCGGAAGACGACCATGAATTGAGTGAAATACAGAGTCGTATAGTCGGCGCGATAAAATCCGGAAAAACACAAATCGAAACAACTTTAAAGAACAAATTACAGGAGATCGGATACCCGCGATATCATCTTGATTTTGAGACGATCTCGCCGGTTTTACCGCGTTACAAAGGGACCAGACCTTTTCAAACCCTGCCCTTCCAGTTTTCAGTTCATACGGAGTTTTCATCGAGCGCATCAGCCGCACATGACGGCTACCTTCACGAAGAGGACACCGATCCCCGACCCCCACTGGCTGAAGCATTGTTACAATACCTCGAAGCGCCGGACACAGATCCGGCTCGTGCAAATGCCCCGATATTGTGCTATTCACCCTATGAAAAGCGGATGTTGAACGAATTAGGCAAAAATCTGCCCGATCTTGCGCCACGATTGAATGCTTTAAAAGAACGTCTGGTCGATCTGCTGCCTGTCATTCGTAACAACGTCTATGATAAGGATTTCGGCGGAGGGTTTTCGATTAAAAAAGTGCTGCCGGCGCTGGTTCCGCATCTGGGCTATGACGACCTGGACATAGCTGACGGTGAATCTGCTTCGCTTAAATACCTTGAGATGTTAGAGTATTTCCGTTTGGCGAAGGAAAATCCTGGTGATTTTAAATCAAATAGCAAAAAGGAAGAAGACCAGGTAGATCCGCTTGAACGGGCGAAGAAAATCCGGACTGATCTATGGCTCTATTGTCATCGAGATACAGAAGCGATGGTTTATCTGCTCAAGGCTTTAAACAAACTGGTAAATAGTGGCGATTGATTTTATGCATAACAGGAAAAACCTCATTTTACGCAAAGGCGCAAAGGTGAAATGCAAAGTCGCAAAATGGTTCGCGCAAAGCCGCTAGGGCGCAATGACGTGGTTGTTTCCTAATTCATAATTTCTAATTACTTACTATGCTTTATATATTTCCTCATCAAACTCATTTTCACTTTTTGCTACGACTGTTGTTGTCATCATGTCGCCTACTATATTTACCATTGTTCTGGTCATGTCGAGGAGGCGGTCAACGCCAAGGATTATTCCTATTCCTTCGATGGGAAGTCCGATTTCGGTCAGGACCATTGACAGCATAATCAAACCTACTCCCGGCACTCCCGCAGTGCCGATACTGGCGAGGGTTGCCATCATCACTACGCGGAAGAAGTCACCAGCAGTCAGGTCGATACCATAGACTCCCGCAATGAATACAGTAGCCACCCCCTGCATAATCGCGGTACCGTCCATGTTGACGGTTGCGCCAAGGGGAAGGGTGAAAGAGTGTACCGATTCTTTTGTTCCGAGACGGGTTCTGGCAACATTCATGGTTACAGGTAATGTCGCATTTGAGGAACTGGTAGAAAATGCCACAATCATCGCCGGATATACATTCCGGTAGAAATGAAGCGGGTTCAGACGTCCCAAAATTGTCAGGAACAGGGGATAGACGATGAAGCCCTGAATTAACAGCGCTCCAACTACTGTTGCCATGTACTTCAACAGGGGAAGAAATACCGCCAAACCTTCTCCGGCTATGACCTTCGCCATCAACCCGAACACACCGATTGGTGCGAACATCATGATGAATTTAACCATCTGGTGTATTATTAAATCCGCCGACTCCAGTACACGAACCAGCGGTACAGCTTTTTTGCCCAGTGCGGCAATAGCAAGTCCCGCCATAATTGCGACAAAGATGATTTGAAGCATTTTACCTTCAACCATTGCGGCGAAGGGGTTTACGGGAACAAAATCAACGATGATATCCATGAGGAATGGTGATTGTCCGCCTCCGAAGTCAGCATCAACAGGAATACTAAGACCAGTGCCCGGACGAACAAGAAACGCGAGGGCAAAACCGATGGAGATAGCAATAGCAGTTGTAGCGAGATAAATACCCATCGTTTTCCCGCCGATTCGACCAAGTTTATTGAGGTCACCGATAGCGGCAGTGCCGAGGGAAAGCGAAACCAGGACTAATGGGACTACAAGGAGACGGATACCATTAAGGAAGATGCGACCAATCGGGTCATGTACCCATTTTATGATAACAGTATTTACATTCTCGGGAAAAAGAAGATATTGGATCAGTCCTACAACAATACCTGCTCCCAGCCCGATAAGAATCCACCCGGTAAGCCCAAGTTTACGATTTGCCATTACCACTCCCGTCCGATGAAAATGAAAACTGCTGTTTCTCCTGAATTGGTTCGGAAGTTAAGAAGAAATTTGAGGCGGCACAAACTTAAAGCTGATTATAATTACGAATTTGGACGACATATAGTGGAAGAAAACAGGGAATAATTGCCCGGTATATATACTATTTCTTGAAATTTTGCCTCGTTAATATAAAACACATACACGAACGATCTCTGGCTTAGCAGCACTATAAAGAAAAACCACAAAGTACTCAAAGAATTCGCAAAGAGCACGGAGATTGTCTTTGTGATCTTAGTGCATCCTTTGGGTTCTCTGCGGTTTTTTTTTGATTGATCAACTTTAAGTTTCTGATAATTTTACCTTATCATTAACACATGGAATAACCAGACTTTTAGCAATGGACATGACGCAATACTTTCAAGAAACAGCATATATCGCGCGTATTTATAAAAACAAATCCCATAAGCACGATAATCAAGCGCTTATGGGATAACAGTGCCGAGGGGGGGAATCGAACCCCCACGGACGTTGAAGTCCGGTGGATTTTGAGTCCACTGCGTCTACCAATTTCACCACCCCGGCAGGTTGGAAAATATAGCTCGAAGCGGCTTTTGTATCAAGCCGTCATATTGTGGAGACGAGAAGAAAAGATGCTTTGTGAATTGAGAATTGTCAACTTTCGGTTGAATATGATTGCTGACAAAACCTCGCACAATTTCACGAGAAATGCGTATGACTTCCAAGCAAATCGTATTCATTTAATATTAATATCTACTTGTTCGTAGACAAGTGGACTCTATGAGGAAATCGTTGTGGAACCTTCTATCTGAATTATCCGTATAGTTAAAATCAAGTAGTATTACCCAACAAAAAGAGGAAAAACCATGCTAACCCGGATATTTCATAAGAGAGTACGACGGAGCTCTGTAAACTCCTTATATTGTTAATAGTTAGACCAACCAAAAGGAGGAACTCCGTCGTGACAGATTGTAGCACTAACACTATCCATTTTT
>JAVCCM010000032.1 GCA_030765455.1 Candidatus Electryonea clarkiae | reverse complement strand
CTCGATCTGCGTGCATTGAAAAGAAACGGTGACTGGGATAACTATTGGAAATACCATATTGACTGTGAAAAACAACGGCTCTATGCAGCATGAGGTAATCTCAACTGAAATGAGCCAGACTCAATTCAAACACATATATGAGACTATCACCGGGATCGGGATCAGTTGTAGTATGCCACACGAAGATCAGTGGAAAATCGCTTCGATTGATCAATTCAAATCCGTCTGGTGGTGAAATAAGATCGAATGGATCTGGAGGTTCATAGACATAAATATTGAAAGACCAGCCTTCTTCATCGTTATTCGCCCAAGTAAGAGCACCACTTTCATTAACAGCATTCACCCGCCAGTAAATAGTTGCGTCATCTGGTAACTCATCTAAATCGCCCGTTGTCAATAAAAAATCTTGAACCTCAGTAAGTACAAAAAAAGTGTCCGTTGTTGTCTCGATACTGGTTGAATCTTGGGGGAATTCTTCAAAAATCGACCATTCGACAATATACTGAAATCCATCGGGATCTGAGGACGCTGTCCAATTGACGGTGACAGTATCGTCATGAATAATTTCACCATCTTCAGGCGAGGCAAACTCGAATTCTTGAGGCGGAACCCCCAAATTCTCCCACCAGGTGACATGTCCAAGTGCTATAGCACTTACTGTAACAATATCCATGTCATCATCAAGATCAATGTCAACCGGTATGGTACAGGTTGCTGAACGATAGTTTTCGATCAAAGTATACTCTGTCCATTCTTCTTCTCCGTTATTTTCCCACCACATCACAGTTCCATCACCACTTCCAACAATATCCAAATCCCCATCTTGGTCAAAATCTGCTGCTCGCACGAAACGACCATAATTAAATTCATCCGTAATAACGTGTTCAGTATATTCTTCATTTCCATTATTTTCCCACCAACGGATATTATCGGCACTGTGAGCTGCTGCTAAAACATCCATGTCATTATCGCTGTCAATGTCAGCTGCATAAACACAAATTGGACCGTCAAATGAATTTTCCACGATATGTTCAGTGAATTCAGGTTCATCTTCTCCGTCATTCTCCCACCAGGAAATCGTTGAATCTCCATAAGCTCCACCAAGTATATCCAGATCATCGTCGCAATCCATATCTTCAACATATACTGTCATAGCAGTATTGAAATCTTCAGTTATCACATACCCGATAAATTCACCATTGTCAATATTTTCCCAATATTTGATTCCATGCTGACTTCGAGATGCTCCGATAATATCAATATCGTTGTCTTGATTAATATCTGCTGCATAAACAGATTGCACAACACGGTATTCACGATCAAGATTAGTATTTGTAAAATTCTGTTCGCCATCATTTTCCCACAATACGATCCCAGCGATGTGAGAACCTGTTATAAAATCGATATCTTCGTCACTATCAATATCTATCGAAAAAACGGAATAGGGCTCATCAACGTTTTCAAATACATAATGTCTCTCAAAACCAAGATTCGTAGCATGGCCATTTTCGTACCAAACCATGTTATCATTACCTGCTGCTGTAACAGCTAAGTCAATGTCTCCGTCAAAATCAATGTCTGCAAAGTGAACAAAGCTTGGATACCGCAAACTATCAATGATATGTTCAGCGAATACAATCCGGGCAAAAACTTGAACAGGGGAAAGAAATAGGATTACTAAACTTAATATGGCAAACGTTACAGCAGTTTTCATGATTCATCCCCTTCACATTTACAGTGGTTATAAAAGCAGGTAATGAAAGATACAAATTGTTTAAATACAATATAGACACAACTCCTAAGAAATCCTATAGTCAGCAATAAATGGAGCACAGAAAGCCAACGTGCTAATCGTTGGCTTTTTGCGCAAAATCGATATGAACTTTTGTTTATTTCATCAAAACTACCTTCTTCACCTCATCCATCTTACCCGGCACACGGGAGTGGATGAAATATATTCCACTTGTGAAATCAATACCGTCAAAGGCAAATCTGTGGAATCCTGCAGTGTATGATCCGTCCGCAAGAACAGCTATCTGTTGTCCGACAATATTATAGATGCTTACCTGCAGAATTGATTGTTCAGGCAGGGCAATTATTATTGACATTGACGGATTGAACGGATTAGGATATACTGCTTCAATTATAAATTTTTCGGGCAGACCGTTATGAGCTTCATTAACTGTACTGGAATTGGGTTCGAGATAGAACTCGTAACGCTGATTGCATTCGACCTCATCATCGCCGGAAACCGCCGTCACCCACCAGGTTACATCCAATGTATCCTCCCAGGACTGGAGATTAAGTTCTTCGGTAATGTTGATCGTATATGTCGTATCACGCAGTCCGTCGAAGCCAATATATTCAACCGGTTCGCCATTAAGCGTCACACCAAAATTTAGATTGTAGGTGACATCCTCGTTAAAATCTGGATCGATGGATAAGTGCCAGACTGTTTCTATATCCAATGGTTCGGTACTCGGAAAAACCGTTCCACTTTCAGGTTCGATCAGCGAGAAATTTGATGGTCTGTCAGGACGGTCGGCATAAAAGCTCCATACACTGTTCGACCACGTCCCGTCTGTATTCATGTCCCGGGCATGAACAGTCCAGTAATAATCCAGTTCATTCGGCGGTCTGAAATCATAAGAGTTTTCCCCCAGGTTCAATTCAAAGGGCTCTTCGAAATTACCGGGATCATCTGATATATATAGATCATACAGGATGTTACCATCACCGGGATCTTCCGATACTTCCCAGGAAAGCTCGATTGCATCATCAGTATGAATTGATCCGCTGTCCGGTGTTGCCAGGTCAAATTCCGTTGGAGGAAAACTGGTTGAAATATGCCAGCTTTGATTCGAGATGCGAATATTGCCCTCGTTCACATCCTCTGCAAATACACGCCACCAGTAATCAAGATCATCGACAACATCATCGAAATTGTAAAAGGTATCTTCACCGGCTTCATACAGCTCAGAATCATTATAATCTTCATCTAATCCAATCTCAACATAGTAGGTAACAGCATCTTCCGGGTCTCTGTCGGGATCATAAGTGCCGTACCATCTAAGAATAACCGGCTGCTCCGAAAGCAGGGAATCGTTTATGGGCTCATATAGATCAAAAGGTGCAGGAGGGCTATCATTCTCCCACCAGGTTAATTCATTGCCATAAACCGCGGTACTGAGTATATCCATATCGCCGTCATCATCTACATCCGCAAAATGCAACCCGGTAGCACCATCATAATTTGAAACGATTATATGTTCATCAAATTCCTGATTCCCATCATTTTCAAACCATGATACCTTGTCGGCTTCCTTGGCACAACCAAGAATGTCCATATCTCCATCACCATCCACATCGGTCGCGAGGACACGATATCCGATGTTAAAGTTCCTCATGATAATATTTTCGGTGAACTCCTGGTCGCCGTCATTTTCCCACCACCCCACCTGGTTACCCTCGTATCCGCTGCCTAACACATCTATATCATCATCACCATCTATATCTTCTGCATAAACCGACATCGCACCATTAAAATTCCCGCTGATATTATTCTCGTTAAAAGCAGGACGACCGGCGTCGAACTGCTCCCACCATGTGATATCGTCAGCATCCTGAGCTGCGCCAAGAACGTCCATATCACCGTCATCATCCACGTCTGCGGCGTAAACACTTATAGCGCCGTCAAAATTCGCAGATACAGCATATTCAGTGAAATTCTGGTTCCCGTCATTAGCGAACCATGATAGACGGTTGGCTACTCTCGCTGCAGCAATCACATCCACATCATCATCACCGTCTATATCCACTGCCATAGCAGAGAATGCGCCGTCAAAATTCGAGGAAATCGTATGTTGAGTAAAACCCTCATCACCGTCATTTTCCCACCAGGCGATATATCCCGGTGCAACATAAGCCGTTCCGAGCACATCCATGTCACCGTCACCATCCATATCAACAGGATCTACCGAACGGGGACCATCGAAATTATCGGCAATAATATGCTCGTCAAACTCCTGCTCGCCGTCATTCTCCCACCAGGAAATAACATCCGCATTATATGCTGTTCCCAGAACATCGATATCATCATCGCCATCCATATCAACAGCATATACGAAATGAGCGCCGGGGTAGTCGTCGGAAATTGTGTGTTCGTTGAAAATAATTGCGGGGGCAATATTTGTTGAAAATAGAAATGCTGTAGTAAATAACAGAAAATATGAAAAAATATCTTTGAATTTCATCTTCGCCTCCTCCGGCAAAGCTATCAGCTCCTAAGATTCAATGCGAAAGAATTGCAAAATAAAGGATATACAGGCTTTGCGTGAGAAAGATTTTAACGCTAAGCAAACCAAATCTCACGCAAAGACGCGAAGGTGCAAAGATAGCAAAGAAAAACTAAAACCTGTTTATCCTGAGAATATTATCTAATCAACACCACTTTTTTTATCGCGTTCATATTCCCGGCAGATACCGCCCGAACGAAATAAATACCGCTTGATAAACCATCAGCGTTGAACATAAATCTATGATAACCTGCTTCAAACTGACTGTCAGCTAATAGTCCAACTTGCTGTCCGGTCACATTGAATATTCCAACTCTTAAATCAGCTTTCTGAGGTAGCGCAATAATAGCTGTCAGGCTTGGATTAAACGGATTGGGATATACAGCTTTCAGTGCAAATTTCTGCGGCAGTTCATCATAAGTCCTGTTGACAGAGGTATTTGGTTCAAGGTTGATAGTAAATACCTCCCTTGAAGCAACATGATCACCGTTAGACATAGCCTCAACCCACCACTCGACCGCCAGGGTTTCATCCCAGAATTCAATGCCAAGTCTTTCAGGAATATTATCTGTGAGGGTAGTATCTCTTATATTCCCGACTCTTCTCGTTATCTCGGTAGTATCGTTGAGAACAACGCTGTAGTTCATCCTGTAAGTAACTTCTGCCTCAAAATCCGGATCAATAGACGTTTCCCAAACCAAAGCGATTGCTAATTGATCAGCGGGCGGGAAAACAGTGCCGTCAGCAGGTGACAACAGCGAAAAGTCCGCTGGCGGTTCAGGGAGATCAGCATCAAAACTCCAGGTATTGTTAGCCCAGGTCCCTGGAGAATTCTGATCATGCGCCTTTACTGTCCAATAATGTGTTGCCTGGTCATCCGGGACAAAAGTGTATGAAAGCACCATCAGTTCGGTTGCAACCGGTTCACCCATATTTTCAGGATCACCGGAAACATAAACATCATAAGACACGAGACCGCCGGCAGGATCGAGAGCTACCCGCCAGCTTAATTGAACGGTATCGCTGACAACGATTGCTCCACTGTCTGGTGAAACAAGATTAAATTCCCTTGGTGGCAGGGCGACCGCAAAAGACCATGTCTGGTTCGACTCAATAGCTTGGTCAGGCTCGAGGTCATAAGCTGCTGCTTTCCACCAATAATCGGTATTGTCTGTGAGAGCATCAATCTCAAAAAAAGTATCCCGGCCTGTATTATATATAAGTGCATTGCTAAAGTCTTCTTCAGTAGCAAGAAGCAATTGGTAGGAGATCGTATCACCGATATCCGGATCAGTTGACGTAGTCCAGCGGAAAGTAAGCTCCGATATAAAAACCAGTGAATCATCTTGAGGTTCAATCAAATCGAATGGTGATGGCGGTAGATTGTTCTCAAACCAGGCGAAAATGTCATCCTCATAAACGCCTAAAACCAGGTCATTATCACCGTCTCCATCAACATCGGCTGCGTGTACCGCTCTTGCACCAAAAAAATCTAATTCATCCGATATCATGTGCTGCGAAAAAACCTGGTCGCCGTCATTTTCCCACCATGAGAATTCGTTGACTTCGACTTCATCTTCACCAACAATAACAAGATCGTATCCGGCGCAGATTAAATCCATGTCGCCGTCCCCGTCCAGGTCCCCGGCATTTACGTCATATGCACCAATAAGAGAATCCGTGACTATGTGTTCGGTAAATGTCCGGTTTCCGTTATTCTCCCACCAGGAGATCACATCAAGTCCCCATGCAGCGCCCAAGATGTCCATGTCGCCATCAAGATCAACATCAGCCGGATGAGCGGTCTTAGCGTTCTCATAGTCATCACTCAGTGTATGCTGGGTGAAATTCTGGTTGCCGTCATTCTCAAACCACGATATGTTATCACCGAGGTCTGCCGCGACAAGAATATCCGTATCATCGTCATTATCCATATCCTCGCCATAAACATAGTGCGGACCGTCTATTCCATCAGTAATGAGATGTTCTGTGAAAACCTCCCGACCATTGTTTTCCCACCATGTGAGGTTGTCATCATCATAAGAAACACCCAACAGGTCAATATCATCGTCGCTATCAAGATCAACCCCGTGTATCGACATCGCGGCGTCGAAATGATCAGCAATCCTATGCTCAGTAAAATCGCCGTCACCGTCATTTTCCCACCAGGTGATATCATCGCTTACATTCGATGCTCCCAGTACGTCTATATCGCCGTCATCGTTAACGTCTATTGCATAAATAGACTTGACATTAAAAAAACTGCCCTCAATGGTGTGCATGGTAAAGGTTTCAGAACCATCATTTTCCCACCAGGCAACATCATGATCAACCGAAGCTGCTCCGAGCAAATCCATATCTTCGTCACCGTCCAGATCAGCAGCACTAACATCAACAGCACCTTCGAACTGGTTAAATAATTGGTGATAGACGAACTGCGGTTGCGAGAAACTCGCTGTGGCAATACACAAAAGGAAAACAATTGTTACAGCAATATGTGTTCTTTTTCCAACTCTCATCTTGTACTCCCGTCTTTTGTAACAATATACAACTTTAATTATCCTGGATTTACCAGTAAAAAACCGAAATGCGGGGAATTAGTAAATTTTAAGCTATTATTTCCTGTATGTCAATAAAAATAGAGTCAACAAAACTTAAACATTCTCGCCTGCGAAATGATGAGCCACTATTCACAAAATGATGCATCCCTGCCTGCAATTTGACGGCGTTGGGATTCTTACTGCTTTATCAAACATCCTCTGATTGCTTGACCGGTAGATACCTTTCGCCGAAAGGGATTTACTCCTCGATATAAGCTTGACAACACACTTCCGCTCTGTCATTATTTTAATATAGTCATTCTCTTAGTGTTTGCGAAAGCGGGGGTGGTTAATCTGACGAAATAAATGCCGGAAGATACCCGGGCGCCGGAAAGGTTGTTTCCACTCCAGGAAACGTTATGCTGTCCGGCGGAGATTCTGCCGTTGAATATTGTAGTAACGAGTTGTCCGGTGATGTTGTAAACGTTGATTGTAACATCGGATGGGGAGGGGATAAAGAAGGGGACGGTGACAGAGGGATTGAAAGGGTTAGGATAAGGGGAGGCAAGATAGAAATCTTCGGCTAATGTGACGGGAGTTATTGCGTCAACAGAATGTACATAATCGCCGGTGATGTAAAATTTCATCAGGGCGTGATCACTCCACGACCAGATAAAATCGCCATGCATATAGGAAACCTGACCGTCGAGGATCAACGCCAGCGTATCGGTATAAACGCCCCTCGACAGGTCTAATACGACTATATTATGCTGAGATCCATCCTGAGTACCATTGTGTAATGCAATACGGTCCCTGTATAGAGCGATAGCCCTTGGATTTCTGTTAAAATTATTCAGTCCAAAAGTGTGTTCCTGAACTAACTCATTTTCTTCAATTGACCACAAGTTCGGTCCGTAGGCAACCCAGTCACGGTTAATCAGGATATGTTTGCTGGAACCGGCATTGAAGTGAACCGTATCGATAACGGTTATCTCATCATCTATGATATCCGACCACCACAGTGTGTTATCATTGGCGAAGAAAAGCCCTTGGTCAGTCCATCCGATTCCACCGGGCCAATCAATAGTTTCAATCGTATCAATCAAGGTGGCTCTATTTGTATGTAAACGAAAAATACCCAATCCATTTCTTGAAGTTGTTGCGATATAATATGTTTCATCCACTCTTTTCAGCCTGATATTATTAACATAAGAATCCCAATTGATTGTATATTCATATTGCATAACACTGTCTTCTGAAATACTATAGATAGTTCCCGAATCTCCTGGGGTGAATACAATCAGTGATTCTTCCATATCGCCAATAAGACTTCTGCCGTGACCGTCGCCTTCTTCTTGAGCGATTATTACCGGTTCATCATTTGATGATAAATCAACCAGAACTAGAAAACCGCTTCTTTTCATAAGTAATTTGCTGTCTTTGAAGGAAATGTGACTAATAAAAGCTGAAGGCGGTGCAAGTCTTGGAGTCTCAAATATAAGTTCTGGATTATTAAAATCTGACAGATTCCATAATTTGCCGAAATAATACAACAGCGAATCATCAGCGGTGCAGAAATCACCCCTATCGTAAGTAGTAAGGCGCTCGCTTCCGGGAAGCTCAAATGTGGCAATATGGGTATTGTCCGGATATCTCGATGGATTGAAGATTTCGCAAACCATTCCAGTGTACGGTTCATATCTGCTGGAGGACATTCTTAACGCAAGGAAAAGACTGTCCTGTATTACCTGTAAGCCGTTCACCCAGTTTGGGGACGACCATTGTAATGTGTCAGCAATATTAAGCTCATCATCCAGGAATACAAATAAAGCGCCATAGACATGTTGAAATGCCAATGTGTTACCAACCCGCTTAGGACTGACGTCATGATTTGTCTGGTATTCTATGTCCATACTATCAATAAATGCAATGCTTTCCAGATCCGAAATATCATATACACGAAACTGGTATGTACGATCGTAATTTTCATCAAGTATAGTTTTAATTGAAAAGATACGATCTCCTACAATAATTGAATTGTAGCCTATCCCATTACTTGATAGTATAACCTCAGGATTTTCCGGATCAACAATTTCTAATATTCCATCGATACTAAGGATTAGACTGTCCGAAGTAACACTAATAAGGTCATCAAATTGATTACCGAATCCTTCAAAATCTCCCTCAAAGCGTTTAATGATATTATTGTTATTTCTCTCGGCAATGAAAATCCGATGACCTGCCCAGATTATTAAATTACCTAAATTAAGAAGTCTTCCTGACTGTCCAGGTGATCTATTTAAAAACGCAATCTCCGTAGAATCGTCAATATTTGTAATTCTATGAAGTCGGACACCATAACCATCGGCAATGTATAAGTATGGATTGTTTAAAACTGGTTTTCCATCTTTGCATTGAATAAAAGAATCTCCCACCCATAGCGCTCCATTATCAAGTATAGAACGGACTTGTGCTGTTGATACAAGGGATATTCCGCTAATTGCAAACGAAATTGCGGCAACAATAGTGATGAATCGTTTTTTTCCGTAATACATCTTTATAATCCTTATTTCATTAGCGAAAAGAGGACTGAAGAGGGAAAGAAGCATTATAACAGCTAACACAATTCTCTTCATGATCTGTTCTTTCAGGGTTATCTCACGAAAATAATGTGCGGGGATGTTTTTAATTTACTATGATCTAACGTAAATATCAAGGTATTGGCGGGAATAATATTTTATTATCAATGACGAAAAATATTTATAGGAATAAACTAAAAATTAAAGAGTAAATCCCTTGGTATCAAAGAAGATTTACTCTTCAAAATTAAAGTCGTATCAAACAATACTTAAGGTTTGAGTCATATTTTCTCAGAATATCTTCCTATTTAATAAACGTTATCTTCCTGATATATTCACTTCCCGCAGTATTCATCCTGATGAAGTACATTCCGTTGGCTATATGTCCCAGGTCAATTTGATGATGATATATGCCCGGACTGTAAAAACCGTTAATAATTTCGGATACCTGCCTGCCGGTGATATCATAAAGCCTCATCTTAACAAGACCGGTTTTATGTAACTGGAAATTAACAGTTGTCTGGCTGTTAAACGGATTGGGATAGTTCGGATTCAGCCTGGTTGATGCCGGAATTCCAGATATACCAATGTCTCGCACATTGAGATAATCAGCCTCAGCAAACGCCCACACAGAGCACTCATCTTCATTTTCAGCCCTGATTCGATACTGGTAAGTACCTTCAGTATTAATGGTCGTGTCAATATATACATTGACGTTTTCCGGCACAGTAACAGCTTCTGACCATTCAGTCCAATCGAGTTCCTCCCTGTCAGGATCATCGTCTGGATTTCGCTGAAATCTCCTGTTTATCCTGAAGTGGGTTTCATCTTCCGAGTTATCCACCCAGGACAATACCATTGCATCTGCATCCGGAATGTACTCTATGAAAAAATCCGAGGGGGAACTCATAGAAGACTGCAATGTGATTGTGCAATATGGTGAATGTTCGGTTTCATTTCCGGCAATCACACCTGTTCGAACAATATTTAAGCCTTCCCTGAATCTCACTCCCCAAAATGTGCCACCAGCGTCAATGACAGACTGCAAATCTGCAACGGCATCTTCATTCAACTCAATATTATGAACACCGTGAGTGTTCATTACAGGTACAACCGCTCCTATGTATTCTATGTATTCATTATTCCACACCTCTTCAGCCGAATTTTCTGACGGATCTAATAAGAGGCTGGTAATAAGTACCGAATGATTTTCATCATCAGTAACAGCGCTGGTATAAACCGTCAGTTCGACAGCCTCGATAGTTGAACCGGGCGGAATCCCTGCAAGATCGAATTTCGCATAGCTATGATAATAGATATTGTCAACATCCATGCCCACACGGATATCAGTACCACTGTACTGGTAAACAGGGCCAAGAGACAATGAAATCGATCCGGTACCGTACTCGGCATCGATTGCTGGAATTTCAAGGCTTTCATTCAGTTCTGTAAATGGAGATGGATTAAAAGAAACCGGTGTGAGTTCAAAAGAACTAGATTCTACAGGTAAAGAACCAATAATCAGCATTGACAAAAATAATAGTCCCACAAAAGTAAATGTGCTTCGCATAATACTCCCTTTCCGTTCAGGTTTCCGACTCCCTAAATTTGGATTTGAAAACCGGAATAAATCCGGAATCATTAAAGTACAGCGGCTCACATTATATTTTATGGCAATATTTAAGCCAAAATTTGCTTTGCAATATCTCTTGCTAATTAAATGATATTTAAATGTTTGCAAAAGCGCATGACTTATCATGTTGATGCGATCTGTTTTTAAATAATCAATATATCTGTAAATTTGCATCATTTTGCTACACAAGAGTTTTCTTCCATTTGTAGGGGCAGGATTTATCCGCCCGTTCTAAAGTGACCTGGTACAGCTATTATCTTCCCTGATCAGTGGGCGGATAAATCCTGCCCCTACAAATAGAGGAATTTTTTAGAGCTACAATCAGACCATACAATTACCTTTACCTGAAAGGTTTTTTTCGTTATAATTTAAGGTTGTAGTCATTCGCAGATTATCTTCTTTTTAATCAGGATAACGTATTAAGGAACATAGCTTTGCTATCTACCGACACATTACTTAAAGAATTCAGGAAAGGTAATCCCCTGGCATTAGCGAGGTTGCTGACTCGTGTCGAGAATCGCAAACCTGATATACCTTCGCTCCTTGACGAGCTGTATCCTTCAACCGGAAAAGCATGGAGAATCGGCTTCACAGGACCACCGGGAGCAGGAAAAAGCACTATAGTAAACAGAATGGTGCAGGAATACAGACGAAAAGATCACCAGGTCGGGGTTGTAGCTTTCGATCCCACTAGCCCGTTTACCGGTGGCTCGCTTCTTGGCGACAGGGTTCGGATGGCTACCATTTCGCTTGATCCGGGTGTGTTCATCCGAAGTATGGCAACCAGGGGAAATCTTGGCGGATTGGCGGTTGGAGTGGATGAAGCCTGCGACTTGATGGATGCTTTTGGGAAGCGGCGGATATTGATTGAAACAGTTGGCGTAGGTCAATCCGAACTTGAAGTAGCTCATTCCGCAGACACAACCATAGTAGTTCTCGTTCCTCAATCCGGTGATGCGATACAGGCAATGAAAGCCGGGCTGATGGAGATTGCAGATATATTTGTAATGAATAAATGTGACCGTGAGGATGCGGACCGGGCATATCGTGAACTTATCAGCGTCCTTGGCATGAAACATCCCGATGACGGCTGGCAACCACAGGTTATAAAGACTATTGCAGAAACCGGTGATGGAATTGAAAAACTGGTGGAAACGGTCCGGGACCACCGTAAATTTCTCGGAGATAATGAGAAACTGGAACAGCGGCGTAAAAAGCGAGTCGCGGAAAAAACAAAACGATTGGTAGAGGATACCTTTAATAGTCGATTCTGGCAGGGCAAACGTGAAGAAAGAAGGCTAAAGGGGCTGGATGGAGCGCACAGTCCATACGAACTGGCAGAAAAACTTGTAGAGGATTTTTACCGGGAGATCAGAGATGAAAAAACAGGATAATCTTAAGCCCAAACCTAATGATAGATATGCATCTAATCGTAAACGTTGGGAAGAAGAAACATATAAGCCCAAGGGCAGATTTCGCACCGACGGGGTTACTTTCTCCACGGTTTCCTCTGCCGAAGTACCTCATATCGTGGGTCCCGAATATTTCGAGGAAACCGGCTGGGATCCTGCCGAGAAACTGGGCTGGCCAGGGGAATATCCGTATGTCAGGGGAGTCCAGCCAACAATGTACCGTGGCAAGTTATGGACTATGCGTCAGTTTGCAGGGTTCGGGAAGCCGGAAGAAACCAACGAACGATTCAAATATCTCCTTGAAAACGGTCAAACCGGTCTTAGTGTAGCATTTGACCTTCCCACTCTTATGGGTCATGATGCTGACGATGCAGTCAGCCTTGGCGAGGTAGGAAAATGCGGTGTCGCTATTTCCAGCCGTGAAGATATGGATACGCTTTTCGATGGTATCCCAATGGATGAAATTACTACTTCCATGACAATCAACGGCCCGGCGGCGATTATCTGGGCGTTTTTTATCGCTACTGCCGAGCGAAAAGGTATCAACCGTTCCAAGCTGGGCGGGACACTCCAAAATGATATATTAAAAGAGTTTATCGCACAAAAAGAATTTATTTATCATCCCGAACCCAGTGTGAAGCTCGTTGTAGATACTATCGAATTTGCTACCAAAGAAATGCCGCTGTGGAACAGTGTTTCGATCAGCGGTTACCATATCCGTGAAGCCGGGTCCACTGCTGCGCAGGAACTGGCATTCACCCTTATGGACGGTTTTACTTATACTGAAGAAACTATGAAACGTGGTCTGGACGTAGATTCATTTGCTCCAAGGCTTTCACATTTTTTCAACGCTCATATTGATTTTTTTGAAGAAATCGGGAAATACCGCGCGGCAAAACGAATATACTCCCGGCGAATGAAAGAACGATATGGTGCAAAAGACAAACGATCCTGGCTGTTACGTTTCCACACCCAGACCGCTGGATGCAGCCTGACCGCACAGCAGCCGGAAAACAATATTGTTCGCACGGCAATTGAAGCGTTGGCGGGAGTTCTGGGCGGGACACAGAGTCTGCATACCAATTCTATGGATGAAACACTTGCCCTGCCGAGCGAAAAGGCAGCTACAATCGCATTACGCACACAGCAGATCCTTGGATATGAAACAGGTGTCGCAAACACTATGGACCCCCTTGGAGGCAGTTACTTCATTGAGTCGATGACTGACAATTTGGAAAAAGAAGCTGAGGCATACATAAAACAAATTGAGGATATGGGCGGCGTGGTCAAAGGAATTGAGAACGGTTTTTTCCAGAAAGAGATAGCCAGGGCTGCATATAAACACCAACAGGAACTCGACTCAGGTGAGAGGGTTATCGTAGGCGTAAACAAGTTCGTAAATAAAAATGAAAAAATAGATATTCCTATCCTCCAAATCAGTCAAGATGTCGAGGATAACCAGGTCGCCAAATTGAAAGACCTCCGCAACAGGCGCGATAATACCAAGGTAGGTGAAACTCTCGAGAAACTCCATAGAGTGTGCGAAAATGACGAAAATGTCATGCCCTGCTTAATCGAATGCGCCCATGCGGATGTTACACTTGGTGAAATGGTGCGCGCGATGGAAGTGGTGTACGGAACATACGTCGAAACAGCACATTTTTAATTAAATTTATCCCGGATTCAAGAATCCGGGCTACTTTTATGTGTGCCCAGCATGGTGTGGACACCTTTTTATTAATACACCCCGATTTGGGGGAAGTAAAACCGATTGGCAAGGGCGTTGCTGGCAACGGCAGGGTCTGAAGGAAGCCATAGGCAGCATACGGT
>JAVCCM010000076.1 GCA_030765455.1 Candidatus Electryonea clarkiae | reverse complement strand
CTCGATCTGCGTGCATTGAAAAGAAACGGTGACTGGGATAACTATTGGAAATACCATATTGACTGTGAAAAACAACGGCTCTATGCAGCATGAGGTAATCTCAACTGAAATGAGCCAGACTCAATTCGAAAGTGGAGTTATTGAATTACCTGAAGGGCAAATGACTGTGCCAATAGATAGTGGATATGTAAAAATCCAGGATGTATTGGATACACTTATTTACCTTGAAGCTGATTCTCTTGAAAGATTATATACAACCGCTGTTCCGGGTGAAACAATTTATTATTCCAGAATAAGAAAGAAAAACGTCACAATTTATGATTTATCACAGTTTTACATCATACACTTGGATAAAGAAGCCTCGATTGATGATGCTATTAGTGTATTAAATTCACTTGATGAAACTAATTCTGCGGAACCATCTGTTTATGTTACCTTAGAAGAGGAACCTGATGATACATATTATGAACTTGATTCATTATGGTATTTAAATAACGATTCTCATCCTTCGTGTGATATTGATGCCCCTGAAGCGTGGGAGATTACTCACGCAGATGGAATAAATATAGCATTTATCGAAAGCGGAATGGAAATAAATCATGTGGATTTAAGATCAAGTATCTGTTATGACTCCGTGGTTGTTGATACAATTGTAGATGGAGAAGATACGACTTTTGTATACGAAACGTTAACGGAATTTGTTCATCACTATCAAACTGCTCATGGAACAAACACGGCTGGTATTGCTTGTGCAACTACTAACAATGATACTGGAGTCAGCGGTGTTGCTTGGGGTGCTAAAATTGTTGTGAGAGAATTCTGGACTACTCCAGACACTGTTTTAGATGCAGTAGAAGGCAGATGTAGAGATGTTTTGAGGTGTGCACAACTTGGAGTAAGAATAATTAATAATAGTTGGAGTCACACCAGTAACTTATGGTATATGAATTATAGTTTTGACGTTGCGCATTCTTTAGGCGCTGTAATGGTATGCTCTCAAGGGAACATTCCTGCTCGTGTTATTAAATATCCCGCTGCTTACAGTCAAAGTCAGTATGGCTGGGTAATTTCATGTAGTTGGTTAAAAAGAACCGGTGGTGATTCTCTAATTCATGATCATAACGCTACCTATGCAGACTATTGTGATATCACTGCTCCTGGCCGAAATCTATACACAACTTTTAGTTATGATACAACATCTTATGACTTATTTAGCGGTTCCTCGGCTTCTGCACCAGTTGTTGCAGGAGTCGCAGCCTTAGTAATGGCAAGATTTCCAAGTATTACTGATCCGGATAGCATAAAATAAATACTCTGCAGATCGGCTGTCTGGCAAGATTCATGGGGAGAAGACACGAACGGCGAGGGCTCTGTTGGGGTGTTGGATTCAACTGATTATTATGGTCATGGAATGGTTAATGCTTATCACGCTGTCGCTCCTCCTGAGGAAATAACAGATCTAACCATTTCTGAAGTTGAAGATCCTCTGAATGAAGGCTCTATTTCCCAAGACTTGACTGGACATGTAGTGTATCTCCGGATGTGGATTGGAATCAGATCGAATCAAAGTTGTATAGAATTCGCAGGAGATGGGCCTACACTACTGGAGCTGTAGTTGTTGATTCTACTGGATATACCGATGATGTTTTTTCTGTTGACACAACTTATGGTTTTCCTAATGGTACTTGGGCAAGATATGTTGTTTCTCCCAAAGATTACACTGGATTAGTAGGCGAAGGAGATACGACCTATTTTGGCGATTATCCACCATTTGTAAAAAATAACATAGATACAAACACTACCTGGAATGAAGATTACTATTATATTATAAATTCGATTGATATTGAAGAAGGGGCAACATTAACAATCTCAAGCAATACAATGGTAATGATTGATACGTCTGTCTGTATCGATGTTTATGGTGAGCTTGTCGTAAATGGTTCAGCAGGCAATGAAGTTATATTTTACTGTGAAGATTCAACTGAAACCTGGGCGGGTATAAGACAAAAGTATGATTCTGGAAAGTATGGCGAGATAACGATAAACTATAGTCAGATTGAGAATGCTGAAGTTGGTATTCATGCAATTGATTCATTGAATGACGATAACAGGATATCTCATGTCACCTTCATAGACTGCGATTGGGGGATATATCAGGACAGTACTAAGTTGGACATTGATTCCTGCGAATTCACTGGTGGTGAGAAGGGAATATATGTCAATGACGTCGCGACTGCTTCTGATATAAGTGAATACCATGGAAACACCTTTGACGATGTGGATATTGGTATCCACGGCGATAATTCTGTCGTCTATATCTATGATTGCGATATTTCGAATACGACTGATGAAGGCATCTACCTGGATGATTGTGACAATTCGTTGATCAGTAATGTGACGGTTGACAGCGCCGGGAGCTATGGCATCTATATCAAGTACTCCAACAATGTCACCATTGATACCACGGAATCTACATACAACGATGAAAGCGGGTTATACTTCTATGAGTCAGGTGGAACGGTTTATTGGAGTGAATTCACCGATAACCTCAAATCGGGAGTTCAATGTAATAATTCATCTCCCACCATCTCAAGCTGCATCATCAGCGATAACGGCACTCATGGTCTGCGCTGTACCAGCAGCGCCCAACCTTCACTTTACCAGCGCAACACACTTGAGGATAACGCCGGTTACCAATTCGCCACTACTTACATGTACTTCCCGGTGACAAATAACGGTTTGAACAATATCTTCTGCGCCGGGAATGACAGCATCCTCAACTACACTTCCGCCTCAAAACCACCCTTTGACTACCTATGTAGCAATAACTACTGGGGAGGAGCGTCAATTGATCCATATAAACTATTTTACAGTTATGATCCTGCTGATACTATCATTTACGCCTACTTGCCCTTTGCTTCATCACAGTATTCACGTTCAGCGCAGAAAAGAGCATTATCTACATACGACGATTCCCTTTCGGCGGCATTCGCGCATGAATCACTGAGGGAATGGTCTGATGCACACCGTATTTTCTACTGGATAGCGGTCAACGATTCCTCCGATTTCAACCGCAGTACGGCGATACTTCACTGGCTGCATGATGATAATGCCGACTCAGCGGGATGGGCGGCGCGTCTGGATTCCCTCGAAGTAATAGAGGACGATCTCGATGAGGACAGCGAATTGTTTGAACCTATCGGTGATGCAAAAGCCCGCTGTCTTGTCGGAGCGCAACGCTGGAATGACGCTATCAGTATATACACTGACCGGATGGAAAACGCCCTTGAAATGACCGATTCTCTTTTGGCTGAGATACATATCGGCGCAATCTACGTCAATTGGGCTGGAGCGTTGAACAGCCCCGAACGTCCCGGAGGTAGAAGAAAAGCAGCACCCGGCGATCTTGCCGAACCTGCGAGATCATTCGATCCGACAGAATGGGAAACACTTGAATACCAGTTGAGCAAAACATCCACAGTTCCCGGCAGTCAGGACTGGAAACCTGTCAGCCGTGCCGCCTACGAAAAACGGGTACGTGAGATCCTTGCGATATTGGATAAACAGGCGCATACGGATGAAGCCCTGGCGTTATTGCCGACAGAGTATGAGTTGTCTGCGCCATATCCGAATCCTTTCAATCCTTCGGTAGTAGTTCCATTTGCCCTGCCAGAGAACACGAAACTTCGTCTGGTTATTTTTGACATTTTAGGCAGAGAGGTAGTGGAATTAGCAGACCGTAATATTCAAGCCGGCTACCATCGAGTAGTATGGGACGGGAAGAACAGCGCAGGAATACCTGTAGCGTCTGGGGTGTACCTAGTCCGGTTAGAGTCTGATAAATTTACAGCAGTCAAGAAAGCGGTTATGATTAAATAAATCATACTTATTGAACAGCTTTTATTAATATTTCAACTCCTCGTTTTCGGGGAGTTTTATTTTGAGTCCTAATTTGGATTTTACTTTTCCCGTAAATAATCGTATTATCACATGTAATGCAGAAACAAAGTAAAATAATCAAACTGCTTTCTTACCAAT
The DNA here is from genome assembly GCA_030765455.1 of Candidatus Electryonea clarkiae. Taxonomy (GTDB): domain Bacteria; phylum Electryoneota; class Electryoneia; order Electryoneales; family Electryoneaceae; genus Electryonea; species Electryonea clarkiae. The sequence continues at coordinate 26 of JAVCCM010000076.1, read as the reverse complement.
GGCAGATTAAAGCTTACCTGTTTATT
>JAVCCM010000004.1 GCA_030765455.1 Candidatus Electryonea clarkiae | reverse complement strand
CTTCAATATAGCACGCCAAAAGTGATAATTGGAGCTATTGCCGCAGGAATGCGAATTGTCCAAAAAATATGGACTATTCGCATTGAAAAACTGGACGAGAAAGGTACTCGTGAAATATCCGGGTTAGATTTACTAAAAGTGATTAATATGCATCTCGCATGTGTGCACTGACCATTTGGATATCAGGGGTTTATTTTCTATCTTTGATACTTCGTTATTTGTGTCATTTGTCAGGTGAATTTCAGTTAAATTCAACCGACCAAATATTAATAATATGAAAGATTTCTGAGAGGAGATTCCATGGCGGTCGGAATTATCGGATGGGGATCATATCTTCCCCGCAACCGCATTAAACTTGAAGAGATTGCAGCAGTCTGGGGAGCGGACGCACCGAGTTATAAAAAAGGATTGCTGCTATACGAAAAATCTGTGCCCGCACCGGATCAGGATGTTATCACTTTGTCAGTGGAAGCATCAAGAAAGGCATTAAAACGGGCGGGGATTGACCCACGAAAAATCGGGGCGGTCTATATTGGCAGCGAATCACACCCTTATGCTGTAAAACCAAGCGGCACTACAGTAGCCGAAGCTATCGGGTGCTCTAATGACGTTCATTGTGCTGATTTCGAATTTGCCTGTAAGGCTGGAAGCGAGGCGATGTATGTCGCACATTCCCATGTCAAAGCAGGAGAAATGCCATACGCTCTTGGCATTGGCGCAGATACCTCACAGGGCGCGCCGGGCGATGCACTTGAGTACAGCGCATCGGCTGGAGCAGCAGCGTTCATTATGGGTGCGGAAAATGTTGTCGCTACTATTGACTATTCTCATTCCTGGATGAGCGACACTCCGGATTTCTGGCGGCGGGAATATGAGCACTATCCCCAGCACGCAGGTCGTTTTACAGGCGAACCCGCTTATTTCCGTACTACAATGGGTTGTGCAAATGCACTGTTAGAGAAATGCGGCATGAAACCAGAAGATTTCGCTTATTGCGTCTTCCATCAACCAAATGGAAAATTCCCGCAGCGTGCGGCGAAAAAACTTGGGTTCGACATTAATTCCGAGCAATTCACTACCGGTTGGTTGACTCCCTGGCTTGGAAATACCTATAGCGGATCGTCTCCAATTGGATTGACCGCAATTCTCGATGTGGCAAAACCGGGTGATAAGATTTTCATGGTGAGCTATGGATCGGGCGCTGGTTCGGATGGGTTTGTTTTTACCGTAACAGATGAGATCGATAAAATACGCGATAAAGCAGACTTTACAAGACCGCAACTCGATGAGAATAAACATTATCTCACTTACGGTCAATATACAAAGTTCAGGGGTAAAATCCTGAGAAACTCTTAAAACAGATTAAAGAGTTAATTGTTTGAAGTATTGAAAACATCAATTGACGTCTTTGCGATGAATTGGATTGACATCAATACTGATTGTTTCATTGATGATCAGTTCTAATCATTGCAACGACAATAAGTTAAGGATTGATATATGCGTGACGTAGCCGTAGTTGGCATCGGAATAACAAAGTTCGGTGAACTATGGGAACAAAGTTTCCGTAATCTGTTCGTTGAAGCCGGCAAAGCAGCAATTTTGGACTCCGGTGTCGAAAAGATAGATTCAATGTATGTTGGATGTATGTCCAGCGGATTATTTGTCGGACAGGAACATATCGGCTGTTTAATGGCTGATTACCTGGGTGTTTCACCAATCCCGGCTGTACGCGTTGAAAGCGCTTGTGCATCCGGAGGTGTGGCCTTCCGTCAGGCATTCATTGAAGTTGCCAGTGGGATGAGTGACGTGGTCCTTGCCGGTGGCGTGGAAAAAATGACAGATGTTGATGGTGCAATTGCAACTTATGCACTCGCAACGGCAGCCGATGCCGAATATGAAGGATTTCAGGGTGTGACTTTCCCCGGACTTTATGCGATGATGGCGAGAGCGCACATGGACCGTTACGGAACTACATCGGAGATGTTAGCGCATGTTTCGGTGAAGAATCATGATAACGGCAACCTGAATCCATACGCCCAGTTCCCGGTTAAAATTACAGTTGATACTGTTTTAAATTCAGTTATGGTCGCCGATCCTTTGCATATCCTCGATTGCTCACCGGTAACTGATGGCGCAGCCGCAGTTATCGTGACAACTGTCGAAAATGCCAAAAAGCTGGGAAAACCGGCAATTCGGATTGCAGGGAGCGGGATGGCAACAGATTCGATTGCGCTTCACAGCCGTGATGATATGACTACACTCAATGCCACTAAAGTTGCAGCGGAAAAAGCCTTTGCGATGGCGAATATGACTTTAAAGGATATTGATTTCGCTGAAGTCCACGACTGCTTCACCATTGCTGAGCTGATTGTCCTCGAATCGCTGGGAGTGTACGCACCGGGTAAAGCCGGAGAAGCGGCAATGGCAGGGGAAACCGCGCGAAGCGGTTCTTTCCCGGTAAACCCATCAGGTGGACTGAAGAGTAAAGGTCACCCGGTAGGAGCAACGGGAATTGCCCAGATTGTTGAATTAGTTAAGCAGCTTCGTGGTGAGGCTGAGAATGGTCGCCAGTTGGATAATGTGAAACGTGGTCTGGCGCAGAACATGGGCGGTTCCGGCGGAAGCGCAACTGTACACATCCTGGAGGTTTGAAATGGCACAAACACTAACTGCAAGGGTCTGGCGTGAACAGCCGCAACGTTACCGCATGATCGCAAATAAAGACAAAAAATCCGGAAAAGTGTATTTCCCACCCCGGTTGGTTACACCTGACGACTTGAATGCAGAATTCGAGGATGTGCAGCTCTCCGGGGCTGGAAAAATTGCATCATGGACTGTAATAAGAGTAGCCCCGGCACCTTTCACAGATTTATCCCCCTATGCACTCGCGATAATAGAAACAGAAGAAGGCGTGAATGTTACTGCCCAAATTGCAGATTGCGATGTTGAGAATATTAAAACCGGGATGCCGGTAAAATTCGAATTCAGGAAAATCTACGAAGATAACGAAGCTTCGATAATATATTATGGCTATAAAGCTGTAATAGTGTAACATATTGAATATTAAAGTGGATTGTTAAGAATACCCGACTCTTACGAGCCGGGTATTCTTTTAAAGTTCATGTGTGTAGTCGATGCGATTTCTCGAAAATAATACATCATATTTGCGAAATTGTTTTTACCACAGAGAACACAAAGCAGGCACAAAGTTCGCAAAGATTTTCTCTGAGTCCTTTGTGGTTTCTCTGCATTCTTTGTGGTTTTTCTTTTTCACAGATAGACCAAGTATTTCACTGATTCACGATTTCTAAAAGATGCAAAACTTTAAGGAAATCTTATAATCTGAAATGCTGCATCCAATTAGTGAAAAATTCGTAAAAAAAAGGAATTTTCAGGAATTATCAACAAAGCTGCCATTGCGCAAATCGATTAATGCCTGTTGGATTTCCTCCTGGGTGTTCATGACAAATGGTCCATATCTAGCAACAGGTTCATTTAACGGTTTTCCTGAAATAAATAGAAAGCGTGTACCTTCATTACCGGATTTGACATTTACAGAATCACCTTTTTCAAATATGACAAGGTTTGGGCTCGAGATTTCGTTTCCATTACCGGTTTCAGTAATCCCGAATTCACCATCACCCTCAAAAACATAAACGAAAACAGTATGTTCGCGTTCTGTCTGAATTTCAATGTCGAGATTTGGAGGGAGTTGCACATCAAAATATGTCGGATGAATGAAAATTTCTTTAACCGGACCTGATATCCCATCAAATTCTCCCGCAATGACCCGCACTTTTACTCCATTTTCGCGGATTACCTCAGGTATCTGTTTCGATGAAACTTCCTGGTAACGTGGTTTTGTCATCTTCAGCTTTGCAGGCAGGTTCACCCACAATTGAAAGCCGGACATCATACCATCCTGTAGTATTGGCATTTCCTCATGCATTATCCCACCACCAGCAGTCATCCATTGCGCATCTCCACCCTCAATACTGCCAGAGTTTCCCAGGCTGTCTTTATGATTGACAGCCCCGGAAAGCATATATGTAACAGTCTCAATTCCACGGTGCGGATGCATCGGAAATCCTGCTATATAATCATCCGGATTTGACGAACCAAAATGATCTAACAGCAGGAATGGATCCAATGAATCAAGCTGACGCGAAGCAATGCTTCTTTGCAGTTTTACACCAGCACCATCTGAAGCCATCTCGGGAGCGATAATGGAAGCAACTTTTCTCTTTTGTAAATTCATGATATTAAGATTCCTTGCCGAACAAACCTGCAATAATCAATGCACCGCCAATAAGACTTATGTCTTTTAATAAGCTAACCATTGCCATTTGCATCATATCAGGATTCATCAACCCCGGGACATGCATTGTCAATACAAATATCATTAACATCAGGGCAAGCAGTAAACTAGCCAATTTTATGTGTTTTTTTGTAATGATGCTGATGGTAGCAGCGATTAAAGCAATGCCGGTCAAGTAAACCCAGAATATCTTTCCAGGCATAAAAGCCGGAACCATTCCAGTCATCTCGTGTCCTGCCATAAAATGCATAATTCCAAATATTCCCAATGGTACTGAATAAATTATACGCGCTGCTGTTCCTGTTAATGTTTTCATCTTTTACTCCTAATATCTTTCGTTTAATCAATATCAACATGAATCGATTATTCATTTAGTTTACTCTCGATGGAGAGTCCCAACTTTTTCAACAAAGGATATATCGAATCCATATCCTGTTGAGTTAAAACGGAAATATTATCATTGATCACTTTCTCATGATCTCGAAACGCATCTTCTATAAAAGATTTGCCCCTGCTGGTCAGATGAACAAGATTTGAACGACGATCAGTCGGATGATTGTGCCTTTCGACAAAACCCTTCTTCTCGAGACGATCAATGGATGCTGTCATTGAGCCACTGGTTAACAAAACCTTTGAACCAATTTCATTGACTGCAAGTGGACCCTTGTGTAACAATGCTTCAAGAGCAGCGAAATCCGAATCGCAAATTCCCAGTGTTTGGATATGTATGCTAAGATTCTTCGCTACCGAATTTGTCGCCCTGGCAAGTACTGTCCAAAGACGAGTTGCATTTACAGTTGTTTCTTTTTTCAAATCTTCCGCCATTTTTATCTTGATATCAAGATCACTTTATGTCAAGACATATTGTCAATATTTGAAAATTTCGAATTCTCTAGGAGACCTGTGATATATTTTCAGGAGAATTAAGGGAGGTTATTAAAGCGGCAAATGAACTCAAGCTATTGCGACGGAACTGGAATATTTGTAGGATATCACTTCACATTTAATTCGAAGTCATCGCACAAATTCTATTTCGGAATGAATGCATAACTCCCGGGGAATCCCATGAAATTGAATTCTCAAAAATTCAGATGTTACCGTCTCTTAATCGTGTTCGCTCTTCTCCTTCACCTCTTTTTTCTGGCTATTCCTGTTAGAGCTGACAAAAAACGTTCATCGGATTCCTCCGCTCCGAATCCTGCTGCAGGCGCCAAAATGCTTGCCGGGCGTGCCTGGTTCAAAGTTGACAGCCTTGATGCAGCATTGGAAGCATTTCAGAAAGCCGCAGAACTTGATCCCACATATTCCGATGCCTTTTACAATCTCGGGCTAACATATTACAAATTAGGCAAATTTGATGAGGCTGTAAAATCATACTATAAGGCGCTCGAGATCGATCCGGACAGCATAGACGTGAGAAATAATCTTGGTGCGGCACTCATCGATGCAGGGAACAATGTTGAGGCGATAAAAGAATTAAATGAGACTATCCGGTTACAGTCTGACTATGGTCCTGCCTATTATAATCTGGGACGGGCATTCCAGAAATCCGGTAAAACGAAAGAAGCCATCAGGGCATTCAATAAATCCATAGAATTACGTCCACAAGATCCCCTTGACCGTGCAAACCTGGCTGAATCATATATCTCAGAGGGTGATTTTCCTGAAGCTCTTGAGGCTTACAAAAAAGCGGTACGGCTTGACGGCAGTAATCCGGTATTGTTAAATAATTACGGCGTCGTACTTCATGCAACGGGAAAACTCGCCCAGGCAATACGTCAATTCCGAAAAGCCCTGGCATTCAAGCCGGATTTTGCCCAGGGACATTATAATCTTGGTCTGGCACTACATGAAAAGGCTAACTATCATGCAGCGATTGCATCATATCGTGCTGCAATTGATTCAGATTCTAATTATGCCATCGCTCATTACGATCTTGGATTAACATATTACAAATTGGAGCAATATCAGGCTTCTATCAACGCATATAGTATTGCGTTGAAAATTGATTCTACTCTTTCAGGCGTGGCATATAACCTCGGTCTGTCATACCAGGAAGAAGGACAACTTGAGAATGCGGAGAATGTGTACCGACAATCACTTCGTCATAAACCCGACTTATCCAAGGCACATAATAACCTTGGAAATGTGCTTTACAAACTTGGAAAACTGGACAGCGCAAAAGTTCATTGCGAAAAGGCGATAGAACTCGATAGTACTTTTGCAAAAGCATACAGCAACCTAGGAATTGTTCTCTATTACATGGAACAACTCGACTCAGCAGATTCTCTTTACTGCAAATCCATCGAACTCGATCCAAAACTGGCGCAGACCTGGAATAACATGGGATTGCTGCAACATCATATCGGCAATCCGGATAGTGCGATTGCTCTCTACGGAGAATCACTGAAATTAAAATGGAATGATCCTGAGACACATAATAATATTGCTCTTTCTTTCCTCGAACTGGGAATGCTGAATGAAGCTGAAATGGGTGTACGAGAAGCATTAAAACTGAAACCTGATTTCGAGCGGGCGTATAACACACTTGGACTGATTCTGATATTAAAAGAGGATATGGAAGGGGCGAATGAAGCTTTTCGTGATGCTATTCGCATTAATGAAAAATATGCTGAAGCGTATAACAACCTTGGTATGTTGATGCTCGACATGGGTGATACCAGGACTGCGATTGCTGCCGCAAAAGAGGCTGTAAATATCCAACCTGATTTTATCGAAGCTCGAATTACAGTCGCAGAGGGATTCCTGGCTGCAGGAGAATTTGACAGCTCAGTTGTTGAACTTGAGGATATTCTTGTGGGAAATCCGGAATACTCCATCGCTTGGTATATCCTCGGCGATGCCCTTTTCGAAATGAAAGAATACGAGAGAATGCATGATGCTTTCGGAAGATACCTGGAACTGGTACCTGATGATCCCAAACGTGAAGAACTGGAAATTTTAATCGAATACTGGGGACCTGAAGAGGAAACACTTGACGACTCAGGGGCAGTAAATATTGAAGAGGGTTTAGATACTGAAAAATAGAATATTTATTTATTAAGATCGAAAAAAGAGCGCCAAATTAATCCATAATTTGGCGCTCTTGATAAGATTCATCTAATCAATGAATATAAAATTACTTGATAAACATGACTTTGCTTATCTTGTTAAATCCGGTGTTTGAAGTCACCCGCAGGAAGTATAGTCCTGTTGGATGTCCCGTTGCATTCCAGCCTACACGGTGATATGAAGCATTAAGCTCACCCTGATGCAGAACTGTAACACGGCGACCAAGGATGTCCATGATCTCGACAGTTACATTCGATACCTGAGGGACGCCAAGCACTACATGCAAAGTCGGGTTGAATGGATTTGGATAAACGGCTTCTAATGCCCATTCAGTCGGGACGCCGGAATAAAGACGCTCTTGAACCTGTGTAATATCCCAGATCACCTCAATTTCTGTGGCATCGGTTTCGCCCTCATCATATACGGCAGTTACTCCATATTCATAAGTATATGATGCAAACTCACCAGGCATCGGATCTTCAATTTTTTCAGACCAGGTGTTCTGCTGGGTGTTGCCGATATGTTCGCCGTCACGATAAATCTTGAAACGAAGCCATTCATCAAGGTGATCATGCGCCCAGCTAAGTGTAACCTCAAGCTGCAGTGGCTCACCTGGAACAACTTCCTGTTCGGATGTCAGGTCGGATGGTGGATCAACAGGGATGCGAGTTACGTCGTCCTGCATATTCGGGATAAGACGGAGACCCTGACGTGACAGACTTATAACGCCTGTGAAGGTTCCCCAGTCGTCTGCTGAAAGTTCAGACAGATCAATACCGGTGGTCTCAACTATCTGTACCTCACATTGACCGGAACCATCGTTGACGATTAAGGAGTAAGTTCCTTCTCCGGGAGGATCACGGTTAATCTGACCGCTTATCTGTCCCCAGGTTCCTTCACGCTGGCTGTTTCCGCTCATGTCGCCGGTTGTTTCCACCCGCGGCTCAGGCAAAGCGTTGTCGTTGCTGTTAACTTCAATCTCGAAATTGGTGATACGAGTCATGTCGTCAATTTCGTCAAGGAAACCGATAACTGTGACGCCATCACCGCGGTTGATATTATTCTCAGGATCCCAGGGATCTTCATCCCAGAGCATTATTCCCCAACCGGAATCATCCTGAATATACATAATTGTCTGTTCAGTGTCAGTTACATTTGATCCCTGGGTGACAATACCTGATGTCAATACCCATGTTTCAACGTCCTGTTCCTGTTGTAACTGCCTGATACCGAGTTCAAAAATAGGTGTCAACTCAAAATCCTGCTCGTTGTCACGATTCCATCGAATCAGGACATCTTCCACATCTGATGGAGCATAACCATCAAGTGTGACGCTAACCTCATAGGTCACACCATCATGAAGCGCCGGGGCATTGTATGCGCCGGTTTCATCTGTGACGACTTCGCGATAAATATCACCTGTCTCAGAATTGACTACCGTAACAGCAGCACCGAAAAGTGCTTCTTCAGTTAATTCATCAGTAACAATACCGGTAAGATCAGCTGAAAGAATGTCAATCTCAAAATCTACTTCGTTATCACCATCCGGTATCTCATATTCTGTATCCTCGTAATCGAAATATCCCTCTGCTTCAATTACCAGGGTATCTGTTTCAGTATGAATATCAATTAATAAATAAACTCCCTCTTCATCCGTGGTATCAACATGATCAGCCCATGTAATTATAGCACCTTCAATAACGTCCTCTGTCTCCGAATCAGTGATGATTCCGGTCATAGTAGCCAGGGGTGTGATCTCAAAATCAAACTCGTTGTCATCTCCAGGATCAATATCAATCTCTACAGTCGTTGTGTAATAATGCTCCTTCTGAATTCTTACGGTACGATCTTCGCCTGAAATCACTCCTTCGAGGGAGTAATAGCCATCCTCATCGGTGGTATCGCGCGGCGCGCCGGCGCGCACTATTGCACCTTCGACTTCTTCATCTGTAACAGAATCGTAAACGTACCCCTCCATTGAAGCATCACCCTCTCCGATGCCTGGAGCTTCTTCAGTTGAATAATTGATGGCGTTTTCCATGACTTGACCGGCTTGCTGATTTGCATTATAGCCGTATTCCCATGTCTCACTTGTGACAATCATGTTTCCATTGCCATAAGAATATTCAATCAAGACCGGGCGATCATCCGGATCAGTAATAATTACCAATGCATCATCCGGAATATCATCTATCCATCCATGATTTGCGGAGCCTCCTGTAAACTCCTCGTCCACTCCTTCAACCATTGGATGGTCAGGTTCCTCGACATAATTGGTTCCGCTGCCCTGATGTACGTAATTAGTACCATCCCAAAGTTCCCAGGTGGCACCTTGAGTGCAGCCATGAAATTCTATCCAGCCACCGGCTTCAACCCATTCCTCAAACCGATCCCATTGTGCTTCAAACCGGTCATAGTATGTCTGACCCTGAGTGCTGGGAAACATGATTACTGTATATTCGTCGAGTTCATGGGTAGCCATTGCGGTTGAATTTACTACATCAAAATCTACATCAAGGCCTTCAAGTATTTCCTGATGTGAATTATTCCAGGGATTTTGATCCTGGAAGATCAAGACATATGGTTCGTCCAATTCACTGAAACGAGAGGCTGTTCGAACTACTGGCCATGCCGAAACATCATCTGATGCCGGATATGCGAAAAGCAATCCGTTTGTGGCAATTGCCAAAGTTAAACTAAAAACAACAATAAACTTAAACCTGTGCATAACATATCCTCCTACTTTCCTGATGTTGGCTTAATTAACTTTGAATAGCAGTAAAATTACCGAGATTACTGTTAATAGCCATCTACAGTTCGGGCGTTTATACAAATCACACTCATGATTGACTGATTAATTTGAATATGAGCATGTTTGTATTTTTATTGTCGTACTAATTAGAGATACATGGCTTTGGGAGTGATAAATAACAGTAGTAGTTTCCTTAAAAAAAACGTGCGGTAGGCAATTCTTGTGGAAACCAAAGCCAATATTCCATCAAACTATT
>JAVCCM010000120.1 GCA_030765455.1 Candidatus Electryonea clarkiae | reverse complement strand
TAATTATTCTCATCCTCACAGGCGTTATTGTCAAATCCGACGAAGAATGAGTATGACCCAAATGGAAGTCCGGTAGAGTTGGACATGAATTCAATAATACTTTCTCCGCCTCCTGCTAATGTTCCGTCCGGGTTATTTATCGAGAAAAATGTTTCGTTATCATTGAAATACCAGACCTGCACATAGCTCTCTTCGGTTTGATTTATTAAAGCAGAAAAAACATGAACGAGGGGATTCCATTTGAAAGAAAAATCAACACCGGCTAATCCCCATCTACCCGCCGGATATGGAATGGTATGAACTGTGTCGCAATCACCGGTTTCAGGATTCATCCTTACTACATGAATATTGCTGCGAGATGAAAATTGTGAGAATAGATAAAGATTTCGCCCTAATTCATCATAAGGATTCCACGCAGCCCCACGGGGAATGAATTCCCTCTCAAATTGTGCTGCAATATCTCCGTTACGGTCAACTCCATATATATCACTATTATAATCCCCCATCCAGAAAAGTTCGTTGCCTGGGTCATATTCAAGATAATGAGCCTGCGCAAGCGGAACCTCCCATGACTCAACCGCGTTAAGGGTATCAGGCAGGATTTCCATTTGATATAACCGTTCATTATCTACTCCATACAGATAGTCGCCGTCCCATGTCAATCCCCGCATTCCCGACGCGCTTCTTTGATCTGTTGGCACAGGTTGGTTATACGTGATTAAAATTTCCCTGCCCTGATCATCATATTTATATATTTTGTTCGGACCAACTGGATCAAGATTGTCAGCGCCACTTACATAGAATTCACGGTTGACAATTGTTAGCCCAAAGTAACGGGATTCGTCAGGGCTGAGGTCAAAGGCGTAAAGATTATTCCAGGGAGTATCGGTTTGATCGGGACGGACTCGTGGATCAAACAAGAATATCTCAGCAGCGAATTCAAGCGTACCATTACCTGGATTGCTGACACTGATTTCAAGTGTTTCTTCATTGTCAGGATCGAGTTCATGGTTAATTTCAACTGGATCGATAGAAATTTCAGGATGAAGCATTGCAAGATTGACAGTAGTAGTTTCATCTTCTGCTACGAAAATGTGAGATAATATTGAGTCGTTAAAACACTCAAAATTGAATTCCAGATTGTATTCTCCAATAGCAATGTCAATGAAGCTGTAAAATCCATCAGCGTCTGTTTCAGCATGATAATAACCATTGGTAGTACCGACAAAAACACCTTCCATCGGTTCACCGGTTTCTGCATCGGTTACATGTCCCTCCAGTCCACCTACGATATATGCCATATTCGTAGAGAAAAGGATCGCCAGCCCCTCATCACACTGATTTCTGTCAACAGCACCGGGTTTAGCAACATTGTAAAAGTAATATGTAATTCCATCGTCAAAGGTGTTGTTCTGGATGCCTGTCGTCCACCAGGGAGTGCTTCTTCCGTAACCTAAATGACGATCCATCTCATGATATTGAAACATGAACTCATTGTCACCGGTTCGTGTGCTGTGAATTCCGATATTATCATAAATAATAACCTCGAATGTACAATCCTCACCCCAATTATTAGAGCCAGTCCTCCCTTTTGTTTCCCACCATTCGATGATATAACGGTTATTATCTTCATCATAATAGTGGTAGATATCACCCTGCGCCCTTTCATCCCAGTAAGGAGCGATCATATTTGGTGGTCCGTTACATCCGGGCAGTGGAAAGTTTCGGCAGGCATAATCAAAATCAGGCCAGCTCCCAAAAGCAGCAAACCCATTTCCGTTGATCGTAATAGAATCGAATGTTTCGCCATAGTATTGAACCTGGAAGGGAAGTTCGAATACAGCGCAGGTATCCTGATCATCGCCAGCATCGTACACCTCGGTATCTATACCCTCATAATCATAATCTTCCACATTGGGATTAATTTCTATCCAGTCGTATTCCGGACAGATTTCAATAGTGGTATCCGTATGATCTATTGCTATATATCCGTAGTTGTCGGGTCCACTCGGATCGGACGATTCGCGAGTTCCCATGACCAGGGTGAAATGAACTGTATCAATACAGCCATCTTCGGTTGTAACAACCAGATTTGAGGGAACGGGGACTCCGGAAAAAGATTCAGGGTGAGCCGTAATCGTGAATTCCGCTTCAGCTTCACCGTTAATATCCATTGCAGCGAACTCTCCGGTTGGATCATTTGCCCGCGCAAACGAATGCTGGAAGGTGAGATATCCTTCCGAGGCAGCAGCGTCGCTTCCACCGAGGTTAATCAGATTGATAGTGATATCGCCCTCATCACCCGGTTCCATCTCCTCAACACCTTCTATCTCGATTAGAAAATACTTCGGGGCATTTACTTTAAAAGCAAATTCATCTGCATATTGCCCGGCATCGCTGTCAAATTCCAGTTCAAGGTGAAAAACCCAGTCATTTTGAGCTTCGGGATCAATCTCCACCAAGATCAATCCCTCCCCGACGTCCTCCTGATCGGCATTGATAGCGTCAACAGTAACTTCCCCGGTTAGGGATGTAATCCAGTCTTCATCGCAATCAGCAGTCACAGAAATTCCTGACTGGTTTGTCTCCCCGAAATTGCGTACGGTTATTTCCAGACCAACCGTTTCTCCAGCCTCAGGAATTCCGTTTTCATTTCCACTCGTACCATTATTCCCATCGTCCTGGAAAATAATCTCAGCATAGCTTAACCTTGAGTTCGGATCTATTATCGACACTTCAGTCCGGTTGGGGATGAAATTCTGGGCGGTGATAGTGAGCATTGCGTCCCCCTCATAACGCACCGGAATACTTAGTACTGCATTCCCATTTTCATCCGTTTCGCCCCGGGTTATAATCTCTTCATCATCATCAACTTTGTAAAATGTAACCCATGCTCCCACCACAGGACTATCATTCGTATCAGCTACAGAAATTGCGTAACTGTTTCTTCCTACTGGAATAGTCTCATTCAGTTCAACAACGAGTTCCTGCGGTACTCCCGTCCAAATCCAGCAGGTAGGATCACCAAGAAAATGAGCATCAGATGCAAATTTTTCGAAGTTATAGTTTCCACTGCACCAGTCGGGATGATATGCCCGCCAGAGGAATTCCTGTCCACCCCATAACATCATACCCAGCGCCGGAAGACGCATATTCAGAGCGGCATAAGCTCCTCCAACAGCGAGAATCTGGTTTGCTGATGCATGTGACGTGCATGACTCGTCACCAAAGGCGCCGATTGCTCCTTTTGGTGAATTGAAACTTCCGGCTCGCATCCAGGCTTCTGCTATACATTCGGTTTGACGAATTGTAGCAGTTCCGCAGGTGTACTCGGGAGCGGGGAATAGCATACGGTCATTTGTCATATCCCTGATGTTGCCCAGAGTAATCCCGGTACCAATGCCACCACGGAAAATATAATGGCTTATACCTTCGTTCATGTCATTAATAATTTCATTCGTATTTCTATTCCGATAGGCATAAACATTGACTTCTTCGTATCCTATTCTTTCCATTTCGAGTTTACCATATTGACATACTTCTATACTGTTAGCGCCGCAATAATCCCAGACAGCCAACCCGGCTCCACTCAAATACCAGTCAGTCTCATCCATGTAAGGATCGCGTTCGTACAGGATGACTTTATTTCCATAATTCCTCACATCTTCCAGATCCTGAACACTGATACGTCCCAGAACAACATCTTGATAAATGTCATCATCATCCATCAAACAGTAATAATAGTCAGATCGATTTGTCACATCGGTGGGAACCGGGAATAAACCATCTATATCGCCAATAATGATCACGTAATCAAATATCTGTTCTTCATACCGATCTCGTAATTCATTTCTGATACCGGAATAAGTCCAGTTACAGTCCTCGTCAGTCAGGAATTCCAACTCCCAACCCTTTTGCAATTTCCATTCGATCCAGGGTGCAAGAGCATTACGAAGCTGATCATTTTCAGGCATAACAACCTGTACACCACCACGATAGAGGGCGTATTCATCCAGTTCGTTTTCACTCCAGTCAAGAAATTCACGATACCAGGGAAGAAAGGTTGAGCTGATGGTGGTGGGCATCTGGTCGAGGGTACAACGATCATCCGCGCCTTCATAGCGTATATCAACATCAATTTTGGAATAGACACGCACCTCACCCCGGGCGGTGTTTACCTGAACAGGATAAGCAGCCAGGTTGCATACTCGGAAATCATGGTAAATAATCGGTCTGGTAACCTCCGCCAGGGTGCCGGGATACCATGAATCTTCAACTTTTCGGCTGGGACGGTAATCCTCTATCTTATCGCCACCAAAATATGAAGCGTATTCAACATCTGAATAGGTTTCATATTCAGCTTTGATCACATCAACTGTTACTCCGCTTCGAGGCGGGATACGAAACATCCTGCTGGTGACCGGCACTACGGGAAACCCTTCGGATTCAAGGTGACCAGCCATAGGTCCAAGCTGTGCCACCACTATGTCGTCTTTACTTAAACCGGCTTGTTTCCACTCAGGATCAACTATCTCGAGAGATAGGCTCATTCCGTTGGATGTAATAATCCTTTCGGTGACTTGCATAGGTAAATCTTTGCCCGCGGTGAAATTTCTGGCGAGAGTAGTGCCTGCTATAAGCAAAAAGCAGCTAAGTACGGCAAAAAATCTCAAGGTTTTCATGATGCCTCCAATATTTCTTTCTCGCGCAAAGGCGCTAAGAAATAATCCTGTTAATCCTGAAAAGCCTTATATCCTGTGATTGTTCCGTCAGTTCTTTAGCGAAGCGATGAACTGACGGGGGTCTCTGTCAGGTCTCCTCTTCGTTCAAAACCTGACAGAACATCCAAAGAAATAATCCTGTGTATCCTAAAGATCCTTACATCCTGTAATCTTTTGTTCTATTTAAGCAGTACGATTTTCATTGTTTCATGCAATGGTCCGGCATTAAACTGCATGAAATACATCCCGCTTGACAGTCCTGATCCATCGAAAGGAAGTGCATATCGTCCTGCTGTGAGGGGTAAATTAGCTAACTCCGCTACTTCCTGACCGAGAAGGTTGTATATTTTCATTCTTACTATCGCAGTCTCTTTTAGAACAAATCGCACAGTCAAAATCTGGTTGAAGGGATTAGGGTATGCTCCGTCGAAAGACCATTCGAGAGGCTGCTCGATATCAGGATCGTTGATTTCGTCCGTGGTATCCGGTAATGTCATTGTTATTTCTATGAAGTTGTTTTCTTCTTCACAGGCATTATTTTCAAATCCAACAAAGAACGTGTAAGAACCAATTGGGAACCCGGTAGAATTGAGGACAAATTCTACAATATCTTCTTCGCCACCTACAAGTGTGCCGTCAGGATTGTTTATTGAAAAGAATGTATCGTTATCGTTTAGATACCATATTTGAACATAACCCTCTTCACTTTGATTTATTACTGCTGAAAATACATGTACGAGGGGATTCCAGGTGGAGGAATAATCTACCCCGGTTAATGCCCATCTACCGGCAGGATAAGGAACGGTATGCACTGTATCGCAATCACCCGATTCAGGATCCATCCTTACCACTTCGATATCGCTTCGAGAGGTTAGTTGCGAGAAGAAATAAAGATTCCGCCCTAATACATCATTAGGATTCCATGCCGCGCCACGGGGAATGAATTCCCGCTCAAATCGCTCAGCAGTATCCCCGTTCCTGTCAATTGCGTAGATGTCGCTGTTATGATCACCCATCCAAAACAGGTCCCTGTCCGGATCCCACTCGAGGTAATGAGCAGATGCCAGCGGTGATTCCCATTGATCAACTATCATAAGGGAATCCGGAAATATTTCCATCTGGTAAAGCTGACCATCATCTACCCCGTACAGGTATTCACCATCCCATGCCAACCCCCTCATTCCATAGAAACTCCTGTCATCCTCACCAGGAGGTTGATCATAAGTGGTCACCAAATCCCTGCCAGTATTGTCATACTTGTAGATTCTGTTTGGTCCGTAGGGATCGAAACTGTTGGCGCCCGACACATAGAAATAACCATTGCAAAATATTAGACCATAATTATTTGCCTCTTCAGGGCTAAGATCAAAAGCATAAAGATTGTTCCAGGCAGTATCGGTTTGATCGGGACGGACACGCGGATCATCGATATATACTTCTGCCTCAAATTCGAGCATTCCATTTCCGGCATTGCTCAATGTTACTTCAAGAGTCTCCTCAGTATCCGGGCTGAGTTCATGATCGATTTCAACCGGATCAAGAGATAATTCCGGATGCCTCATCTGAACATCCACAATCGTTGTATCATCTTCCAGGACTTCAATTTCTGTTGTAAAACTATTATAACAATCAATTTCAAAAAGGAGTGTATGTGTACCTATATAAACCGGCTCAAAAGAGTAGTTCCCCTCTTCATCGGAATAGGTGAAATAATCCATATCGTTTGAATGAATGAAGACATCTTCCATTGGTTCCAGAGTTTCCATATCGATTATTGAACCGGATATGGAACCCGTTATCAGCAGCATATTAGTTGTAAACAGAATTGCCAGGCCGTCATTATAGGTTTCATAATCTTCAACAGCACCGGGTGATGGACGAATCCAATAATAATATTGCAGACCGTCGGTCTGGGTGCCGTCTTTTATACCTGTTGTCCACCAGGGTGTCATCCTGCCGTAACCGTCCTCAAAATTCATTTCATCAGCCAGGTACTGGAACAGTATCTCGTTATCACCGGTGAAAGTCTCATGTTCTCCCTGTGAATCATAGATTACAATCTCAAATGTGCATGGATATCCATAATTATTGCCGGCAGTCCGACTTTTAGCTTCATACCATTCTATAATAAATTGCTCGTCCTCTTCATCATAATATGAATATATACCCGCATCACCCGTCAGCATCCGTTCATCCCAATAGGGAGCAATCATGTTATAAGGACCATAAGGACCGGGAATCGGTGTGTTCTTCTTGGCGTTTGCGAAATGTGTCTGGCTCCCGAATGCCGCCCAACCGTTATTATTAATTGTTATTGAATCGAATGTTTCTCCGTAATACTGGACTTCGAATGGAAGCGCGATCACGACCGCCTCATCATCTTCATGATAATCAGCTTCAATACCAACATCAGTTCCTTCAAAGTCATTGTTTTCACCATCCGGATTGATCTCGATCCAGTCATACTCGGGAGCCAGGTGATAAGTGGTATCGCTGTTATCAAAAGCCCAGTATCCATAACGGTCAGGACCTGTTGGGTCTGTCGGATCACGAGTGCCAAGAGCAATGGGGAACCATGTGGTATCAACAGCATCATCCTCGGTGGTGATGATCAATCTTGCAGGAGAGATGAAACCAGATACAGCCATTGGATTTGCCCGGATTCGGAATTCCCCAATTGATGATTCTCCAATCGGCATTGCCTCGAATTCCACATCATTTACCACAACCGAACCGTAACCATTCAAAATATCGAGATGTCCCACTGATACACCCGCGTCGCTATCGCCAATATTAATTATCTCAATGGTTACATCATCAGCTTGAGCCGGTTCCAGGTTTTCATTTCCCTCTGACTGGACAAATAGATAGGAAGGCGCATTGATTCTAAGAGTATAGCGCTCATCATCGGTACCCTGGTCGCTGTTAAATTCAATGTTAAAATGAACCAGCCATCCATTTTGTGCTTCGGGACTGATTTCAAGCAGGATCAACTCATCCGCCTGTTCCTCTTCACCGGGAGAAATAAGGTCGAACTCTACCTCTCCTTCAATACTGATGATCCAGTCATCATCACAATCTGCCGTTACGGTGATATTCGTTCTATCCTGGTTGCCATAATTCCTTGCTGTAACCTGGAGTCCAACCGTTTCGCCTGCTTCCGGAATACCGTTATCGTTGCCTTCAGTGCCATTCTCGCCATCATCCAGGAGACTTATTACTGAATAGCCTAAACGGGAATTTGGATCGAGAACATCAATTGTGCTTCGATTCGGGATAAAATTTTGAGCAGTGACAGTTAGTAATGCTTCTCCAGTAAACTGGAAAGAAGTGTAGAGCGTTGCCATGCCGTCAGAATCAGTTATTCCACTTGTAATTATGTTCTCATTATCATCAACCTTGTAAAGCGTAACCCATGCATCTTCAACCGGATCACCCTCTTCATCAGAGATTTCAAAGCTGTGTGAATTATTACCGGAGTGAATTGACTCCGGTGCGTCAACTGTCAGATTAGCGGGAACAGCAGTCCATAACCAGACAGTCGGGTCACCTAACATGATAGACTGCTCAGCAAAGTTTTGAAAAGTATAGGTGCCGGTTGCCCAGTCAGGATGATGAGAATTCCAGATGGCTTCTTGTCCACCCCAGAGCATTTGGCCTATTTCAGGAAGACGCATTCTAAGAGCCGCGTAAGCAGCACCAGTGGTAATCCCGTCCATGAATGACCAGTGAACAGAATGGGTAGTTAAACCGAATGAACAGATTGCGCCGGTTGGCGTCCCGTCATTATTAGCACGAATGTATGCTTCGCTGATGCATTCTGTCTCTACAGACCACTTTCCTGTTCCTTCAGCTAATTCCATGGCGACAAAAAGCTTGTTGTCATTTGACAATTCGTGTATTTGATTTATCTGAAACCCATCGCTAATCGCACCTGAAAAACTGTAATAAGTGATACCATTGTTCATGAAATTTCTCAGGTCGACCCACTGCTGGCGATAACGCTGAATTTCAAAATAGACTTGTGAATAACCGATGTTTTCAAGCTCTGATTTGACATATTCACCACAGGCAATTGATTCACCGGGATGATAATTCCATACAGCCAGGCAAGCCCCATGAAGATACCAGTCGGTTTCGTCCATATATGGATCGCGTTCATAGGTGAGTACTTTAGTTACATAATTCTCAACATCCTCAACATCTAATACGCTTATTCTTGAAACAATTACATCCTGGTAGATATCGTCATCATCCATCAGTTGATAGTAATAGTCAGCAAAGATACCATAATTTGTATTGGTCTGATTTATTCCGGATGGAACTGCAAAATCTCCTGTTGCATCACCAATAATTACAACAAAATCGAACTTTTCAACTTCATACCTGTCTCTTAATTCATTCCTTATACCCGAAGCAGTAAAATTATTAACATCATCATCTGTAAGAAAATCGAGTTCCCAGCCCTTTTGTAGTTTCCACTCAATCCAGGGAGCCATTGCCTCCCATAATTCTTCTTCGTTCCTCATTACTACCTGCACTCCACCACGGTAAATCTCGAACTCGTCCAGTTCGTTTTCATTCCAATCGAGGAATTGGCGATACCAGGGGAGGAAAGTCCGGCTGATTGAGGTTGGTTGTTGATGGGATAAATCCTGATCATCATCATTCTCAAAATGAATCTCCACTTCCATCCGGTCATACACTCTCACTTCACGGAGAGCAGTGTTTACCTGTACGGGACGGGCGACAAGGTTGGAAACGCGGAAATCATGATAGTTAGAAGGAGTTGTAATATCAGCAATTGTACCGGGGTACCAAGAATCGCTGGATGATTTGATTTGACCTAATTCTTCCAGGGTTGTGCCACCAAAATAGGCGGCGTAATCAACATCTGTATATGTCTTGAATTTAGCGTCTCGTAATTCAATCCTGGCGGTTTTTCCCGGTGGCAAACGAAAAGTCCGGCTTGTCACCGGAACTGATGGTTTCCCTTCCTCTTCGAGGAATCCACACATCAGGTTATAGTCAATGATAGATACTTGCTCGTTTGCAGAGCCGGCTGTTTTCCACTCGGGTTCTGCGATTTCAAGAGTAAGACGCATACCATTGTCGGTCATAATCCTGCTTGAGACCTGCAACGGCAGTCCTTGATCGACAGCAAGATTTCTTGCCGAGGCGATACTGGTTAATAAAAACAAGCAACTAAATCCAATAAACCAAAATAAAGTCTTCATCATGCCTCCAGGATGCTTTATCATGCAAAGTTGCATAGCTGTAATGAATGAATCCTGTTTATCCTGATTATTCTTATATCCTGTATGATTTATATTTACTTATTCAGTTTGTTGTTCCCAGGTTAATTATTATGCTATTCTGTGTTTCGGCTGCCGGTCGTGAACAATCGGCAGCACAATTGTTTCTTACTCTCAAGCTCTATTACAAATTCATTTTCACACTTCTTTATCTTTACCTGAGCAGAACTATTTTTTTTGTTTCATGCAGCGGTCCGGCGTTGAATTGCAGAAAATACATTCCACTTGCCAGACCTGATCCTTCAAAGGGCAGCGCGTATCTTCCGGCAGTCATGGGTAAATCAGCCATCTCCGCAACTACCTGTCCGAGAAGGTTGTATATCTTCATCCTTACTATTGCAGTCTCTTTCAAAGCAAACCGGACAGTTAAAGTCTGGTTAAACGGGTTAGGATATGCCCCTTCGAAAGCCCACTCAATCGGTTGAGCCGGATTGCTTATATCGTCAGGATAATCGATAGTATCCGGTATGGACATTGTAACTGAAACAAAATTGTTTTCATCCTCACAGGCGTTGTTTTCAAATCCGACAAAACAGCCATATTCACCTATGGGCAAATCAGTACCGTGGAACATAAATTCCAGGTCAAGCTGGGTTTCACCCTCAATTCTTCCACTCGGGTGCAGGACATCGAAAAATGTCTTGTTTCTTTCGACTACCCAGATCCGGATAACATCAGTTGTGCCGTCATCAAGCAATGTTACAAAATTCCAGGTGAGTGGATGCCAGCCTCCGGATATATCAGCAGAAGTAACCACCAATCCATCTTCGGGGGTGTCATACTCGAACATCACATCTTGATCTCCGGTAACAGGATCCATACGGATCATGGTAGTGTTGGTCGCTGCTGTCCGGCGGCAGGCTAAATACAGGTTGTAACCATCTTCATCATCAGGATACCAACCCATTCCACGGGGCCAGATATCCTGTTCATGCTGATAAACGATTGCCCCATCCCGGTCAACGCCGTAAATATCATACCTGATTTCACCCATCCAGAAAAGATCTCTTTCCGGATCATAGGTAAGCATATGCATATCATCATCCATGGGTAAATCCCAGGAATCCTCTAACTCAATTGAACCCTGGTAATTTTCTTCCGAGGGATCGATCACCATCTGATACATCCGGTTCTCATCTATACCATACAGGTATTCGCCATCCCAGGCTAATCCGTACATTCCTGCTGTGCTTCGATTCTCTTCGGGTACAGGCTGATCGTAAATAGCCATCAATTCTGCATCGTGACGGCTATACTGATAAATCTTGTTGGGACCGGTGGGATCGTAGTTGTCAGATCCTGTTATATAGAAAAACCTGTCAATATAGATAATACCCCGATTTCTTGATTCCACTGTATCCAATTCCCATGAAGCGGCAAAATCCCAGGGAATAATCAACTCATCCAATTCATCAAGTTCAGTTTCCCTTGTTCTTTCCCACAACCCATTGGGATTTCCACGAGGATCCTGCAGATAAATCCGACCCTGGTAATCAAGATAACCGTTGCCGTCATTTATCAATAGAACCGGAACATTTATCTCTTCTACATCCCATAAATCCTGATCGACTTCTACAGGATCAAGTACAAACTCTGGATGACGCAGCGCAAAATCCACAACAGTTGTATCATCTTCGAAAACCTCGATATCTAATGTGGAAATCGGGTTGTAACAATCAATCTCGATGTACAGCTCCCACTGCCCGATAGGTTGTTCCTCGAAACGATAAAATCCTTCTGCATCGGTAACAGCGGAATAGAGCGTATCCGGAGTATATACCAGGATGTCTTCCATCGGTTCGCCAGTTGCCAGGTCAGTGACTGTTCCCTCCAGTGTTCCGGTTATCAGTGCGACATTGGTGGAAAAGAGAATAACAAGCCCCTCATCAAAATCATTAGTTGCTACCGCGCCGGGCGCCGGATTATTGTAATAATAATAAAGCAGGCCATCATCCTGGTTTCCGTTCTCGATTCCGGTAGTCCAGTAAGGCAAATCGTACTGCATGCTGTTTGTGGTTATACCGACATCGTCATACTGGAAAAGCATATCGGTATCACCAGAATAAGTAGGGCGTACCTGCTGGCTGTAGAAGATTACTTCACACCTGTTATTTTGCCCACCTGCGCTACAATCGAACCATTCGACTATGAAACGCCCGTTCGCTTGATCATGATATGTATATACACCTCCACCACCGGTCAGACGCAGGTCGTCCCAGAAAACCGCTATATGGTAGTTGGGACCATCCGGTGCTGGTATAGTCCAGTTACGTGTATGGAACATGTCAGCCTGGCTGCCCATTGCAATCCAACCGTTAGTACAGACCGTGGCTTCATCGAATTCCTCTCCGTAGTATTGAATGGTGAAAGGGAGGTCGATTACAATGGATTCATCCTGGTTCTCTGCACCATCACTCAAGTCCAATTCATCTCCCTCAAAATCGGGATCGTCCGCATCAGGATTTATCTCGATCCAGTCGAATTCCGGGACATAATCCTGGTAGCTCTCGTCCGTGTTATCAAAGGCATAATAGCCGTAATTGTCGGGACCACAGGGATCTGATGAGGATTTAGTGCCTAATGGAACTGAAACTGTAAGCGTATCCACCTGTCCTGATTCTGTATTCATAATAAGTTGCAGGTGAGCAATATATCCCGGAATGGTTTCCTCGTGTAGCAGGAGGTTGAATGTACCCGAAGCGTCTTCTCCCACATCCATAGCATCGAAATCTGCTTCATCATCAAGAATACGCACAAACGGTTCATTGCTCTCCAGAATACCGGTTGCCGCATCAGCATTGCTTCCACCCAGGTTCTCTAATTCTACTGTAATTTCCACTTCTTCACCAGGCTCGAAGTCATCGTCAGTTGTGATGTCTGCCATAACGAATTGGGGAGCTGCAACTGTAATCGGGTAGCTGTCTTCGTAGGTACGTGCATCTGTTTCAGCTTCAAGGTCCACGTGCAAAATCCAGTCGTTTTGGGTTTCAGAAGCAATTTCAACCAGCATTAAACCGTTACCGGTGGTGGTTTGACCAGAGTTTAAAGATGCAATAGTTATACTGCCCTCAATGTCATCAATCCAGTCATCGTCTGAAGAGCCGGTGAATTCTATGTTCGTTTCCTGCAACGTTCCATAATTTTTTGCCTGGATTTGGAGACCTACAGTTTCGCCTGCTTCCGGGATGCCGTTGTCGTTGCCTGAAGTACCGTTTTCTCCATCATCAAAAATTGTAATACCTGTAAATCCTACACTGGCATTGGGGGAGGTTACTTCGACTTCTAACCGGGTTGGAGCGAAATTTTGCTTGCTGACAGTTAACATTCCGCCACCAGCAAACCGAACCGGAACGTCAAGGGATACAAATCCTTCCTCGTCGGAAATACCCCTTATGATTATCTCTTCATTGTCATCAACTTTGTAAAAAGTTACCCATGCCCCTTCTATCGGGTTACCATCCTCGTCCTCAGCAGTAACATCATAATTGTTTGTGCCAAGATAGATCTCATCCTCGGCGGTGACAGTTATTTCCTCCGGAACAGCAGTCCAGATCCAGACAGTCGGATCACCCATCAGGTTAAAATACTGCGCCCAGATTCGCCAGCCATTGTTAAATCCTTCATAATTTTGCCATCCGTTATAGGTAGAGGTCAGTTTCATATCGCCAATAGTGAGCATTCGAAGATCAAGCATAGCCCAATATGCGCCGGAAGACATTACATGGTTATAATCCGGTCGGGTACCGGAAGTAGCCGTACCCATCCCGCAGATGCCACCTGTGGGAGAATTTACTGAACCTGAGAGCATGTAAGCTTCGTTAATGCCGTAACTATTTGACCAGTTTCCTGTTGCACATGTAACGTCCACAGTAACTGGCGTCATAAATGCATTATCTAAGTTTGCTATCTGACCGGTATTCAGTCCTGAACTGATATATCCACGTGCAGCATAAAGACTCACACCTGCATTTATCCTCTGAATCGCAAAAGTATTTCCATTAGCGCCACGATTCCAGGTCGTATCCACCTGGGTATAGCCAATATCCAGCATTGCATGGCGGACATAACGCAGCATCAGTCTCTTAGTGACGCCTCCATGTGAACTGGAATTGTTGACCATGCCTTTTAAATACCAGTCTGTGTTGTCAAGGTCCGGATCGCGTTCATAGGCGAGAACCTTGTTGACATAGGCACGAAGCTGGTTATCGTTCTGAATGGATATCCTTCCTACTCCAACATCGGAAAGTTGATCGTTTCCAGCTAACAGTGAATATGGGTTATCACCCTGGTAAGTTCCTGTGCCAGACCCGGCATGAACTGAATAAGGTCCCTGGTTGTCGCCAACAATTACCACATAATCAAAAGGTGTTTCAGCATCTTCATAACGATCTTCCAACTCGCTCTTGATAGCATTATTATTCCAGGCGACATCATCATCTGTAAGAAGTTCAATTTCCCAACCCCTCTGCAACTTCCACTCAAACCAGGGCTGCATCAGGTTCATTAATTGCTGGCTGTCTCTCATAACAACCTGAACACCGCCGCGGTATAGCTTGTACTCATCCAGTTCCGAATCATCCCAGTCCAGGAACATCCTGTACAGGGGCAGTTTTGCTTCGCTGATTTGGGTGGGTGCATGATCGATTGTGTTACGCTCATCAACACCTTCAAAGCGAATCTCGACCTCAAGATTATGATAAACTCGAACTTCACGTCTTGCGGTATTCACCTGGACAGGGTAGGTGATCAGGTTTGTTACCCTGAAATCACCGAAAATTGCGGGCTCACCAATGACCGCAACATTTTCCGGATACCATCTGTCAACGGGATCGCGATCTTTCGTCATTCCGTATTGATCATCATTTCCTGTGCGAACAGCATATTCCATGTCAGAAAATGTTTCATATTCAGCATTTATTATTTCTGCTATGACTCCGCTTCGTGGAGGTAAACGAAACAATCTTCCTGCTACGGGAACAGCCGGAAACCCTTCTTCTTCCAGCATCTGACCGCCATATACTTCAGCCAATTCAACCGGATCATCTTCTGATCCGACCAAACTCCAGATCACTTCATTGAAGCCAAGTTTCAGGTTCATTCCGTTGTCTGTAATTGTTCTCTGCTGAACGCTTACCGGAAGGGTTTCCTCTATCAAAATGTCATTTCTCGCAGCACCAAAGCTTGAAATAACAGTCATAAAGAATGCTGCACTCACTAATCTAATTAATTTCACCACGGCCTCCACCGAAAAAGAGTTCAAATCTACGAAAACTTCTATCTTTTGATATTTTTAAGCAACCTTATAATTTGCGCCTGAATCAGCGAATAAACAAGTACATAATCCGAAAAAAAGGAAATGCCGGGAGTTATTTTCCCGGCATTTGTGATCTAAGGATACTGATTCTGTCTATTTTATCAATATCAATTTCCGCATCTCAGACATTGGACCTGCTTCAAACCTGAGGAAATATATCCCACTGGTGAGGTTGGAGCCGTCAAAGGTCAATTGATGACTTCCGGCGGTCATCGGTCGATCTGACAGGACAGCCACTTCTCGTCCAAGCAAATTGAAAACCATTGCGGTGACATGAACCTTATCTCTTAATGAAAACTTGATTGAGGCAGTCGGGTTGAAGGGGTTGGGATAGACAGCGTCAAGCGAAAATTCAGTCGGGAGGTCTGTTGGATTTTGATCTTTATTGACACCGTTTTGAATCTGGTACAAAAGGTTCTTCTTTTTGTTGTTATAATCATTGTCATTTATCGGGATTGGATCGCTTAGTTTTCCTAATTGTGGAAGGTTGAATGAACCGTGAAGTCCAACTCCAGGTGAAGCTTTCTGGTAACCGTCAACCTCATATCGGCTAATGCCATCTGGTAATAGGTAGTCAGTTGCCCCAATACTCCCTGCAAAGAATCCTCAGGTGTTTCCGAATCATCGATAAAATCGTCCAGTTGATCAATGGACAGCTCAAAATCCTCCAGGCTGTTCTGGTAACTGATTATCCTCCAGAACGCAATAAATCCCATTGATTCATTATCCACCCAGTTTTCGAGTTCATCAATGATATCTTCTGCATCCGCTCCAAGCATATTCTGGCATTTGATCCACCCTGAGAGAGCCGGTGCATATTCTTCCTCCTCGACCAATTCCAAGTAAATATCCGCCGCATCTTCGTAATTTCCATTCGATCTTAATATCTCAGCAATTTCAAATGCATCGAGACTTTGTGCATCCCGATAACGGTCATCTGTATCGGTTATCCACGTAAGTGTATCAAAATCAGCCAATGGATAAAGCCATTCGCCCCTTGGTCCTGTGCTATAACCTCTAAAAAAATTGCGATCAAGATTATAACCAGTACCGGTACCGATATCAACAATCAATCTCGTATTCGTCGTATCGCTATTTGTATCATGATCAAAGTCATTGCCACAGGAGGTCAAAATAGGAAGGGCATTAAATATATAAAGCTCTGCTCCTTCCAATGAGGTGTTGGCAGCAGCTCCATTATCCTGAAACAGGTTGCCATGAATAGTATCGCCAACGGCAGTAAATCGTCCAAGTTCAGGTGATGCTGAGGTAAATGCCCTCATTCCGTTTTTCTTGTTGTTATAAAATGTGCATCTTTCAAATTTTGCATCGGAGATTTCCAGGTATGCACCGACGTCATTATATTCAAACATGCATGTATTTATGAAACAGTCTCCTGTCACATTTGCTATCTCCATACCATTGCTTCCGCAATAACTGATATTTGTATAGCTGACACCTACAGTATCGGGAGAACCGAGAATAAGAATACCATTATACTTACTATATTCAATGTTCGCTGAATCTATGGTTACGGTATCGGCAGAAGATATAAGTATCCCGCAATCAGCATTCTTTATCAAAACATTCTCCAGATATCCTGAAGAACCTGACATTAGACTTATTCCTTCCCAACCGCCACTATTAAGCTCATCAAATACAAGGAATGAATCAGCTTCATTATCAACTCCCGTGAGTATCAATCTTCCATCCACTTCAAGTTCTGCACCAGGCTCCGCTTTAATCAGCAAGTAATCGTCAGGCGCGATAGTAAATGTGCAATCCTCTACAACTTCCGCTGTACCGATAAGCCTGAATGGAGCGTAGTCTGGATCAAGGGTTTCAGTTAATATTTCACCGGCGATGGCATGATAGAATGGCGAATCTGCTCCAGAACCACCAAAAACACCTATGTCGTTCCTCGAACCGTCAAGATTGGTATCTGCACGAGCTGTATCACCCAACTGGATACAGATGGAATTGAATTTCAGGCGGTAGTCTAGATCAGAGGGATCATCTGGAGTTGTATCGTCAGTGATAAATGCTGGAGCTTCACCGGTTTGCATACTATCTGAAGTAACATTCAAAGAGACTGTACTGTTATGGTCGCTATCCCAGACATAGTTGTAAGAAACAGTGATTGCTTCATTGCCGCTATCTACACCATGTTGATCATTACCATCTCCATAATCATAAAAGATATTATTTCTTATTTTCAAATCACCGGCGAGACCAATATCTGCGATTAGTAATCCATTATCGCCGACATGTGTGATCGCATTATTAACAATATCACCATTGATCGACCAGGCGTTGATGCCTTGAAACTCAATTCCGCTTATAATGTTGTTCTCAATGACAACACTTGATGTGTCCCCTTCGAAAATCAGATCCATGACAATACCATGTCCACCGGTAGCACCAATATGCTCAATATCAAGTATAGTGTTGTTTTTTATCGTTGCTGTGGAATCAGGGAAATAGAGAGTTATCCCGTTCTGACAATTATAAATTTGGTTATTTTCAGCAGTCAATATGACCGTGAAATCTGCCCCTACTCCACCTATGCCCTCACCGCTGACTCCAATTCCCGAACCATAGGAATCTTTTATCACACAGTTTTCAACTGTTATTCTGGCATATTCATATCCAACTATCGGACCTTCAGCGTTTGGTTCTCCATTGTTATCATCTCCGCCGTACTTTAATACGCAGTTATCGAAATAACCAATCGCATCATCGTCACCATCGCCATCGCCATCGAAAACGATAGAACCCCAATCCCCTTGTTGTTGTCCTTGACTTGTGAACGTGATGATGCTTGTGGGAGTTCCATCCGCAATGAGTGTCGCACCATCTTGGACCGTAATAGAATGATTACCTGAAAAAGTAATCGTCACACCTGCAGAAATCGTTGTTGTTTGATCAGACGGTACAATTTTGTCTTCATCGTATGTTTGGTTTGTTGTTATCGTTTCTGGTAATTCAGGTTGGGCTACAACCTCCTGGAAAAATGTTAAGACAGGAAGTAACAGAATAAACAAATATTTCCTCATGATATACCTCTTTTTTCAAGTTGTAAACTGGGGGATTATCCCTTCTAATACACGATATCTTGAGGAGGATTGCTTGGGACTCCTCCTCGACTTGCTTTGCAATGTGAATTGAAAACGTTCCCATTAATTTGTAACATTCCAATGCTTGGGGCTCCTCCTCGGCTTTCCTGCCGAGCAGACCCCTTGGGGCGTCTTTGTTGTGACAGCAGCATTGACGCCCTTCATTTTCAAACCATTTTGCACCTCCTTTCAGTTTTTAACTTTAATGTTGATTATTTGACAAGAACCACCTTCTTCTGAAATTTAATTTCACCCGCTCTCAGCTCAATGAAAAATATCCCTGAAGGCAATCCTGAAGCATCCCAAATCTGTCGATAACTACCCGGATCAACTTCCCTGAAATCAAAAACTTTGACTATTTGTCCGAGAATATTGTATATGGATATTTTAATATCACTCTTAGATGGTACTTGAAACGGGATTACCAAGATCGGGTTGAATGGGTTTGGATAAGGCGCATCCAGGGAGAAAGCCAATGGAATGCTTATATTTTCATCTACAAATAAACTTTCATAATCATAACTTTCACCCCATGAGCCACCCCATATGCCAATATCATTTCCGGAGTTATCGCTGTCATAATAGACTGAATCCGGATGTCCAGCGTTAACGCCTGGCGATTCGACGTACAATCGATACTCAAGTGTATCTACAAAGATAGGATCTCCAAAAATATTTGTACTATCGAGAGCGCATCTGTAAGAGTTTGTGTCGTTCTCAAAAAAGCAATTATATTGAGTTTCATCATATTCAGGAACAAAATCACGAGATTTAATAGCAAGTTGATTACCAGTAAAAATATTATTATAGAGATGCAAATTTGTCGGTGTGTTTACGAACTCAATACCTATTATAGATTCTCGTATAATATTATTTGTGAAATATAGATTTTGAGCCGTACCCATCATAATTCTTCCAATCCTATTGAATAAGTTGTTTGCAACAATTCCACTTGCACTATTCATACCAGTAAAAGAATTATTAATCGTTAATCCAATCATATAATTGTGGGAATCAAATATATTATGAGTAATTTCAACGTAACTTGTATCAGTAATATGAACACCGCTGCCTGACATGAATGTACAGCTATCAATAATAATATTAGATGCAGTCCATGAATCACTGATATGGTAAAAGTAATAATCATCAGGATATATTTCGAACGAACAATTTCTTATTTCAGCAGAAGAACTGATGACATCAATAAATCCACCAGAATTTCCGGAATCTGCATAAAAAATATTTCTTCTGATCAAAGCTTGAGAGTTGTTCTTAACAAATATCGCATGGCGGTTATTCTTGAATAAACTTGAGTCAATTACTACAAGTGAAGACGAGTCGGCAATAATGCTCCATGCACTACTTTCAAGGATTACATGGCTGAACCTTGAAGTATCAGCATTAGGACCAAGCAGCCATATACCATGCCATTGTCTGTTTTCTCTTGAGCCAGGTTCCGGTTCAAAGCCAACTTCCGGAATGAATCTTACAGAATCATCATCAATTCCCAGAGCTATCATGGTACCATACGCTTTGAATTTTAAACGGTGGTCGAAGTGATCTACTGATTTAAAATAGCAGGTAACACCGGGCTCGAATAATAAACTGTCACCTTCTGGAACAATAACATCTTCGACCACCATATAAGGAGAATCTTCCGATGAAAGAACTCCGGTCGTTACGCCACGAAGTAGAGAAAAGTTGATGAGTTCACAATAAACATCTGCTGTATCATTTTGACCTAAACCATCTTCAACCAAGACACGGAACTCAAATTCTTGTATATCTTCCGGAATTATCCCAGATACGACCGCACTGTCTGCAACCCAGACGAGGTTGTTCTCATCTTCCTCAAGCCAGTCGGGGAGATTCTCGAAGTGGAAAGTTAACGGTCCTTCGTCATCTATGGATAAGGCGGTATAACTGAATTCTGTTCCTGACTGCTCGATAAGACGAAACGGCGAGATCAAAGCAGGTGGGTTGTCAATACTTTGATCATAGAAAAAGGCTCCTATGTCAGCTCTCGTATCATCAGGATCATCGGGACTGTCCAGATCACCGGCGTCTATGCTTGGTGAGTTTGGCTGGAGATGATAATCATACGGTTCACCACCGCTTAAACGGGGATCAATCTCTGTATTCGTCGAGTCAACTTCATCACCGTCGCCTCTATTGATTATCTCGCTTACGTTATGAAAAATATTGTAGTGAATATTTTCGAAGAAACCGGGATCAAATCCGGCGTCAATTGCAGTACAATTGACGCCGTCACCTATGAAGATGTTATTTTGTATTATAGCATCATCAATGTCCCTGATATAAATCCCTATGTCACTTTCAAAAAAATCTATTGTATTTCCATCTATTATTCCTGATGATTCACTTATTCTAATAGCCCATGATTGTAAAGAAGTTACAAGGTTTTTCCTGAGTATAAAATCGCTGTTTCCTAATAAAATTGTAGCAAATGTTCGAAGATCGCTTACTTCAATAATCTCGTTGTACTGAATTGTCGCATCACAGTCACTGATATTCAAAATTTCTATATTATTATTTTCGATGGTAACGGTAGATCCGTCACTCCCTATTCCGATGAAAGTATTATGATGAAAGTTGTATGTTCCGTGATCACCGTCTCCGGTCACGCCCTGATTGTGGTGAACCTCAACATTGTTATTCGAAAGATCCAGGTTCTGGAATCTGTTATGATGAACAGGAGCAATCGGGGTGCTCCAGCAATTGATATTCACCTGTCGAGCATCGTTATACTGGAAAAGGTTCGGACCTCTTCCCCCAAGGAGTATGACACCGGTTCCCGGGGCTGTATCCCTGAAAACGCAATTGGAGACTGTATCGGTACCGGCAATATTAGTCTGATTGCGCCACGTCGCTACAATTCGGCTATGCCGCAAAGTGCAATTCCCATCAAAACTATAGATTGATATATAAACAGAATCCACGACAACGTATTCGAGGTGAAGCCGCGCGTCCTCGAAATCATCAGGGAGGATAAAACCGTGAAAAGGAGCATCCGGCGACTGAAAGATAATCGAGTCTCCTTCTTCACCGACCGCTTCAAGCGTACCAATAACATAAAACGGGAACCGATCATCATCCTGATCCTGGAACTCGACTGTTACGCCGGGCTCGATGGTGAGGGTGCTGTCTTCGGGGATGGTTAGTGTGTCCATTACGAGGTACGGGCTGCCCTCCTCGTCCCATACGCCATATACGTCGCCCTCGACTTCGGTCTGTGCGTGGAGTGTTGTAACTGATAGGCTTAGAGACAGAACAGTCAGCAGGATAGGTATGAAAAATAAGAGGACAGAGCGATTCTGGAGAGGATGGACGGAAGACACCTGCAACGGGCATATTACCGTCCTTAAAAGGCGGCAAGCCTGTTTACTTATTTTTGACGTTAGCCTTAACCGCCGGCGCCAATTTTTACATATTATCTTCATTCAGTTCTCACGTAAGCTGTGGGGATGCTTTTATACTGCTGAGAACAAAAACTTTATGGTTATTGAAAAAACAGTTGTTTATATGAAACATTCAATTGTTTATTTTGCAAAACCAATATAAACACAAAATATCAGAAACACAATCGGATTATATTTAATACCAGGTTGTTTTACCGGTTTTCCTCCGAGAGACTAAGAAAAAGTGCTGAAAATCCCAAAAACCCAAAATCAAACACGGTGTCACTGAGGTACATTATTTTATCAATATCAACTTCCGCATCTCAGACAACGGACCTGCTTTGAATTTGAG
This sequence comes from Candidatus Electryonea clarkiae, assembly GCA_030765455.1. Taxonomy (GTDB): domain Bacteria; phylum Electryoneota; class Electryoneia; order Electryoneales; family Electryoneaceae; genus Electryonea; species Electryonea clarkiae. The sequence goes on along the minus strand of JAVCCM010000120.1, from coordinate 95,127 downwards.
GAAATACATCCCGCTTGCCATATCCATTCCTTCGAATGTCAGTGTATGTTGTCCGGCTTCGAGAATGTTATCAGCCAGGACCGCGACTTCCTGTCCTAACAAATTGTAAATCCTTGCCTGAACTTCTACGCTATGTTTCAGGGAGAAGTTGATATTGACTGTCGGGTTGAACGGATTAGGATAGGCTCCCTTGAACGCCCATTCAAGGGGTTGTGTTGACGCTTCAATTTTATCCGGAATTTCTGTTGTATCAGGCACTGACATAGTTATCGATACAATATTGCTCTCATCTTCGCAAGCATTGTTTTCAAATCCGATATAAAAGGAATATTCACCGATTGGTAAATCCAGGCTTCGGAAAATGATATTAATATCTGTTTCGGAGTCGCCTGCCAAAACTCCGTCAGGATTGATAATCTCAAAATATGAATCCTGGCTGCCGATAAACCAGCCTCTTAGATAATCCTCTTCACGATTATCCATCAATGTTACATATAGTTGAACAAGGGGATGCCATGTCGATGTAAAATCAGCGCCTGACGGGACATCATTCGTATCGTATTCATGCATCACAAGATAATCACCGGTGAGAGGATTCATCCTGATCATCCTGACCACTGTTTCATTGATCAGGCGACATGTCAAATACAGGTTATAATCAATTTCATCATAAGGATTCCAGCTTGCACCCCTGGGGGAGATAACCTGCTCAAATTCCTCAACAATTTCTCCATCGCGATTAACGGCATATATAGATAAGTTCAGGTTACCCATCCAGAACAGATCACGATCAGGATCATAGGCAAGATAACGAGTTTCTTCCAATTCTATTTCCCAGGAATCAACCGCATAGATTGTGTCCTCCTCTTCGCCCACTCCAGGTTCGAAAACCATTTGATGAATGCGCGAATCCTCAACACCATATATATATTCACCGTCATAAGCGACACCGAATATCCCGCCCGCTGTACGGTATTCTTCCGGAACCGGTTGATCATGAACTCCTAACAACTCGCCTTCAAACCTGCTGTACTGGTAGAATTTATTGGGTCCTACAGGATCGAAGTTGTTTGATCCGGTTACTAAAATGTAACGGTCAATCATTACAACTCCACGATGCCTGCTCTCGTCCTGGTCCAACTCGTACTCAAAATAATCAGCCCAGGGGGATGAAAAATCTAACCCATCATCTTCAAGCTGAATGTTGAAATTTGGCGGATTATCAAGAAAAAGATGAGCAGAATATTCCAATGGACCGTTACCGTTATTGATTACAGCGAACTCATATTCAACCACTTCGTCCGGCAATAATTCCTGTTCGATTATATCAGGATCAACAGTAATTTCGGGACGCCTCATTAAGAGATTTATCGTTGTCGTATCATTTTCAATTATCTCTACGACATTAAATGTTGTGTCGGTAAAACATTTGTTCTCAAATGAAACCGAATACTCACCTATCAGGATGTCATTGATTATATAATGTCCCTCCGGGTCTGAATATGTACTGAGCAGATTATCTCCAATAGTCACTAATACACTATCGACCGGATCGTCAGTGGCAAGGTCTGAGATTGTACCCTCAATCGATCCAAACAGATGAACGACGTCAGTAGTAAACAGAATTGCGAGGCCATCATCGAAATCCCCTAAATCAACCGCGCCGGGCGATGGTTCGCGCCAGTAATAATACTGAATGCCATCTGTCTGTGTACCATCTTCTATCCCCGTTGTCCACCACCAGGTATCAGAGAAACCGACACCGGTATGTTCAATTGGACCATATTGGAATAAAATGTCATTATCACCGGAATAGGTTAACCTTTCTTCGCGCTGATCGAATATTATTATCTCAAAAGTACAGGATGCATTACTGTAAAAATCATCCACTCGATACCATTCTATTACAAAGCGATAATTGTCCTCATCGTAATAGGCGAAGATTCCGGAGATATTACCGAATGTTCGCTCATCCCAATACGGGGCAAGCATGTAATATGGTCCTAAAGGCGCCGGTATAGGCCAATTTTTCATTGCCCCGTAATATTGACCCTGGCTTCCCAATGCCGCCCATCCATTAGTACTGACTGTAATGCTGTCAAATGTCTCGCCATAAAATTGCACCTGGAATGGAAGCGCTATTACGATACACTCATCCTGGTCATCTCCCCGGTCATCAAGATCAAGCTCTGTTCCATCAAAATCATTATTATCATCATCCGGGTTTACTTCAACCCAGTCGAATTCGGGATATCTCTGGTAATCGGAATCAGTGTTGTCCAACGCATAATATCCATATCGATCCGGACCGGATGGATCAGTAGAACTTCTACTGCCAAGCGGGATAGAAAATATTACCGTATCGACTTGACCAATCTCTGAAGTAACAACCATTTGTGCCGAGCATATAAATCCGTTGAACGATTCCTCATGAGCGCTGATGGTAAATTGAGCAGTACCCATAGCATCAATAGACATTGCGGGAAAATCCCCGGTAGGATCAGTAGCTTCTCCGTATGGATGAATCAGGTTGAGATATCCCTCAGAAATAGCAGCATTACTTCCACCAATGTTTTTAAGCTGGATTGAGATTTCGGCGGTCTCGCCGGGTTCCAAATCCTCATTATCAGTTACTTGGACAAAAATATATTCCGGCGCAAACACTTGAAAAGAAAATCCATCCTCGTAAGTCCCTTCGTCCGAATCAAATTCAAGTTCCAGGTTCATATTCCAATCATTTTGAGCCTCAGGTGCAATCTCCAAAAGAATCAATTCCGCACCCGTGGTTTCCTCTCCGGAATCAAGCTCATCAACAGTAATTTCACCATCAATCTCATCAATCCAATCATCGTCACTCTCAGCGGTTATGGCGATATTGCTCTGAGTATTGTTTCCGAAATTATGTACGGTGAATGAAATTCCGATAGTTTCCCCTGCTTCAGCAACTCCATTGTCGTTCCCCTCTGTGCCATTTTGACCGTCATCAACAATGACTGCTTCAACATATCCGACTCTTTCATTGGGAGATAAGACTTCAACCTCAATCCTATTTGGATGGAAGTTCTGTTTTGTCACGGTGAGCATTGCATCACCCGGATGACGGACAGGAATATTCAATATCACAGTACCGTCATGCCCTGAGAGTCCACGTGCGATTACCTCCTCATCATCATCAACTTTATAAAATGTTACCCATGCTCCTTCAACCGGCTCATCATCTTCATCCGTTACTTCTACCGAATATGTATTAGCTCCTACTGATACTATTTCGGAAGCATCTACATTCAGTTCTGCCGGTATTGCAGTCCATAGCCATACCAGGGGATCTCCTATCAGGTTGATCTTCTCACAAAACAACCTGGCATAATCCAGCCTGGTTCTGTACGCATTCAGAAGATTATCCTGCGCTCCAAAAATCATCTGTCCCAGTTCGGGTAAATGCAGCCTGAGAGCAGCGTAATGTGCTCCCCCCACAAGGGCGTTATTCAAGCCGGTATTCGACCCACCTGCCAGTCCGAGTGCGCCTATCGCTCCCCTCGGGCTATTAACTGTCCCAACCCTCACATAAGCTTCACTGATACTTTCACCCAGATGCCAATCACCGGTCCTGCATGTAATATCTGTTGCGGCAAAAAGCATATTATTATTAGTAAGATTATGTATTTGCGCCGCACTTAGACCATAAGCCTGGGCAGTACGGCAATGATAATAACTTACACCGTCATTCAAGTTGTTAATAGTATTTGAACGAGCTGGTTCAATTGAATACCCTACCTCCGTACCTACAGTATCATAACCGATGTCATATAACTCCTGCTCGACGTAGTACGCTGTATTTGCAGTTGATACACCTGAATATGATGTAACGGCAAGGCAGGCTCCATTCAGATACCAATCGGTGTCCTCCATGTATGGATCACGCTCATATGACAACACTTTTGCCACATACTTGTTGACATCAAGCACATTCATTACACTGATTCGTCCAACAATTACATCCTGGAACTGATCCTCAGGATTCATCAACGAATAATAATAATCACCAACATTCCCATCGGCATCAGGAATGGGTTTGATTCCCACCGGCACAGAAAAGATGCCTTCATTATCACCGATAATTACTACAAAATCAAACTTTGTTTCCGATTCATTGTAACGAACGCGCAATTCATTTTGAATTTGAGGTGGATTAAACTGTACATCTGAATCGGTGAGGAATTCCAACTCCCAGCCTTTCTGGAGTTTCCATTCAATCCAGGGCTCAAGCGCATCAAAAAGCAGTTCATCATCTCGCATTATTACCTGGACGCCACCTCGATAAAGGGTATAATCATTCAACTCATTTTCGTCCCAATCCAGGAACCGGCGGTACCAGGGAAGAAAAGTCCTGCTGATTGCTGTTGGATATTGAGTATTCGCATTGGGGTCATCTGTAAACTCGTAAGCAATATCAACTTCAATGCGGCTGTAAACCCTCACTTCACGACGAGCTGTATTTACCTGTACCGGATATGTTAAAAGGTTGGAAACACGAAAATCACGGTAGTAGGAAGGATTTGACACTTCAGCAATTTTCCTTGGGAACCATGAATCTTCCGGTGATTTCATCCTGCCAAGTTCTTCCAGAGTAGTACCGCCGAGCCAAGCTGCATAATCAACATCATCAAGGGTCTCAAATTCTACATCTATGACTTCAACCCGGGCGATTTTCCCTGGAGGAAGACGGAAGGATCGATTTATCACGGGCACAAATGGAAGCCCGTTTTCTTCAATAAATCCACATAACAGATCATATTCTGCTGTTGTGACCTGCTCATTGATTGAACCTGCTACACTCCATTTCGGAGCTGCAATACCTAAGGACAGGCGCATACTATTGGCGGTAATAACCCTGTCTGAAACTTGCATTGGCAGGTATTGATCAACAGATAGATTTCGTCCCAGGACACAGGCAGATATGATAAATGTAAAAATAACAACAATAAACCGGAGAATACTTTTCATGATGCCTCAAAGTACTTTTTTATCTAAAAGTGTTAAAAACAATCTTAATTATCAAGGATTTTCTCAGAATCAGGAATGTTTATTTCAGGAGTACAATTTTCCTCGTTTCGTTCAACGGACCTGCTTCAAAGCTGAGGAAATACATCCCGCTCGCCATACCTGATCCGTCGAAGGGCAGCGCATATCTTCCAGCCGTCATTGACAAATCAGCCAGCTCCGCGACTTCCTGACCGAGAAGGTTATATATCTTCATCCTGACTATCGCTGTCTCTTTTAAAGCAAACCGGACGGTCAACGTTTGGTTGAAAGGATTTGGGTAAGCGCCGTCGAAAGACCAATCGAGTGGTAGCTCGACATCAGGATCATTGATTTCGTCAGTAGTGTCGGGCAGCGTCATTGTTATTGAGATGTAATTGTTTTCATCCTCACAGGCGTTATTATCGAATCCCACGAAGATGGAATAGGAACCGGTAGGCAGACCGGTTGACCTTAAGAGAAATTCAATTATGTTTTCTTCACCGCCATTCACTGTTCCATCTGGATTATTAATCGAGAAAAATGTGTCGTTGTCATCATAATACCATACCTGAACATAGCTCTCTTCGGTTTGATTTATAACAGCGGAGAATACATGAACGAGTGGATTCCAGGTGCTCGAAAAATCAACTCCGGATATTCCCCATCTTCCCGCGATGTATGGAACAGTATGAACGAGATTGGATTCACCGGATTCAGGATTCATCCTAACCACCTGAATATCGTCGCGAGATGTCAGTTGTGAGAATAGATAAAGATTTCTGCCGGACTCATCATTAGGATTCCATGCTGCACCGCGTGGGATGAATTCTCTTTCATATTGATAAACAACCTCACCGTTTCGGTCGATACCATAAATATCACTATTATAATCTCCCATCCAGAAAAGGTCATTCACGGGATCCCATTCAAGGAAATGAGCAGCATCCAGAGGGGCATCCCAGTAATCTGCAACGAAAATGGATTCCCTTTGAAATTCCATCTGGTAGATTACTTCATCATCTACACCATATAAGTATTCCCCGTCCCAGGCTAATCCGCGCATACCCTCTGCGCTTCTTTGTCCAAATAGAACAGGCTGGTTATACGTTGTCAATAGTTCCCTGCCCTGATTATCATATTTATATATTTTGTTCGGTCCGGTTGGATCCATATTATCAGACCCGCTTATGAAATAATTTCTGCCGATAAAAACGATTCCAAAGTAGCGAGATTCATCCGGGCTAAGATCAAAAGCGTAGAGGTTATTCCAGGGTTCAGTGGTTGGGTCGGGACGTACACAAGGATCGTCAATGAAAACTTCGGTGGCATACTCAAGCAAACCGTTGCCATTATTACTTAACGTAATTTCTAATGTTTCTTCGGTATCCTGGGCAAGTTCAAAGTCGATATCAGTAGGATCCAGCGCTATTTCCGGATGACGCATAGCAAAATCTACCACGGTGGTTTGATCTTCTAATACTTCAATGTCTGTATTGGAAATAGGATTATAGCAGTCGATATCAATGAAAAGTTTCCAATGCCCGATTGGTTGCTCCTCAAAACGATAAAATCCTTCCTCATCGGTAACTGCAGAAAAGAGAGTGTCAGTAGTATAAGCCAGAATATCCTGCATCGGATCACCGGTTGCCAGGTCAGTGACTGTTCCTTCCAACGTTCCGGTAATAAAGGCGACATTGGCGGAAAAGAGAATAACCAGACCATCGTCAAAATCATCATTTTCAACAGCTCCAGGCGCTGGGATATTGTAATAATAATAGAGTAAACCGCCGTCCTGGTTGCCGTTCTCTATACCTGTCGTCCAGTACGGAACATCATACTGCATGCTGCCGGTGGATGGTCCTACATCGTCATATTGAAACAGGATGTCGGTGTCGCCGGAGTATGTGGGGCGTATTTGCTGGCTGTAAAATATCACTTCAAACCTGTTGTTATGCCCACCGGCTGTTACATCATACCATTCGACAATAAAGCGTCCATTCTGTTGATCATAATATGTGTAAACATTACCATCACCTGTCAGTCGCAGGTCATCCCAAAAAGCAGCAATCATATAGTTTGGACCATCGGGTGCAGGAATTGTCCAGTTTCGGGAATGAAACATATCTCCCTGGCTTCCCATCGCAATCCAGCCGTTAGTACAAATTGTTGCTGTATCAAATTCTTCGCCGTAATACTGAACGGTAAATGGCAGCTCGATAACAATGGATTCATCCTGATTCTCTGCTCCATCACTCAAGTCCAATTCATCGCCATCAAAATCGGGATCATCTGCATCAGGATTGATTTCTATCCACTCAAATGTTGGTACATAATCCTCGTAGCCGTCATCGGTGTTGTCGAATGCATAATAACCGTACTCATCCGGACCTGATGGATCAGTGGAACTCTTCTCCCCAAGTTGAAGGATAACTCCAACTGTATCGACCTGCCCCGACTCTGTTATCAGATTGAGACGCAGGTGAGCATAATATCCCGGGATAGTTTCCTCATGCAGCGAAATCTCAAATGTTCCGGAAGCAGATTCTTCGACATCCATAGCGTCAAAATCAGCTTCATCTTCCAGGACTTGAACAAACGCCTCGTTACTGAACAATATGCCTGTCGCAGCATCAGCGTTACTGTGTCCAACATTCCTCAATTCGATTGTAATCTCAACAGTTTCACCAGGTTCAAATTCATCGTCAGATGTTATATCCGCTACAACGAACTGGGGCGCTGCAACAGTAATCGGATAACTGTCTTCGTAGGTGCGAGCATCCGTTTCAGCCTCAATGTCCAAGTGCAGGATCCACTCATTTTGGGCTTCAGAAGCAATTGCGATCAGGATTAAACCTGTCCCGGTGGCGGTTTGCCCCGGGTTCAGTGATCCAAAGGTTACACTACCAGTAATGTCATCAATCCATTCTTCATCTGAAGAACAGGAAAATTCTATATTTGTTTCCCGGGCATTACCATAATTCCTTGCCTGGATTTGAAGACCGACAGTTTCCCCTGCCTCCGGGATGCCATTATCATTTCCGACAGTTCCGTTTTCACCGTCATCGATAATTGTAATATCCGTAAATCCTACACGGGCGTTGGGGGAGACTACCTCGACTTCGATCTGGGTAGGAGCGAAATGTTGCTTGCTGACTGTTAACATTCCGTTACCTGCAAAACGAACCGGAACGCCAAGCGAAACAAATCCTTCCTCATTGGAAATGCCCCTGACGATTATTTGTTCGTCGTCATCAACTTTATAAAATGTCACCCATGCGCCGGTTATGGGATTGCCGTCTTCGTCCTCAGCAGAAACCTCATAATTATTTGTACCAAGAATGATTTCATCTTCGGCAGTGACAGTTAGTTCTTGCGGAATCCCAGTCCAGACCCAGACCGTCGGATCACCCATCAGGTTGAAATATCGTGCCATGTAACGCCAACCGGTATTGTTGGCTGTTTCATAATTTTGCCATCCATTAAAAGTCGCAGTCAGCTTCATATCGCCTATAGTGAGCATTCTCAGGTCGAGCATTGCCCAGGCAGCGCCTGAGGACAGGACATGGTAATAGTCTGGTCCACCAACCGAGTAAGCCGTTCCCATACCACATATACCGCCCCTTGGCGAATTTGGTGTTCCGGCACGCATATATGCTTCAGAGATGCCGGTCCCATGTGACCACGTTCCGGTTTGTTCGCCAACGTCAATAGTTACAGGAGTCATAAAAGCATTTGTAAGTCCCATGATCTGGTTAGCATTGATACCGGCGTTACAATATCCCAGACCGGCATATAAGCTTACTCCATCGTTGATCTTCCCTATTGCGTAGCCATTTCCCCGGGGACCACCATAGTCCCAGGAAGTATCGACTTGTGTATAACCGATATCCAGCATAGCGTGACGGATGTAACGCAGCATCAATCTTTTTGTAATTCCGCCAAAGCCGAAGCGAGAATTGTTTACCATCCCTCTCAGATACCAATCGGTATTATCCAGATCAGGATCACGTTCATAAGCAAATACCTTGTTGATATATGTGAGAAGTTGTGTTCTATTCTGAATTGAAATTCGGCCGAGACCGACTTCGGGCATTTGATCATTACCTGCCAGTAATGTATAGGGGTGGTCGCTTTGAGCGGAAGCGGGCATGACAGAGTAAGGTCCTGTATCATCACCGATAATTACCACATAATCAAATGGTGTCTCTGCTTCTTCGTAACGATCTTCCAACTCACTCTTAATCGCATTACTATTCCAGGCGACATCATCATCTGTGAGAAGCTGAATGTCCCAACCTCTCTGCAACTTCCACTCAAACCAGGGTTCCATTAATTCCACCAAGCCTTCATCGTCCCTCATTATCACCTGCACACCACCACGATAGAGAGTGTATTCATCCAGTTCGGAATCATCCCAGTCGAGGAACAGCCTGTAGAGGGGTAATTTGGCTTCGCTGATTCTGGTAGGATTTCGGTCCAGAGCGTTACGTTCGTCAATGCCTTCATAGTGAATTTTGATTTCGAGATTGTTGTAAACTCGAACTTCACGGCGTGCGGTATTCACTTGAACAGGATAGGTGACAAGGTTTGTAACTCTGAAATCACCGAAAATTGCGGGCTCACCAATGACCGCAATATTTTCCGGATACCATTTATCAACCGGGTTGCGATCTTTTATCATACCAGGCTGATCATCACCATATGTACAAATAGCATACTCAAGATCTGAATATGTTTCATATTCAGCATTTATTATTTCTATTGTCACACCACTTCGTGGAGGTAAACGAAACAATCTTCCTGCTACAGGAATTGGCGGAAATCCTTCTTCTTCAAGCATCTGTCCACCATAGACTTCTGCCAGTTCAACCGGTTCTCCTTCGGAGCCAACGGTACTCCAGACAACTTCGTTGAATCCCAATGTAAGGTTCAGCCCTTCATCGGTAATTGATCGCTCCTGAACGATTACCGGAAGAGTATGCTCAACTGACATGTCGTTTACTGCTGCGCCATAGCTTACAAATGCTGTTGTCATTACAGCGATACACACAAAAATAAAATGCTTCATGATGTATCCTGAATGTTGTGAAATATCTTGCTTATCTTGAATATCATTATATTCTGTTTCTTTAAAATCTATTTGAGAAGAACAATCTTTCTTGTTTCATGCAACGGACCTGCATTGAATTGCAGGAAGTAGATTCCGCTCGCCATCCCTGATCCGTCGAAGGGAAGCGCATATCTGCCAGCTGACATTGGCAAATCAGCCAGTTCTGCAACTTCCTGACCAAGCAGGTTGTAAATTTTCACCCTGACTATTACTGTTTCTAATAATGAAAACCGGACTGTCAATATCTGGTTGAAAGGATTTGGGTAAACGCCGTCGAAAGACCATTCGAGAGGTAGCTCGACATCAGGATCATTGATATCTTCTGTAGTGTCGGGAAGTGTCATTGTTATTGAAACAAAATTGTTCACATCCTCACAGGCGTTATTGTCGAATCCTACAAAGAATGAGTAAGAACCAAATGGGAGTCCGGTAGAGTTGGAGATGAATTCAATAATATTTTCTCCCCCTCCTTCTACTGTTCCGTCAGGGTTATTTATCGAGAAAAACGTATCATTGTCACTTAGATACCATACCTGCACATAGCTCTCTTCGGTTTGATTTATGACAGCGGAAAAAACATGAACAAGCGGGTTCCAGGTATTAGAGAAATCAACCCCGGATAATCCCCATCTTCCCGCGATGTATGGAATAGTATGAACGGTATCGCAATCACCGGTTTCAGGATTCATCCTTACTACATGAATATTGCTGCGAGATGAAAATTGTGAGAATAGATATAGATTTCGACCTAATTCATCTGCAGGATTCCATGCAGCGCCACGAGGAACGAACTCTCTCTCAAACCGTTGGGTAATATCTCCATTCCTGTCGATAGCATAAATGTCACTTTCATAATCTCCCATCCAGAACAGATCATTGTCCTGATCCCACTCAAGGAAATGCGCAGTCGCCGTGGGTACTTCCCAGGAATCTGCGAGGATGATTGTGTCAGGTTGAATTTCCATCTGGTAGATTACCTCATCATCTACACCATATAAGTAATCACCATCCCAGGCAAGCCCACGCATACCGGTCGCGGTTCGATCTTCTTCCAAAACAGGTTGATCATAAGTCGCTAACAGTTCTCTACCGAGATCATCATACTTATATATCTTATTTGGTCCGGTTGGATCCAAGTTGTTAGATCCACTTATAAAATAATTTCTGTCAACAAAAACGATCCCATGATAGCGTGATTCATCCGGGCTGAGATCAAAAGCGTGGAGGTTATTCCAGGATTCAGTGGTTTGGTCGGGACGTTCACGAGGATCATCGAGAAAAATCTCAGCGGAATATTCAAGTACCCCATTGCCATCATTACTAATGGTGATCTCAACTGTCTCTTCGGTATCAGGTTCGAGTTCCCGGTCAATTTCATATGAATTGAGATCGAGTTCCGAGTGTTTCATTGCTATATCAACAAACGTAGTCTCACCCTCTGATACTGTAACTTGTGTTAAAACTGTGTCGATAAAACATTCAGACATGAATTGGAGATCATATTCACCCATAGCTATTTCAGAAAACAGGTAGTAACCGGCAGAATCCGTTTCAGTGGTGTACATGTTATTTGTTGTGCTAACATATACACCCGGCATCGGTTCACCAGTTGCGGAATCAGTGACAGCGCCCTCAAGTGTACCTGTAATAAACTCGACGTTTGTAGTAAAGAGAATTGCTAAACCATTACCATAATCATCCTCATCTTCCACAGCGCCTGGAGACGGATCAAGAAAATAATAATATTGGAGTCCATCGGTGTAAGTACCATCCAAAATCCCGGTTGTCCACCAGGGATTATATCTACTATACCCAATATGATGCATCATTCCATTTTCGAGATATTGAAAAAGAATTTCGTTATCTTGAGACCTTGTTACATGATCCCCAATTAGATCGTAAATTATTATCTCATATGTGCAGGCATAACCATAGTTGTTTCCACCCCCCCATCCCAATGATTCAAACCATTCGATTATATAGCGGTTATTGTCTTCATCGTAGTAGGTGAATACGGCAGAATTATCTGTGAGATAACGTTCGTCCCAGTAAATTGCCAGCATGTTGTTGGGACCGTATGGTCCGGGAATAGGCGAGTTTTTTGTCGTACCATAAAACTGTTCCTGGTTGCCGAATGCAGCCCATCCGTTATTGTTGATAGTAATTGTATCGAAAGTATTTCCATAATATTGCACCTCGAAAGGCAGAGGAAGTGCAGGAGCTTCGCCATAATCCTCAACTATATCTTCTATCCGGAGGATTCCTTCATAATCAAAATCATCAACATCTGGATTAATCTCGATCCAGTCATATTCCGGACTAACCTCATAGCTGGTATCCGCATTGTCAAAAGCCCAGTAGCCATAGTTATCCGGTCCACATGGATCAGTCGCGCTGCGTGATCCAAGTGGAATCGAGAACCATGCTGTGTCAACCTGACCATCATCAGTTGTAACGATCAACCTGGCACTTGCTGCAAAACCGGGAATACTCTCAGGATGTGATCTGATTTCAAATTCAGCCGATGCGGATTCGCCAGTCTCCATCGCCTCGAAATTTGCGTCAGGTTCAATAGCCGTGCCATAACTGTGGAGAAATGTCAGGTGTCCTTCAGATGCAGAGGCGTCACTTCCCCCTACATTGATGATCTCAATAGTTACAGTCGTTTCATCACCCGGTTCCATTTCGTCAGTCCCGGTAGCTTGAACAAATAGATATTGAGGAGCGTTTATTTTAATAGCGAAGTCATCGTAATAAGTACCCTGATCACTGTCAAATTCCAGGTTCAAATGTAGCAGCCATGTATCCTGAGTTTCTGGATCGATCTCCACGAGGATCAATCCTTCGCCAACTTCATCATCTCCTGCGTTAATTGTTTCAAATTCCACCTCACCATCGATATCAGTTATCCAGACATCATCGCTTTCTGCGGTAACCGTAATGTTTGATTGATTATTATCACCAAAGTTACGAGCTGTAATCATCAATCCAACTGTTTCACCGGCATCAGGTAACCCGTTGTCGTTTCCTTCTGTGCCATCTTCGCCGTCGTCCTGGAAAGTGATCTCAGTAAAGCCGACACGGGAATCGGGCGCTACGATCTCCACATCAATCTGTTCAGGATGAAAATTTTGCGCTGTTACGGTAAGAATGGCTTCACCTTCATGACGAGCTGGAAAGTGGAGAATGGCCTGACCATTAGAGTCAGACTCACCCCTGGCGATAACATTCTCATTGTCATTGACTTTGTATAGTGTCACCCAGGCACCTCCAATCGGATTACCATCCGAGTCGGTCACTTCGACACTATAACTGTTCCTGCCAAGTGGGATGGTTTCTTCGGCATCCACATTTAATTCTGCTGGAATTGCTGTCCAGAGATAGACAAGGGGATCACCCATCAGGTTATCTGCCTCTGCATATTTTAAGAAACAATAGTTTTCATGATCACGATATGGCGAAAATGCGTAGTACATATTATGCTGGGCGCCCCAGAGCATTTGTCCCAGGGTGGGTAGATGTAAACGGAGAGCCGAATAGGCTCCTCCGGCGGAAAATGCGTTTTCATAACTCCAATGCGCAGTGTTGTTCGAGGTTCCGAAAGCGCCAATTGCTCCTGTTGGCGAATCATTACTCCAGGCTCGAATAAAAGCTTCAGGCATTGATTCTTGAAAAGAAGCCCAATATCCTGTTCCAGAACCGAGCTGCATAGCAACAAAAAGTTTATTCGCATTATTCAAATTATGAATATTAATTAACGATAATCCATCACTAATGCCACCGGCAAAATTGTAATAATTTATACCCTCGACATTCATCCTAAGGATTATTCTGCTTCGAGCACCATCAGGACCATTGGAAGAATACTCATAATAAACATCAGAATATCCAAGATTGAACAACTCCGATCTTACATATTCACAAACAGAAGTGCCATCAATAGGATGATAATCATAAACCGCAAGACACGCGCCCTGCAGATACCAGTCAGTATCATCCATGTATGGATCGCGTTCATAGGAGAGTACTTTCGCCACATAATCTTCGAGTTCACTATAAGTTCTCATGCTTATGCGACCTATTATTACATCCTGGTATATGTCTTCATCGTCCATTAGCTGGTAATAGTAATCAGCACAATTGTTTCCGTTCCGCTCACTATAGGATCCTGGAACAGAAAAATCACCATCAGCATCTCCGACAATCACCACATAATCAAATGGTTGTTCTTCATAACGATCTCTTAACTCATTACGGATGTTTTGTGGTGTCCATGCACCAATATCTTCATCAGTTAGAAAATTGAGTTCCCATCCTTTTTGTAGTTTCCACTCAATCCAGGGTTTAAGCGATTCCCAAAGTTCTTCGTCATCTCGCATCACGACCTGTACTCCACCACGGTAGAGTTCGTATTCATCAAGCTCGTTTTCATCCCAGTCGAGGAACTGACGATACCAGGGGAGGAAAGTGCTGCTTATCCTGGTGGGTAATTGATCCGGCAAATCGGGATTGTTGTCTTCCTCGAAACGAATATCTACATCAATACGGTCATAGACCCTCACTTCACGGCGAGCTGGATTTACCTGGACTGGATAGGTTATGAGACTGGAAACACAGAAGTCGTGTCGATTAGTTGGATTTGATAATGCCGCTAACTTGCCGGGGTACCAGGAATCGACCGGTGACTTGACTTGACCAAGTTCTCCAGGTGTTGAACCTCCGAAGTATGCTGCATAGTCGATATCAGTATAGGTCTCGTAATGGACATCAAGTATCTTAAGCCTGGCAGATTTTCGGGGAGGCAGGCGGAAAGTCCGGCTTGTCACCGGGACTAAAGGCAAACCCTGTTCTTCGAGGAATCCACACATCAATTTATAGTCAGCTAAGGAGACCTGCTCCTTAGCTGTGCCTACTGTTTTCCACTCGGGCTCAGCGATTTCAAGTGACAATCGCATCCCGTTAGGAGTTATTACCCTGCTTGAAACTTGCAACGGCAGCCCTTGATCGGCAGCCAGATTCCGTGCCGATGCAATACCAGTCAACAAAAATAAGCAACTAAATCCAAATAACCATTTTGAAAGTTTCATGACTCATCCGATTGTGTATATCTCAAAACTTCAGTCCAAAAGAACATGCTGCAATACAGCTAATATGTAATCCTGTACATCATTCCAATGATTGTTAATCAAATCTTTTGTTTCTTCCTGTAAAGTTGTATGAATGTCACTATTAAATTTTATCGCACCAAAACCACTTTCCGTATCTCATCCATTTTCCCCGGCACGGTGGCATGGATGAAGTATATTCCGCTTGTCAGATTCTCTGCGTTTAATGTGAATTTATGGTATCCGGGCAATAAATTTTCGTCTGCCATTAAGGCAACCTGTTTTCCGAGAATATTGTATATTTGCACCTTTAGCCCCGACTGCTCAGGCAAGGCAATTATCAGCGACAATTCAGGATTGAAGGGATTGGGGTAAACCGCTTCTATCTTGAATTCTGTAGGCAATTCTTTAGATTGTTCAGTATTTATCCCTGTGCCCGGTTCGAAATAGAAAGTGAAACGCTCGAGGCATTCGACTTCGTCATCACCTGAAACAGCCCTTACCCACCAGTTAACCGACAGGGTATCGCTCCATGAATAGAGTTCAAGTTCTTCGGGGATATTTATTGTCAATACTGTATCTCGCAGATGATCGAAATTGACTGTTCTTTCTGACTCGTCATCCAATGTTACCATGAAATTAAGGCTGTATATGACATTTTCATGCAAATCCGGATCTACTGACTGCTGCCAGGCAGTTTCAATTTCATAAGGATCGGCAAATGGAATTATTTCGCCGTTTTCCGGTTCGAGCAGTTCGAAATCCGAGGGCAGGTCGGGCAGATCAGCATAAAAACTCCAGGTGCTGTTTGCGAAGGTTCCGGGTGTGTTATCATCGAGCACGAGGACAGTCCAGTAGTAAAGGTTCTCCTCATCTATTTCAAAAGTATATGTATTATCCTCAATGTCTGCATATACCGGATCACCCATATCATCGGGATTATCGGAGAGGTAGATATCATAGACTACTTCAGCGCCACCGGGGTCGTTTGATGTCTGCCAGGAAAGTGTTATCTCTGCGCCGATGTTTATAGATCCACTGTCCGGGGAAGTCAAATCAAATTCTTCGGGAGGCAGATTGATCTCGAAGGTCCAGGTCTGGTTCGACCATTTGACAGTCTCGGTTTCCTCGTCATAAGCATAAACCTGCCACCAGTATTCAGAATTATCCTCAATCATGTTGAATATAAGAAACGTATCCGTGTCCGCGTCAAAAAGCGTATCAGCAGCAAAATCTTCCTCTGTGGAGATATTCACAAAATAGGTGATCGGATCACCCGAATCGGGCGCTACTGATGCGTGCCATCGCAAAGTCAGTGGCTGATCCACTATAACAGAATCATCAACCGGCTCAGCGAGATCGAACTGCGACGGGCTGACCTGCTCAAACCAGGCGATGGTGTTTTCATCATACCCGGCACAGAGGAAATCCATATCGTTATCCTGATCCAGATCAATTGTAAACAGGTCGATAGGACCGTCAAAATCATCCGTGATCAGGTGTTCGGTGAAATCTTCTTCACCATCATTTTCCCACCACGATATCCTGTCCTGGCTATATCCGCCTCCAATAACATCTACATCATTATCACCATCCAGATCATCGGCATAGACTGTATAAGCGTTGGTATAGTTATTATTCAGGTCATGACGAGTGAAACCGCCGTTGCCGTTATTCTCCCACCATATAAAATCATTATCACTGCTTGATGCGCTCACCAGGTCCATGTCATCATCGTCGTCGATATCGATCAGGTGTATATCCCTGGGAGCACGGGTATAGTTGATAACAGTTCGCTGAATCCATCCGCCATTTGCAGGAGAGCCGTCACTCTCCCACCAGTAGATACGATTCCCGTGTGCGGCAGCATCAATGATATCGATATCACCATCATCGTTAATATCAGCGGCATAAACTGAATTTGCGGCATCAAATCCGGTGGCTATTACATGGAGGGTGAAATTTTCGTTCCCGTCATTCTCAAACCAGACAACCCTGTCAGCCACTCCACCTGCTGAACCGATAATATCCAGATCACCATCATCATCAAGATCGACAGTCTTGATTGTATTTGATCCATCAATGTTGGACTCAATGATATGTTCTTCAAATTCTTCGTCGCCATTATTTTCCCACCAGATATAGTAGTCGCCAAAATCTGCATGCGAAGCTGTTCCGAGAACATCTATATCATCGTCGCCATCAAGATCATCAGCCCAGACACAATTGGCGCCCGGAAGATCTTCCCTTATCACATGTTCGGTAAATTCTTCGTTTCCGTCATTTTCCCACCATCGTATTTCTTCTTCTACTGGGGCAGCGCCAAGGATGTCATAGTCGTCGTCATCATCCAGGTCGATCACATAAACCGAGCGCGCCCGTTCAAAATCAAAATCTTCGCTGATGGCATGTTCAATAAAAGTTACTTGTGAGGTACAAACAGAGTAGAGCGCTGTGAGCAGGAATATTGCTGTTGTAAGGATTGCTTTGTTGCTTGTCATCATAACCTCCCCTGATCCTGGTGCTGAGCAGAAAACGGTTGAAATTACCTAAGCTATAAAATGCTAAATTATTAAGAAGAATGCAAGGAGGAGGGGGAAATATTATAATTTCCAGGCAAGAATTTGCTTTGTGTCGAAATGGATTTAGCGGATCAGCTCACAAACCTCATGGTGCTCTGTCATTCTCGGGCTTGACCCAGGAATCCATGCTCGAATTTAAGACTAATGGTGGATTCCCGGGTCAAGCCCGAGAATGACAATCCCTTAAATCATGCCCACTTATTCAGAACTTCAAGAATAAGTCTGACTCCCACACCGGTTGGTAGTTTTTTATGTGGAGCATAGCTAACCGGCACTTCATCCGCCGTACCCGCAATATCGAGATGAATCCAGGGTGTGTCACCGACAAATTCCTTTAAAAATGCCGCAGCAGTGATGGCGCCACCGGGTCGTCCACCGGTGTTTTTCATGTCAGCGATCTCGCTTGCTATCTGTTTGGTGTAGTCATTCCACAACGGCAGCCGCCAGACACGTTCGCCGGTGACTTCTCCTGCTTCCGTCAGTAGCTCCGCCAAGCTGTCATCAGTACCCATCATCCCCGTAGCGTGGTGTCCCAAAGCGATCAGGCATGCCCCGGTCAGTGTGGCGATATCAATAATAACGTCAGGCTTAACAGTTTCAATGGCATAAGACAGTCCATCAGCGAGTGCGAGTCGTCCTTCGGCATCTGTATTATCGATTTCGATTGTGAGACCCTTATGGCTGGTTATTACGTCACCGGGTCTATATGCATTACCGCCGGGCATGTTTTCCGCAGCCGGGATAAAACCTTCCACCCTGCATTGCGGACGCCATTTTTCCAGGGCTTTGAATACTCCCATAACAGCCGCTGAACCGCCCATATCGCCTTTCATGTCCCGCATTCCGGCAGCGGTTTTCAGATCAAGCCCTCCAGCATCGAAAGTAATACCCTTCCCAACTATGGCAAAGGTTTTCGCGTTATCTATTCCCGGATCGTAAGTCAGATGAATCAATACCGGGGGTCTGGCGCTGCCCTGTCCAACAGCTAATAAAGCCCCCATCTTTAATTTCTTAAGCGAATCCTCTTGAAGTATTTCTACCTTGATATGTTCGCTCTCAAGAGATTGTGCGATCTCGGCATACACTTGGGGATAGAGATCATGACCGGGAGTGGTAAAGAGGTCACGTGCAAAAACCGTTGCGTCAACTGTTATTTCCGCAGTCTTAGCACCCGATTCCAAATATGAAATATTATTTTTGTCGTCGGGAATCAGTTCTAATCTTTCGAGTGAGGGATAATTTTTCTTTTTCTTGCTTATATATTTTGCGAAACGATATGTGGCAAGGGCAAACCCTTCAACTGAAGCGACTACGATGAGGTGTTTTAACTCCTCTGCGTTTCCTTTCAGGGGAGGAATGATACAAGCATGCTTGATTCGCAGTTCCCTGCCACGCCGACCGGCTTTCCCGTAAGCCCGGCGTATCTTTTCAGGGGTGGTATCATTTCTTTTTCCAAGCCCAACAATCAATACTCGACGGGGACCTGTATCTTTAACTCCATATAAAGAAAGTGTTTGATCACTCGCACCTTTGAAGTCTTCTCTTTCCAAAGCCAGCGTTAGCTGTCCGTTTAATGCAGCGTCCAGAAGTTCCAGTCCACTATCAACAACATTCTCACCTTTGAAAAGCCCGGCAACAAGTAATTCAGCATTAACGTCCGATGGATCTTTATCAAAAACAGTAATCTGCATTAAATCTCCTGAAGAATCTTCTTCAAACTGGATTATGTGAATTGTACTTAAAGGGATCTATAGAATTATCTTTATAGAGGTTGGTTTTTTTCATCAACGAAAACAATTGTCGAGGAGAATTGATTAATTTCCTGTTCATGCAGGTCGCAATATGTGACAATAATGATCAGATCACCGACAGCAGCATGGTGGGCTGCCGCACCGTTAACACAAACCTCACCGCTTCCTTGTGAACCCTCGATTGCGTAGGTCGTAAACCGTCCACCCTGGGTGATATTGTAAACATTAATCTGCTCATGTTGAGCTATATTCGCTTTTTCCATGAGTAATGGATCAAGCGTCAGGCTACCTTCGTAATCAAGATCAACTTCAGTTACCGTGGCACGGTGGATTTTACTATGTAGAAAATGCCGAATCATATATTTAAACCCAATTAATCTTTCAAATACTGCAATTTAATATTCATTTACATTATGTACAAGGGCATAAAATCTGATTCTCTCTATTAAACTAAAGAGGATTTTATAAAAGACAATATCATGACACTGCACAAGACATTACGATAAAAAATGTCGTACTTATTGTAAATATATTATTTGAATTACCCTATTCGCATTGTCTTGCAATTTCCTCAACTAACTCCAAAGCCGGTAAAGCCTCTTTTCCTGTCACAAATGCAGGTTTTCCAGTTTGAATTGAAACAAGGAATGCATCTATTTCACGTGATAATGCATCGTCATCCTTCTTAGCTCGCGTTTTTTTTGCTAAAACACGAATATCTGAATCAAGAGCACCGGGGATTGGCATAGACTTTGGGGTTCCCTTAGGGACCTGCTGGTAAATATGAGCGCTGCGTTTTTCAAAATCTACGGAAATATAAGCGTCTTCCTGAAATATTCTGAATTTACGCATCCTCTTAAGCGAAATCCGGCTCGCCGTCAAATTAGCCGCTCTTTTTCCTGAAAAGCTGATTCGTGCGTTCGCAATGTCGGGTGCATCGGTTATTACAGGAACACCGGAAGCATCAACCCGCTCAATCTCATTCCCCATCCAATGGAGTAACACATCGATATCATGAATCATTAAATCATGAACCACACTGACATCAGCGCCGCGGGCTGAGTATGGCGCCAGGCGGTGTGCTTCAACGAAGCGGGGATTTATTTTGATTCCATGCAATGCCCTGACAGCCGGATTAAAACGTTCGATATGACCTACCTGGAGCACGAGATTCTTCTTCTCTGCAATGGCGACAAGTTCACGTGCCTGCTCCGACCTGGAGGTTATTGGCTTTTCCACCAGCATGTGTTTGGCGTCTTCCAGAACCTGCAAGCCGACGACATAATGACTGTCAGTGAATACAGCCACGCTGACTGCATCAACTTTTGAGAGAAGCTCTTCTATATTCGAAAAGGCAGTGGAACCGGTTTCCCCGGCAACTTTCGAAGCCGCTTTGCCGTCCATATCATATACTCCGACCAGATCCGCGCGATCATTAGCCGCATATTTCAGGGCATGAAACCTTCCAAGCCGCCCCACACCAATAACACCAACAGATATTTTTTCCATGAGTCCAGGCTTCTTTCAGAGTACTTATATTTCGATTCATTTAATATGAATGCATGTTGTCATTCACTCCTCGGCGGGAATGACTCAGCTTTATTATGGCATCAATATAATCATAAACCGGAATGTTTACATAATCCTTTAAAATGGATCGACAATCCAGTTAAGAAGTATTTAATATCAATGGAACGGAACCTTGATCGCGTCATAAAAAGAAAATACCTTGATGACGAATAATTCAAAGAAAAACACTATTAAGGTTCAAAGTTGCAGCAGACTCCTACATCACGGTTTTTTAAGACTCTTGCCAGCCACACTATTGTTTTTGGTCTGAGCACTCTTGTTCGGCCATTAAGCCAGCTTCTTTTAGTCCGGCTGCATACTAATACGCATTTTATCAGTGTGGATGAATATGCTGGATGGTCTTTGCTGCAGGTCGCCCTGAATATCGGTATAGTAATACTGAACCTTGGAATTGCTACAGCATTTTTTCGGCACTATCTGCTTGCCTCAACGGATGATGAACGCGATGCAATAGTTGGAAACTCATTCAAATTAACAATGTTTGCCGCCGTTTTTGGTGCGGGTATTCTTTTCCTTACCGGCGGATTATGGTCAAAAGTACTTCTTGCGAATTCCGGATTCACTGTGCCTGCAAGAGATATAGCAATAGCAATTTTTGGTAACACCCTGAGTATTATTCCCCTGGCATTCTTAAGAGCTGAAGGCAGATGGAAAATGTTTCTTGCTTTCAACCTGATGAGGTTTTTTTCCATTATTGGTTTGAATGTCTGGTTCTTGATTGATCTTGACCTTGGATTGAGAGGAATTACTCTTGCATTAGCGGTGACAAATATTGCGACGGCATTGATGATTATTCCAGTCATTAAAGGACGCATCAAGAAGTCAACTTTTATGTCCGGATGGAAAACGCTTCTTCGTTACGGTGTTCCTCTGATTGCTATAGATATTACACTTTTCGTATTGAATGGTATTCCTCAGATAATGTTGAGATGGCTTCACGGATCGGAGGAAGTAGCTCTTTTTGGCTTCGGGATGAAAATTTCATTTATTGCCCAGTTTGGAATAATGATGCCTTTTACGATTGCATTTGCTCCACAGCTTTTCCGGGCAAAAAAGGAAGAAATTGATCCCCGCCCGCTTTATGCCAGGACCATGGGTTATATCTGGACAATTGCCGCGGCTATCGCCCTTTATGTTACATTATTTTCTCCAGAACTGGCACTCTTGCTTGGTAAAAACAAGTTCTATCACCAGGCGATTCCCATTGTCGCCTGGCTTGCATTAAGTGTAACGTTTTATGGAGTTTTCATAGTATTCTCAAGCGGTGCCAGCCTGAAAGATAAGACATGGGTGTTTCCGATAATTTTACTTGTTTCGTCACTCTTGGAGTTTGGTTGTGGATGGTATTGGATCAGGGATTACGGAATTTACGGAGCTGCCTGGGCGGTACTGGCAGGATTCATATCGCTGGCAGTTTTTACATATATCGTGAATCAAAGAATATATCCAATAGCATTTCCCTGGCTCAGGGTTATCAAAGTTGGTATTGTAACCCTGTTAATACTTGCTGCCATTAAGACAACAGATCTAAATGATTACTTCCTGATCCGTCTGGCACTCGCCGCATCTTTTCCTGTACTTCTACTGCTAATTGGATTTTTTGATGAAGGAGAATGCGCCGCAATAAAGCGTTGGATGGGCAGAATAACAGCAAAAAAACAATGAATTCAGTAATTTAAATTATTAATATTCTTTGTTAACATAGCATTTTTCAATATAACACTTTTGCTTACTTGCCATCAGAATGTTATGAATTTAATGCTACATAATTAACAGTCGTCCAATATTCGCAATATCCTTCAGGTTTTAACTGTAACTTGTCATCAATCAATTGTCGAAAATCATCAGGCGACAAATACATTTTATAATTATCAATCTCTATATACAAGACTCTCCTAATTGCCTTTAATCTTCTTGTATTTAGCCCGAGTGTAAGTACTGTTTGTTCTGCATCAGCATCATCAGGATCAGATGGACTCATCATGCCATGTTCTGTATAAATAAATCGACTCTCGCACTTACTATCTAACGGAGATACCATTTCATTGGAATACTCGCTGTGTTTTTTATGACCGCAACTTTTATTTTTTGGATTTCCTTCACAACTTGCTAAAAGGTTTGCATAGTTAAATGAATCTGAAGGAAATGTACTTTTGGGTTTAAAATGTTCAATGTGCGAGTTGTTTCCAGAAATGCGTTGTTCACAATAACAGCAGATTTTTCCCTGTTCGATATGCAGTGATTCTGCAAGATTACTTTTTATAATTCTATTGTCTGCATTTGATAAATCGTTCCAATTTGCACCACGATTTCGTTGCTTCCAATTTTCAAAATCATTTGGAGAACTATTTTTATTTATGAATTTCATTTACCGAGAGTCTCCAAACGATCAATTCGTAGCTTTGCTCGGATCAGTTCAGGTTCTGCATTTGGCTTCATCTCGTCAATATCAATTATATCCTTAAGAAGTCTTTTAGCTTCTTTTAACTCTTTACGTTCAATAAAATCAAAAAGATTTTCGAGTTTCTTATCAATTTCTTCAGGACGAGCAATATCACCCATTAAATCTTCAATAATACGATCACAGCTCATTCCATAGGATGCTTCAGGCTTTTCGTATTTGATTCCCTCGTCAGTCTCATGCAGTAAAAAGATATTTTCCGGTTTCACATGACCAAGAACCTGGGGAGAATGTGTTGAAACTATAAATTGACAATTAGCAAATATTTCAGTGAGATTTGGGATAACCATGCGTTGCCATGCTGGATGAAGGTGAAGGTCTATCTCGTCTATCAGAACAACACCTTCTCCTTCCAATGGATTTGATAGTGCAGGATTAGCGATAGCCATTCGTCTTGCTAAATCACCGACCAAAGCTAATAAACATTTCTCACCATCAGAAAGCTGATCAATTCGGAAAAGCTTTCCATTCTTTTCAATAGTCATTTGTAATGGTTGCTTTCGCCTCACTTTTATATCTGAGTAACCAGGCATCATAGCAGTAACTGCTTTACGTACAGTTTCAAGTTGCCTGTCAGGATATTCAACGTCAACAATTCGTGCCGTACCTGCACCCTCAATGAGTCTAAACGCCTCATTCTCCAAATCTTCTCTGGTACGAAACCAACTGAAAAAGTTATTAAAATTATTAATTAGTTGAAACGCATCAACATATGCATCGAATTGAGTATCACCTGACCTTTTAGTGTGTTGCAATCGAATTATAGGAACAGATCTATGTACTGAATAATAAACAATTATTGGAAAGCTTTTATTTTCCTCCTTTTCAAATTGCTGCAATATTAAGTCCGCAGTATCCTTTGCTTGTTTTGTATTAGAGGTTGTGGTTCTTTTAACGCCACGTCTAGCCCTTGAGATTACCCAATCGGCATTTTTGCCTTCAAATTCAACTCCAATTTTCAAGACTGATTCTCTTACACCATTTGTTATGTCATTATACGGGATGTGGCGTCCAGTGCTCCTTTGACTATAAATCCATCCAATCAATCTGGAAGTCATAATAACCAATGCATCAAGTATGCTGGATTTGCCGGCTCCATTTACACCTACCAGCACATTCACCTGATCATTAAAATTCAGAGTCATCTCATTGATGCCCCGAAACTGGTTTATCTCAAGCTTTTTAACCTTCATAACAAACCTCTATGTGATACAGATGCAACATAATCTGTTATACTTTTTACAAACAAACACAATCAGCGCTATGGGAAAAGCGTCCTTTTTTATATTTGAACAATTTGCATGAAACTTTTACTATTATATCATGACTGATTGTACCCCACTACAGATTTCTTACTATTTGATCAGAATACCTTTTTGAACATGTACTCCGGCTGGTGTTTCAAGGCGGAAAAGATATAATCCTGATGCATGACCGGAGAGGTCAACAACTGCCTCATGATATCCCGCATTTTTCCTGCCATGAAATATTTCAACCATCTCCTGACCTAATATATTAACAACATTCAATTTTATTAATTGATCAGATGGCAAGGCATAGTTGATGTGGGCTACAGGATTAAAAGGGTTGGGATAAGGGATTGATAGTGAATATTGCTTAGGTAATTCTGAAGAAGCCGATGCGGTGGCTGGAACGTCCAGTTCATATCCCATTGCTTCAATTATTGGTCGCAGGATCCGACCGGCGGGATCGCTGATGGATGCACCACTGACAGCTTCCAGACCGAATCCGAAATAGAATACATTTCCGCCGTCATCGAAACTTTTCCATGTTGCGGCTATTTCATCCGAACCATAGTAATTATAAACAGCTTCAGCCTGTTCGGTAGGATTGATTCCACTTGGCGACACCTGGTTGCCCGCACCGGGAGAACCGATTAACGCTGCGAGGATACCGTCGCTTAAATCCTGTCCTTCTGAACCATATACGGCTAATTCACGTAACGAATCTATGCTCTCATCTACGCCGATGAAATCAGCGAAATCCGAATGATCAGCAAGTTGAGGCCCGATATGCTGCCCTGTCAGGATGAGTCCGCCGCCGTTATCGACATAAGTCTGCATCAACTCCATTTCCGCTTCACTCAATGGCGAATGGTTATCCCCGGTGTACCAGATAACTACATCATGCTCCGTCATTCTATCCTGGGAGACGTTGCCATCTTCAGTATTCCAAAAATTAGCTGCCGTCCAGAGGTCAACTACGGCAGCATCATAACGTTCATAATACGATTCCCTGCCGCCATCATCGATCAGTAAAATTTCAGGATCACCAAAAGTAATTCGTTCTGTATATTCTGTAATATAATTCCTGTCGTTTGCTGATATTGTAATCACAAGGTCAATGTGGCGGGTAGGCGCGTTATCAAGAACTGTAAAACTTAAAGGCTCACTCAAGCCCACTTCAACACCAGCGCCAATTTCCCCAAGCACTTCACCATTTACCTGCCAGTTGATAAAATCTAGGTTTTCAGCCGTAACTATCACATTCTGAGCTGCCGGTGGATGCAGGATCACATCATTCAATACTCTAAAATCTATTTCAACCCGTTCACCATGCCACAGCTCGCCATCGTCATTTTCATCAGTGATTTGAAGATTTCTGATTACCAGGTTTGGAATTTCACTGGGACCAATCCCATGCCCGCCGAATCCCCGATATATGACTTCATCATTTGGTGTTCCATTACTAAAATCACCGTCATCATCATCGTAAACAAGAACTTCCTGCAAAAAACCGACAAAGGTATTCGCCAGTCCGTACCGGGCATAATGAAAAAGCGAATCGCAATATTGAGCGCCAAGTTCTTCCCTGACATCCCACATTGAGCCGCCAACAATTAAGCCGTCTCCATGAACTTCACCGACCCAGTTTTCAGGATAGCGGCGGTTATTATCGAGATTTCGCATGGAGCCGCCCGGCTCATTGGAATATACTCCAGGCGCGAGAGTGGAGTGATTATGAATCGAGCAGGGAAAATAATCTGACCAGGCTTCATTCAATGCGCCCGATTGTCCTCTATACGGCAACTCGCCAAATGAATAAATTGCGCCAGTGACTCCATGGGTATATTCATGATATATAATATCAGAGAATAAAGCGAGATTCCTCATGTTTCCGCCGCCTGCACCAAAATACATTCCCTCGCCATTCCAGAATGCGTTTTGATAATTATTACCATATCCAACTACAGCAGGCATAGAATAGTCAAGCATGTTAAAACCGGAATCAAGATCTTTATAAAAGGCATGAATAAAATTTGCATGATAAAACATGTTAAATTCATCAATTCGCCCGTCACCGGGAGAAAACCATAACGGTGAAAAATCTTCCGGAGCTGTAACCAGAATCGAAAAAGAGGCATTGGCACCGTGATCATAGGAAACGCTCACCCATCGCCCTTGAAGCCTCATTCGGAAATTGTAGTCTTCGCCTTCGGTGAGTCCATCGAGTGAATACTCACCGTCGTCGTCGGTGAAAATTTGTTCTCTACCTATATCTATTCGCTGATTGGGAAATTCCATCCATACCGGGTCATCATTCCAGCGAACAGGAAGCATTGGTCCCTGAACTGCACCTTCAATGATTGAGTGATATACCCCATTGTAATATCCAAGAATAGTACCGTCTTCCGCCGACACCAGACCTACCGGTCGATTGGCGGGATTCTCATCTCTCAATTGCAGGAGATAAGCAGCGATGACAGTGTTATTAATCCGCGTCCAGACTTCCTGAACAGAACCGATAGTATAGCGGTCTGTTTCAGAATATTCCGCAAGGTAACCGGCTGCTAATTCAGTCGAAATGTTAGCGTTCCATATTTTATTGTCACGAGGAAACACATCCGCTCCCCAGAGGAGAATATTTCCGTTCTTGGCAATACGAAGCAGCAAGCGAGTATCAAGCACAGGACGGTTATCAATCAGTTGTCTTGATGTAAAGTAGGTCTTGCCATGAATATTTCCGGAATGGAGAATTTCGAGATCAGATGATTTCAAATTGAAAAAATCAGGGTTTGCATCAATGAAAGTGCGTATCTCATCAACACCAAGGCTCGATTTATATTGTATTTGCGGCAAACCGCCCGTAACTCGTACTGGCGCACCATTTTCAGAGTTGAAAGTGCCCTTCAATGTGTGAGAAACTGCATTTTTATCTACTTGCTCGGAAATATTTACAATTTCCGAAGTCATTGGCCAGAATGATTCGATAGATTCATTCGCGAAAACACTTGAAATGAAAAATATATTTAAAAGTATGAGCACACGTGTAAATATGCGGATTCGGAGTGTCCGACCCATTATACCTCCAATTAATCTTAAATAAATAAACATAACCTTTTGAACACCTGTCAGCAAATGTGTTCTACTGTATTAAAATTGCTTTCGGAGAAAAAAACGATGCAACCATATTCAAACCTTCACGAAATGCTGAAAAACTCACTCGACTATGCAGGTCTCTTTCCATCGGCAAATATGGGTTTGAATAAGGCAATCCGGAATTGTGTTCAATATTTTAGATGCAGAAGGATCCAGGATGTTGTCCCGGTTTAATCTGCCCGTCGTCATGACTTTCTGAGCTGAAACCTTTTCGTGACGAATTTTTCCTCCATCTCAGGGCATCAGTGGTTCTTAAAAACGTAATAGCTTGATTAATAATTAAGTATGCTGATATATTTGTTCCCCTCCGATTCAAGAACCAGGAATACATTACTATCGGATTAAATACAAATTTGACAATTTATTTTTGATCTTAAATTATAATAATTGCTATCTCCTTGATAGTACCCGTGAATCTTCGTAATTTTTACAATAATAAATCACTGAAAAGGAGAATAACATGCGATTTAGATTCTTTATATTTACAATTGCCGCCGGACTTTTCTTGTCCGGTTCCTACTCTTTCGCCCAGATAAATTTCACTCGTCATCAACTGCTCGACGAGGATGAGTTCATAGGCAGAACTTATGGCGAGAGATACATCACTGATATAGACAATGATGCTGATCACGATATAGTGGTCGGTTATGGTGAAAACATTCAATGGTACGAAAATGATGGCCAGGATAATTTTACCCGCCATACGATTATTACAGATAACATTTATAACTTTCGTTGGGTATTTGGTGATTTAGATGATGATGAAGATACTGACATCGCAACTTATGTTGTCAGCGATGGCTACTTTGCCCTGTACTGGTGGGAGAATGACGGTGATCAGGTTTTTACTGAACATTTTATTGGTCAATTGTACAACAATGCGGAATCCGACCAAATCGCATTTGCCATAGGCGACTGTGACAATGATAACGATCTGGATTTGATCAACGGTTCATATTCAGGCGTATCGTTTGACATGTGGTTAAACGATGGAACTGGTACTTTTGAAAGAAATACTCTTTTTGAAGAGTTTTATGCCGATATGGTTGTAATCATTGATCTGGAAGATGATGGTGATGTGGATTTCATAACCGGAGGTGCATTCATAAGATGGCTTGAGAATGACGGAAATTTCAATATGACAAATAACGAAGTTTATTACGTAGGTATAAATAGCACTCAGCTATCACTTTTTTGTGAAGACATGGATCTCGATGGTGATATTGATATTGGCATTACTAACCAGTATGATTTTCCTATAGTCTTTGAAAATACTGGAGATGAAGAATTTACTGAACATCAAATTATAGAAGAATTAACACGGAGGTTCGCACCAGCAGATATTGATGGGGATCGGGACGTTGATATTTTTAGTATTCACGCCTGGGGCGATGAAGTTTCATGGTTTGAGCATGATGGTGATATGGGTTTCGAACTTCACGAGATAGATACAATTTTAGGCGCAGTAAATCTTGAAGTGATTGATTATGATTTTGACGGTGATTATGACCTGGTCACTTTCCACGGGAATGATAACCATGGCGTCTATTGGTATGAAAACGATCTTGATCCTTCGCCGCCTGAAGATTTTGACCTTTCCTGGCCAATCAATTATTCCACAGTGACTGAAAATGAGGTTGAAGTCGGATGGGAAACGGCTGAAGATGATGACCCCGTAGATGTTATTGAATACACTGTTCAATGGTCGCTGGATGAAAATTTCCCCGAAGAAGCCACTTATAGCGGTACAACCATTGATACCCTTTTCATAATTGAAAACCTTGGCGAACTTGATGAACTTCCCGAAGACACTACTATCTTCTGGCGAGTCCTTGCAACTGATTACTTCGGTTTTACTAAGTGGGCAAATGGAGATTCATCAGGCTGGTCTTTCACCATTGACCTCACCCCAAAACCTTACGATCTCGTTGCTGATCTGAATGGTGTGGATGGCAGCGTAACCCTTACCTGGGAACATGGACCTTACCCGGTTGAAATAGAAGACCTAATCTATGATGACGATGGCCGGACAGGATTCACCCGTTCCCCCAACACCACCATGGCAACACGTATGAGCCCGGAACAACCTTGCAGGTTACATGAACTGTCGTTCTTCATCTCAACAGATACTGAAGGTGGAGAGTTCAATGCGGAAATCTACGGCTGGGATGGTGAAGAACCCTCAACAGAACTCACTTATGAGTCTGTTATCAATAATCTTCCCCAAACCGATGGTGAATGGATAACGCTTAATGTTTACAGCCAGCGACTATTCTTTAATGAAGATTTTGTGATCGGATTTGGCTCGGTAGATGCCATTACTAACCTTGCCGTAGATGCTGATAACGATAACGGCAGGAGCTGGGAGCTGAGTGGTGGCGAATGGAGTACATGGACTGAGACATATTTCATCCGTGCCCTGGTTCAATACACCGACACCCGTTATGATGAACTGGACGGTTTTATCAGGTTTAACGTTTACCGTAACGGAGAAGAAATCAGTCGTACCACTGAAACCACCTACACCGATCAACTTGATGATTACGACAATTACGAATATAGTGTTACGGCATTATATGACGATGGTGAGTCCGATCCTGCAGGACCGGTACAGGTGAGATATACCTTGGTCAACGAATGGTCCTTCACCGGGATACCCGAAAAATACGAGATCGTCTCAGTTTACCCGAATCCATTCAATCCAAGCGTGACGGCAGTAATCGCTTTGCCGCATTCTTCATATTTACGTGTCAGCATCTTTAACCTCCTTGGGCAGGAGATTGCGGTCCTCGTTGATGGTCATCTTACTGCCGGACATCATACTCTCACCTTCGACGCTCATAATCAATCAAGTGGAATTTATCTCATTAAAGCTGTGGTTCCGGGACAAATGAACGAGATGAGGAAAGTCTTATTAATGAAATAATCTTCTTTGATTTATTTAAATATGAATGATTCTCAAGTCACAAGTTTGCTCTCGAAAACTCATGCATTTTGATATGTAAAAGATTATCTTCCTACTACTGCGATTCATCTGATTCAGTGGGCTGTCATTCCCGCGAAGGCGGGAATCCAGAGAAGAGTATCATATTACCACTGAACATTCTGGATTCCCGCCTTCGCGGGAATGACAACTCGATTGATCTGAATTAGTGTACTACATTAATTAATATTTAACGGTGAATTTATAATCATGGCTGAAGAAACCAAAAACCAACCTCTTAAAATTCCGGATAACCTGCCGGTTTTCCCTGTACGCGACCAGGTGATCTTTCCGGGGATGATATTTCCCCTGCTCGTTGGGCGGGAAGGAACTCTCCGGGCTATTGAAGCTGCGATGATGGGTGACCGGATGTTACTGCTATTGGCGCAGAAAGATGCGGCGCTTGATGAAGTTGAAATTGACGATCTTTTCAGAACGGGTATTGTCGCGAAAATCGTCCAGGTACTCAAACTACCCAACGGTCTGGTGAAAGTCCTGGTTGAAGGATTAGTGAGAGCGAAAGTTGATACACCCGTGGAACAGGACGGCTATCTCTCCGCTCAACTTGAAACTTATGATACAACAGGCGACAGCGATATTCGACTTGAAGGGGCTGTACGTCATGCTATCGGTCTTTTTCGTGATTATATCCCCCTGAACCGGAATTTGCCGGATGAGTTGTTGTTTTCTCTTGATACTATTAAGGATCCGCAAAAAATTGCCGATTTTCTGGCTTCTCATATTGCACTCCCCTATGATAGAAAACAGAGAATCCTCGAGGCTGATTCCATTTTAGATCAGTTGCTTGAAATCGCGGTGCAGCTCTCAAATGAAATTGAAGTACTTCGGGTTGAAAAATCAATTGAAGGACAGGTGCGTGAAAAAATCAGTCATTCACAACGCACATATTTTCTCCAGGAACAACTCCGACAGATTAAACGGGAGCTTGGTGAGGAAGGTGAAGATGACCTGAGTGATATCATCACTTACCAGAGAAAACTGAAGGAAAACAAACTTTCAAAAGAAGCCAAGGCGAAAGTGGAAGAGGAGCTGGAAAAATTAAAAAGTATGCCGATGCTCTCGCCGGAAGCTACAGTGGTTCGAAATTATGTCGATTGGTTACTGGCGCTGCCTTGGCAGAAAAAGACGAGAGACCGGAATGATCTTGAACGTGCGGCAATAATTCTTGATGAAGATCATTACGGATTGAATAAACCAAAGGAACGAATTCTCGAACATCTTGCCGTCCTGCAGCTTGTGAAGAAGATGCGCGGTCCGATTATTTGCCTTGTTGGTCCACCGGGAGTCGGAAAAACCTCCTTAGGTCGCAGTATAGCCAGAGCTATCAACAGGCGTTTCGTTCGTTTCAGCCTGGGGGGCATTCGCGATGAGGCGGAGATTCGCGGACACAGGCGCACATATATCGGCAGCCAGCCCGGTCGTGTTATCCAGATGATGAAAAAAGCGGGAGTTGTTAACCCTGTATTATTGTTAGATGAAATAGATAAAATGTCGGTTGATTTTCGAGGTGATCCAGCTTCTGCCCTGCTCGAAGTGCTCGACCCGGAACAGAACAACAGTTTTTCCGACAATTACCTGGAGGTGGAGTATAATCTCAGCCAGGTAATGTTCATAACGACAGCAAATACAAGAGATGGAATCCCGATTGCATTGCAGGACAGGATGGAAATTATCAATCTGCCCGGTTACCTGACTGAGGAGAAGCTGCAGATCGCACAACTGTTTCTCTGTCCCAAGCAGATAAAAGAACATGGACTGGATGAAAACGACGTTCACTTCACCAAGGATGCACTTCTTTACATTATCGAGAATCATACACGTGAAGCCGGTGTACGCGAGATGGAACGGAATATTGCAAAAATTTGCAGACGAGTGGCGCGTAAAAAAGTTGAAGGAAATGGCAGAAAAAGAATAATTACCAGAACGATTGAATTGAAGAAAATGCTTGGCGTTGCGACGCATCGACGGACCGCACTTAATAAGAAACCTCTTATCGGAAGCACAATCGGGCTGGCATGGACCCCGGTCGGGGGCGATATCCTGAAGGTCCAGGTTCGAGTCATGCCGGGGAAACAGAAATTAACTCTGACGGGACAACTTGGTGACGTTTTGAAAGAATCCGCTATGGCAGGATTGTCTTACATTCGGAGCCAGGCGGTACACCTTGATATCGATGCCAAATATTTCCAGGACAGCGAGATTCATGTTCACCTTCCGGAAGGCGCAATACCCAAGGACGGTCCCTCAGCGGGAATCACCATTGCTACCGCGATGTTGTCGGCTCTTACACAACGTAAAGTCCGTGGCGACCTGACAATGACTGGCGAGATAACCTTGCAGGGAGACGTATTGCAGGTCGGTGGGATAAACGAAAAAATCATGGCAGCTCAACGTAACGGCATGAAAACCATAATCCTCCCAGCCGAGAACAAACCCGAATGGGAAGATCGCCCGAAGGGAGTCGGCAAAGGACTGAAGGTACACTTTGTCGAAAATGTTGACCAGGTGTGGGAACTCGCTTTGTTACCTGAATAAAATGCAGCCAGGACGGATCTACTCTGGTACAAATTGACAGCGCATTACTTAGTGATACAAAATAAATGCTTAAAATCAATTCAATCCGTAAACTTCAACCGAAGTATAAAGGCACCCCGAGACCGGCTATCGCTGTCGCCGGGCGTTCCAATGTGGGCAAATCTACACTGATCAACGCTCTGCTTGGCAAAAAAGTCGCTGCAACATCCAAATCCCCCGGACGGACCCGTGCTGTATTCCGGTTTCTTATTAATGAACGTTATGACCTGGTCGATCTGCCCGGTTATGGGTATGCAAAGATAAACGAAGAAACCCGCAGAAGCTGGAGGGGTAAAGTAACCGAGTTCCTGTCCGGGCATGGAAACCTTAGAAGAATACTTGTCCTGGTTGATATCCGTCGTGGGATGGGGGATTTGGATCGTGAATTACTTGACTGGGCTGAAATGGAAAATGTTGAAGCAGCGATAATTGTTACAAAAACAGACAAATTATCACGTCAGAAACAAAACAGCACAATAAAAGAAATTATTTCGGAAGCAGGCGATTCGATTCCTGTCTTTCCAGTATCAGCTTTGAAAAAGCAGGGCTTAATAGAATTATCGCAGGCTATGCTTGAATGGTGGAGTACGGATGCTTTTCAGGTCTAATATTCGCAAACCATGAACATGAATTTTCTTCATATCCTTCAAATACCATCGTAGTTATTTATTTACTGAAACTTCCCTATTTTCAACCCTATAGTTACCGATGCATCGGAGAGATCTACCTCATCCAATCCATGTGATTCGAAATTTGAAACCAACCGGTATGAAAAAACTAATCCTGAACGCAGCCAATTAGTTATATTCCACTCCACACCTACTCCCGGCTCGCCGACAAATACCCCGATATTAGTTGATTCATAGGTATTACCCGTATCGATAATCCGCACTCTTCCACCGCCTGCGAAAAGATTAATCGAAGAATGCATTTTGGCTATGGGATTAATTATTATTTCAAATTCTCCGCCAATATAATCAAGTTTCAGATCATATTCTATCGGATCAGGATTGTTACCTGATGAATATTTTGTATCGGAAGTGGTAAAACAGGCTTGACCGCCCACGGCGAAATAACGGTTCACAAGCAGCGAAGCTTTCGCACCGCTGAAAACACCCATTTGACGGTTGATTTCGCCGACTTTTATGATCGGTCCCACCTGCCATCCATTGGTGTTGCTGCCTCCCCACCAGGCATATTTTGGCTGCTGGGCAAAACCCGCACTTACGAAAGCGAAGAATAAAACAAGAGTCAGGATTTTCTTCATTACAGTAGTACCTCGTTTCAATCCATACACGATATTCTAATATATCATTTCAATAGATGTATTGCACTATATCTTACGGGAGCATGAATTTTTTTCTATTTTTTGAGTTATTATTCGATTTAAGTATAAGAAAGAATTGCAAATGCATATATTTCAACAGCTAAGGCTGGCGCCGAGATCCTTCACTGCCTTCGAAACGACTTGCACTAAATTGTTGATAAATGAACTGAACAATTCATGGTACTTTATATCAAGCCACTTTTCTTCGCAACAGGTTCAAGTTCCGCCCAGGAAACCGGAATCAATCTGCCTTCATTGAACTGGCGGGAAAGTTCATTATAAATTTCCTCAATTCTTGAATCATCAGTGTCAACATGAGTTTCTGGATTGTGCCGGTGAATCAAGTGAAGAAGCCCGGCTTTTCCTGAGAGAGAGGTTATCAATGGCTCAATTCTTAGTCCGGTTATTGGATGAGGATCGAACGGCAACCAGGCTTCTATCTTCTTTTCCATTTTGTCCGGTGTTGTCTCAGATGGTGTTTCCCACGAATTATAACCGCTGACTGGACGGTACTGATCCCGGCGTATATTGCCGGGGTCAAGTAGTGACTTTAATCCTATAAGCTCTTTAATATTAATATTCTCCCCCAAAGCATGCAGCATCGCCAATTCCGTTGCAGCCCATCCGGCGCGATGTCCCAGACCGAAAAGACTTGTTACCGGACAACCCCCGTTTGAATGCCCTGCAAGAGTATTAGCAAGCCCCAATCCAAGAAGGTCTGAGCATTGAACTGAGATATCCTCAGCATTGACATTCAAATGCTCACGGAAAAAAGCGACCCAACCTCTCATAGACTTCGGACGCCTCGATCCCGGTAATGGATCCCCGAGCCCTGCATCATCCACTAATCTCCACCTTGCTTTTGCTTTCCTTGGCAACAGTGATTCATTAACCTGGTTTACAATTTTCTCGACATCTTCTTCTTTCGCTCTTGTTATATCAGTTAATGCAATTTCGGGATGAAGCCCGTTTAATGCGGCGCTTTCGACAGCTTTTTTCGCATACTCACCAGCTTGATCGATACCGGCTGAAAGAAAGCGTGCCGATGCCCTTTGTCTGCTAACCGGAACTTCGAAAACCACATGCTGACATTCTGAACGACCGATAATTCTGAACCTGTCGGAGCGTGGTTCCAACCGTATTAAAGGTTCAACAGGATAATCCTCTTGCTGTAATTGTTTTACTGTTTTTGCCAGCTCTAAATCCGTGCCGCTTCCGCCATAGAGTTCAATCCGGATCTTTGTCCCATTTTCACGGCACCATTCAGCAAAAACATTTATGAGCTGACTTTTTATTTCCGTTCGATATGGCTTTGCCCCCCAGTTCCCAATGGTCAATGATAATTCAGTAATTTCTCTCATTTTCTCTCCAACACTTGCCGTTTATTTAAAATCTACCCATTTTCTGCTTCAGGTCATATATAACATGAAAATTCGGAGAAAAACAATGAATATTGATGTAGAGATTCGGAAACGGTTGGATAATCATATCGAAACCGCTCGAAAGATGGAGCAGATTTTTGATGATATACATCGAGGGGTTGATGAAGTTGTTAAAACATTCCGAAACGGCGGAAAAATTCTGCTAGCCGGAAATGGTGGCAGCGCTGCTGATGCACAACACTGGGCAGCCGAATGGGTGGTCCGGTTAACACACCACCTGGAGCGTCCCGGAATGCCGGCAATCGCTCTAACCACTGATACTTCTGTGCTGACAGCAGGGGGGAATGATATAGGGTTTGATAATATCTTTGCGCGACAGGTTGAAGCATTAGGTTCCAGCGGAGATCTTTTCCTGGCTATAACTACATCAGGAAATTCAGAGAATTTGATCAGGGCATCTATAACGGCGAAAGAAAAAGGCATGACAATCCTTGCAATATCAGGCAGCGGTGGAGGTAAATTGGAAGACTTATGCGACTTGTCTATTGTAATACCTTCCGATAGCACACAGCATATCCAGGAAATGCAGGAATTCACGGGGCATATATTATGTGAATTAAGTGAATTAATTCTATATGGAGAGAAATAACTGACCGGATTTCACCCGAAATAGAGATAATCAAACGAAGATTAGGAAAAAAAGAAGTTTCTTCCGGCAATAATTACCGGAAATTAATAGCAATTAGAATTATGACCGGTCAGGCACTTTTTGCTAATACTTGTGCGCTTTCATGTTCATCATGACATTGAGGACACCAATTATCGCGTGCCTCTTTATGGGAACAGCATCTGCCATGAGGACAGATATAATAGATCCCGACAGTACGAAGATTCCGACCAATGCGTGTGTCTGAACAGACACTAATTCCGGAATCGTAATGATGTATGCCGATATTATTGGCTAAACCGTTTTTTACAAGGTCACCAAGTCGTAGTGTAAATGTTTCTTCACTCATGATAGCAGTCTCGCTTTTGTAGTGCAAAATATCAGTCGTTATGAAAAATTTGCATTGTAGCTGATAAATGCAACAAGCCCCGATATTGTATCGCTTTACATATAATATATTAACATAACTTAGGTAAACGCAACAAAATGAATTGAAAAGCAAGAACAAAACAAAGCGTTTTCAATCAAAATATTGCGATTCTCCTATGTAAACTATGCAAACAATATTCCAGAGTAGTGTGATGCAGATCAATTTCATAGAGGAGAGAGCCATTCCGGGCAAATTACAGTTGTACGTGTGAATTGATACCGGGTCATTTAATCTCTATAACAACTATGAGCCGTTTTCATATAAATACAGGAGTTAACTACAATATAGCCTCCAATACTCCGAACCGGGAGCCCCTCGAATATCACATGAAACTGCCGGGATACTCAAGAACTCCTCTTCATCATCTGAATAATTTAAGTAATAAGCTGGGCTTGAAATCTGTTTTACTTAAAGATGAATCCAACCGTTTGACACTACCTGCGTTTAAAATTTTAGGAGCATCATGGGCTGTCTATCGCCTGGTTAATAGTATTCTAAACAACAATTTGGCTCCATGGAAAACTGTCGATGAGCTACGTGAACAAGTAAACTGTCTTAAGCCAATCTGCCTTGTGACCGCTACTGACGGCAATCATGGGCGAGGAGTAGCATGCACGGCAAAATGGTTCGGGTTTGAGGCAAAAATCTTCATGCCGGGAGGAACTGTCCCTGCTCGAATTGCAGCAATTAAAAACGAAGGCGCTGAAGTTATCGTTATCGACGGCAGTTATGATGACGCGGTAAGAATCGCAGGTAAACATCAAAATCAAGAGAAAGGGGTTTACCTGGTACAGGATACGTCATGGCTGGGTTATGAAGAGATTCCCCGTTGGATTATCGAGGGCTATTCCACCTTGATGTGGGAAATTGATGATACACTTGCCGAAGAAAAAATGCCTGACCCAGATCTTGTTATAGTTCCGGTAGGCGTTGGATCATTGGCTGCGGCAGCGATTGCACAATACCGCAACCCGGAACGAACCGAAAATCCATTTATCATTGGAGTGGAATCTGTTGCGGCGGATTGTGCATTGAAATCCCTGGCTAACAGTAAACCGACATCCGTTTACGGTAATAACGATACAATTATGGCAGGATTGAATTGTGGGACATTAGCCACAATAGCTTGGAATTCTATCCGAAATGGAATGGATGCTGTTGTAGCTATTGAAGACAAATGGGCTATCGAAGCTATGAAGGAGCTTTCCTCCATAGGACTTTCTGCCGGAGAAAGCGGCGCTGCATCAATGGCTGCATTGCTCGCAATAATGAAAGAGCCAAAACTTCAGCCCCTTAAAAACGCTTTGGGTGTTAACAGCGAGACAAAAGTTCTTACCTTCATGACAGAAGGGATTACTAACAAGTAAATCCACCTCGTCGAGATGGATTTTTTCCAATCGGAATGCAAAAATTATTTGACATGATTTGTATTATTTGCGAGCTTTGCACCTTCGCATCTTTGCGTGAAATAGTTTTCCCTCGCGCAAAGTCGCAAAGTCGCTAAGAATTGATCCTGTATATCCTGTTAATCCCTGTAATTATTTGAGAATCACAATCTTCTGCGTATCTTGCCAATCACCAAATTCAGCATTTATGAAATATGTACCTGAAGATTTAAATGAATTTCCAGGTAATTGAAAAGTATGACTTCCCGCCTTTAAATCTCGACCTGCAAGACTAACAATTTTTCTCCCAAGCAGATCAAATACTGAGATGTTCAATATACCTGCTTCCGGAAGAAACATCGAAATCCTGGCTTCAGGATTTGTGGGTACTGGATATACCGACATTTGCGGTTTTGTCGGCAAAGAAACCTGATCAAGCACTCCCATCCCGCCATCTTCCCAGTAAAGCAAAGCCATTCCCGTATTCCATGTCGTCACAATACGACTACCGTCTAAATAGCCCCAGTAAGACATTGACGGCAAAGTGTGCCACGCGACTGGATCGGAATATTGTTCATCCGCAATATCATATACTTCGAGAACCGACTGGAGATATTGATCTTCGATATGCCTCGCAGTCAATAGATTTCCCTGGTTGTAATCGAGGACAACTGTATATTCAAGACTATCGCCACCTGAAGCTACAAACTCCGGGTTGTCCGGATCTGCCATTGAATAAATATCGAAGCCATTTTGAGCCGACATGAACATCAGGTTGTCGCTGAAAATGGGCGCAAGACCAAGTGATTCAAACCACTGCAATACCATTTCGTTTACCAGTTCAGGTTCTTCCGGATTTTCGAGCGAGTAAATGTTGATTTGATCGTTCATCTCCTGCAATATTCCAACATAAAGATATTCATTATAGCGCTGGATATAAGTAATATAAGACGCATCGACGAATTCTGTTGTTCCCGATAAAACCGGATTATCCAGATCGGATATATCATGAATTTCCAGGAAGAATGAGTCTGTTTCACCTCCAATCGAGTAGATATAATCCTCAAAAGGATCACTGAAAAGGTATGCATTGGACGGAATAATACCGCGAAGCACTTGTTGAGATGGATCATCTTCTGAGGCGGTTATTATCTGTGTTGAATAACCCAGTGGATTGTCGTTTTCACCGTCCCACCATGAAACAACAGCCAGATCATCACCCGACGTTAATACGTTTCCCTCTAATTGTCCTTCCGGTAGGAAGGTGCCAATCAGAGGTAATTCTTCAGGCAGCCTATTATTAAATACATACGGTCCATGTTCCCCGTTATTGATGAGAAGAGAAGTCCCAATCTTGGCGCCGGACCGGTACCTGTCAACAATATCCCATTCAACCGGTTCCGCGAGATTGTCAGGGGATTCAATATCAACTGATATTAAACCATCTGCACCAGCAGCCCAGAAAATTATATCCTCGTCAAGCCAGAGATTGCCTCCCCAGTTTATCCTCAGAGAGTCCGCGAGAGTGATGTCATAATTTTCATCGAATTCAAGTGATAACAGAGTGTGTGGTAAATATGACCTCAGGAACAGATGATCATCCTTCACAACAGGCCAACGTAAAACTCGATTTCCTTCAACAGACCATGTTGTCAACAGTTCCGCTGATTCAGGTGTGTTGACATCTATAATCGAAAGCGTAGAATCATGCGTGACGAACATAATGCCATCGTCAATGATCATTTCCAACGGGACTCCCTCAATATCGAATTGATCTGGCATGATAATCTCTTCGGGCTCTTCTGGATTTGAAATATCCCAGGCATAGATATTTGTCCCTACGTCAATCTCATTGTGTACTACAAATATCTTGTTATCCCACAATGCAAGTTTAACTATGTAACGTCCGTTTCCCTCCCGAAACTGAATTGACGACAACAGCCGCCTGGATGCATCGGAATATTGTTGGAAAATTTGAATCCCAAAACTTTGAACGATCAACAAGCTGTCATGCCAGATAATGTTGTCATTGCTCGGGAAAGCTGCAGCAGAAGCTCGCCCAAGTTGATATGGATTGAGAGGAGTGGTGAAATTGTAGATGGTAAAGTCCTCACCACAGGTTAACACCTTGTTCCCTTGTACAAGAACAGTATTCAAAAACTCCCTGTTTTCACCAAGCTGCACCTCGATTTGTGGGTTGTCTCCGTCTGCATCGGATACAACCAGTAATCCCGAAATGCCCGCAGCGACAAGCAAATAGTCCCCGATAGTCGCTACATCCAGAAATGCATCGAGTGAACTCCGGCTGTCCAACATCTCAATCCCCAGGCTGTCCTGGGCGTTGGTCTGTCCAACGACTACAATCAGCGCCGCGAATATCAGCAGCACTCTGAACAACTTTCGTAAACCGTTCATGATGAACCTCCATATAAATATTTGACATGATTTACATGATTTGTATTATTTGCGAGCTTTGCACCTTCGCATCTTTGCGTGAAATAGTTTTCTCTCTCGCAAAGGCGCAAAGTCGCTAAGAATTGATCCTGTATATCCTGTTCATCCCTGTAATCATTTGAGAATCACAATCTTCTGCGTTTCTTGCCAATCGCCAAATTCAGCATTTAAAAAATATGTCCCGCTTGAATTCAAAATCCTTCCCGGCAACTGGAATGTGTGCATTCCTGCGCTAATATCCATGTCCGTTAATACAGCCACTTCACGTCCAAGAATATCATAGATAGACAAGAACGCTCGACCATCAACCGGGAGTGACAGAATTACTCGAGAATCCGGATTAGTAGGATTAGGGTAAATATTCAGCGAAGGATTAGCGGGTAGAGAAGATTGATATCTAACATCCAGTTCGTATCCCTCCCAATCGAACAATCCTGTTCCTCTTGACCATGTTGCTACAATACGGCTGCCATCCATATATGCCCAAGAGGGAGTTCTAGGTAATGTGTACCATGCAATACGAACGGCAGAATCCGGTTCACTTATATCGTAGATTTCAAGACGTGGATGGTGTCGGTGAACGCTGACAAGCAGATAATCCCCCTGGCAATCCAACGCATGGTAGGACCCAGGCTGGTTGCTGATAGTACCAATTTCTTCCGGATTTTCAGGATCTTCAATTGAATAGATTCTGATATCGAAATAATCTTGTAAGAACATCTTGTTGCCACTGAAGACAATATTATCATATATCACTGATCTATGTATCTCAATGTCACCAATCTCATCAGGATGAAGAGGATCTTCAATTGAATAAATGATAAGCTTTCTTTCTTCAAATATTGTAGATAACGCGAGATATAAATAATCGCCATTTACAGACGGTTTGCCTGAGTAAACTACATCGGTCAACTCGATAATTTCTTCTAACATAGGGGAATCAATGTCTGAGATATCGAAAACTTCCAGGGAAAATTCTCCTTCATCATCACTGACAGCATAAACAGCATCCTGAGTTGGATTACTGAATCTGCTGCTTGTGGAGGGGATAATACCGCGCAAAACCGGTTGAGATTGATCCTCGGGATTGGGTGTAATTAATTGAAGTGTGTACGCTGCCGGGGTAAAACCTTCACCCTCGTACACTCCATCCCACCAACTGACAACAGCGATATCTTCTGACGAGGAAAGAACGGATCCTCCAATATATCCCTCCCTGAGAAATACTTCCTCAAATGGCAGATCTGTATCAGAATCGTCATCAAATACTGAAATCCCTGCTTCAACATTATTTACCAGGAGCGCCGTACCGAACCGTGAACCAGTATAATATCGATCTACTGGATCAAAGGTTACAGGGTCATCAAGATTTTCTGGATCGGTTAAATCAATGGTGATAAGTCCTTTATTGCCAGCAGCTAGTGCAAGATTATTTCCCTGCAGGCAATATCCACCATGTCCGCCATAATTCATTTGAACACTATCGGCAAGTGTAATATTGTAATTTTCGTCAAAAGAAAGCGATAACAATACATATGACATCCATCCACGGACTAAAACATGATCATCAATAAAAACCGGGTATCGAATAGATCTGTTATCATCGAAGTTCCAGGTATCTAAAATTTCTGCTGATTCTGGAGGATCGATGTTTATCAGGGTAAGTGATGATCCATACGTGATTGCCGCTATGCCATTTTGAATGTCGAGGTCTCCAAAATACTCCAACTCCAGGTTGAATCCTTCAGGGAAAAACCTTTCTACCGGTTCTTCTGGATCAGAAATATCCCAACAACTAAACTCATATTCTTCATCTGAATTTCGATAGGAGACATAAATTTTATCATTCCATACGTTGCAAGTTGGTATGTAACCAAACTCAAAATCTTGTTCGAGCTGGATACTTGACAAATGCACTCGCGCAGTATCACCAACGAACTCATATATATTGATTACATTAAGGGTCCAATTGATCAAAAGTGAATCGTGCCAAATGATAGTGTGCCAATAGGGATTTGTTCTGATTTCATCGTCAGTTACTTCCGAGCGTCCCAATTCAAGTGGATTGAGAGGATTAGAAAAATCATAAAACGTGTAGTAATCACCAATAGTCAATACCCTGTCACCCTGGGCTAATACAACTGAAACTGGCTCGATATCGTCACCAACTTGTGCAACAATCTCCGGGTTTTGCCCTCCAAAACCTGAGATAACCATTAATCCTGAGGTATTCGATGCTACAAGAGCATATTCACCCAGGGAAGCTACATCACTGAATGAATCATAGGATTCTGTAAAATCAACTTTGCTAATCCCCAGACTGTCCTGGGCGGTGGTCTGTCCTGCGAGTACTATCAGCGCTACGAATATCAAAAGCGCTCTAAATAACTTCCGTAAACCGTTCATGATGAACCTCCAAAAGATATTATCTCTACCCGCCTTCCCTGGCGAGGAATGTTCTCTCAACAATTTTAGACATGATTTACATGATTAACAAGATTTTAGGTCTCGTAATTTTAATCCGTAATAATATTCATAGCTCAAATTTACCTGCATATCTTACTCTGCGTCTTTGCGGCTTTGCGCGAAATTGTCTTTTCTTTTCTAACGCAAAGACGCAAAGAAATTATCTTGTCAATCCTGTGCATCCCTGTGATCATTTAATTATCACTATTTTTTGCGTTTCCGACCAATTATCCGATTTCGCTCTTATATAATATGTCCCGCTTGAGGGGAAAGCGATACTATTTAGGTGGAATTTATGCTTTCCTGCTGTGAGTGTATTATTTGAGAGTTGGGTCACCTGTCGTCCGAGCAGGTCAAATACTTCTAACCGCACGAGACTCTCAACAGGCAAATCAACTGAAATAATTGAATTCGGATTTGATGGATTAGGGTAAACGTTCAGGTTTGGATATGAAGGCATAACAGTATTATCCCTGTTATTTACACTGGCAGGCTCCCATTCGAACAATCCTATACCATGCCCCCATGATATTATTATCCTGTCATCTTCCAGGTATCCATTGATTGAATTTCCTGTTATCGGATACCAGGCTATTCGTTCCGGGTTCTCAAGATTACTGATATCATATATTTCGATTGTATCGGGAAAAGA
Organism: Candidatus Electryonea clarkiae; assembly: GCA_030765455.1. Classification (GTDB taxonomy): domain Bacteria; phylum Electryoneota; class Electryoneia; order Electryoneales; family Electryoneaceae; genus Electryonea; species Electryonea clarkiae. The sequence continues at coordinate 50,765 of JAVCCM010000120.1, read as the reverse complement.
GCTTTCATAAGTACTCTTTTGAGTAAGCAGATAGTTATTTTCGTGATCCAATATTTCAATTCCAGACCCTCTATTGAAGAGCGTATCAATCAACACTGGTTCGAATGGATCTTCCAAAGAATAGACGCGAGTTGGGCCGACAGGTCCTGCAAGGAGCAACAGGTCATTTACAAAAACAGGAGTAGATGATGCATGATCTTCGAGCCTAAGTGTTGCTGCTTCTTCCGGATTTTCAGGATCATTCAATGAGTATATGTCAATTTGATATCTATAGTCCTCGGTACGACTGAAGATATAAAGATTGTTTTCATATTCAATCAAATCACTCACCCAATCATCTATTGGAAGTTCTACTGACGTGATCAACTGCGGATCATCCAGGTCAGAAATGTCGAATATTTCAAGGTTTGTATCGTCATAACCCTCACGCAACAATGAATATAGCAATGAATCCTCATAAACCATGGCATAGTGGTTTGAAGCAGGAAGGCTGCTTCGCAGCATAGGTTGGAAATGATCATCCGGGTGGGCAGTAATCAGCCAGGTTGAAACCTCATGGGGTTCATACCCTCCATGATGATCATGCCAGTTTGATATTCCAATTAAACTATTGAAAGCATGGACTGAACCATTTACCTGTCCTTCCGGGAGAAAACTACCAAGCAGTGACAGCTCATCAGTCGATGTTCCATCAAATATGAATACTCCAGGCTCGGAAGTATTCACAATCATCATATCACCGATCCACGAACAGGAACCGAAAGTTTCTACCGGGTCCAAGTTGATTATTTCGTTGAAATTTCCGGAATCCTCAACTTCAATTATGGAAAACCCGGATGAACGATCCGCCCAATAAACAAGGTTTTCATAATTGATCAAATCAGGAGTATTGTCTGAAAACAATGGAATACTATCAACAGGCGTGATTTCTAAATCTTGATCTACTCCAAACGAAAGAAGAGTCGTTAGGCCTTCTCTCAGCACAATTTTATTCTCAATAAGCATTGGATGGTATAAACTTTGTTCACTTGGATTAATCCAGGTGACAACAACCTCCGATTGTTCCGGCGGATCAACGTTTGCAAGAAAGAGCGATGAGCCTGAGGTAATTACCGCCACACCATCATTGACATCAATCTGCACATAGTTTCCATCAAACTCGATATCATCGGGAACAGCTATTTCTTCCGGTTCACCTGGATCACTGATATCCCATGCAGCTAATCGGTATTCACCGCTATCGAGAAAAGTCGCAAAAAGATAGTCGCTCCATATCGTTATATCAAAAAGATGACCCTCCATATCGCTATAATCAACAGCATGAATTGTTTCATCATGGATGATATTGCCTTCTTCTTGAAGCAAAAAGATGTAGATATCGCCTAATGGCGAGTAACAGTATATCCAGTCACGAGACCAAAGAGCAGTAGTATATCTAAAACTATTTGGCATCTCATCCCGCCATAACTCTTCTGGAGATGACGGATCTGACAAATCGAACATGATGATGTTCTCATCAAGCATCAGGAGAGCAAGGCTGTCTTTTACCAAAACATTCAGCGCTCTATCGTTTTCAACGCTGACCTGCGCTACGATTTCTGGATTCTCTCCAAGCGCATCAGATATAACCAGCATTCCCGACCGCCCCGCAGCTATTATCATATAGTCATCATATAGAGCAGCTCCGTAAAATAAATCAAGCGATTGCCTGGCGTCGAGGATGCTTATCCCCAGGCTGTCCTGGGCGGTGGTTTGTCCTGCTACGAGTATCAGCGCCGCGAATATCAGCAGCGCTCTGAAAAACTTACGTAAACCGTACATGATGAACCTCCAAAAGATATTATCTTTACCCCGCCTTCCCTGGCGAGGATTGTTCTCTCAACAATTTTTGGACATGATTAACAGGATTATCATGATTATTACTCTTAACTATAAAGACTTTTCAACAGAGCAACAGAACACTCTGATTTTGTTTGTGATCTTTGCGTGAAACAGTCTTTTCTCGCGCAAAGCCGCTAAGCCGCAAAGAAATTATCGTGTCAATCCTGTATATCCCTGTAATCACTTCAGCATTACAAATTTCCGTGTTTCCGACCAATTGTCTGTTTGTGCTTTTATGTAATAAATCCCGCTTGATTGAATATTTCTTCCATCGATATGAAACTTGTGATTTCCTGCTTTAAATGTATTATCTGCAAGTTGAGATATATGCCTGCCAAGGAGATCATACATATCTATCTTAAGCAATGCGTTTTGAGGTAAATCAAAGGTCAGGATCGCATCCGGATTGGCTGGATTGGGATAAATATTGAGTGCGGGCTTTATGGGAAGACTTGAGACCTGCCGCTCTTCAGCACCCATCGGTTCCCATTCGAACAAGCCGATACCATGCCCCCAGGATACAATAATTCGATCATCTTGAAGTTCACCCCAACCCGGAGACCTCGTAATCGGGTACTGAGCTACAAGTTCAGCTTCCTCGAAGTCGTTCAAATCGTACACTTCTATCCTCTGCACAGGTTCATCACCATCATGATAGTTCGAAGTCAGTAAAAAACCATTAAAATAATCCAGAACTTGACCCACAGCTTCCTCGTGTTCAATTTCCATAACTATTTCCGGGTTTGCAGGATCTTCGAGGGAATAAACAGTCCAAGTATAGTTTTCATCTTTCAAAAATAAAAAACCATCGTCAAGTTTTGGTAATTGATATGGTACTATACTATCTATCGAAGAGACTTGCACGGGTTCTAAAGGATCCGAAATATCATAGATCGTTATCTGATGATAAGAATATAAAACATAATCCTCTAAAACGAGGAGACAATTTTCCGAGGAAAACAACTGCATTTGACCGGCATTTGTCGCCATTTCAAAACTACTGACAACCTCTGGGTTGTCAACATCCGATATATCAATAATATCGCAGAAATGCCCATGGTTGCGAGTATATAGAATATCATTCTGAATAGTTGATAGATAGGTTGCATTAGAGGTCTGGATTAGTCCCCCTAATTCAATTGTCTGGGGATTATCATGATCCGGTGTAATTAGATAAAATTCATTTTCGTAATACGTTTCCGGATTGGCACTTGTTGTATATAATAGCCCAACATCATCGTTTGATGCTATGATATGTGAACTGCGCATACCCTCAGGATTAAAAATATCTCTCAGTATTAGTTCATCATTCAGATTGCCATCAAAAAGCGATAAATTTTCCCAACCATTATTAAAAATCAGCATCTCGCCCAATTTGACAGCATTCCTGAAATCATCAACGGGATCCCAGGTATATACTTCTCCAAATTCTCCCTCATCATTGACAGGGACATATTTAAGTCCTTGGGACTCTTCGATTTGAAACATCGCGCCTTCATGCCATTTCATACCTTGCAGGTAGGTATTGACATAAGTCAAGAAGGCGTAATCACTTAATACGAGATCAGATTCTTCGTTCAAACGATAAGAGTTAATTATGGGAGCGGATCGAAAATCAAAGGAGAATGTAAAAATGTTATGCCCATTTATAACCGGACAATATAGTTGGGTTCTACCGTGATGATTATAGAACGCAATGATTTCTGAAGACTCAGGCGGGTTTATATCGATTAGTCTAAGAGTACTTCCAAGTGTCACTGCTGCAATACCATCCTCAACAGATAAATCACCCCAATGCTGATTGTCGGTTATTCCATCAATCACGTATGGTTCCGGGATATTCTCGAGATCGGTAATATCCCATATAAACAGTGATCCTTCTTCTTCAATCACGTAGAGAGCAATGATGTAATTATCCCAGAGATCAATATCTTCAAGGCGGCTATCCTGATTATCTATTGAAATAGTCTGCAGAAGTTCTGTATCGCCGTTTTCCTGGTATTCGTAAATGGCAATTTCATGCATTTGATATGATATTATGCGGTCTCCCTGCCAGATTACCTTTCTATCGGAGATTAATGATGGTATTTCTACTCTTGATACACTTTCAATATTGAGCGGATCCGAAATGTCATAAAGCGTCAAGTAAGTTCCGATCGTTAGCGCCCTATTTTCACTGACCATGACAGTCCAGATAAATTCATCATCCTCACCATATTGTCCTACTATCTCAGGATCTTCATCTTCAATCCCAGATACAACAAGCAATCCAGACCACCCAGCCGCAATCAGGGTGTAATCCTCGATAAAATCCACATCAATAAAAGATGAATAAGTCTCGTATTTGTCCAGCACTCTGATACCGAGGCTGTCCTGAGCGAAGGATGGAGGTACAGCTAAAAAGACAGAAAAACACAGAAAGCTGAAAAGAAAAACTGTAATTAGTTCTGAAAGGATTGGAGAACTTCGATTATGAGATTTTGCTGGAATCTCAATGATGGGCAAGAATTTCCGTAGAACTGCTTCCCGGACGTAAGATTGACAGTACATAGTATCTCCAGTTGAGTAATTCAGTCGCGGGGATGCGTGAAACTCATCAAGCAATACTACAAAGTAATGTAAAAAGGAAACTCCCGTTCTGCAAGCAAAAAATTGTTTTTCCTAACTTGCACGAGCAGAAATCATTAATAAATGGAATACATGTGAAGCAATTAATAGTTGGGGGAATGTTACTCTACCGACTCAATAATATTAGCGAATTTCGAGGAGTCTATCTTGAATGATTCCCAGACAGCTTCAGGATCTTTTCCCTTTAGACCTAATAATTCTAAAGATTTTTCGTACGGTTTATCGGGTACAGGATTTCCGCTTTTACCCATTCCAAAACGATGCGCAAAATAATTTGAAATGTGTGCAATATGTATATCCAAATCCTGACTGCTGGCTATTGAAGGTGTGTGATGATTTGCAATAGCTTTTAAAAGTGGTTCGGGGAATTTCCAACTTCGAGCAACAATCTCGCCAATTTCAGCGTGATCGATTCCAAGCATTTTTCTTGAAACTTGATGTTCCGATAAGCTTAACATTTCGGCATTTTCAAGAATAATATTGAATAGATCAGGAAAATACTGATGCAGAATTACCTTCCCGAAATCATGGAGGAGACCAACGACAAAAGCATCATCTGGCTTGACTTTCGGAATTTTCTCGGCGATTTTTGAAGCTATGTTAGCCACCTCAAGAGAATGCAGCCAGAACGAATTCCAATCGAAATTTCCCTTGTCATCAGTAGAATAATTTTGGAGAACACATGCTGCAAGTGTAATGTTCTTTACTTCTTCAAATCCGAGAAGAACAATAGCATGGTTTATATTTCCTACTTTGCGGTACATACCATAATAAGCGCTGTTCACTATTTTGAGAATCTTCGAGGTCAGCGACTGGTCCTGTTTTACTACCTCAGCTAAATCCTGCCCGGACGAATGAGGATCATTGTTTACCTCGATTATGGCGCTCACAAGCAAGGGTGGAGGAGCGAGCTTATCAATACTTAGCAGTTGTTTTCGAATATCATCCTCTGAACCGGATGATTTTGCTTTTTTGGATGTTGTGGGGAACAATTTCTTTAAAGACATGCTTAGCATATTTTGATTGATAGGCTTACTAAAAATCTGCCTTGCACCAAAACGTCTTGCGCGGCTGATTATTGCCGGATTTTTGTTAGCAGTACATAATAAAACCGGTATATCTTTCCATTCAGCTCTTGATTGCAGAAGTTGTAATAACTCTGCTGCAGTATAATCTTTTAATGCCCATTCAGTTATAATGAGATCCGGCTGATCTGAAGAGATGCCCCGGATAGCGCTGTTAATATTGTCAAATTTTCTAATTTCACAGTTGCCATATATCCGTAGGGCAGTTTCCAGTTCATCCAGCTCCGTCATTGACTTATCAATCAAGAGCACAGATATTTGTTTTTGGACTTCAGCTTCCATTTTCCCCATTCATCTTGATTAGAGCAGAAAAATTAAGTCTCAATGTACTCAGGAGTACATAAATTTTTCAACTATCAAGTATCTCCCTGACTTTCTCTGCAAGCTCTTCATGCGTGAAAGGTTTCTGCATGAATGGAACATCGTAGTCATAATCACCTTTTCCCGGCATGGCGCCGGCCGGATACCCGGAAATAAATAGAGCCTTCATTTCAGGCCATTTTGTTTTAAGGCGATGAATAAGCTCGGGCCCGCTGATTTTTGGCATCACAACGTCCGAAATAACAAGATCGACCGGCTTTTCTCTTTGCATACAAATTTTATAAGCCTCATCACCCGAAGCCGCCTGCTCTACCTTATAACCTTGAATTTCCAATACGCGAATTGCCCATTCCCGTACACCCTCTTCATCTTCGACAAATAGAATTGTTTCAGAGCCGACAGGTATTTCGCTTTTCTTCTCTTTTTTCCTTACAAGTTTGGTTGTTGCTACTGCCTGACTCAGATACACGGTGAACACTGTGCCTTCATCCAACACACTCTCAACAGTAATGTATCCTTTACTTTGTTTAACGATACCAAAAACTGTTGACAATCCCAATCCGGTACCTTTGTCCACATCTTTGGTAGTAAAAAAGGGATCGAAAATCTGGGCAATGACCGATTCCGGCATTCCCGTACCGGTGTCTCTTACCATCACTGCCACATAATCACCCGCTATGGAACCGGGGTGCGTTTCAACAAATTCCTCATCCAATACTGCATTTTGAGTTTCTATGACGAGCTGTCCGCCCTCAGGCATCGCGTCTCTCGCATTTACTACGAGATTAAGAATTACCTGTTCAATCTGACTCGGATCAAATTTTGAATGAGACAAATCCGGTGACAATCTTACTGTAAGTTCTATATCTTCACTAATTAACCTGCGCAGCAGTTTATGCACATCTCTTATCGTACTGTTCAAATTAAGTACTCGCGGCTTCAGAACCTGCTTCCTGCCAAACGCGAGCAGTTGCTTTGTGAGTACTGAGGCACGTTTCGCTGCATCGTTAATTTCTCCCAGCTCCTCCAGCTTCATTTCCTTTTTGGAAATTTTTGCCAGCGCCAGATCAGTATTGCCCATAATAATTGTTAACAAATTATTAAAGTCATGTGCAACCCCACCTGCCAGCAAGCCAATCGATTCAAGTTTTTGTGAACGATGCGATAGTTTACGCTGCGTAATATCTCTAAGATATAAACGTATCAGGCTGGATTTGCCTTTCGACAACACTCGCGCGCTTCCCGATAATTCTGCCTCAATAATCCTTCCACTTTCATGCTTGAGGCTGATATCAACGTTATTAACCGGCTTTCCTTCGAGAAGCTGCTTCCGGCATTCTTCAAAAATTACCACGTCTTTTTCAGGTAATAGTTCTGAGATATGTTTGGATTTCGGATCGTGAGTCAGATCGAGGGTTTCAATTAACGCCCGGTTGCAATCACGTATCATCCCGTCGGGCCAGGCAACTATCACCATATCGGAGGCGTTTTCGATCAAGTCACGAAAATCTTCCTCTGAATTCTGCAGGATCTCATATTGATGCCTGTTGTTTACCCCGGCATTTATCAGGCTATGGAGAATCTCCAGGTGATGATCCAGGTTTATCTGTGAAATTTCAAAATGCGGCTCGAAGAGAATAAACATGCCGGTTTGATTCTCTCCAACCATGAGCGGGAATAGCACCACGCTTGATTGTGCTGATAATCGCGGCTGACAGATTTTATGCAACTTGTCGGCGGCATCTAAGCTATCATGTAGGAGTGGTTTGTTGCTGTCGATAACCCAACGGAAAATGCCTTCTTCTGCTTTCGGAATAAGTCTCTCATCAGGCACGATATTTATATTTCTGCTATCCCAGGCTTCTAACCACCATCCGGATGGTTCACGCTTCCTCTCCCAGAAGAGACAACCTGCTGCTGCGCCAAAAATATCCTGGAATTCATTGCTTAGACGTTTGTAGTAACCTGCATCATGTACATCCCTCGCGAGGATTTCTGCTACCAGACGTATCTGGGACATCTGGTAAATTTTTTCTTCTTTGTCCTCGTTGATGGATTGAATCAGGTTTTGGAAATCTATCGGGTTCATTTGAAGCTCAGTATCTCAATTATGTTGAAAAATTGTCTTCAATTATTACAGTCAGATTGTCTTCAATTATTACTTTCAGTGTGTTCTATATAAATTTCAATGAAATCTTAGTAGCATATAAGTTTAATAGTAAACATTTTTCTCTCTAATTTCAAGTTGTTTCTTGTTGACAGTATGAAATACTCCGATAAAATGATTATTTTTGATTACGAGCGGAGGTCATGCTTAAAATCTCCAGAGGGGAAAAGTTGCAATTTGTCACTGGAGTCAATTGATTAGTGGAAAATTTTACCCTAAATTGTATAATCTCGGGTGACACTTGTGTGTCTTGGAGATTTGAAATTTCCGAGAGGTTGGTATTACCATATCAAATTGCTTTTACTTGGATAGTGATAGATATATTTCGTTGGCTGAAAGTTTTAAAAGTTAAGTAACATTAGATAGATAAACAGGAGACATACTCATGCGCAAAATTGCATTGTTAATGATGTTGGGAATACTTCTCACACTTAGCGTCTCAATGGCACAGGATATCCTGGTATTGAGTTCCCAGTATGATCAGAATTATAGTATCACGGATGACGTATTGAACAATATTGACGTTGAATTCGAATGGATCTTTGCAAGTAGGCAGGAGCAGTGGAATTATGATGATTTGACAGATTACGGCATAGTAATTGTGAACCAGCGTTTTGGATATACCAACGCTGCTGTGATGGAAGAATTATATGACTACACCGCAGCGGGCGGCAAGCTCATCTGGGTTGGTGGTACTTCCCATGATCAGACCTGGATTGGGTCGTTCCAGAATGACTTCGAAATAGAATGTACTTATTTGTACGTTAACCCCGGTGGTTTCGAATTAACGGATCCGACTCACCCAATGGCTGTAGAATTACCTGAAGATCACCCCCTGAATGTCAACTCAGGTCGTATCTGGGTTAACATTGATGATGATGTTGATGCTTTTGAAACTGTTGCAATCAATAACCAGGACATGCCAATGCTTGGTGTACAACAGATTAATAACAGTGGTGAGTTTATATTCATCGGCGTAGATACTTATTATTCTTACTGGACTCCTCAGGGCGACACGGAATTGTATGAACAAATGATGCTTAACGCGATAGAATACGTCCGAGGCTCGATGCTTTATGGTACAATTACCAACTCTACCACACATCAACCGGTTTTAAATGTTACAATCAGCCTTTATGATTTCGACACTGATACCCTGGTGAGTGAAGATTTATCAGATTCCATGGGATATTATGAGTGCAGTTATTACCTCCTTGAAGGTTGTCTGTATTATGCGACTTATGACAAAGAGTTATATGTTGGACAAAGGCTTGATGATCTGGAAGGTATTCCACCCGATAACATTATGCACAATTTGGACTTTGTGCCTTTCCTTCAAACAGACCTTGAAGCAATTCAGACTGAAGTGCCCCGTAACACCTGGGTTGACGTTTCAGGTATTGTAACAATTCCGACCAATGCCACAGATTTAGAGCACACCTCTTTCTACATCCAGGATGAAACGCAGTATGGCGTTCACATCTATGCCGATGATCCCTGGGATGCTGAAACTTATGGTGATCTGAACCGTGGTGATGAAGTCAGAATTGTCGGTCGTCTTGATGAATATGACGACATTACTGAAATCACTGAATTATATTTATGGGAAGTCCTCTCCACTGACAATGCAGTTTATGATCCGTTGACAATGAATAGCGGCACGATGTCGAATATGCAGGAAATGGAAGGGACATGGGCACATATAGTCGGTTACCTGCAGAATGATCCCGCTCAAATGGGTAGTTATTCGATCATTCTCAACGACGGTTCCGGCGATTGTAACGTACGCGTCGAAGCCCCTACCGGTATTGACCTGACTGAATGGGAACAAGGTGACTGGTTGATGGTCAATGGCGTAATTGGCCTTTTCGAAGGAACAGTGCAGTTGATTCCGGCACTTGACGGGGATGTTTTCCGTACCGTGCTGTATGCCCCCAGGTATCCCGCAGTTACCGCTCTGGATTCTCTTACCGGGGTAGTTGCATTTGAATGGGAACACTATTCCTTTGCTCCGCTCTTTGATCTAACCTATGATGATGGCGGTACTCCAAGGTTCTCACATCAATGGCCCGGTTATACGATGTCAACACGCATGTCTCCTGGAGGCGCTTGCCAACTCATGGGACTGAAGTATTATATAGTTGCCTCTGAAGCTACTGAATTTACTGCGGCGATTTTTGAATGGGATGATCGTGACGAAATGCCCGAAACTGAACCACTATATGAGTGGACAGTGGAAGTCGGTCCATTCGAAGGCTGGTATGAATTGGTTCTTGTTGATGAAGCAATAATGATCTCTGAAGATTTCGTAGTCGGCTTCGGTTCCGTCAACAATCGTGTTGAAGTTGGAGGTTCTACAACAGATAACGGACGATCATGGGATTATGGCGATGGTGAATGGACACATTGGACAAACACTTACTACATTCGTGCAGCCGTTCAATATCCACGTGGTAATGTTGCCTACCTTGACCCCTGGCAGCAAAGTGGCGGAGAACTGGATGAATGGCAGTCATTCAACGTTTACCGCGATGGCGACTTGATTCGTGAAGGACTGCGTATGATCTCATACACAGATACGATGCCCGAATTTGGCGCTTATGAATACACTATTACAGCCATTTACCATGAAGATGAAACTGATCCTTACACTCCACTCATGATTTATTGGGGTGTTAATGATGTCGGTGAGCAAACTTTTGTCGCTATTCCAAATGAATGGTCGATAGAGGCGATTTATCCAAATCCGTTTAACCCGACTGTTAACGTCGTACTTGGTGTACCCCAGGCAGGACTGGTTCGTGCTGAAATTTTCGATATTCTCGGTCGCACAGTAGAAGTACTCGACCAGGGAAAACTTCAGCCCGGTCATCATAACATTAGCTGGAACGCCAAAGGTTCAGCCGGTGTTTACTTTATGAAAGTTACCGACTTGACCAGCGGTTGGAGCGATATTCGTAAACTTGTTTACATGAAATAGAAGATTATGAATGCTTAATTATCTCAGCGCCCGGATTTTGATAATCCGGGTGTTTTTGTTATATTATATTTTTTCTTAATTTCGTTTGGTTTCCCTTGAGAGAGATGCAAAAATTTTGTACAATATTATATGATGAATAGCCGCTCGAAATTTTGAACAGGTAATTCGGGTAATAATCGAACACCAGCAGCAGTTTGTATTTTGTATATCTGTTAAAATGGGAGATACTGTGATGAAGAGGGTTATTGTTTTTTCACTGAGCTTACTGGTTTTATCCATTTCCATTAACTCAACAGCAGCGGATTACAACAAGGTTGACAAATCTCAGGATCAATATCATAATGCACAGAATTACAGCTCTCTTAAAGAATTTTGTGTCAAATATGGATATTCCGAATCTGAGCTTGACTGTGTCGAAGTAAATATTGAAACAATACAAACAGAATTGGAAGAGGGCGCTTGGATCGCAACTTCTGGAATTGTAACCCAACCCACCAATACTACCGACCTTCAACATGGATCGTTTTATATCCAGGATTACACACAGTTTGGCGTTCATGTTTTTAGCTATGAACGATGGAACCCGGCTGATGACCTTGAACGAGGCGATGAAGTGTATGTCGTTGGCTATATAGACGAAGATCATGGAATAACCAGGGTTGTTGATCTCGAGTACTGGGAAGTGATTTCAACAGGCAACGTTATTCCATATACAATTGATCTTGGAACCGGCGATCTTTCTCTATTAGGTAATATGGAGGGAGTCTGGTGTCGTACCGCAGGATACCTCCAGGAAGATCCCAGGGAGGGTGATTATTACGCTCATCTTAACGACGGAACTGGAGTGGTTACAGTCCATATCCTTGAGAGTACTAATATCGACATGTCGTCATACAGTGAGGGTTTCTGGATTTATATAGAAGGTATTATCAGTCTTTATTCCGGTGGAAATACTGTAAAACTTGTTCCATCAATTCAGGAAGATTTATTTAATATCCCCACTTTCGCACCATTGTTTCTTAATGCGGATATCGACACATCAATCGGGAGAGTCGATCTTAGGTGGATGCATAATGCTTTTGGAGAAATCGAGGAACTTACCTACGATAATAATACTCCGACCACGTCTTACCAGTGGCCCGGTCATACTATGGCTTCATGGATGGATCCCGGTGATTCTTGCCAGGTGCTGGCGTTGAAGTTTTTAGTTGAATCGGAAGACAGCAGTAGTTTTAACGCTGAAATTCATACATGGGACGACCTGCGTTTCCGTCCAGGTGGTGAACGCATTATGCAGATTCCGGCTCATGTTGACGCGAACACCAACGGATGGGTAGTGGTCAACACAATTGATGAACGCATTTTTGTCCAGGGAGGATTTCTTCCCGGATTCGGCTCAATCAATAATACCGTAGAATTAGCCGGTGATAACAATTACAACCGTCATTCATGGGATTTCGATTCGAATCGTTCTTTGTGGACATCATGGACTGACACGTATTATATCCGGGCAATTGTTCAATTCGATGATGGCGAAGTTGTAGAAATTGGAAACGGCAGTGAAACAGGTGGAGAGCTTGACGATTGGCTAAATTTCTATATCTATCGAAACAACGTTCTAATTGATTCTACACAAAACGCTCCATTCTATAGAGATAATCTCGATGCAAACGGTGAATATGCTTACCGGGTTACAGCCATGTATCATGAAGGCGAAACTGATCCATCCAATTCGGTGACTGTCAGGTGGGGTACTGAATCAATTGAAAATAATGATCGAAATGAAATTCCTTCAAGCTGGTCAATTGCTTCAACCTATCCTAATCCATTCAACTCAGCAGTACAGGTGACCATCGCCGTGCCGCAGACCGAACAGGTACGAATGGAAATTTTTGATATCAACGGCAGAACGATCTCAATACTTCAAAATGATATACTTCAACCGGGTTATCACCAGTTGAGCTGGAATCCTGAAACATCTTCAGGCATCTACTTTGTAAAAGTTTCCACTACTTCAGGGTGGAGCGATGTTCAGAAACTGGTTTTTTTGAAGTAGCATCGATTATTAATACAATATTTTACATGAGTAAATCCCTTTCGCCGAAAGGGATTTTTTCGTATTGTCTGTTATTACAACTTCATATTCCACAGGTGTTGAATATGAAGACTAATATTATTACATTATAGAAGGTGTATTGATTTTGAACAGGAGTAATACCCATGACTGAAATTAAGATAACATCCAAAGGGCAGGTAACCCTTCCAAAAGTAATAAGGGATCACCTGAATATCCAACCTGGTGACAAGGTAGTTTTCAGAATTCAGCCTGATGGTTTTGTGATTGTTGAACCAATTATTCCGATTCAGTTGTTACGAGGATTTGTTAAAACGGAGGTAAAAGGAGTCACACTTAATGATATGAAGCAGGCTATACTCGAAGAAGGATCAAATCATGATCGGTCTTGATACAAACGTCTTGCTTCGATATCTGATTGAAGATGATCAAAAGCAGACAGAACAAGCGGCAAATCTGATTCTGAAAACCGTGAAAGAGAAAGAGGAACTGTACATATCTGACATTGTTCTTTGTGAGATGGTATGGGTATTGAAACGTTCATATCACAAATCACGCACTGAAATTATTGAAATTCTACGAACTATCTTTAAATCGGACTCTCTTGTGTTTGACTCATATCCTCGACTCAATAAAACGCTGGACGCTTTTGAAAATGGGAAAGGGGATTTCTCAGACTATTTGATTCGCGAGGAGGTTATGGAAAAAGGTTGTAACGCCTTGGCTACATTTGATAGATGCCTAATAAATGAACCAGGATTTTTAGAACCATGATCAGTTTTTAAAATCTATTATTCGATGTAAATCTCGTTCGCCGAAGGGGATATTTTCGTATTATCATTCAAATAATATGGTTAGTTCACACTCGTTAAATGTGCAGATGCCATCTCCTTGAAAGTACTCTTCTGTTTCTTTGTCAGACTGAGCATTTCAAAGGTTTCATCCTTGAATGGTTCTTTGAAAACCATTATCCCATTCATAATACTCTGGCTGTTACTGTACCTGTTGGCTATATGCACAATTCTTGTCGTGGTTGAAAGCTTGGAGACGATCGAGCTTGTTTGATGGTGGTTTTGCACTGCTTCGAGAATTGTGGTGTTTTTTGTCCACCACTCCTTAATATATGCGGCACCCAATTTTGGATGAGAGATTCCAAAGGCATTCTCTTCCTGTATAGATAACTTACGTTCTTTTTTTGGCGTCTGGTCATCCGCAATTTTTGAGAGTAAGGTTTCGTATATACCTGGGACAAGGTATATAAAAAGCATTATTCCTATATCATGAAACAAACCGGCTACATAAGCAAGACTCTGATCTTCAGCATCCAGACCCTTAATATTTGCAAGTGATTGTGAATAAAACGCAACTGATAATGAATGCCGCCAGAAATTGTGAGGATCGAATTTTGAGACATTATCAAATAGATTAAGAACAGCTTTTGAATAGACCATTTCTTTGATTTCGTCGCATTCAAGACTTGCAATAGATTGTTTAAGATCAGTGAACGACCAATTTGATTTTTCTTTTGAAACATTCGCCTTAATTATTCTTCCAACGAGGACGGGATCGGATAGAGTCAGCATTGCAACATCCTGAGCCGCGCATTCTGGATCCTTCATTTTTTTGTTGATCCGCTGCACGATTTCAGGAAGCGGTGGCAAGGCATCACGTTCTTTGATTTTTTTCAGCAAGGGATTCATTTCAAATTTCCAAAATCTTCTCTGATTGAAAGTAATACATAACACGGTGCTGCTGTAACCTGCATTCCGGCTTGATAACAAAAGCGACTATACAATCCCACTAAAATAGAAATTTCGCATTAAAAACTTGGTTTGTTTTCTCGCCATGACGGAATAGTGAACTAAATTATATGGTTCGAGCTGTTAGCCCATCCTAAGTCTTGACCTAGTAAATCCATAAATATGGAATTTACAAACAATGGATTACCTGATCAAGTCGGGTAATGATAATGAATAAAATATTAGTTGAGTTAATAGCATTTTTCATACAGAATGATTGCCCCGTAATCACCCGTCGCACATGTTGTTATATCACCCTGCGATATGACTTCAAGATATACCCCCTTTCTCTAATATCTATTACTATATCAGCATTGAAAATCTGGACAAGAAAGGTACTCGTGAAATATCTGGTCGAAAATCTCACCAGTCATTCGAGACTGTTAAGATTCTCCATGTTGCTTCTTGAATTATCTAAATTTAAAGAGATATTCCTAATGATTTGTTTTATTGTATCCACTGCCCAGCTTACTCTGATGTCAAATAAAATCAGTTTGATTTCAATCAGAAGGATTGTTACTTTACTCTGTGACAAAGTGAATCATATATCGTTGTAGAATGAACCAGAAACTCAGAAAAAATATTGCTTTAGGTCTTGTCATTATCTTTACCGGATTAATGACAACGCTTGACCTGTACCATAATCATTCTATGGTATTCGGGTTAAGTAACGGTAACGTTATAAACAAATTGATCATTGCGGATGCCGATCAATCCGATGCTCCCTGTCCCGTGGAACAACTGACATATGGTTTTTCATGGACTTGTAATTTCATTTTAATACCTGAGATTGCATCGCAGTATGTATCTGTCATCAAAAACATATCTTTTTATTTTAATCTTGAACAAACACCCCGTCAACGTGGTCCTCCACTTTCCTGAAGTACTTCCATCTTAAGTTCATCGAAGTAGTAATTAACAGTATTGTCGAGAGCGTTGAAAAATCCTTTGATTGTCATTGCGGGAAAGCGATCTGCATTCCGCCAGGCTTTGCCTTGACAAGTCGAATCAGAGGAACCGGAAGCGAAGAGATAATCTCTGTTCCCTTTTGAAATTAGTTCAACACTGAGATTCTTCATACGTCATCCGACGGATTCAAGATAACGCTTCGTCCTACTTCTCAAACACTCTCACATGTAGCAAGAATATTAATTGTTCAATCGTGGAGGTAAATATGTACAGATTTACATTCAGCATGATTATCCTTCTCTTATTGTTAGCAACAGATGGTTATTGTGCATCAGGCACAGCTTCCGGGGTTTCCAATTCCATGAATCCCGCTTTAAGTATAAATGGTCTTTTCAAATCTCAATACATCCAACATAACAACAGCGCTGATGATTATGGTATCGAGCTTCAGGAAGCTGAGATGCATTTTACATCTGTTGTGGACCCATTCTGGAAAGCGAATGTTATTTTTGCAGTACATCCTGAAGAGGGTCAGGCGGAATACGGTATTTGTGTTGAGGAGGCTTCCATAGACGCACTTAACGTACCGGCTGGCTTTTCCCTGAAACTGGGTAAATTCTTTGTACCGTTTGGCAAACACGCCAAACTTCATACACATGCTTTTCCCTTTATCAAAGCACCTGTGGCTGTGGAATCATTTCTCGGCGAAGGATTATCAGAAACAGGAGTCGAACTTACGGCTTCATTGCCGGTTCCCTGGTACAGTGATTTGACAGTCTATGGCATAAATGGCAATACAGCGATTTTTGACAACGAGAATAAAGAACTGGCGTATGGTGCTCATAGCAAGAACTTCTTTGATATCACCTATAACTCGACTATTGAAATCGGTGGATCATTATTATCCGGTCCGGCTTCAGAAGATTACTATGGCTTGAAAAGCAATATGTCGATAATTGGATTCGATATGACTTATAAATGGATTTCATCGAAACGGTCTCATGGTCCCGCGTTGACAATCTCCAGTGAATTTATCATGCCCGATTTTCTTGATGATGATCGAACTCCAATGGGGTGGTACGCTTTTACACAATATCGTTTCCATCACAACTGGTGGATTGGTTATACCAGCGGTTTGGTTGATTGCGATTCTGAAATATATCCCAACGCGATAAGTCAAGGTGAGATTTTAGAGAACAAAATGAATCTCACCTTTGCGCCAAGTGAGTTCAGCGCACTAAGGGCTGAGGTCGCGTTGTATGATAATCAAGCATCCGAAGAAGACCATTTGTGTTTCACGTTACAGTGGAATTTCACGATAGGTTCGCATCCCGCGCATAGTTATTAAACACATGGAGACGAAAACATGTCACGAAATATTTTAGTCATAACAGCCTTGATGCTTCTGGTCTTGACGCTTCCGGGTATCAGTACGGCAAAGTTAAAAGTCGTTGCGACGTTAAATGACCTGGGATGGATTGCTGAACAGGTGGGTGGAGATGATGTCGAAGTATCCGTCCTTTGTCCCCCGCATCAAGACCCACACTATCTTCCCGCGAAGCCATCCCTTGCAAAAAAATTAAAGAAAGCCGATTTGCTCTTATACAACGGTTTGGAGCTGGAGATAGGATGGCTTCCGCTTCTGATCGAAACCGCGCGAAATCCAAAAATCAAACCAGGCAGCAGAGGAGAACTTGAATGTGCTGACGCTCTTGAACATATTCTCGATGTTCCCACAGGACATGTGGACAGATCAAAAGGAGACATTCATCCGCTTGGCAATCCCCATTTTCTTTTAGATCCGCGGAATGGAGTCAAAGTTGCGCTTCTAATCGCAGAACGAATGTCTGAACTGGACATTGATGCTGCTGAAAGGTACAAACAGCGTGCCGATATGTTTCAAGCCAGCGTTGAGAAACGTTTACCAGAGTGGGAAGCCTTGCTCAGCGCATCCAGGAATTGCCCGGTTATCGTGTATCATCAACATTGGGAATACTTGCTAAACTGGCTTGATATTCAAACGATAGGTTCTATTGAGCATAGGCCAGGTATTTCGCCATCTCCGCGTCATACCAAAGACATTATCAATCTGGGTCGTTCCCAGAAATGCGTTTACATCATTGCCGCCACATGGGATAACCTGAAAATCGCGAAAAAAGCTTCAGAACGTATGGATGCTCCATTAATAATTTTGCCAGGCGCAACAGGCGCTATGGAAGGTGCAGAAGGATATCTCGGGCTCTTTGATTATATCTGCAAGGAGCTTAGCCGGGGAGGAGTTGACGGTGTACGCAATGAATAAAGGGAAAAACAGATGAGCGGATTCCTTGAAATGATGGCTGCTCCTATTGTGATAGCCTTAATCCTATTAGCAATGCATGGATATATGGGGACTCATGTTGTTCGACGGGGCGTTATATTCGTAGATATTGCTCTCGCGCAGGTCGCCGCCTTCGGAGTAGCGATGTCCATGTGGCTGGGGGCGGAATTACATTCGACTCAGACATTTTTTATAGGATTATTCAGCGCCTTCGTTGGCGCTGTCATGCTTTCTTTCACACGTTCAAAGGATAAGCGCGTACCACAGGAAGCTTATATAGGAATTGTATATGTCGTATTCAGCGCAGCGATGATACTGGTGTTGTCTCAAGTAGCGCATGGAAGTGAAGAGATCAAACATCTATTAGTTGGCGCGATTTTATGGGTAACATGGCCCATCGTTCTGAAGACATTTCTGTTATATGGAGTTATCTGCTTGCTACTGTTAAAATGGCATAAGCCATTCAGCAGGATTTCCATTGATGCGTGTAAAGCACAGCAGGAGGGATTGTCATTACGGTTATGGGATTTCCTGTTTTATATGGTGCTTGGAACGGTAGTAACAGTAAGTGTTCAAATCGCCGGAGTCCTGATGGTATTTACGTTGCTTGTCGTTCCGACTGTTATGTCCATTCGTTTGTTCGAAAAGTCAAGCTACCAGTTCTATTATATCCTGGGAGCAGGAACGATTACGGTCATTAGTGGGTCATCCATGAGCTATTTACTCGATCTTCCAACAGGAGCTTCAATAGTATGTGCTTTTGGGTTATTCCTGACTGTACAGATCATTATAGAAGGTATTCTTCGCAAATAAAAGATATGTGAGTATGTCGTCATCTTTCATGAATGCTCATAAAAATAGAATAACTGTGATTTCTATTATAATCACAGTTATTCTATTCCTCAGCATCAGAGCGATTGGATTTGAATCTGAGTATACACGCTTGTCGAAGTAAAAACTGTTACAGGTTAATAATGAATTTGCATAGTCACCTGTAAACGAGTGTCGTTATCTATATCACTTGCTGCGTAATCAATTATCTGGTAATCGGCAATAAGAATATTGTGATGTCCGAAATCATAGCCTGCGCCTACGATGATTCTTGTGTGCTCATCATCGTCAACATCAGTGTTCTCATCAAAAGAATCGAACCTGCCTATTACACGCCAATTGGAACCTAACTTTCCTTCACCAAACAGAGACATTCCCTGGATTGAATTTGATGTCCTGGTCAGTATATCTCCATTCGCATTTGATGTAGTTTCAGCGAATGTACCCTTCTGGTTCCCGTCTCCGGCAATAAATTGCCCTGTTAGTGTCAAGTAACGATGTTCATAGGAGAACATGATCGCCGTAAGCATCCAGTCGGGATTTTCATCAGTGGAATCTGGCGCTTGATTCCCTTTCCCGAAAATACCAAAGTAAGATATTTGCGCTCCGGGGATAATATCAGGCAGGGGTCTTACGGTCAAACGGCTTTCAATGGTTTTGTTTTCATTTTTTTCTTTGGCATGATAACCACCACCGTTGTAAGCTCCTACTGCAAAACTGCCGAATCGTCCGGCATATTTCTTGTTTACGGTTTTCTTGTATTCATCATCCAATTCTCCACCGAAGTATCCACCAAGTGTAAATCCGAAATCAGCGGAATTGAACAAGTGTGATTCTTCCATGAACATGTGTCCCTGCATGCGGTAGTAATTAATGTGCTCTTCAAAATCAAGCCAGGGCATATGGACCAGTCCAAGCTCAAGGTTTGGATTTGTGATGAATCCCATATCCTGAAATTTAAAATGTGCGTAAGCATATTTGGCGCGCACCTTGATATCTCCGGTGTCATCCTGCGAAATATCCATCGTTATACGTGATGAAAGGAAAGGCAGTATCTTTTTCTTGACAGTAAGGTATGCCCGGCTGACTTTAAATTTGTTATAGGTTTGCGAAGAACTTTCCCCGTTTTGATAATGCAGGTAATACACTCCTCCGATGGTAACACCCTTTAACCCCTTGGGCACTGAGGATGCTTCCATTGATTCACCGGCATGGGCAACCCCGGCAAGCATTAATCCAATTACTACAATACTAAAATATCTGTACATCATTTTCTCCAGTCATTTTCAATTTCTAAATGTTGTTTTATCTTTCTTCATTTCTAAGATTACAAGCTGTCTGGTATCCAGGATATTTTATATTTTCATCCTGTGTCGAACAATCTCTCCCTCGACAAGATATATAACATCTTCTGCGATATTGGTCGCAAGATCAGCGATTCTTTCAAGCTGCCTGGCAATTGAAACGAAACGAATTGCGAAGTCCGGATTACTTTGCCGCTTTTTCAAGCTGTCACTGACTACTTCGTAAGCCTCCACCAGGTTTTGATCCACTTCATCATCGCATGCACAAACCTCCCTGGCGAGAGTGGGATCAAGATTCACAAGTGCATCAAGGCTTTTGTGCAGCATTAGTCTTGACTTTTCAGCCATGCCAATCAGATCGAAAGAGAAATCAAATGAAGGTAATTCAGTCATTACCAGGGCACTTTCCGCAATATTTACAGCCTGGTCACCAATTCTTTCTAACTCATTATTGATTTTCAAAACAGCGACGATAAACCGTAAGTCTATTGCAACCGGTTGATGAAGCGCAAGAATTTTCAGGCATTCCTCTTCAATTTCTACTTCCATTTCATCGATTTGATCGTCTGAGCTGATTACATTTTTAGCCAACTTCTTATCATCCAATGCGATAGCGCGAATTGCATGTTGAACGCTTTCTTCTACTCGCGCGCTCATTTCAAGAATCCTTTTTTTCAGCCTTTGAATCTCACGTTGTAAATGTGAATCCATAATGTGTCCTTTTCAATCTCTATACAAATTTTGAATTGATACTTTGATAAATTAATTATCCGAAACGTCCTGTAATATATTCTTCTGTCTGTTTCATTTTCGGTTTTGTAAATAATCCTTCAGTGGGTCCGTATTCAATCAATTCGCCCAGGTAAAAGAAAGCAGTAAAATCGGATACACGTGCTGCCTGTTGCATATTATGCGTGACAATCACGATTGTGTATTCTTTTTTAAGTTCTCCAATCAATTCTTCAATATGTGCTGTTGCTCGTGGATCAAGAGCTGAAGCCGGTTCGTCCATCAGCAATACCTCCGGACCTACAGCCAACGCCCTTGCGATACATAGTCTCTGTTGCTGTCCACCCGAAAGACCAAGCGCATTTGAATGGAGACGATCTTTTACTTCATCCCAAAGAGCAGAGTTTCGCAAACTCCTCTCAGCGATTTCTGCTAACTTATATTTATCCCGGACTCCATGAATTTTTGGTCCATATACGACATTCTCGAAGATCGATTTCGGAAACGGATTTGATTTCTGGAAAACCATTCCAACTTTTTTCCGCAATTCCACCAGGTCTGTCCCGGTATCATAGATATCTTTATTATCTATCCGAATATTTCCCGTTACTCTTGTTCCATCAATAATATCGTTCATGCGGTTCAAAGTTCTAAGGAACGTCGATTTCCCACAACCTGATGGTCCGATCAGGGCAGTTACCCTACGTGTGGGAATGTCAATCGAGATATCATGAAGAACCTTGTTTTTTCCATAGAAGAAATCCAGGTTTTCCACATTTATCTTGATTTTGTTATATTCGGTCAACTTTACGACTCCAACTTAGCATAACGTTTCCTGATCTTCCCCCGCAACAATATTGCTCCCAGGTTGACAGAAAGAACAATCAACAGTAGTACCAATGCAGTACCATATTGCATTGGACGTACTTTAGTCGCATCCGGATGCTGGGTGGCCAGAACGTATAGATGATATGGCAACGCCATTACCTGGTCGAATACTGATTTCGGTAATCTCGGCAGGTAAAATGCTGCGACGGTTAATAGAATTGGGGCAGTTTCGCCCGCTACCCTTCCAACTCCAAGTATTGCGCCTGTCAACATTCCCGGGATGGCGTATGGTAAAACGTTAGTTCTGATTGTCTGCCATTTAGATGCTCCCAATGCGAAGCTTCCTTCTCTTAATGACATGGGTATCGTCTTTAGAGCTTCTTCGCTTGATACAATAACAGTAGGAAGCATCATACATGCCAGGGTCAGGCTTCCAGCGAGGATGGAGGCGCCGAATTTGAAGAAGATCACAAAAAGCCCCAAACCGAACAGTCCGAATACAATTGAAGGAACACCGGCAAGAGTGACTATCGCCATCCTGATAATACTTGTGAAACGACCATGACGAGCGTATTCATTCAAATAGATTGCACTTGCCATACCGAGAGGTAATGCAATCAGTGAGGAACCAAGAAGCAAAGATAGAGTGCCAAAGATTGCCGGGAGAATGCCGCCTTCTGCACCGCTGCGACGAGGAAATTGTGATAAAAACTCCCAATTCAGCGCAGGGCTGCCTTTCCAGACTATATCAAGAATAATAAAGCCTACAGCAAACACTACAGTATAGGTTAGCGCTCTCATCAACCAGATCAATGCAGCTTCTTGCAGACGCCTGTTCATGGCAGACTCTTGTATTTTTTCATAATCCTGTGCGATAACAGTACAAGTGCAAAAGTAAAGAGAAGCAGTATGATTCCGACCCAGAAAAGAGCACGGTAATGATCGCTGCCAAAAGGTACTTCACCCATCTCGGCAGCAATTGTAGCCGTCATGGTTCTTACTGACTGAAACGGAGAGAGCGTTATCCTTGCGGCATTACCTGTAACCATCATCACGGTCATAGTTTCACCGATTACACGTCCTATCCCGAGTAATATTGCAGCGGAAATGCCGGAAATTGCAGCAGGGACAGTCACTTTCCAGATAGTCTGCAACCTTGTCGCACCTAATGCAAGCGATGCCTCTGTTAGATAACCGGGTACTGCTCGAATAGCGTCCTCCGACACAGATACGATTGTCGGCACAGCCATAAGTGCGAGGAGAATTCCACCGGTGATGGCGTTTAAACCGCTTGAAAGATGGAATACCTGTTTTATCAAGGGAGATAGTACAATCAAACCAAAAAAACCAATAACAACTGACGGTATTCCAGCCAGGAGTTCAATGAATGGTTTGAGGAATTCCTTTTCACCTTTTGATGCAATTTCCGACAGGTAAACAGCACCTCCTACGCCAAAAGGCACTGCCAGAACAATGGCTATTAGGGTGACGAGAAGAGAACCGGTTATCAGTGGAATTATCCCGAACGATTCCTTAACAAAAGAGACGGGACTCCATCGGGATTGCCATAATTCACCTATTCCTGGATCACGGGCAAATGGAATTGCTTCATTTCCCAAAAAGAGAAAGATCAAGGCAACCACAAGTACACTTGTCGATGCTGCGCTCAAAAAAATCAGCTTGATTACTTTATCTTTCCAGTTAGACAATTGATATGCTCCGAAAAACTGCATTGCCAGTGTTCAAGTAATTATATAGTTGCATCTTGATACTCACAGCTATAATGGTATATAACCCGTCTCAACCACAATCTTCTGACCTTCAGCGCTGTTGCAGAACTCAATGAAAGTCTGCGCAATCACAGAAGGTTTACCATCAGTGTAGAGATGCAGCGGGCGAGCAATCGGGTATGATCCATTCTTGACTGTTTCCATTGTTGGGGACACGGGATCAGTGCTGTTATCATTAATAATGTTAACAATTTTTACCTTCTCACCAGCATCTAAAGCATAACCGAGTCCGATGTAGCCAATGGATGTTTTATCTACAGATACGGATTGTATGATCGAAGATGATGCAGGCATCAGCAGGGCTTCAGCAGTATAATCTTCTTTTTTCAATACGGTTTTCTGGAAAAAAACATACGTTCCTGAATTGGATTCGCGCGATAAAACAACAATCTTTTCCTTCTCTCCTTTTACCTGGGACCAGTTCGTATATGCACCTGTGAATATCTTTTTAAGCTGCTCCATCGAGAGATCATTTATTGAATTATCTGGATTAACCACAACAGCAATTCCATCACGACCTACCACGAATTCTTTTGGAAAGATACTTTTAGACTCGGCAAGCTCAACTTCTTTCGGTTTAATTTTTCGTGATGCAGCACAAAGGTCAGTTGTGCCATTCAGGAGCGCGGCAATTCCAGTTCCTGAGCCACCGCCTGTGACAGATATCTCAGCATTTGGATGAACTTTCATATAAGCTTCCGCCCACGCTGTCACCAGGTGAACCATAGTATCTGAACCTTTGATGGTTAACGACTTGGTGTTCCCGGTTTCCTGTTGGTTTCTACTGCAACCACCTGTTATGCCGGTCATTAACGCAGCTAAAATCAAAGCCGCCACAATATTTCTGTACTTTTTGAACATTTATTCCTCTCTGTTTTACTTGTATTTCACGGCAATGTTAGAGGGGAATTGTTAGCGTAATGTTAGGAAGTGAGCAGGGGACTCCACTGACTCTCTCGCGAAATAAGGTTTTTATATTATTGAGTTTTGCGATTTAGAGATATAGGCACAGTTCTCCGAACCAGGCTTTGCGGTGATACTAATAGATAAGTTACAAACAATCCAAAAATCGCCCAGTTTGGATACCTGAGCCTACGCCATTTTCATTTGAGAAAATTGTAAATTAAAGATCGAGATTCTTCACTTTAACCTAAGTGGAATAATTCAGCAATTTCGAGGAGCCAAGTAATCGTTTTTCTCATAAACTTGTGTTTTGCAAATAGAATTCTCGCAGCACAGGCGTTATTCTCGAAAACTTCTAATTTGCAATCAAAAATCTTGCGCCGAAATCGCTATTCTCAATAATTTGTGTTATACAAAAAAATCTTTTAACACAATCATTTTTAGTTGATTTTTCTTAAAAAAATAATTAAAGTCTGCAACAGCAATCATTTTTCTCGAAAACTTACGTTTTGCAATTATAATTCTCGTGCTGCAATCGTTTTTCTCGAAACATTGTATTTTGCAAATAATATTCTTGCGCCGAAATGGTTTTCTTGATTTTTGCAAAAGATAGAAATAATACTCAAAAGTAACCATTTTCCAGAGGACGCCATGTTTGAAAATAGCAGTGAAAACTCGAATCTCAAGCCTGTTGGTTACGCAGAATTAATCAGCCGGTACGAGCTTGATGTTATTCCGAACTGGCACAGCTCCATGGTGGCAGCCAGCGGAACTCACCGGATCAACACGACTGGCGGAGTAGTTGAAGAGGTCTATCCATCTAAATATTGGCCTGGGGAAAACTTCGGTGATCACCTGGAATTTGCACTTAAATACGACGGCGTGAATCTTGAGATACTATCAGCTCTATTTAAGACAGTTACAGAAACGGAGGTTCTGGATTATATCAAGTCAAAACCGACAGGAATGTACGCGAGACGGGTTTGGTTCTTGTATGAGTTGCTCACGGAGAATATACTGCCTATTGACGATTTGAAGAAGCTCAAGTATGTCGATGTCCTCGATCCAAACCATTACTATACTATTAATCCTACTCACAAAATCCAACGTTATTGTGTCAATGATAACTTGTTAGGTGACCGTGCTTTTTGCCCGATTATTCGCCGAACGGAAAGACTTGATCGATTTGAAAAGGCTGACCTTCCCAAACGAGTTCAGCAGGTAATATCAGATTATTCAATGCAACAATTGAAACGAGCGTTGAGTTACCTCTACACGAAAGAGACAAAATCTTCATTTGAGATAGAACAGGTTAAACCCAGTTCGAGTCGTACGGAACGATTCGTAGCGCTGCTTCACCTGGCAGAAAAAGAGGATTTCTGTAACAAAAGCCGGTTTATTGAACTTCAAAATCGCATTGTCGATCCACGGTTTCGTGAATCCGATTATCGAACATCGCAGAACTATGTCGGCGAGACGGTTACATGGCAGAATGAAATGATTCACTATGTATGCCCAAAGCCTGATGATATTGCAGCGCTCATGGAAGGGCTTGTCACAGCCCATGAACGTATGGAAAATGGCGGGATTTCACCGGTAATACATGCGGCTGCTATTGCTTATGGATTTGTGTTTCTACACCCATTCGAGGATGGGAATGGAAGAATTCATCGTTTCCTGATACATAATATCTTAGCCCGGCAAGGCTTCACAAACCCGGAGATTATGCTGCCGATATCAGCTTCAATGCTGAATAACCTTCATGAGTATGACACATCTCTTGAGAAGTTCTCCAGGGACATTATCTCCCTGGTTGACTACTCGCTCGATGAAGTAGGCAAGATGATTGTGCATAACGATTCTGTCCAATGGTATCGCTTTATCGATATGACTCCCCAGGCAGAAGCTCTCTGCTGGTTCATTGAACAAGCCATAGATACTGAACTTGTCAATGAATTAGAGTTCCTCGACAAATATGATGAAACGAAAATGGCGCTTCAGGAGATTATCGATATGCCTGATCATAAGATCGACCTGTTCATTAGGCTCTGTGTGCAAAATAATAGCAAGCTATCTGCAAAAAAACGGCTGAGCCATTTCGACTTTTTATCTGATGATGAGCTTGTAATGATGGAACATGTGATTCATTCCACCTTTGATCAAACTTGATCAAAGGATTCAAGAATCATCCGTTTTTCGAGGAAAAGAAATTGTAAAAGTGCTGCCTTTTGCTCGGGAGCTTTCAACATTGATTTGTCCGTTATGAACCAATGCAATATGCTTGACAATCGCTAATCCAAGACCGGTTCCACCTAATGAACGTGAACGTGACTTGTCAATCCGGTAGAATCGTTCGAATATTCTTGGTATATTCTCAGATGATATGCCCTGACCGTTATCTTGAACAGAAATATAAACTGTCTCTGAGTCTATTCTTCCCTTAATACTTATTTGAGTTCCTTCAGGGCAGTGTTTTATTACGTTCTCGACAAGGTTCATGATTGCCTGCTCCATCAGTATCGAATTCAGTGTTGCATGAATATCTCCGGAACAATCCAGGGAAATTTTCTGTCCGGCTTTCTCAGCAACGGGGTGGTAAATTCCAACTACCTCTTCCAGAATATCACAGACATTTTTATCTTCGAAAGCCAACCATGCGGTCTTGTCATCTGATTCGAGACGCGCGAGACTCAATAAATCAGAGGCGATTGCAGACAAATAATCCGCCTGACGTGCAACAATTCCAAGTATTCGTTCAATATCTTCAGGTTTGTGTGCCGTTCCATCCAGCAGAGTTTCAACGAAACCCTTGATCGCTGTTATCGGAGTTTTCAACTCATGTGATGCATTTATCACAAAATCCCGCCTGGTCTGCTCGAGCTGCCTTACCCTCGTTACATCATTTAATACAATCACCGCGCCTGGCTTTGTTTCCGTCTCCCAATCAAGGTGCGCACCGTTTGCCAGCAGTATTATCTCTTCTTCCTGATATATTGTAATTTCATCTTCTATTGAGGTTTCTTTACTATCGAGTACCTGCCTGGCAAATTGCAGTAGTTGTGCATTTCTTAGAGCTTCCTGCATAGTTTTGCCGATAGCAGCTTTCTCATCAATGTTCAACAGTTTTCCTGCTGAGCGATTAAGCATAATGATGTGCTCGCCGGGATCAATAGCAATAATACCTTCGACCATAGCAGCAAGAATTGTCTCGTTCTCTACTCGATGACGTTCAATGGTTTTCATCCTGTCATCGAGTTCGGCAGCCATTTTATTTAATGCCCTTGCAAGAGCCGTCAGTTCTTTGGTATCCGATTCAGGAACTCTCGCCCCTAATTTACCCTCAGCGAATTTTTCTGCTCCCTTTTGCATCAACTTTAATGGACTCGATATTTTTTGGGCGATCACAAGGCTTGTAAGAAATGCGAGTATTAGTACTATTGCGCCAATGAATGCGACACGGATATTCAATTTTTTCAAATTATTATCAATCGCTGTGATTGTCATAGATACACGCACTACTCCTGCCATCTTATTGTTCTTGACAGCTGGAATTGCCACATACAACATTGAGTGTCGTAACGTATGGCTATATCGGGTTGAATGACCTCGTTTTCCCAGTAACGCTTCTATGATTTCAGGACGGTCTGCATGGTTATCCATCTTAACAGGGTTTTCTTCAGAATCGAAGATTACTTTCCCGCCGGGAAGAACCACTGAAACCCTTACTGATTGAGGATTGCCGTCGAGCTGGAAAAAACTTGCTGAATTCTCAGAGAGTGTATCAGGCAACAGGAGGAGAATAAGATTCGCCTGGGCTTCAAGATCATCGACAAGCTGATTGATATAAAAAGTACGAAATGCATAGGATGCAATCACGGATGTTATCACGAGGGATAACATTATAAGAACCAGGTACGGAATCACTATTCTGTTGAATAAACTCTTCTGCTTCATTAATACTCCTTAAACCGATAACCAACACCACGCACTGTTTCTATGTAATTACCATATTGTCCGAGCTTTTTTCGCAAACCGACGATCTGAACATCCACTGCGCGATCAGTGATCTGGTAATTTTCATCGTGAACAGCATCCACAATTTGATAACGGGTAAACACCCAACCTGGACGACGTGCAAGAAAATGTAATAATCCAAACTCTGTTTTTGTTAAAAAATATCTGCATTTCATTAACCATCACCTGCCTTTTCCCCGGATGGATCAAGATTTCTTCGATTGAGAGTATGTCATGTTCTCCTATCAAAGATTCCTCAGATCGCCGAAGCAAAGCGCGAACCCGTGCTATAAGGACTTTAATACTGAAAGGTTTAGTAATATAATCATCTGCTCCAAGCTCCAAGCCCTTAATAATATCTGCTTCATCATCCATTGCAGTAACCATAATGATTGGGATATTCTCGGTAGCATTATGCTTTTTCAGATTGTTGCACACCGCGAGCCCGTTCATTCCCGGCAGCATCAAGTCAAGAAGAACAAGGTCAGGCTGTAGATTCTTTATTGAACTCAATGCCTCTTCACCGGTTCGTACACATTCAACCCGAAACCCCTCTCGTAACAGATTGTATTCAAGAAGCTCAATAATACTTTCATCATCTTCAACCACTACAACAAGTTGTGATAAAGCCATTAATATCTCCGGATGATTCTTCGGTAATCCTTGAATTTAGAATAAATTGTTAGGATTGTTTTAGGAAAACAACTTGCTCTTCCAATATTAGAGCATCATAATTGACTCGTATCTCTATCGTATGGAAATAATCTCTAAACAGAAAGAAGACGCAACTAAATCCCTTTCAACAAAAGATATCTATTGCCAAATAATCATTTATCCTTCGATAAATAGTAATGGCAGCGATAATATTCACTGCTTGCTGACTCTCGGAGTCGCATCCCAAATTTCCATGAATTTAAAGCAGTAGAGGGATCATTGTTACAGAATTGGGCGAAGTTTTTGCAAAGAACTTCATAATCGTTTGGAATAGTATGGTCATTATAGGGTATTTTATAGTAGAGAATTGATAATCAATTATAATTTAATAATTTTGCTGATTATGACGATAATAAATAATAACAGGAGTTTAAGTGAATCTCCTGCTATGGTCGTCTAAACTTTCAATCAATAGAATTTTGATAAAAACACATTATGCAATTGTCTTGCAGTCAAATTATTACGGCAAAACATTCACGCTTTTTGGCAACCTTTTCCGTGCTGAAGAGCAAAGTCGGCATGATCGGAGACGGTACCTAAAGACATCATGAAGCTAAATTACATATATATATCCCTGATTATTCTGGGCTGCTGCCTTTCCAGCGCGTTATCAGCACAGGAAGGAGTTATGACCCACGAAAGGTTTACCCTGAGAACGTCTCCCGCAAAAGGTGACAACCGGTGGGATGGGGGTGGGGCAGGTCCGGACGAGCTTGACGACGCGGGCGGACCTGATGAATTGGGATATATCTGGCGTGATTCGAATGAAGATGAAGGTCCGGAATATAATTGGCAGGATATCCTGGCAATTGGAGTCAGATCGGACATTTCTGACGATGATGATGCAACAATTTTTATAACTCTTCCCTGGGTATTTAATTATTACGGTACTGCCTACACCAATGTCTGGATAAGCACAAACGGAAACGTTCATTTCGGTGATACCGAGCGTGACTCAGGCAATTCACCTATCCCAAATGATCTTGGTCCTCCGGCTATTATTGCCCCACTTTGGGATGATCTTAATCCCGCAACAGGCGGTACTATTTATTATCATGGGAATGAAAATCGTTTTATCGTCCAGTGGAATGCTGTTCGAAGATTTAATGATATTGTCAGCCGCTTGACTTTCCAATTGATTCTTTATCCTGACGACAGGATTCTGTTCCAATATAATTCGGTGGATGGTAATCTCAGCTCCTGTACGGTGGGAATAGAAAACCAGGAGGAGACAGTTGGGCTTCAAGTTGTTTATAACACTAATTATCTTGAGAATGACCTGGCAGTAGAATTCTATCCTCCACCGTCAGCATTCAGTTTAGCCTCTCCGGACAGCTTGGAAGTTTCCCCGATTGCGGATGTATTACTGACATGGTTCCAATCATTTGACCCCGATCCGCATGACTCGATTGATTATTCAATATTTGTATCTACAGATCCGGATAATCTTGGAGATCCGATAGCGACGAACATGGATCATGAGGATACTACACACCTATTCACCGGTGATGATGACAGTACCTATTACTGGACTATCCACGCGATGGACAATACTTCAAATATAGGTACCTGGGCAGATCAGGTATGGCCTTTCGATATATATATCCCGGAACCGCCGACTACTTTCGATTTGCTTGAACCAATGGACGCTACGCTTATCGGCACTTTAACCCCGACAATGATCTGGGAAGCAGCGCCTGATCCGGATCCGGGTGACACAATTACATATACAATCTATTATTCGATTGATGACGCTAATTTTAATAATCCGGATTCTGTCACGGGAGTCGAAGAAACTACCTACGAATTCCCTGAAGGTGTAATACCGGATGATGAAACCATTTACTGGTATGTCCGCGCCGAGGATTCCTTTGGCAACAGCGTACTCTCATCGCGAAATCCATTTGATAACTTTGCATTCTCTTTTGAGTCTTTCCGGCCTGATCCACCCCTACCTTTCAGCCTTCTTTCGCCACAGGATCGTTCTTTCACCTTTGATGGCGATACGACATTAGTCTGGGAATCAACCTCAGATGATGATCCTGGTGATGGAATAGTGGGTTATCACGTATGGTGGTCAACAGACCCCGATTTTGGATTCGATGTCGATTCAGCGTTTGTGGCAGATACCACTTTTGAGCTGGTAGCGCTGGAACATGCTCAATCATACTGGTGGAAAGTGCGTGCCCAGGATAACAATACAGAAGGAACATGGTCGGACGAGACATGGCGAGTACATGCATTCTTCCCTGTAGCTCCAGGTCAATTCAATCTTGTTTATGCGGAAGATGATACCCTGATTCATGAGGACTTCATTGGTCTTGCCTGGACTGAACCGGAAGACCCGAACCTTGATAACGGGCTTCAAGTGCATGGTCCGGACAATTTCGGTTATTATTGGATAAGCAGCAATGAACCGGGTGGCGCTGAATATGACTGGGTAGAGATTTCCGGGACAGGCACTCGTTCCACTACCTCAGATAATGCCAACAGCACTGAAACCGTCGATCTACCCTGGCAATTTTCTTATTACGGTAATCAATATAACAGCGTTACAATTTCCAGTAATGGAAACATTCATTTTGGTACGCCTAATTCAGATTTCACTAATTCCAATATACCTGCCTTTGATGGTCCTGCAGCAATGATTGCTCCCTTCTGGGATGCGCTTCAGCCTAATTTGCAGGGCGACATTTACTATCGGGATGCAGGTGATCAATTTATCGTTCAATGGGATGGTGTAAGGCGATTCGGTGATCCCACTTCTGTTTACACTTTTGAGGTTATTTTACATGAAGAAGGATTTATAGTATTCCAGTACAACAGTCTAACCGGAACACTGAATTCCTGTACAGCCGGAATCGAAAACCATAATGAAAACGATGGACTACAGGTAATTTTTGATGAAGAGTATCTTGATAACGAGCTTTCAATTTCATTTTTCCCACAGACAATTTTATACACAGTTGCATGGGCGGATAATCCATTCTTTAATAATGCATTAACAGAAAATACCCTCGATACAACTTTTATCTTAAGTGGATTGGATGGTCAAGGATTACCCGATGATCAGAGAACATATTGGCAGATAGTCGCAACAAACGTATTTCAACAGAATACTGTCGCGACTCCATTCCAGGGACGATCTTTCACTGTATATATCTATGATCCTCCTAACGATTTTAATTTGCTGCTACCCGCCGATGAAGCAGTTTCATCCGTCGAAGATGTAACCCTGACCTGGGCTGAAGCAATTGATCCTGATCCCGGAGACGAGGTTACTTATGATGTGTATGTGTCAACTAACGAGGGTAACCTTGGTAATGCGATTGCTACCGGATTAACTGTCAGAAATTATACTTTCGCGGGAGAAGATGACACCGAATACTGGTGGACAATCAAAGCAAATGACACAAACACAAATGGCACATGGGCAAGCAGCACGAACAGTTTCTTGATCTATACACCTGAGCCACCTGATGATTTCAATTTAACAGCTCCCGACAGCGGGAGTGTTTCGGCAAGCTCTTCGGTTACCTTAAGCTGGAATGCCCCAACCGATCCCGATCCTGACGATATCATTACTTATGAAGTCTATGTCTCTACAGATCAGGGCGACCTGGGGCTGCCGGTGGCATCGGACGTTACTTCAACCAACTATATTTTTGATGCATCAGATGACACGCAATACTGGTGGAGAATTCTCGCTGTTGACAGTTTTGATTCTTCCAAATGGTCTGATGATTTGTGGAGTTTTTCCGTATATGTAGCCGATCCACCAAATTCTTTTGATCTTGCATCACCGGCAGATGAATCAATAATGACGGATTCTGATGTCACCCTTGCCTGGCGTCCAGCAGACGATCCCGATCCGGGCGATAATATTGTCTATTCAGTATATGTTTCCACTGATGAAGGGGATTTAGGTACACCTGTTGTAACAGGTTTAACCGACACTACTTATACATATACAGGAAGTGACGACACGCAGTACTGGTGGACAGTCCGGGCAGTAGATACAAATTCTCCTTCAGGCACCCTGGCAAACCAGACCTGGAGCTTTTCTATTGCTGTTCCGGATCCGCCTGATCCATTTGACTTGGTTTTTCCGGCAGATGGTTCCGAAGAGTCTTCTACCGAGGTTAATCTATCATGGCAAACAGCAACCGATCCTGATCCCGGAGATAACGTTACCTATGAGATTTATGTCTCAACTGATTCGGGTGATATGGGCGAGCCGGTTGCGTCTGATGTTACATCTACCAATTACACATTTAACGGGATTGACAACACAGAATATTGGTGGACAATAAAGGCAATAGACACAAATACCAATGGAACCTGGGCTTCTGAAACATTCAGTTTCGAAATCAATGTTGCAAATTCGCCCAATCCATTCAGCCTGCTCACACCTGCAGACAGTAGTGTTTTTGAGATAACCAATGTAACATTGACCTGGGAATCAACCACTGATGATGATCCGGATGATATAATAACTTTTGACGTGTATATATCTACCGACGAGTTAGATTTAGGAAATGCAATTGCCACCGGTCTCACAGGCACAAGTTATGATTTTACCGGTAGTGACAATAATATTTATTTCTGGCGAATTAGAGCATTAGACTTAAACACTCCCGGAACATGGTCAACCGAGCAGTGGAGTTTTGCAATAGACATACCGCAACCGCCGAGTTCTTTCGGACTGTTGTTACCTGATGATGGATCATCTCCGGTTGGGACAGACGTTGTCCTAACCTGGGAAGCTTCGATTGATCCTGACCCAACCGATACCCTGACCTATGACCTTTATGTCTCAACTGATCAGGGCAACCTGGGTAACCCGGTTGCTACGAATTTGACAGACACAACCTACACCTTTGACGGTACGGATGATACCCAGTACTGGTGGACAGTCAAGGCAGTAGATAGAAATACAACCGGCACATTTGCTGATGAAACATGGGATTTCACCCTGTTTATTCCCGAACCGCCTAACTCATTCAATCTTTCTTCACCTGCGGATAGTTTTATATCAACTTCAACGAATGTGACTCTTAGCTGGGAAGATGCTTCTGATCCTGATCCGGGCGACGATGTTTCTTATGAGATATATGTAACTACTGATTCGGATAATCTTGGTAGTCCAGTAGCTGAGGATATAACCGGCACCTCTATCACATTCAACGGCTTGGATAATACTGAATACTGGTGGACAATCAGGGCTGTAGATCAATTCGATTCCTCAACATGGGCTGATGAAACCAGGATGTTTACTATAATTGTTCCCGACCCTCCCGGTTCGTTCAACCTGACAAGTGTTGCAGACAATGCAACTTCGACAACTCTCCAGGTTAACCTGGAATGGGAACCAGCGGTAGAAACAGACCTTGGTGATTCAGTTGTTTATGATGTTTATGTCTCAACAGATATCGGAGACCTCGGAAATCCTGTCGCTCAAGATTTAACTGATACTACCTATACTTTTATCGGGACTGACGATACTCAATACTGGTGGACTGTAAAAGCGATCGATACTAATACCAGCGGAACCTTTGCCGATGAAACATGGAGTTTCAGGATCGCTGTCCCGGAACCTCCAAATTCCTTCAGCCTGTTAGAACCAGCAGACAGTTTCATCTCAGTTGATTATGATGTCCTATTAATCTGGCAACCATCCATTGATCCCGATCCCGGCGATAATGTTACATTTGATATTTACGTATCAACCGATCAGGACAATCCTGGTAATCCAGTGGCAACAGGCGTTACAAACACCAACTATACATTCACCGGCTTGGATGATACCGAGTATTTCTGGTCTGTAAAAGCAATAGATGGTAACACGAACGGAACCTGGGCTGATGAACAATGGAGTTTTGAACTTGATGTTTCTGATCCACCCGGTGCGTTTTCCCTGACTGCTCCCGATAACGGAACAATTTCTGAAGTTTCGGTGATGCTGCTTTCCTGGGAAGAATCTATTGATCCGGATGATGGTGAGCTGGTCAGTTATGATGTTTATGTTTCGACTGATCCTGATGATCTCGGCAGCCCGGTTGCTGTCAGTTTGACTTCCACCAATTACT
This sequence comes from Candidatus Electryonea clarkiae, assembly GCA_030765455.1. GTDB lineage: Bacteria > Electryoneota > Electryoneia > Electryoneales > Electryoneaceae > Electryonea > Electryonea clarkiae. Next base: position 15,399 of record JAVCCM010000120.1, on the reverse strand, counting down.
TATACAGCGGAAATGACGATACACAATATTTTTGGTCTATAAAAGCGAAAGATCCCTGGCTACTTGAAACATGGGCAGATGAAACCTGGAACTGGTCAATCGCTATTCCTGAAGAACCTGACACGTTTTCTTTGACCAGTCCGCCTCACAACACGGTCCTGGATCAATCCAGCGTAGTACTTACCTGGGTTGCGCCTGTCGATCCCGATCCCGGTGATGAAATCTCCTATGATGTGTATGTATCAACTGATTCTCTTAACTTCGGCGATCCCGTTGTGACGGGAGTCTCATTTAATACATACACTTTTGCAGGTGAGGATGATTCTCAATACTGGTGGACGGTTAAAGCGATTGATACAAATACAGACGGTACATTAGCAAATGACACTCTATCATTCATCTTATATATACCGGAAACACCCGGATCATTCGATCTTGCTGCCCCTGCTGATGGGTTCATCTCCTCAACGAATGGGGTGTCTCTAACCTGGAATTCCACCACCGATCCCGATCCAGGCGATTCGATTCGGTATTCGGTATATGTATCCGAAGATGAACTGGTTTTAGGTGATCCGGTTGCGGAAAATCTTTCTGATACAACCTACACTTTTGTGGGACGGGACGACACTGAGTACTTTTGGAACGTTCGAGCTGTTGATACCAATACCGGGGGAACTCTTGCAAATACCACATGGTCTTTCTCAATTGCAATCCCGGAACTACCAACTGACTTCACGCTTGCAAGCCCTGACAGTTCAGACACCATGACGGTATCTACAGATATTACTCTATCATGGATGAGATCTTTCGATTTCGATCCGGATGATACTCTCACTTATGAAGTATATATCTCTACCGATCAGGACGACCTTAGCATTCCGGTTGCAACAGGCATAGCGGATTCAAGCTATACCTTCAATGGATCTGATGATACGGTGTACTGGTGGCGTATCAAGGCAGTCGATACAAACACCGAGGGAACCTGGTCAAATGGACATTATAGCTTCAGGATTCAAGTACCTGAATCCCCGGATTCATTTAATCTTATATCACCGGTTGCCGATTATATTTCCTTCTCCGCAGATGTTGTGTTAACATGGGAGTTGACTACTGATTCAGATCCCGGCGATGATGTGGTATTTGACTTGTATGTTTCCACTGATCCTGATGATTTAGGAAATCCCATTGCAACAGGATTGACGGACACCAGCTATACCTTTTCCGGTTCCGACAATACTCATTACTACTGGACGGTTAAAGCGATTGACGATAATACAAATGGAATCTGGGCAGATGAATCTCGAGACTTTACTATCATTATCCCGGAACCGCCCAGTTCTTTCGCACTTGTATCACCCATAAATGGAACTGTTTCCGGAACAGAGCAGGTAACGTTGAGTTGGGGTACGAGTACCGATCCTGATCCCGGCGATGCTGTTACATATAATATCTATATTTCTAACGATGCCGCCCAACTTGATACTCCTCTTGTAACAGGGATATCGTCAAACTCATTCATCTACAATGGCAATGATAATGACCCGTTATTCTATTGGACTATCAAGGCAGTAGATTTGAATTCCGGCGGAACCTGGGCTGACGACACCCTTTCGTTTTCAATTTACATAGCTGAACCGCCCTCAGCTTTCGATCTTCTTACTCCGGCGGACAGCTCAACGATTGCTGCAAGTCCCTTTACTTTGACCTGGGAACAATCTAATGATCCTGACCCGGACGATGCGGTGACTTATACATTAGAGTATTCCCTGACTAATGACTTCCTTAGCCCGGCAACGATAACCGGATTAGCGACAGAGAGTTATTCCATCACAAATGCCCTGGACGATACAACATTGTTCTGGCGCGTACATGCCGAGGATAATAATACCAACGGGACCTGGTCGGGACCTGATGCATATTGGATGCTGAATATTGCAATAGAAGAACCTCCAAACTCGTTCAGCCTGGAAAGTCCAAATAATGGTGGCTATTCCAATTTGAACGGTTCCGTTGATCTCCGCTGGGAAAACAACGGCGATCCGGATCAGGGACAAAGTGTTACATACTGGGTACATGTTTCTGAGACAAGCGAGTTCACAAGTGAAGTTATTCTTGGCCCTTATGATGAAGGTGAATTTCCGACCCTGTTCGAATTCTGGATGGAGGACGATCACAGTTATTATTGGAAAGTAATGGCTGAGGACGCGGCGCTTGACACCAGCATTCGATCAAGTGAAATATGGCGGTTCTACATACATGTACCTCAAATGCCTATTGCCTTTGGCCTTAGTCAACCGACAGATAATGATACCAGTTTCGATGGTAGCGTATCATTCGAGTGGGAAAATAGCGGCGATCCCGATCCCATGCAGGAAGTAACCTATACTCTTCATGTTACTGAAGATATTAATTTTGCACAGAATCATGTTTACGGTCCGTTCAGCGAAGATGAATTTATTACGCTGGATGAAGGTTGGATGGTTGACGATCACAGGTACTGGTGGACAGTCTGGGCGCATGACGAAGAATATACCGACAGCCTCCTTTCGGATGATATTCGGACTTTCCTGATCTATATCCCGGAAAATCCGCAAACTTTTGAACTGGTCAGCCCTGTTGACTCTGAACAGCTCGAAAGTTTGACTCCTGCGCTTACATGGAGATCAACATCTGATCCGGATCCCAACGATAGTCTCTCTTACACGCTGGAATGGTCCCTGGATTCAGCTTTTTCAAACTCAACTTTCATAACAGATTTGACAGATACTTCATATACTTTTGCTGAGGAAGTCCTGAATGATGATGTGACTATATATTGGCATGTAAAAGCAGTGGATCAGAATACCGGGGGAACATGGTCAGGTCCCGACACTTCCTGGAGTTTCAGCATAGCAATTCAGGACCCGCCGAATCCTTTCGGCTTGATCTCCCCTGTCAATAATGATACCAGCTTCGACGGAAGTATGACTTTTCATTGGCAGCGAGCCGGAGATCCTGATCCGGATCAATCGGTAGAATATACAATCCATATTGCAGAAGACAATAATTTCACAAATAATCATATTTTCGGACCATATTCTTCCGGTGAGTTGATGCCTGTTATTTCTGATCAGGTATGGATGGTGGATGATTCGTTATACTGGTGGAAAATGTTTGCGCTTGACGAAATTACCGATGACAGCGTGGAATCTAATCAGAGCAGAATTTTTCAAATATATATACCACAACCGCCATTGATTTTCAGCAAGACCTCACCGATAGACAATGCAATAGTAAATAGTTACAGCCCTACCCTTGTATGGGAATCAACTATTGATCCTGATCCGGATGATACAATTACTTATGATCTCGAATGGTCCTTTTATGAAAACTTACACCGTTCAATAACAGTCACCGGTTTAGCCGACACCTTTTATATTTTTGAAGAAGAAGTAATGTTAGGCGAACTTGATGATCTGGGTGGTGAACTGGACGATCTCCTGCCTGATGATGTAAGGATATTCTGGCGGATTCACGCAAATGATAGTAATAGCGATGGAGTGTACGCCGGACCGCAGGAGGTCTGGTCGTTCAGCGTTTCTGTTCCCGATCCTCCGAACGCTTTTGAGCTGATGATGCCCGAAGATGAAGCAGTTGAGGATGATTCCCTGGTGACTCTTGCCTGGAATCATTCGATTGATCCGGATACGGGAAGTGCGCTTTTATACGATGTATATGTCAGCCGTGGTGGTGAACCATTCAGGCTGAAAGCCAGGAATTTTCCCGATACTACCTATATATTCAACGCTAACAGGGATGATGAAGATTGGGCATGGACCGTAAGAGTACACGATGAAACCGGTTATTATACCATGTCCCAGGATACTTTTGCCTTCTCAACTTACTTCCCTGAAATTCCAGCAAGATTTTCACCATTGACTCCATTGCGTGGAGCAATTGTTGATCAAAGAATCGCACATCTGACATGGGAAGAAGCATTTGATCCCGATCCGGAAGATGTTGTTACATATTTTATTGAAATTATTCAGGTAGAAGATTCCGTGATGTATATCACTGAGCACCTGGCGAATCCTGAATATTATTTCGAAATACCGGCTGATGACCGGGAATATAGATGGCGGGTTCAGGCTCGAGACAGCAACACCAATGGCAGGTGGATCTCTGCTAATTGGAACTTTACTGCCAGGATTCCAGATCCACCCGAACAATTCGATCTTGCCAGCCCGGTAAATGCCGCACTGCTTGATTCAATAAATCCTGTGCTGACCTGGCATCCCTCGGGCGATCCTGATCCCGGTGATTTAATCACTTATTCCCTGATATGGTCAATTAACGATCCTGATTTCGATAGTCCTGATTCTGTCACGGGAATAGTTGATACTTTTTATGCTTTCACTTTAGATGAAATATTCACTGGCGCCGGCTCGCAAAATAAGACAGGTAAACGACCAGAAGAGTCCAAGATTTCCGGTCATTTATTAAATCAAATTACCGAAAATTCCAACTCGACTAAATCAAAGAGTGAAATTGGCTTTAATAAACCGGAACCAAATAATCCAAATTCAAACTCACTTGATGAATTACCCTATGATGCTGTTGTGTATTGGTACGTCAGAGCTGTGGATACCAACACGGACGGTGTTCTTTCTTCAGAAAATCCTGTTGAGGGTGATGCAAGAAGATTCATGATTTATGTCGAAGATGAACCTTCAGCATTCAACCTGATAAGTCCGCCTGAATATGGAATTATCGATACCTCGGAAGTCCTGCTTACATGGGAATCTTCTACCGATCCTGATCAGGGCGATGAGATTACTTATGACCTTTACATTGCGACCGGACCACGGAACTTATTTGATCCTTATGAAACCGGCTTAACGGATACTTTCTACACATTCACCGGGAATGATGACATTACTTATTACTGGTTTGTCACGGCATCCGATCCACAGGAAAATGAAGTTTTTTCTGATGAAGATTGGCAATTCACTATACGTATCGCGGAAAATCCACTTCCATTTAAGCTCGCCGGACCGTCAAATGATACTCTTTTGATTACAGATCAACCGGTTTTAAGATGGGGTAAGGCATCAGATCCCGACCCTGATGACGCACTGACATATACACTCTATTGGTCTGAAAATCGCTGGTTTACACCTAATTATCCCGTCTCCGGGCTTATCGATACTTTCTTCGTCTGGAGTGGAGAGGCTCCTGCACTACAGACTGGATCAAAACCAGGTATGAGAGGGACTGTCATTCCCGCGAAGGCGGGAATCCACAAAGAGAGCAGTATTGTACCCTTGAACATTCTGGATTCCCGCCTTCGCGGGAATGACACCTCGATCTCCGGCTCAGAACTGGACGATAATGAAAACATTACCAGGATATTCTGGAAAATCAAGGCAGTTGATACTAATACTGATGGGATGTTCGCTTCTGGCGGTGACGCCTGGTCTTTCAGTATGTATAGCTATGAGGCACCCAGGGCATTCGAGTTGATTTTCCCAGGATCGTCTGATACGATAGGCGAATCAAACATTACATTTACATGGCAATCAGCACATGATGAGATATCACGCGATTCAGTAGAATATTTATTTGAAATTTCAACCGATCCGGGATTTATCAATTCAGTGGCACAAATCACAGGATCAGATACTACAACTGAAATTAGCGATCTACTTGATAATCAATACTACTGGTGGCGTGTAAAAGCAACAGATACATTCGATAGAGTAACCAATTCCGAAAATGTATTTGTTTTTCAAACATACATGCCTGATCCTCCCACATCTTTCAACATGATTGAACCTGTGGACAGTCTTCGCATTCCCTGGCAGATACCGCATAGAAATATGTTCTCCTGGCAAGTTTCAGATGATCCTGATCCTGCTGACGATTCTGTAACATATAACGTTCATTTTGAAGTCAGCATAAACGACTCAACAATAGAGGTTTTAGACTACGACAGCCTCACGAGTACGCTCCACTGGATCAATATTCCTGATTCACTTGAGCTAACAATGTGGATGCGGGCGATTAAGGTTGCCTGGCAGGTAGATGCTGTTTCCAACGGTGATACAATTTCAAGTGATTCAACACGGATATTCTGGCTCGAACGTCCTGATATTGAGTCGCCATGGGAAAACACAATTCCCGAAAAATTTGAAATTGCAGGGATTTACCCAAATCCATTTAATTCGATGATTACAATAGTTGTAGCATTGCCTGAGGCGGTTTTGATAAATGTCGAGATATTTGATATTCTTGGTCGCAGAATAACGAAATTCCAGCCGCCAACACTTGAAGCCGGATATCATCGCATCCCCTGGAAAGCCGGTAATCTTGCAGCCGGAATCTATTTCACACGAGTCAGCACAGAACAAAAGACGGCAGCAATCAGAAAAATTGTTCTTGTTAAATAGCGCAAATCAACATCTTACACTCCTTAAAGCTTATTCCTGAATAGTTTCCTACCAATTCGTGCGCAAGGGTCAGCCCGGAACTTCTGCGAAATCCACTCATACAAATAACCTACCGAAAACAGGCAAGAGACTCCATTGCAATAGTTTTATAAATAAAAATGTTTGGAATCCCTTATATTTTTCTGCAATCTTTAACGTTTAGCTCGATAAGGTAGTGAATATACAAATGTTCCCTTATGATTCTGAATAATATTGAGACCTGATGATATTACTCCAATCTACAAGGTTCGAGCAATAAATTTCTTTCAGCGAGAGCAGGAACCGCAAAATAACAATAAGTTAACAGCAACACAGGTTCTTGCCGGTTCTGGAACGATTCAGTAGTTACTTAACGTCAATAATTAGTTTTTTATTGTATGTCTGTGAAGGAGAGGTTTTGATAAATATACAATCACCAACCGCAGGTCGTGCGCCTGCAGTAACAAGCTGGAATGCTGAATACGTTGATGAAATGTACGCTTTGTGGCGTAAAAATCCCCATGAATTATCGGAATCATGGCAGACATTTTTCCAGGGATTCGAGCTTGCTATGTGTCCACGCAATTGTGTAGCTGGACAGCGTGCTTCGCTTCAATCATCCGTAGCCAGCCTGATCTACGCATACCGTAATCGTGGACATATGATTGCACAGCTTGATCCGTTAGGCAACAATCTCGATCATTTAGAAGATCTTGAAATATCAGAATTTGGGTTTACAGATAGTGACTCTGAAGAGGTTTTTGACACTGGGCACCTGGTAGGGCCAAAACGAGCGAAACTCATAGACATAATCCGGATATTAAAAGATACCTACTGCGGAAGCATCGGAGTTGAATACATCCATATTCAAGACAGCAATATCAGGAGATGGCTGCAACGTGAGATGGAACCGGTTCTTAACAAACCGGACTTTGACAGTACCAAGAAACTTGCAATCCTTAAAAAGCTCGTTGATGCCGAAAAGTTTGAATCCTTTCTTCACTCTCGATACGCCGGTCAAAAACGGTTTTCATTAGAAGGAGCAGAAACCTTGATTGCATTGATTCACGAGATTGTTGAGCTTGCCCCGGAAATAGGTATTGAGGAAATCATCATTGGCATGGCACACAGGGGACGTTTGAACGTACTGGCAAATATTCTTGACAAATCATACAGGATGATTTTTGAGGAGTTTGAGGGATATATCCCTCCCGAGAGTTACGGAGGAGGTGGTGATGTTAAATACCATAAAGGATTCAGTTCCGATCATCGCAACCGTTCAGGGAAAACAGTTCATCTCAACTTATCAGCCAATCCCAGTCATCTCGAAGCAGTAGATCCTATCGTGGAGGGTAAGGTTCGGGCTAAACAACGTCTCCGAAATGATATCGAATTTCGCAAAAAAGTGATCCCGATTTTAATTCATGGTGATTCCGCTTTTGCCGGACAGGGGCTGGTTTCAGAAACACTTAACCTTTCACAGCTTGAAGGTTATCGCACCGGGGGTACGGTTCATATCATTGTCAATAATCAGATAGGATTTACTACAAATCCCGAGGACTCCCGTTCATCCAAATACTGTACTGATTTCGCCAAAGCTATTGATGCGCCCATTTTTCACGTTAACGGGGATGATCCGGAAGCGACTGTTTTCATCTCTGAAATTGCACTGAAATTCCGGCAGGAATTTGGACGTGATGTGGTAGTCGATATGCTTTGCTACCGGCGTCATGGTCATAATGAAGGTGACGAACCAGCATTCACACAACCGCAAATGTATAAAAAGATTAAAAATCGTCCCTCGGTCCTTAAGATTTATACCAAGCAATTGCTTGAGTCGGGAGTGATTGCCGAACAAGATTCAGAGCGAATTATAAAAGAAGTTCAAGATAATCTTCAACGGGATTTTGAGTTTGCCCATACAAACGGCGGGCATATTGAAATTGATTCTCAAGATGAACTCTGGGAAGACCTGAAAAATCCGTTCTCTTATGATCCGGTTAAAACAAAAGTTACAAAAAGCCATCTCAAAAGGGTTGCTCACGGATTAAATACAGTCCCTGATGGATTTAAACTTAACCCGAAAATCGAGCGGTATCTTCCAAGCCGTCAGGAAGCAGTTGAAAATGGAAATGGCACTGTCGATTGGGGTTATGGTGAAGCGCTTGCATTCGGAACTTTGCTTGATGAGGGAACCCCTGTACGGCTTAGCGGTCAGGACAGCCAGAGGGGGACTTTTTCACATCGGCATGCGGTCTGGCAGGATATGGAAACGATGGAACAATATAAACCATTGAATCATATCAGCGCTGACCAGGCTCATTTCTGCTCCTACAACAGCCCCCTTTCGGAGGCGTCCGTGCTGGGTTTCGACTATGGTTATTCGCTTGTAGAACCACGAATGCTTATAATCTGGGAGGCTCAATTCGGCGATTTTGTTAATGGAGCTCAAGCGATTATCGATCAATTTATTATCAGCTCCGAGGCGAAATGGCAGCGTGTAAGCGGCCTCGTAATGCTGCTTCCACACGGTTCTGAAGGAATGGGACCTGAACATTCAAACGCTTACCTCGAGCGTTACCTGGCAGCCTGTGCCCAGCAGAACATACAGGTATGCAACCTGACAACACCGGCACAGTACTTTCATGTACTCAGGCGCCAGATGAAACGTCCGTTCCTCCGTCCATTGATAATAATGTCACCAAAGAGTTTACTCAGGCATAAGTTATGTGTATCGAAAGTCAGTGAATTCACTAACGGTGAATTTCAAGAAATTCTCGATGATCCGGTCAAAATAAAAAAACCCAAAAGGCTGGTGATGTGCAGCGGAAAAATATTTTACGATCTTTTTGAAAGACGGGAAAAGGATAAGGTCTCGGATGTGGCGATTGTAAGGATAGAGCAGCTATATCCCATTCAACATGAAAAGATGGAAGCAATTGTCAAAAAATACAATGGCGTTGATGAAATAATCTGGGTGCAGGAAGAGACAAAAAATCGTGGCGCATGGAGCTTTATACGTCCCTGGTTGCAGCATCTGTTTCCAGATAATAAAATCCGTTACATTGGGCGGGGCTGGGGCGCAAGTCCTGCAACAGGTTCGCTGACAAAACACCGTGAGGAACAAAATCAAATTGTCGATGCGGCTCTTCATGGCGACCCTGTCCCTCATGACGTTACAATTCTTCCGGAAGGAGCTGAAAAATAATGATAGCAGAAATAAAAGTACCTGAGGTTGGCGAGTCTATTACAGAAGGTATTCTTGTTGAATGGAAAGTTGAAGATGGGGCATATATTAAAATAGACGAGGAAATCTTTGAACTTGAAACCGACAAAATAACCATGAATGTAACTTCTGAATTCAATGGTAAAATATCAATTCAAGCAGATGCAGGAAGTACTGTACATATCGGCCAGGTAGTAGGAACTGTCGATACGGAAGCGGTTCCACAGCTCGAAGAAAAAGGCTCAGAAACAGTTGAGTCTGCTCCTATTGTGGAAGCTCCTCCTATTAATCCGCCTGCGGGAATGCCTCAGGCAACAGCAAAACTGGAGAAACTCGCTGATGAAAATTTATCGCCCGCAGCTCGTCGCATTGTTCTGGAAAACAACATCAACCCTGCATTAATCACGGGTACCGGGAAAGACGGCAGGATCACGAAAAGCGATGTCCTCACATTTATTGCCGACAAAACAATAATTGATAAACCTCCAGTTATTATTGCTTCGCCGGGAGATTCCAACGCTTCAGAAACGCGGACAAGTATGCCCAAACCCATCTCATTGAAACCGGGAAGCGAAAAACGTCAAACCCGTGAACCAATGAGCAGCCTCCGTATCCGTATAGCAGAGAGATTGGTACAGTCGCAGCAGACCGCAGCGATACTTACAACCTTCAATGAAGTCGATATGACCGAACTTATGGCAGTCCGCGCAAAGTTCAAAGACGCATATACGCAAAAATTTGGCATAAAGCTCGGTATGATGTCATTTTTTGTCAAGGCAACTGTAGATGCATTAATAACAGTTCCAAAATTGAACGCACAGATTGATGGGAACGATATTGTTCATAATCATTTCTACGATATTGGCGTGGCAGTAAGCACTGAAAAAGGGCTGGTCGTACCAGTAATTCGTGACGCGGATAAACTGAGCTTTGCCGAAATTGAATTAGTGATTGCTGATTACTCCAGGCGCGCAAAAGAACGTTCTCTCACACTGGATGACTTGAGCGGAGGAGTTTTTACAATATCAAACGGCGGTATCTTCGGCTCGTTACTGTCAACACCCATACTCAATCCTCCCCAGAGCGGCATCCTGGGTATGCATGGTATAAAAAAGCGTCCGGTAGTCGTTGGCGAAAATGATCAGATAGAAGCACGTCCTATGATGTATCTTGCGGTTTCTTATGACCACAGGATTGTTGATGGCTCTGAAGCGGTTGTGTTTCTTAAACGTATTGTGGAATGCATTGAAAACCCTGAACGTATAATGTTAGAAATCTAACCTGTCTAAAATGGAAATAGTATCGGAGATGTCTTGTTTTTATTTGCAATTGTCTTTAGGTGTCATATTACGTAGTTTACCAGAAAATAGATCATTCTTGATATCATAGTAGCTCCGTCTGGTCGCGAACTTGGAGGTGACCTGGCGGTTGATAATCCGTTAATTTGAATTTGGAAAGGAAACAAGCCATGAAAAAATTATTGTTGCTCAGCATAGCGGCTCTATTTCTGCTATCAACCATCGGTTGCGAATCTGAAACAATCAGCAGGCAGGAAGCGTATAACGCCTGTATATCTATCGCCTCAGCTGCCAGGCAATATGAACGAAAAACAGGTTATGCGCCAATGGACATTGGTGAATTGGAAAACAAGGGCTATTTGCAACTTAAAACTCGAATCAAACGCGAATGGAAATTTGCAGTCAACTTTCCTTACGATGTTATTGCAAAATCGACAATTAAAATGCCCGGAGGACCGGACATCGAAATCGTTTATGAAATCCCTGAGCCGATTTAGATAATGGCTCTCGTGTGCTGAAATGTTTGATTGTTTAAGTAGAATTTATTCAGCATAGCATCATCTTGTCTGTTTGAAATTATGGAGTACGAGTTGGAATCTTTTGATTACGCAATAATTGGAGCCGGTCCCGGGGGTTATGTTTCAGCTATACGCGCGGCTCAGCTTGGTTTGAAAACTGCGCTCATAGAAAAAGACAGCTCTCTTGGAGGATGCTGTCTTAATGTCGGATGTATTCCCTCCAAAGCTCTACTCGAATCCAGTGAATTGTACTATATGACCCAAAACAAGTTGGACGTACATGGTATCGAGGTTTCTGATGTCAAGTTCAAACTTGCTAAAATGATGAAACGAAAGGGTGAAATTGTAAAAACCCTGACTGATGGCATCCGTCTGCTTATGAAAAAAAATAAGGTGACCGTAATCGAGGGTATTGGGAAATTACAAGATCAAAACACTATCAATATAGAACACAACGGAGAAATCAGGGAGATCAAGGCGAAGACAATCGTACTGGCGATGGGAAGTTTGCCTGTTGAATTGCCATTCATAAAATTCAACGGAAAAACGATCATCAGTTCCACAGAAGCGCTATCCCTGAATAAAATCCCCAAGCATCTAATCGTTGTTGGCGCAGGCGCAATAGGGCTGGAGCTGGGCAGTGTCTGGGCTCGTCTTGGATCGAAAGTCAGTATTGTTGAAATGCTTCCCCACGCTGTGCCGTTTGCTGACAAACAGACTGCAATAATTCTTCAACGCTCATTGAAATCCCAGGGACTGGAATTTTATTTCAATTCAAAAGTCACCAAAGCCAGTGCTAAGAGCAATAAAATTACATTGCATTTTGAAGATAAAAACGACGCTGAACAGACACTTGACGGCGACAAGGTACTCGTTGCGGTTGGCAGGAGACCAAATCCCCATACTGCCGGATTGGATAAGGTCGGAATCGAAATATCTGGCAATGGATTCATACCCGTAGATGATAATTTTCAGACGAATATTCCCGGAATCTATGCTATAGGTGACTTGATCCAGGGTCCGATGTTAGCCCACAAAGCAGAGGATGAGGGAGTCGCTGTTGCGGAGATTGCCGCCGGAATGCCGGGTCATGTCAATTATGAAAACATCCCCAATGTTGTCTATACCGCACCTGAACTTGCATCGGTTGGGATATCAGAGGAACTGGCCAAAGAAAAGAAGATCAAATATAATGTTGGAAAGTTTTATTTCAAGGGAAATGGACGGGCATTAAGCCTTGGTGAAAGCGACGGTATGGTAAAGATTATCGCCGATGCAGAAACCGACCGGCTTCTTGGCGTTCATATAGTCGGACCGCGGGCTTCTGAAATGATCGCTGAAATTGTTATAGCTTTCGAATATAAGGCGAGTGCCGAAGACATCGCCCGTACTATACATGCACACCCCACACTTTCCGAAGTCATCAAAGAAGCAGCCCTGGCTGTAGATAACAGGCAAATTCATGGCTAATGATAGTTTCTGCTGAACAGCAAGTTCTGTTTTGAATAAAATAGGTTTGACGATGAAACCCGTGAAGGAAGGATGAACGCTAAGATACCAACCCTGAATGGGTTGAACAAACTGTTGTACGCCCCCTTCAGGGACGAGATGTTTGCGACAATCATTCTCCGTGGGTTGACACCCACGGCTATTCATATTATTCCCCTTCAGGGAAAATCAAAAGGTAACTTCCCATGCCAAAAACTATAGGAATCCTGGGCGGTATGAGTCCGGAATCTACTGTCGAATATTACCGCCACATTATCCGGAGTCATATCTCAGCTAATAAAGATCACAATTATCCGGAAATAATTATATACAGTGTGTCTTTCGAGCCCATTACTCACATGGCTGAAGAAGGTCGTTGGGGCGATGTCGCAGCTCAACTCGGCAAATCAGCAAGAAAACTGGAAAAAGCCGGAGCTGATTTTATTGTCATTGCAACAAATACTATGCATTTGGTTTATAATGAGTTACAGGAAGCTGTAAGCATCCCAATCCTTAACCTGCTGGATATTGTTGCTGCAGAAGTTAAATCTCGAGGAATATCAAGAATTGGCGTCCTTGGTACACATTTTACCATGCAGCTAAATCTTTATAATGAGAGCATGAAAAGACAGGATATTCAAGTCATCACACCATTAAATGAAGACATGGAATATGTAAATAAGGTTATCTATGAAGAACTGATAGAGGGCAGGTTCGAAGATTCTTCACGAATTGGATTTGCTGGTGTAATCAACAGGTTGAGAACACTTGGAGCCCAGGGTGTAATTCTTGGATGTACAGAAATTCCTCTCCTCATATCCGAAAAAGACTCAAGTCTGCCAGTCTTCGATACCGCCAGGATTCATGCTGAGGCAGCCTTGGATTTTGCAATGAGAGACTCCAATATCAAGTAGCTAAAGTTCAGAGTTCACACTTCAGTGTGTGAATTTTCAATTAAAAAACAACCTGAAGGTTGAACTCTATACTTCTTAAACTCCAAATTTATAAACGCTGTAATTATTATCAAAACCACTTAGTTATTGAATATACAAGAGTTTCCTGGTAACATTCCAGCCGGAATCGGATGAGGTCCTGAGGAAATATACACCTGATGAACCTTGAGCCCACCAGTTCAGGTGATGATAACCGGGATTGAGTTTGTCGTCAATTAGAACAGCAATACTCCTGCCAAGTAAATCAAATATTTCTGCTTTCCGGTTATGCCCTTAGCTCAGCTATCTGTTGCATTTACTACTGAACATAATAACAGAATATGCGGAGATAAACATGGCTAAAGTTTTGTCGTTCTTTGACTTTCAAGAGTTTTTTGCTACAGAACATGCTTGCTTCGATTACTTGTTCAAAATTCGTTGGCCAAATGGGTTCATCTGTCCCAGGTGCCATCACGACCAAGCTTCTTTTGTGAGCACTAGAAAATTGTTTCAATGTTGTTCATGCAGATATCAGGCTTCAGTTACAGCAGGGACTGTATTTCATAAACTTAGACAACCATTGCAGAAACTATTTCTTGCGGTATTCCTGTTTTCCACCAGCAAGAAAGGTATTTCAGCTATGGAGCTTCAGAGAAAAACAGGAATCAAATCTTACAAAACAGCTTGGTTATTATTGCACAAGCTACGTAAAGGGATGAAGTCCACCGGGATTTTCCCCCTTACCGATCCAGTAGAGCTGGATGAAACTTATATCGGTGGCTCCCGTCAAGGAACCACTGGACGTGGAGCTGAGGATAAAGTACTGGTAGCCATTGCAATAGAAACCCGGAATAAGAAAAAAATGGGCAGAGCTTACATGAAGCCCATAAAAGATGCCGGGAAAAAAGAGCTTGGTCAGTTTGTGAAAGAGCATATTCAACCGGCACAACAGTTTACACTGATGGATGGCCATCTTACAAACATCTAAGCAAAAAATATAATCACATTGCTGTCCATCAAAATAATTCTGACAAAGCAAACAAAGAATTGTTGCCCAAAGTACATATTGTTATTACAAATGTTAAGACTTGGCTAAGAGGTACTCTCAATAGATACCCTGATGAAAAATATATGTCCCGCTATCTTGATGAATTTGAATTTCGTTTCAATAGAAGATGGAACATGTTTGAAATATTCAATAAATTATTAACCCGGTGTGCGCAAAGAAATACAATCACACTGGCTGAGCTAAGGGCATAACCGGTTATAATTATATTGTCATTCCTGCGATGACAGGTTTTCCAAGTATATCGAAAATCACAGTAATAACATGCTGTATTGAGCCAACAATACATGAATAGTTTAATCCTGTAAGGATGACATGATTTAGCCCACGCGTTCAGGGGCTGTTGCCCAAACCCTGCTCAATTATTCAATAGGTTGTTTTTACTGATGTCATTATCTACAATTTTGCTCTCTTGTCTCTTATTT
>JAVCCM010000156.1 GCA_030765455.1 Candidatus Electryonea clarkiae | reverse complement strand
CGGGTATGTTTTGCTACAGTATTACTGCCAAGAACAGAAAAACATGGTTTATGCAAAATAACCAAGAAGATTTAATAAGTCTGAAAGCGCATATTTGCCTGAAAAATACTTTTTCAGGAGACCCTAACTAACCAATGTCCGCTCTGCAATAGCTGCTGATCTATGGCATTATTTGCAGAGAGGATATAGGTAAACATTCGCTTATTGTGTAATTCTTTATTATTTCTCGTAGAATTCATGGGACAGGCATTCAGGGGAAAGTATCTCTATTTCGAAGCCATGATATCAGAAATTCTATACCGTCAATAAATTAGATATCCTGGCTTCTGAATTTACAAAATTGAATGCGTATGGTGTTATGATGAATGCAATTTAAGAAACACTTCGCTTTCACGCCTGATTTTAGACGGGAATCTAAATCGTCCGTACTATTGGGTGTATGGGCGATTTTTTCTATCGTGAGCTTCGATTTACTAATCAAAATTTGAAAGTTGGGTTACTCAACTCTTGATTTTTATGCGGGTGCCCCTGTTAGTTTTGTACTGACTTAGCCCAGATCAGGTTATTCAATTTATTCCGGTTCCCAAATTAGAACCATTTTCCCAAATTTTGTGCCGGATTGTTGGCTTACGCGGCAGAAATACATACCGGATGCCAGGTAGGAACCACTATTGGCGACATCCCAGGGATAAGCGTACTGGTCTTCATTCAGTTTGTATCTTTCAAGCCGGCTTCCCTCTAATTTTAACTTGAAAACTCGTTTACCCAGTACATTGAATATCTCGATTTTTGCCCATGATCCGCTGAGGACGGGGAATGTGATATAGGTAAATCCATTGAAAGGATTGGGGCTGTTATATAGGAAGAGACCTGATCCCGGCGGTACCGGAATTTCGCCCTGATATTCAAACAAACCGATATCCACGTAAGGAACATCACCACCGCCGGTGTTTTCCACATTAAGATTATCCATTCGTGAGGTTCCATTGTAATCGAATGTAGGGTGAACGGTCAGGCGAGGCGCGAGAGTGTCTCTTTCATCATCCGGAATCCGGAATTCAGAACCGAACCCGGCATCAATCAACGGTGATCCGGGCAAGAGCGAATAGTCACCATTATCGGGGTCTGCCAGGAGGGGGTCACCATTAATATTGCCGTTGCCGGGCCAGGGTTCATCAGAGTCAATGAAGTTATATGCGATATCAAAATCCACCTTGGAGGGTTCAGAAGCCTCAAATGGTTCCTCGACATTAATCATTATTGAGTTTCGCATCGTAACAAGGCAGCCCTCGTCGGCTTGTTTAACTGATACGCCTGCTCCACAATCGGCGAAATAATTATTCCAGAGTTCTATCTCAGTATTCAGTTTCAGCCCGATGGCTTTCCCGCATCGCAGAATGATATTGTTGTCAGCGTAAATGTGATGCGAACTTGAACCGATACTCAGTCCATTGTCATCACAATCAACAATAATATTTCTGCTGAACCTGATATAATAGGATGCATCTATATCCGCTGCATCATCACCACTGCCAATAAATTTATTACCGGTAATCTCAGAATCGTGTGTTCCGTTTAAATCAAGGTAATCCATACTGACCGAACCGGCAGGCGGACCATCTGTAAGCAGGCAATCTTTCAGGATTATTGTACCCCTGATAATGTGAAGCCCTTCAGGATATGCAGTACCATTATTGGCGGCATAGTCGGGATCACGCGCGAATTTGCGTATTTCTGTCCGTTCGATATGTACATCGCTGCTATACGCGGCTATTCCACCAGCGATCCCATCACTGAGCTTACTATCGTAGATATTCAACGATGCATCCCAAACCTGTATCATGTGTGCATTTAAACGATTATTTTCAGCATCGTCAATAGATATCGAGTCGCTGCCGCCTGAGATGTTTGCGAATCTGAACAGGACCTCCGCCTCTTCTCCTTGTGCCCAGATAACTCCCCAGGGACGCTGCGGGTCGAGCCTGCTAATCCGTACCGAATCAGTTTGCGAACCAATTGCAAATAGTTTTCCGTCAATATCAATGCTTTTACCGGGTGCAATAAGCAATTCCACACCCTCTTCCAGGGTCAGGTTAATGCCCGGCTCAACATAGAGACCCTCCGGTATGATATGAGGATTCCCATTTTTGTAAAATACTGTATTTTGTGAAACAGATCCGTAATGAGCAGTTCCTTCAATGGCATCGTCAGGTACTTCGAATACGAGATAACTCCTTAATGATTCGGTTATTCTATTGGAAGAGACAACAGCAAAGACCTTGAAGAAATAAGTACTTTGATATATTCCTGATACCTGCAAAGATGGTTGTGTAATGTTTGATATGACCTGGGGTGAGTTGTAGAGTGTTTCGAGATCCTGTGCCAGGTTTACCTTATAAGTTACAGCCGTCCCGTCTTCTATGAATGTAGGATCCCAGCTAAACAGTATTCCTTCTTCATTAACAGTTGCCGGCTTGAAATCAAATGGCCGGGGCCAACTCAGGAACTGTTCACGCATTTTATCAACACGACCTATTGTCTTTCCCGGCAGCTCGTCTAACGTAGTCTGGAATTCCTCCAGGCTATATTGTTTCTGCTGGTCCTCCTCGACTGCATCTGCAAGTAGAATCGCAATGCTATCAGTCATGCTTTCATAATATTCAGCAGTAAATAAACTATCTACAATTCCATCAAACTGCTGAATTACAAGCTCGAACATCCCGGTATCCTGCCAGCAACGACTGATTAATACGTTTGATTTTTCATATAATTGATGGCTGCATCGATAATATGGCCATTGTTCAAAATAGTGCCAGTATATGAATGTTTTATCCATATCCCATGGAAGCATATGCCACAAACCATCACCCGCTGTATCATGAACTAAAAAATAGTTGTGATAATATGTCGAACCATTGGCAAGTATCGAGTTCACAACCATAATCCGTGCCAACTCAACCGGATCAAAATAATCAGACAGCTCAGCAAGAAATTGCGAATCCGTAGTCTCGGATAGCCATTGAATCAAACTTTCCAATTCGGCAAAATCATCGTCGGATGGTTCTTCCTTTGTCCAGAATTCAGCAATTACATCGCTTGTATCAAGGAAACAACCATCACGGTCCGCTTTGAACACGGAAGCATCATTGTCGAAGTCGCTTCCCCGCAGGAAATGCACGTCGATCTGTTCGACATCAAGATATAATCCATTATAAACATCATTGATATACAATCTGGCGAAAACACTATTTGCAACAGGGAGTCCTGCACGACGGAATAAATCGTATGCCAGGAATTCCCTGGAAAAGCTCGGGTCTGAAAATTCTGAAACAAGGTTAATCTTATCGCGAACTATCCCATTATCTTCAAATCGCTCGTCACCGTCGAAATTTATCTTAAAAGACTTTTTTGGATCTCTTCGGCTCGTATCACCACGCAGGCGGAGACGAGCATTATTCCAGGTTTGTCCATCATATTCAAAGATACAGTTGATGTACTGGTTCTCTTCCCAGTTCTCAATTATGTATTCAAACTCTCCGGCGTCACAGGTCACACGATAGGTACGTAATTCGAGGCTATACGCATTGGCAGCTATTAATATACCTGATACTAAAATGCCTGTGAGTGCTATGAGAGAGTTTTTTGGGTGAGTTGGTTTATGGAGCATATTTCGTAAATACTTCTGCATAATCGTCTCGCGCTTTCCCTGGATTAGTCACCTGATGTTCTGAATAATTCAAACAATATGCGCAAGGTTCATATTTTGCCCTGAAATATTGAAGTTTTCTTCAAAGGTTTGGAAGTAATGTATAACTGCCGATAACTATGATTAAGACGACATTTTAAAATATAGCAGTTTACACTTCATCAGTCAATGATTAAAACGAATCTGGTATCATTTCTTCTGATCAGAAAATAAAATAAATTTGTTTTAGAGGTAGCGAACAGGGATATTAATATATATATTTTTAGGTTAGGTCAACAATTTCATTTTAATCCAGGTTTCGGATACAAGTTATGAGGATATCCGTTTTACTGGGTGTTATGACATCTCTGCTTGTACTGCATTCCTCAACACCTGCGCAGGAAAATACATACATAATTCATCATTCCACAATCTTAAACGAGTGGGGCGGATCATGTGATATTGCCGTGGAAGGGAATTATGCATTTATTGCAGCTCCCAGGACAGGGCTCCGCATTTTAGATGTTTCTGATCCTTCCGCGCCCGTATTAGCCGGTTTTTTCCAAACCGGGCAGGAAGTATTACGTATAAACGTTATAAATGACATATGTTACGTTTTATGTTTTCCCTCCACATTGAAGATCATTGACGTTTCTGATCCTTCAGATCCTGAACTCGTGGGTACCTGGCAGCATGTAGGTGATGGCGCTGTTGATTTTACCCTTTCGGAGTTCTATGCTTACGTGATATTCGACAATGACGATGGTGATAATTTTTTCGTAATAGACCTCAGTGATATCTCAAATCCCGAGACGGTAGGAATTACATCTACAGGAATTAATGCTTATTTCATTGAGATACAGGGTGATTACGTTTACTTATCTAATACACAGAATGGATTAGCTATTTTAGATGTTTCCTCACCGGATAATCCTTTTGAATCAGGTTCATTAACCTCAAGTATTAACGTATATGATTTACAAATAGCCGGTGACTATGCTTACATGGCGAGTGATAATGGTCTGTTGATTGTTGATATCTGGGATCCAGCCAGACCGATAATAATTATCAATATTGGAATTGAAGGTCTTAAGGATGTTGTATTATCAGGCACAGATTTATTCATCACAGGTGAACGGTCTGCACTTATTGATATATCAATTCCAGGTTATCCTGCAATTACTTATACTGTTGATCATGAAGACAAAGGATGTGGAATTGCGTCATCAAACGGTAACGCTTTTATCTTTCTTGAAACCGGAAGCATAGTAGTATCAGATCTGAGTTATTGGCCCCGCAATGAAAATGACGGTCGTTACGAAAGTTCGGGTATTACTACAGCCATTGATTATTCTGACAGTTACCTGTATGCAAATGGACCTGTTGCCGGTAGTGAGACTATGCATAACCTGAGGATATTTGATGTTTCAAACCACATTAGTCCTCAAGCCCTGGGGGTTTTGCCGGTTTCGGACATGATATATGATCTCGCGGTTAAAGACGATTATGCCTTTGTAGCGTACACTGATTCGGAAGCAGGTCCGGGAACACACGGGATTCAAATCATAGACATCAGCGATCCGGTGACTCCAGAGGAAACGGCGAATATCGTTCTCGAATCAGCTCCCCTGTTTGGAGTTACAGTAAATACTGATTATTTATTTACAGGTACCGCTGATAATGGATTCACGATTATCAACATTTCGGATATTGAGTACCCCGTGGTTGAGGGATATGATTCATTCGGTCCTTATACGGATATGAGTTTTACAGTATTCGGTGATTATGCCATCGTGACAGGCGATACCGGGAATCAACAGGCTCCATTGCGAGTGCTTGATTTGTATAACCCGGCTGAGATTGAAGAAGTTACGAGAAATAATTATATCACTAGAATTGTCCCGGCTGCGGTTAGCGGCGATTATGCTTATCTCGTCCATGAAGGATTGACCATATATAATATTTCTGATCCGGATTATTGGGAACTTGTTGCATCAAATGATGAAGTTACAGGTGATTTTATTTCGGTATCGGGAAACTATGCTTTCATGGCTGATAGAAACGAAAAAGAAATTTATGCTTTCGATATTGGAGTTACTCATAATCCAATCTTAGCCGGAAGTCACAATCTTTCGGGTGATGTCCGTGATCTGGTCAGTAATGATGTCTTCGCCTATGTTGCAGATACATGGTTTACTGAAATATTTGAATACAGCGAAGAATATGGTCTGAATCCGGTCGGAAGGATTATTCCGCAAGAATTCACAGTATCCTCACCCTATCCTAACCCATTTAATTCTACGGTTACACTGGAATTTTTTCTGCCACAGGATGGTAAAGTAGAATACAAAGTATTTGATTTGCTTGGCAGGGAACTGGTTAAATCTAATCAATTCTATCCGGCAGGAAGCCAGAGAATACAATACAGGATAGAACCCGCAGGTTATCATCCCGGCAGTGGTATTTACTTGATGCAGTTGAACTACAACGGTAATAGTGTAATTAAAAGATCTTTATATCTTAAGTAATTTCTGCTACTATTTCTTCTCTCAACGACTGTAAGTTTAGCGTCATACCTGCCTTCCAGGCTGACCGCCAATGTCATTCTCGGACTTGATCCGGGAATCCACCAGATCGTAACCTGTTGTTGTACCTGGATTACTGCCTTCGCAGGAATGACAATCTGAGCTGATTTTTGCATTGTCGGACGGCTTACTTCGCAGGAATGACATGGTGGATTGATACAAAAAATTTAGATGAACGTCGTCTGATTGCCATCCCGATTAATTTTTCCCGAACTCTTTCCCAGTAATTCAAACGCTCCGGCTGTCGCCATTCTTCCCCTGGGTGTTCGTTCGAGTAGTCCCTGTTGGATGAGGTAGGGTTCGTATAATTCTTCAATCGTTCCGGCATCTTCGCCCACAGTCACCGCCAGGGTCGAGAGTCCGACCGGTCCACCGCGATACTTGGTCACAATCGCATCAAGGAGACGTATGTCCATATCATCGAGACCATTTTCGTCTATCTCCAGGCGAGTCAGGGAATTTTTCGCAATTACGGAAGTTAATATTCCACTCCCTTCAACTTCGGCAAAATCCCGCAGTCTTCGCAGGAGACGGTTCGCAATTCGAGGTGTCCCCCTGCATCGTCCGGCTATCTCAAGGTGAGCTTCATCGCCAAGCCTGACTTCAAGTTTTACAGCATTATGGCTGATGATTTGAGCAATTTCAGAGGGATGATAATAATCCAGTCTGTTTGTTATTCCAAATCGCGCTCGAAGTGGAGCCGTAAGGAGACCGGCACGAGTTGTCGCGCCGATCAAGGTGAAGAGGGGAAGATTAAGTTGTACTGTTCTCGCCGCCGGACCACTGTCTATAAGGATATCGAGGCGATAATCTTCCATTGCTGAATACAGGTACTCTTCAACCTTTTTATTCAACCGGTGAATTTCATCTATAAAAAGAACGTCGTTCGGTTCAAGATTGGTCAAAAGTCCTGCAAGATCAGCGGCTTTTTCGAGCACCGGGCCACTTGATGAATGCAGCCGCACTCCCATTTCTTCTGCAATTAGATGAGCGAGTGTAGTTTTCCCCAGCCCAGGTGGACCGTAGAAGAGGGCATGATCCAGCGCTTCGCCTCTCTGACGTGCCGCAGCGACAAAAACCTCAAGGTTCGCCTTTATCTTCTCCTGGCCGACAAAATCCTGAAAACGTATCGGTCGAAGAGAACGGTCAAGCTCAATATCCTCCGGGACAGGAGCTGGCGCTGTTATGCGAGTATCGTAGTCCAAAATAACACTGTTTGTTAATTAGAATAATTCCGATGTGTAACTGTATAGCCAGGCTGAATATCAAGGACTTATCGTCGTACTATACAGATACTCCGAAGTCTTACTTAATAATGATAAATGAAGTGTCAATATATACGGAGCGCACTCTCATTCGCAAGGAAACTAAATATTGCCATCCCGAAATCTTGGAGATTCAAACATTACATGCATTCAAATTAATTGAGCGTACTATCGGTAAGTACAATAAAAATACTTACCCAGCATAAGGACAATTGTTTTTAAGACGACATGAGATGCAGTCCCAGCGAATTAAAATTCGGTGATTTCCAGATTTATTTATGAGAATTGAACCGAATACCGTTGGATTATTGGATTGAAAGTGATAAATTGCCTCCTGTTCCTATTTAAAAGAATTGTATTTTATTTTTACCTGAAATATCATAAATTTATTGGTTTAATTTCCTACAACATTAGCTGACTATTGCAGATTGACCGGTTATGCGAATATTAAGCGCCGCAAAGCTTAAACCCGGCGACATCTTAGGTAAATCTCTTTTCAATGAGCAATCCGAATTATTGCTCGCCTCCGGGTATGTCCTGACTCCACAGATGATAGCTCTTGTGCGAAATAAAGGTTTCAACCATGTTTTTATCATGGATGAGCTTTCGAAGGATATAATGCCTGAAGCAGTTATTACTGATGCGGTTAAGCAGGCTACGAACTCCAGGCTTGCCAAGACGTTTGAAGGCGTTAAAGACAACCTTGCTTTCGAGAAATTCGCTCCGGAAGAAATAAAGAAACGCTTGCAGGATGATGACATCAGGGCGATGGTGAAGATGCCTGCAATCCGTAAGCAGGTGGAACAGATGTTAGAGGAAATTGTTGACAATAACATTTCCATGTTCTCATCCTTGTCAACCAGATCGGACGGCGGAGAAAGCTATGAACACGCTTTTAATACCTCCGTTCTATCTATATTGATCGGCAGAGAGTTCAAATATGACCAGCAAGAGTTAAGATCTATTGGTTCAGCGGCTATGTTGCATGATATCGGCAAAATGGCTTTTGGCGATCTTAATGAAAAGAAGCCGAGCGAACTTAACCGTGATGAGAAAATGCTTCTCCGTGAGCATCCGGTTTATTCGATGTTGATATTACAGGGAAGTGAACCGGAGGCATTTGTTGAGCAGACTGCCGTATTCCAGCATCATGAGCAAGAAAATGGAAAAGGTTATCCCCAGGGATTAAAAGGATTTGGCAAGCCACCAATAAAAAATCGAGGTCATGATAAAGGATACATTTATCGTATGGCGGAGATTCTCGGGGTAGCAAATACTTATGATAATCTGACCTCCGGTACATATGACGGAATAATGCGTACACCTGAAGATGCTATTACTGCTCTTGTCAACAAGGAAGCAGGATACTGGAATGAATCAGTTGTACATGCACTTACTAAAGTAGTTGAATGTTATCCAGTCGGCTCCACGGTAATAATAAAGAGTAACTATTCTAACAGCCATATTGATTATTCAGGAATTGTAGCAAAATTGAATCCTGAAGATCAATCCAAACCGATTATTATTCTAACCCACAACTCTGTTGGCGGCAATATTACACCACATAAGGTCGATTTCTGCGATGAACGTTTTATGACTATCGAACTCAATCTTTGATGGTTTGAATCGAATGAAGCCTAATGGATCAGTTCACATGCTATAGTGTGTTCTGTCATTCTCGGGCTTGACCCGGGAATCCATTGCACTAATTCGATGAAAAACGTGGCTTCCCGGGTCAAACCCGAGAATGACAACCTAGTGAATCAGAATATATATCTCCGGATGAAAGCCTGTTATTTCTTGATAGATTTTCAAAGAATCAACATTGCATCGCCATAGCTGAAAAAACGATACTTTTCCCTGACCGCTTCATCGTAAGCTTCCAATATTCGGTCACGTCCTGCAAGAGCGCTTACCAGCATTAATAATGTCGATCCGGGAAGATGAAAATTGGTGATCAGCGCATCCACAGCTTTGTAGCGGTATGGTGGACGGATGAAAAGGTTTGCTTCCCCTTGTTGGGGTATTATCTTTCCTTCGTCATTTGTCACTGTTTCCAAAGTCCGCACTACAGTCGTTCCGACAGCAATAATTCTACCGCCACTTTGCTTCGCTTCATTGATCTTTCCTGCTTCTGTGGTATTTACCTCAAATACTTCCTTATCCATCACATGATTTCTAAGATCTTCAACACTCACTGGGCGAAAAGTCCCAATGCCCACATGCAAAGTTATTCTCGCAATTATAATACCTTTTTGTTTCAATTCATCGAAAATTGAATCGGCGAAATGAAGCCCTGCTGTTGGAGCCGCCACTGCACCATTATGGTCGGCGTAGATGGTTTGATAACGCTCCATGTCATCAACCACAGGCTGGCGTTTGATATACGGCGGCAAAGGTGTTTGACCGTTTTTCTCCAGCCAGTCATGAAATTTCCCGCCGGTATTAAAATGTACAATCCTTCTTCCTTCTTCAGCGATTTCAATGATTTCAGCCGATACGCCTCCGGGGAATAGCACGACCTGACCCCGCTTGAGCCGTTTGGCAGGCTTGACCAGGCATTCCCATGTCAATTCCTCCAATTCCCGTAAAAGAAATATTTCGACTTTGCCGCCTGTACTCCTTTTTCCGATCAACCGGGCTGGGATTACTCGAGTATCGTTTATTACAAGAACGTCACCCTTCCGCAGGTAAGAAGCAATGTTGAAAAACCGGTCATGTTTTAATAGTTCACTACCCCTGTTCAGCACCAGGAGCCGCGATGAATCACGGCGTGTCAAAGGCTCCTGAGCAATCAGGTTCTCAGGAAGATTGTATAAATAATCAGATCGTTTATCCATTTTGGAAGAGTGTCTCAATAATTCAATATTCAGTTTTGTCAACAGAAAGTATTTTGTTAATCATATTACGTAGAACTGCCGTGAAATTACAAAACAATAATCATCTTTTGAAAGGGTCAATTTCTATAAGAAATGTAGCCCGGACGGCTTGCGTCCGGGGAAAAATGTTACGATGTTTTATTCTGTTAATGCTGATATACAGCGCTTTCCCGGACGCAAGCCGTCCGGGCTGAATTGAAATATCTATGTAAATTGCTTTCCTTTTTGTTACTATTTTGCTTATCTTTCTAAAATTCTTTACAATTTCAAACAATAAATGCCTGGGGATGGAATTTATGTTTACTGGAAGACAAAAGAACATTTTACTGCCTGCGATATTGCTGCAAATTGTTATTACGCTACTGATTACACATCTTTCTTCCGCACAATCCGGCGGTAAGTTCCAAATTGCGGTAGTTGATCTTGAGATGGCGGGCGGTATTCCGGATAACTACCGGCGTACGCTTTCGGACAGGCTTCGCCTGGAGCTGGGCAATACAGGTCGATTTACAATCGTTGAGCGGAATGCCATGGAGAATATTCTATCCGAGCAAGGATTCCAAATGTCAGGCTGCACTACTGATGAATGCGCGGTAGAAGTAGGTAGATTACTTGGTGTAGATCGCATGGTCGCCGGTTCTATCGGTTATGTCGGTAAGACATATTCCATTATTATCAGGATGATAGATGTCGAATCCGGATCGATCCTCACCCAGAAAGGCGTAGATTGCACCTGCGAGATTGATGAGGTCCTTTCTTCAAGAATTCGGGAAGCGGCGCGATTGATTGCCGGACTGGAAATTCAGGGCTCCGGGGAGAATGTGCCTTCTATCGCTGGTTTTGGTGATCTCTTCATCAAATCTGATCCCCCCGGTGCAACTGTGATCATTGACGATAC
This sequence comes from Candidatus Electryonea clarkiae, assembly GCA_030765455.1. GTDB lineage: Bacteria > Electryoneota > Electryoneia > Electryoneales > Electryoneaceae > Electryonea > Electryonea clarkiae. Next base: position 72,878 of record JAVCCM010000156.1, on the reverse strand, counting down.
AAAGTTAAAGCAAACCACTCCTTCGGTCTTCGAGAAGCTTTCCGCTGGTCCCCATTCGGTTCGTCTTAAGAAGGGAAACCTTGTCGCAGTCAGCCCGGTTTTTGTTGCTCGTGATGATATCACTCGACTTGATTTGAAACTTGAAAAGGGAATGGCTTCACTCCGTGTATATTCCAATCCCTTTGAAGCGATTCTAACCCTTGATAATAAAACCGTTGGTCCTACACCACAGTCAATCAACGGGCTGGCGGTTGGACAACACAGTCTTAAATTGACTTTTCCCGGATACGTAGATCACGAGGAATTGGTTACTCTCAATGCCGGTGATGAAAAACGGATTGACAAAAAACTGTTCAAAGCCGGAAAGTTTAAGATTATTGCTGATCCTGAGGGAGCGGAAATATTTTTCGAGGGGAGTTCACGTCAGAATTCACCGGTCACCATCGAAAACTTGCCGCCGGGAAAATATGAGATTACCGCAGTCCTACCCCGGTACAGGACGTGGAAACACTTAATGCCACTTGCTGAAGGTGAAGAGAAAGAGCTGTCGATAACCCTGGCACCTAAGGTAGCCTCAATCTGGATCAGCACACCATTAAAGGATGTAAAGACATTCATTAACGGCAATGAGATACAAGAAAACCTTCCTGTCGAAATACCAAACCTGCGCATGGGAGAGTACAAAATCGAGGTAACCAGACCTGACTATGAGACCTGGACTGAAACTGTGAAAGTCGAATCAGAGAAGAAGTACACCGTATTCGCCAGGATGGTTAAACAAAAAGGTATCTTGGGATTTTCTGGATTACCCGCGAATACCAGGGTTATTCTCGAGGGCAAAGAAGTAGGTATAACTCCCCTGGATAACAAACCGCTTGAGGTAGGAGAATACTCTGTTCTCTTGCAAAAACCGGGTTACAAACCGGGTGAAAGCCGGCAAATAATAATAAAAAACAAATCGAAAACTCCGGTTACTTTCAATCTTAAATCGAAATCAAAGACCAAATCTGTCCTTTATTCCTCGCTTTTGCCTGGATCGGGTCAGATTTATGCTGAACGAAGCACATTTGGATGGAATTATGCTCTTGGTGAAGCATTGGGTATCGGATATGTTTTATACACAATTTTCGACTATAACAACAAGGCAAATGATTATAATACAGCTCGTTCTGCCTACAATAATGCAATTGCAGCAAGTGATATAAGCTCAACCTATTCAAATATGCAGTCAACTTTTGACGATACCGAATCTGCAAAAACTCAGATATATATCGCTGGATTAATAGCTGGTGGACTATATGCCTGGAATATAATAGACGCTGTTTTGTTTAACAAAGTCGGTGAAAGCAACACCGCATTGGCTAACCGGAATGACAGGAATATTCAATTCGTTTTTAGTCCGGTCGAAAATTCGAGTGGAACAGAGTCAATAGGTGTGTCAATCGGAATAAACTTTAACTGCTCAGGGAGGATAGGTCGATGAAAAGAGTTCATATATCCTTATCTTTAATTGCAGTGCTGATTTTACTCTCCTCCATAAGCTGTGAGGATCTTAGCCAGAACCCAGCGCACGACAATCCTTTCGATCCCGATAATCCTTTTGCATCTCCTGAAATAACAGGTATAGAAACGGATAATGCGAACGAATTTATCAATGATACGACAATTAATGTGCGAATTACTTCAAGGGCGTGTTCTCATCTGCAAATATCAGTAGTGGAAAATTTTGGTGACGAACCAAGTGGTGAATGGTTTCCTGCACAGGACACCACGATTATTGCTCTTTCATTTCAATCGGATGCGGAAGGAATTCGATACCTTGCCTGCCGAGGAAAATCAACACACACAATTAGCGATGTAAGCCATTATCAATTGAAATTGGACCGTTCCGTTGAAATAGATACCTTCTACTGGATAACAGACGGTGGCGATACGCTGCTGCCTGGCGACCAGATAACATTTGCATTGATGTTTGTAGATGATGCATTTGGCACTGAAACAGGAGGCATAGGGATAATCACTGTACAGGGATGGGAAACGATTGAGTTGACAGGCGAGGGCGATGGGTGCTACATGGCTGAAATCACGGTACAAACAAATCATCCCCAGGTACGAAACTCATCTGTAACTGCCTCATTCACTGATCGTGCCGGAAACAGACCAACAATTGCAACTGCTCAGGGAACGATTACTTGTAACTTCTATCCAGCCGGTTATTCGCAACTGTTTGATCTTGGCAGCAGCGGCACTCAAATCTTTATGGTATGGATACCGCAGGGAACTTTCATGATGGGAACGCAGTTTGGCGAGGAAGAAGCGAGTAGCAATGAGTTTCCCCGACATGAGGTGATCATATCGAAAGGGTTCTGGATGGGTAAATACGAGGTGACGCAAGAGAAGTGGGAGGCTGTAGTGGATACCAGTCCGTTCTTCTATGACAACAACCCGAACTATCCAGCGGAAAGTGTAAGCTGGAACGATATCCATATCGAGTTCCTTGACGAGTTGAACAACCATGAGACTGATAATCCCTGGCGTCTTCCGACTGAGGCGGAGTGGGAGTACGCTTGTAGGGCTGGTCATGATGATACCTGGTTCTGGTGGGGGAGCAGTTACGACCACCTTTGGAAATATGCATGGTTTTCTTCAAACAGCAGTTTACAGACACATAATGTAGGCGGAAAGATTCCGAATCCGTGGGGATTATATGATATGCATGGGAACGTGTTTGAGTGGTGCGAGGATTGGTATGATAGTGATTACTATTCAAGTCCGACTATAGATCCACAAGGACCATCAAGCGGAACGTATCGTGTGCTACGTGGCGGCTCCTATGACCGCAATTCATGGCATTGTCGTTCCAAATCACGCTTCGTGGCTCTTCCTGATACCCGTAGCGTCTTAGGTTTTCGTGTGATTCGTTCTTCGCTTAGTCCTTGATTTTACTGTTTTCTGATGTACAGGGAACGAATAATTATGGAGTTTAAAAAGTATAGAGTTCAACCTTCAGGTTGTTCTTTTAATGCGCTGATCCGCGGACGTTGAACTAACACACTGAAGTGTGAACTCTATACTTTTGTGAACGCTGTAGTTTTGGTGCTCTGAACTGTATAGAGTTCAATCTTCAGATTGTTTTTAAATTCTCTTACGTGTGGACGTTGAACTGACACACTGAAGTGTGTACTCTGTACTTTTGAACTCTGAGCTGTTTAGAGTCCAACCTTCAGGTTGTTCTTTAGGGCGTTGGATGGTGGACGCTAAACTAACACACTGAAGTGTGAACTCTGTGCTTTTGAACTCTGTGCTTTTTAATCAGGATATTCCAAATGTACGACTGGCGGAAACTGACTGATATCGAGCGCGAAGAGATACTGAATTATCGAAGACATAATAGCTTGCCTTGGCATACTCCTCCGCATCTCGATTTGGAAGGCGAGTACATCTACCTAGTCACCGCAGCTTGTTTTAATCATCTTCCTATTATCGGTAAAAGCAAAGAACGCTTTATTGAATGTGAGAAACAGGTTATTTCTGCCTGCCAAAAATGCAGCGAAGAAATCTTTGCCTGGTGTGTGTTACCGAATCACTATCATGTTTTACTGCAAACAGACCAGATTAAGAGTGTACGACGTGAATTGGGACTATTTCATGGACGATCATCTCGAGCATGGAATCTTGAGGACAATCAAACGGGACGAAAAGTCTGGCATAATTGTTTCGAACGACCAATGAAATCGGATCGTCATTTTTATGCCAGTTTGAATTATGTTCATCATAATCCTGTATATCATGAATACGTTTCTCGTTGGACTGACTGGATTTTTTCAAGTGCGAGAGATTATCTTGAAGAGGTCGGTGAGACCAGAGCTGCTGAAATCTGGCGGTCTTATCCTCTTTTGGATTATGGGAAGAAATGGGATGTTTAATAGTATAGAGTTCAACCTTCAGGTTGTTTCTTAACGCGCTGGGGCATGAACGCTGAACTAACACACTAAAGTGTGGACTCTGAACTTTTGAACTCTGCATACTTATACAATTTAATGGCAGCAATCAACATTCACCGTTTCTTTGCCATCATGGCTATCGACCGAAAATTTTGGGCTGACATATGGTATGCCTAATGATAATCCTCGAACTATCAAAAGAGTCGCTAAAAGAATCGCGCCTGCGGGGATCAGTTTCTGGATTGTATTCCTGATCTTCAGGCTGATAAAATTACCAAGGTAAGCCGTCGCCAGCATCACCGGGAAAGTTCCCAGTCCAAACAGGACCATAGTCATTATGCTTTCAAACATGGTTGGTGCAGCAGCGGCGCTTGCCATAGCTATATATACTAATCCGCATGGTAAGAAACCGTTCAGGAATCCGATCAGCAGCATTGAACTTGATGATCGTTTTCCCAGCAGCCTGCCCCACAAGCTTTTCATTTTTATGCTGAATCTATCCCAGAGGTTACCGGGGAAGAGTCGGGATACATATTTCGTTGGAAGCAGAACCGCCAGAATAATTACAACACCGAGGACAATGGAAAGCCATCTCTGCATACCAGCCATTCTTACCCCGGCTCCCAGCAGACCGGATACAATACCGAGTATAGAATAACTGATTATCCTGCCGGAGTTATAGATCACACGGTTGGTCAGAAACTTCAATGGGGATTCATTTTTCGAGGACATGGCAAGGACTATGGGACCGCACATCCCTATGCAGTGAAAACTTCCCGCAAGTCCTATTACTAATCCAGCCCAAATATGCATGGTTGTTTATCTCCCTTTTCCTGCAAATTGCCCGGTTCGGAGACCCTGGCCTACATGATTACAGTTTTTTCAATATAGAAATCTTGGCTATCTGTATTCCAGTTAATTTGAATACGCCAATAACCTTTTCTGAGGTTTGTCGTACTGATTGACTGTAGCCCTGATGGATCAAGTTGGATGTTGAACTCCCTGTCCAGCCTTGCCTGGGAGGGACGAAAAAACTTGATGGTGCCCTTCACTTCCGCTGGATCAATACCCTCAGGGAATATGAAATCGATTTTTCTCTCTCTGGAGCTGTATTTAATAGTGACAGTGTTTTCAGGCAATTGTGACCGCTCCATCATGTCCTTTTTAACCTGGTATTCAAGACCTTGAGAATAATAGTGTTTTGTCACCAGGTCGTTACGGTTCATGGTGCTGGAAAAGACTGATATTATAAGTACTATAACAAACAGGACAATTGCGGCAACCAATCCCCAGGGCCATATATAGTATTCAAAATTTCTTTTCTTTACATCTTCCATATTATTTTCCACTGGAATTATTGTTTACTTACCGGTCCCATGAATGATGTTCTTACAGTTTCTAATTCACGATCCCCGGAAAGTATCTTGATTCTTATCGGGGTCTTTACTTTTGTCAACTGGTCTGGTGACATGATGATAAAACATGCCCCTTCAAAAACTTTTCGCGGTTCGATATCGAGTGAGCTGCCAACCATTTCGATTTTTCCACCTTCCGGTGATTCAATTTCAAAATCTACAGAGATATTATCATAGGTTTTATTGATAATTTTGAAGTTGTAAAGATTTCTTATTTCACCATTATCCATCGTGTGATAGAGCATTCCCGGAGTCCTTAGAATGGTTGTCTCGATATCACTCCTGGTTGCCAGCAGGAAAGTTAAAATTCCCACCAATGCAATAAGCACGATGCTGTACCCAATCATGCGGATATCGACCTTGATCTTTTCACCCTTCTCAATGCTGTTGAACGAAGCATAACGGATCAGTTCGCGAGGACGTTTAACGCTGTCCATTATTGCATCGCAGGCATCCATACAGGCAGTGCAGTTAATACATTCCAACTGGGTACCATTATGGATGTCAATGCCGGTAGGGCATGTTTTTACACAGGAAAAACAGTTGATACAATCTCCTGGATTATCATGTTTTTCGGCTTTTTTTACCGGCATTCTTGGTTCGCCACGGACCCAGTCATAAGTAACAACGATTGAGTTCTTATCAAGGAGTGCGCCCTGAAGACGACCATAGGGACATACAAGCGTACAAGCCTGTTCACGGAAACGCGCAAAGATTGAATAGAACAGCAGACTGAACAGGACAATTGATGTGAATGCGACCGGATTTTCGGCAGGTGTTCCGGTTACAGCCTTGAACAATTGTTCCTTTCCAACCATATATGCCATAAATGTATTGCCGACCGAGAAAGCGATTAGGAAAAAAATCGAATGCTTCAGGATTTTGCGAACAAACTTGTCAAGGTCCATCGGACGTTTGTTCAACGATTTCTGCGAGGGAGCGTTACCCTCAATCAGGTATTCTATTTTCCTGAATACCATTTCCATGAATACTGTCTGGGGGCAAGCCCAACCGCACCAGAGACGACCATAAACAACTGTAAAGAGCAAAATAAAAACAAATGAAGCGATCATCGCCAGGACAAAGAGGAAAAAATCCTGGGGGTAAAATGGCTGACCAAAAATTACAAATTCACGCTGGAAGACATTCAAAAGCAGTAATGGATGTCCTCCAATATTAATAAATGGACCACTATAAAAGATTGCGATGAGAAGCGTAGCAAGTATGGTTCGATAACGATGAAACTGTCCTTTTGGCTTCCGGGGATATATCCAGATACGTTTGCCGGACTCGTCAATAGTTGCCATACGGTCACGAAATGTATCTTCGCGTCCAAGGTTTGTCTTGCTGACACTTTCAGTCTTTTTAAGTTCCGTTTTTATCATTTCCTGTTATTCTAAAAAAGACCTTATACCGTCAATGGCAAAAGGTCAATCTATCATACCTTATATAAACTACATCGAGTCACTTTTCGGCAATGTATATTTCACCCTGCGGCGCCTTGGCGTTTGCCGGGTTTGTACCCGCAAGGGTATTGACGTAACTGCCTACCTCTAATATCTGCTCCGGGCTGAGTTGAGTACTCCAGGCAATCATCCCTTTCACCGGCACACCAATCTTAATAGTATGAATAATTTCCGGGAAACTACCACCATTGATCCAATATTCATCAGTGAGATTAGGCCCGATTCCTCCTTCACCCGCAGCGCCATGACAGGTAAAACAATACTGTGCATATATCTTTTGCCCTCCGGCAATTGCACCGGCATCTGCCAGTGAAACTACACTCGTATCTACCTCTGCCTCTTCAGCAAAGACAAATCCAGCCGCTGCTGCGCCTCCTCCACGAAGATCCTGCTGCATCACGTCAATACCGGGAGTATAGAATGGAGATTTATAAGTTGGATATACATTCGCCAGAACCGCTGCATTCTGTTCACCGGGTAATGCGACATAATCCGGGTTATATTCCTTCATTAGCTTTACATGTGAGGAATCACCAAATCCCAACACATGAAAATGCATAATATAGAAAAACGAAAATATTACCGATATCACGAACAACCACATCCACCAACCGGGTAAATCGTTATCGAACTCCCGGATACCGTCAAAATCATGATCAAAGAGTTCATCAATCTTCTTTGCCATTATATGTCCTCCTCATGGATTTCAGAGTTAGAAGAATCGATTGGCAGGTTACTCATGTATCTGTTGTATGACTTATCAAGTCGTATAGTTTTAACTGTCAGCATAATAAAAGTTATGAAAAAGATTATCGTTCCGAATGTTGTATAGCCACCCATGCCGGTGACAGATTGAAGTATTTCGCTAAGCATATTCCGGCTCCTTATTTCTGGGTAACTTTAATATCCTGTCCCATCCTTTGCAGGTAGGCGATCAGGGCGATTATCTCACGGTCCGGTGGCGCCTCAATCCCGGCTTCTTTCAAGCTGGCGCTTATGGTTTCAGCTTGTTCCTGCAAGTCTTCCAGTGCCTGGGATTCGTAATCCTCTGGATACGGAACTCCCACCTTTCGTAAAGCCCAGATTTTTTTCTCAAGTTTAGAAACATCCAGTTCATCTTCTATTAACCATTGGTAGGGAGGCATGATAGAACCGGGCGACATGGATGTGGGTTCTAACATGTGGCTGTAATGCCAAGCGTCAGGATATTTTCCGCCGATCCGATGAAGATCAGGTCCGGTTCGTTTAGAACTCCACAGAAATGGATGATCATAAACAAACTCACCCGCTTTTGAATACTCACCATAACGTTCAACTTCACTCCTGAACGGTCGAACCAGTTGGGAATGGCAGCTTAGACAACCCTCTCGGATATAAATATCCCTTCCCTCAATTTCCAACGGAGTATAAGGTTTAACACTGGAAATGGACGGCACATTTGATTTGATTACAAACATGGGAACCATCTCGACAATTCCACCGAGCAGGATAGCAATCAGGGTAAGAACGGTAAATCTGAATGGACGGCTTTCAATCCAGCGATGCCAGTAACCATCTTCATGCCCACCGTTTTTCTCCAATGGAGCAGCCTGATCCTCAACTACAGTCTCAAAAGATCCTTGTTTTGCTGTTGCTACCAGGTTCACAATACACAGGATGAAACCAATAAGGAACATGCAGCCACCAATGGCACGCATCACATACATGGGTATCAATTGAATAACGGTTTCGAGGAAGTTTGGATATGCCAGGAAACCATCAGCATTGAACTGTTTCCACATCAGGCTCTGGGTCCATCCAGCCCAGTACATTGGAATCACCCAGAAGAAGATTGCCAGGGTTCCCAGCCAGAAATGGAAATTAGCCAGCTTAGTTGACCAGAGTTTTGTTTTCCACATCTTTGGCACAATCCAGTAAAAGATACCAAATGTCAACATTCCATTCCAGCCAAGTGTGCCAATGTGGACATGTGCAATTGTCCAGTCGGTGTAATGACTGAGGGCGTTTACTGACTTAATAGCCAGTGTCGGTCCTTCTATGGTAGCCATACCGTATGCGGTTATTGCAACGACCATGAATTTCAGTACCGGATCTTCACGTACCTTGTCCCATGCACCTCGCAGGGTAAGCAGACCATTCAACATGCCACCCCATGAGGGGGCGATCAGCATCAGGCTGAAAACCACTCCCAATGATTGTGCCCAGTCGGGAAGGGCTGTATAGAGCAGGTGATGCGGTCCTGCCCATATATAGATGAATATCAATGCCCAGAAATGGATGATTGACAGTCTGTATGAATACACCGGTCGATTAGCCGCTTTAGGCAGGAAATAGTACATCAGACCCAGGTATGGGGTGGTCAGGAAAAATGCAACCGCGTTGTGTCCGTACCACCATTGCACCAATGCATCCTGAACACCGGCATAAAGCGAATAACTTTTCAAGAAACTTACCGGGATTTCGAATGAATTTACTATATGCAGTACCGCCACTGTAACCACAGTTGCTATGTAAAACCATATCGCCACGTAAAGGTGCTTCTCCCGCCTTTTAGCGATAGTGGCAAACATATTGATGGCAAAGATCACCCATATGATCGCAATGGCAATATCAACAGGCCACTCCAGTTCCGCATATTCCTTACTAGTGGTCATTCCCAGGGGTAAAGTGATTGCCGCGGACAGGATAATCAATTGCCAGCCCCAGAAATGGATCAAGCCCAGCGTGCGGCTGAACATTGGAGTCTTCAGCAATCGAGGCAGGGAATAATAAACTCCCATAAAGATTGCATTACCAACAAAAGCAAATATTATCGCATTGGTATGCAGTGGACGGAGCCGCCCAAAAGTGGTAAAAGAAAGTCCCAGGTTCAAGGCAGGAAAGAAGAGCTGGATAGCAATTATCAGCCCAACCAACATTCCGATTACGCCAAAAACGACACTGGCGATGAGGAACATCCTGACTATTGTATTGTCGTACTGGAACTTTTCCACGTTTCCCGACATCTTCTTCTCCCTGAAAATAGAAGTAACTACGACTCCAGGATTAGCAATCCCGGAATATAATCAATCACGAATCTTTTTTGTCTTCCAGGTCATCCAGCAGGATTCTGACCGAGGGTGTGTATTTGTCCTCGTACTGACCGTTCCTGACAGCCCATATAAAGGCAATGAGAAATCCGGTTGCGATCAGCAGGCTTGCACCTATCAGCAATATTATAATTGTCATTTTTTAAAACCAGATAAATGTGCTTGAATTCTTGTAGCGAAAGATGCAAATGTTACCACGGTAATTGAACTCAAGGGCATCAAAACAGCGCTGATCAGGGGTGACAGTTTGCCTGTAACAGCGAAGCCCAAGCCAATGATGTTGTATAAAAAAGACAAAATGAATCCGGCAACGATAATTCTCATACCGGCTTTTGAAAAACTGATGAACCGGTCCAGTAAAGGTAGTGAACCCGCATCAAGCAATGCATCACAAGCGGGCGAAAATGATGTAATATCACTTGTTAACGCGATACCGACATCGCTTGTTTTTAATGCTCCCGCATCATTCAAGCCATCCCCGATCATTAAAACCCTGTCATTGTTATCTTTCTGCCTGTTGACATAGTTTAATTTGTCAACAGGTTTTTGTCTGAAACGCATTTCAGAACCATCGGGGAAAACCGGTTTTAATAGTGCTTCATCACGGTCAGTATCCCCGGATAGCAGGGACAAGTTGAATTTGTGCTTCAATCTTTGGAGTAGTTTTACAACTCCTGGCCGCAAGGTTGTATTTAATACAAAATTGCCCCTGAAAAGACCATCAATCTCGATAAATACACCATCGGTTTCCTGCTTGTCGTGCTTCGCGCCATTACTGTCTCCTGGAATGATAAAGTCTGCTGATCCAATGCGTATTTGAGTTCCCGCGGTTATCCCTTCGACTCCCCTTCCGGTAATTTCATTGTATCCCTCTACCGGCAATGAAAGTGTTTCCGGCAGGTGATTAAACAGCTGTAAACTCAGCGGGTGAGTGGAGTGGCGGATCAAAGATCTGATCAACGCATTCTCATGATCAGCAAGCCGGTCACCCTGCCATGTTATTTCAACATCGCCTGCATTTGTCAGAGTTCCGGTTTTATCGAATACAATATGATTGATTTGGGATAATTTTTCAACGATTCCGACATTTTTCAAGTAGAAATTGTGCTGTCCCATTATCCGCATAGCAGTGCCAAGCGTAAACGGTGTTGCTAATGCAAGAGCGCATGGACAGGCTACTATAAGGACAGAGGTGAATACCCGGAAGGCAAGTGAAAAATCACTGACAGCATGCCAGCCGAAAGCAGCTATAGCTATCAATAAAACAACAGCAATGAAATATTTACTGATACTGTTTGCCAGGTTTGCGGCACTGGGTTGATCAGCATCACCAAAACTGTCATGATTCCACAATCTGGTCAGGTAACTTCTGGATACCTCTTCGATAACTTCCAGCTCGATTGCTTCACCAATCTGCCGACCACCGGCATAAATCACGTCGCCACTTTCCTTTGACACCGGTTGGGATTCTCCTGTTACAAAACTGTAATCAATTCCACCTGTGCCTTCAATCAGGATGGAGTCAGCCGGAATAAGCTCCTGGTTGCGGACAATAATCCTGTCGCCCTGTTTAAGGGTAACTACGGGCACGCTTTTTTCACCGTTATCATCTTTCCGAATAATGGCAATAGGGAAGTATGAGGTATAATCACGTTCAAATGAGAGTGTTTCGTAAGTTTTCGCCTGGAATAATTTCCCTAATAGTAAGAGAAAGATTAATCCTGAAAGAGAATCAAAATAGCCAGCGCCCACACTGAATGAAATCTCGTAAACACTTCTTGCGAAAAGTGCACCAATGCCTAACGCAATAGGCACATCAAGGTTAATAATCTTGTTAGCCAGCCCTTTCCATGCGCCGGACAAATAATCCCAGCCACTATAGAATACAACCGGAAGCGACAGGGCAAGATTGATCCAGGTAAAGAGCAGTCTTAACGTGGGATTGACAGTGTCGCCGCTCCTTGCCAGGTATTCCGGGAAACTAAGCAGCATTATATTGCCGAACGCGAAACCTGCAATTCCAATCTGGAGGTATAGGCGTTTACGATCATCAGAGCGTTTGTCCTTTTGAACGTCCTCCAGCTTAATAGCAGGTTCATACCCCAACGAAGCAACCAGTTCAACCAATTGGCGCAGGGATAATTCATTATGTCGGAAAGTAACTGTCAACTCTTTCCTTAGAAAATTTACACGTGAATGAGTAATTCCGTTATTAAAACGGTTCAGTTGTTCCAGAAGCCAGATGCATGAAGCACAATGCATAGAAGGGATATTCAGTGTGATCTTTGAAATGTCACCATCGGAAAATTCGAGAAGTTGTTTTTGAATTTCAGGATCATCGAGGTAGCCGTATCTTAAATCGGTTTCATCTATTTTTGGCGTCAAACCCGGTTGATCGGTTACATTGTAATAGGCGCACATTTCGTTAGCGTGAAGCAGTTCATATACTTTTTTACAGCCATGGCAACAGAATAATTTGTCACCAATTCTGATGGAGTCATCCCTGCATTCCAGACCACAATGGTCACAGATCAGCTTCCTGTCATTTTTAGGATCGATACTGATTTCCGGTATGGCAACTTCAGTATTTTTTTGCTCAAAATTTTCCATTATAAATAACTACGAAATGGTCCTCTATTGATCCTCAAGTGGGATATCCTCCGGTTGTAACCCATCTTCAAACGGTATTATATCAGATATTTTGGTGTTATTTAGAAAATCGAAAATGTGTTTTTGTGGTTCCAGCCATTTCAGGTGCAAAGTGCAGTATTTTGTCCCCGGACATTGAGGATGCCCCAATAAGCACTCCTGGTATGAACGGGATGGCTCAAAAGCTTCATAGATTTCCTTCAGGCTGATTAACCCAGGATCTTTGACCAGCCAGAACCCTCCATTTGGACCACTTACTGATTTCACAAGTTTTTTTGCCGCCAGGCGGTTCAGGATTTTTGATAAAGTTGGTTTTGGAACATCAATGTCGTCAGCTATTGCCCCGGCAAGAAATGGTCCTTCGTCCATGTGTTCAGCAAGGAAGATTAACGCTCTTAGTGCATAACCAGTACCTTTGGAGAAAATCATCTACCACCCACTTGATTTCTGAAAAAAAGATCATATATTATTTAATCAAATTCGCAGGCAGAGTCAAGACCATTATCTCACGTTTTTCAGGGAGAAATAAATGGACTCTATCAGGGAGACAAAAGACTCGAGGCGAAAAATCTATATTATAATTAGCCATAAACTTGTAAATCGATTATTTTGAGATGATATTGTATGGTTGGTTGGATCGAAGTATGATCAACCATTCAACGGATTAGCAGCTTTATCTCTTACAAATCGCTCTGAAAATTTTTTAACCTTCAAACCAGAGAATAATTCTTGGCACAGATTTTCTCAAAATCGGCGAACTTGATTCCATTGATAGTTATAATGATGGTTATTTTGCTGGTTCTTGGTGGAGTGTTTTTCTTCTGGTATTATGGTTCACCGAAATTCACTGATGCCGGCTACAGACCGATTCAACCGGTAGATTACAGCCACAAGCTTCATGCCGGCGATCTTGGTATAGATTGTCGCTACTGCCATTACCAAGTTGAAAAATCTCGTCACTCCAATATCCCTCCCACCAAGGTTTGTATGAATTGTCATATCCTGGTGGGAACTGATAAAAAAACTCTGGACCCGGTTCGCGAAAGTTTTGCAAATAAAATGCCTATTGAATGGGTCCGCATCCATAACCTGCCGGAATACGCTTACTTTGATCATTCCCTTCATCTTCGTGCAGGAGTAGCTTGTATTGAATGTCATGGCAATGTTGCCATGATGGAAAAGGTTCAGCAGGTAGAGCCTTTAAGCATGGGCTGGTGCCTGGATTGCCATCGTGATCCCGGACCGCATCTCCGTCCGCCGTCACAGGTGACCAACATGTACTGGACTCCTCCGAAAGATCACGGTGAGTGGGTGCAGAAGTTCATGCAGGAAAACAATATTAATCCTCCAGAGAATTGCAGCGCATGTCATCGTTAGATAAAAATAAAACTTTGGACAAGAAGTACTGGCGTAGCCTTGAGCAGCTTGATAACAAGCCTGAATACCAAAGGTTTGCGAAAAACGAGTTTCCCGAAGAGGATACTGAGAAAAACCATCCGGTTTCCAGGCGAACTTTTCTTTCCACCGTTGGCACCACGCTTGCCTTTGCCGGTTTGACCGGTTGCAGGCGTCCGGTTGAAAAGATTGTTCCTTATGTTGATGCGCCGGAAAATCTCGTGTTGGGTGAACCGGAATATTACGCTACTTCAATGCCTTTGGGAACATCATCCTATGGATTGGTGGTTACCTGCCATGAAGGCCGCCCGGTAAAGATAGAAGGCAATGAGCTTCACCCTTCCAGCTTGGGCAAGAGCAATAATTTCATGCAAGCTTCCATTCTGAACCTGTATGATCCTGATCGTTCTCGAAAGATAACGAATAAAGGAAAAGAATCGAGTTGGCAAGAATTTGAGGATGCCTGGAAAGAGATAAAAACCGAATTTGATGAAAATGGTGGAGAAGGACTGGTAATTCTTGGCAATGAAAGTAGTTCTCCTTCGTTTGAAAGACTGAAGAAAGAATTCTTCAAGACCTATCCCAAAGCTGAATGGGTAACATTCAATAGTGTTTCTGATGAAAACATTTATGGTGGTATAAGGATAGCTTCTGGAAAAAACCTCCAACCAGTCTATCACTATGACAAGGCTAAGATCATTGTTGCGCTGGATGCAGATCCCTTCATGATGGATAGCGAAAATGTGACCAGCGCATTAGGTTTCGCAAAGGGACGTAGCATTAGCGGACCCCATGACAAGATGAACCGTCTCTATGTTGCCGAACCCGGTTATACGATAACCGGGGCTATGGCGGATCATCGCTTGAGAATTAAATCCAGCCAGGTAATTGATTTTACTGTTTTGCTTGCCCGTGCTCTTGAATCGAGAGGTACCACAATTCCAGCTCTTTCTGCATTTGGTGCAGTAAAACAAAACAATATAGATCAAAGATGGATTGATGCAGTAGCAGATGATCTGATTTCGCACAAAGGTAAATCACTTGTTGTGGCAGGGAGACGTCAACCCAAAGCTGTGCATGCATTGATTCTCTCAATAAACTACGCTTTAGAAAATATTGATAATACTATAGAATTTCACATTGCTGAGCATATACAGGTATCAGACCGGGCTGCTTTAAAGAATCTTGTCGCAAACATAGATAACGGTAAAGTGAATACATTGGTTGTCCTGAGCGATTATCCAGTAGCGACGATTCCTTTTGACCTGCAAATTATTGAATCCTTAAAGAAAATCCAACGTACATATAAACTTTCATCATCTGCAGATAGTGTTTCAGCATTATTGGACGGGGATATCCACAGCGCACATAACCTCGCATCCTGGGGTGACTGCAGATCAATGGACGGAACTCCAGCTATTATCCAGCCTATGATAGAACCGTTATTTTTTGGGAAAAGTGTCCTGGAAGTTTTAAACCTCATCATATATGGAGAAAGTCAAAAGGGATATAATATAGTCAGGGAAACCTGGAAGGATATATTCCATGGTGAGTCCTTTGAATTATCATGGCGCAAAGCATTACATGATGGAGTATATCCTGAAGGCAAAACTAGAGTCGAGCCAGTAATTATTCAAGAAATTGCGATCGAAGCTCATCTCAAAGAATTCCCTATTGAGAATAATTCAACAGGAATGGAAATAGTTTTTACTGCTGATCATAGTGTTTATGATGGTCGATTTTCTAACAATGGCTGGATGCAGGAATTACCCGATCCACTGACTAAGCTGATTTGGGATAATGCAGCACTCATAAGTACTGCCTCAGCTAAAATGCATGGACTGGAGAATGGTGATTTTATCTCTATTGAGTCTGGTGATAATAGCATTGAAATACCAGTTTGGATACTCCCAGGTCAAGCTGATGATGTGATAATACTTCCACTTGGGTATGGCAATGATAGTAATGGCAGGATTGAGAAAGGTGCGGGATTTAGTGTCAACGGTATCAGAACCATCGACAATATGGACTTTCTCTCAGGAACCAAAGTTACCCGAACTGGTAAAAAACATGTTTTTGCCACAACCCAGAACCATGGCAGTATGGAAGGGCGTCCTCTGATACGTGAAGCAGACCTTGATGAATATCGCAACGATCCCGAGTTTGCCCAGCATGAAGTTCATGTACCTGACCTGGCGAGCCTTTGGAAAGAACATAAATATGACGAAGGTAACCAGTGGGGAATGTCAATAGATCTGAATGCATGTATCGGTTGTGGGGCGTGTACCATATCCTGCCAGAGTGAAAATAACATCCCGGTAGTTGGTAAGGAACAGGCTGATTATGGCAGGGAAATGCACTGGATGCGAATAGACCGTTATTTCAACGGTGATCTGAATAATCCGGAAATCGGTTTCCAGCCAATGGCATGTCAGCATTGCGAAATGGCGCCCTGTGAGCAGGTTTGCCCGGTAGCAGCTACGACACATGATGCGGAAGGTTTGAATGTAATGACCTATAACCGCTGCATAGGAACCCGGTACTGCTCGAACAACTGTGCCTACAAGGTGAGACGGTTCAATTTCTTCAATTATACCAACCGGTTACCGGAACTGGTCAAGATGGCTCAGAATCCGGATGTGACAGTTCGTTCACGTGGTGTAATGGAGAAGTGTACTTTTTGCCTGCAACGGATAAATCGCACCAAGCGAAGGGCAAAGTTAGAAGGTCGAACAGTCATGGACGGTGAGATGCGAACTGCCTGCCAACAGGCTTGCCCGACTGAAGCAATTAAGTTCGGCAATATTCTTGACAAGAAAAGTAGTATTGTAAAAGCGAAAAATTCGGAAAGAACATACGAGGTACTGGCGGAACTAAATCTCCGTCCACGGACATCTTACCAGGCGCGGTTGCGTAATCCCAACCCTGCCTTGAAGAGTTAAAATACAGTATTTATAATAAAACAACAGTGTAGGGTTTGTGAGCGTTACTGCAGAAAATACAGGTCTGGTAATTGAGGATATTCCCCTTGTGAAAGGTGATCCTGACTTTCACAAGATCACTACCGACATTTGCCGGATATCTGAAAAGCCTATAACGAAGACACCCAGATGGTGGTGGATCGCTTTTATTATAAGCGGTATGCTTGCCATGAACCTGCTGATTATGATCGGCTACCTGGCATGGGAAGGTGTTGGTGTCTGGGGCGTCAATATACCTGTTGGCTGGGGCTGGGCTATCGTCAACTTTGTGTTCTGGGTTGGCATCGGACATGCAGGAACACTTATTTCAGCTATCCTCTTCCTGTTCAGACAGAAATGGCGCACCTCAATAAACCGCTTCGCCGAGGCGATGACAATTTGCGCTGTTATCTGCGCGGGAGTTTTTCCCGGAATACATGTTGGTCGTATCTGGGTGGCGTACTTCATGTTCCCGGTGCCGAACCAGATGTCTATCTGGCCTAATTTCCGCAGCCCCCTGTTATGGGATATTTTTGCGGTAGGCACCTATTTTACGGCATCTGCCCTGTTCTGGTACACCGGTATGATTCCTGATCTTGCCACTTACCGTGATCGCGCTAAAAGCAAAATCAAGAAAGTTGTATTTGGAATTTTGTCGCTTGGCTGGCGTGGCGGGAACCGTCAATGGAAACATTATGAAGTAGCATATCTCCTGCTCGCAGGAATTTCTACTCCCCTGGTTCTTTCTGTACATAGTGTTGTATCTACAGATTTTGCCACCAGTATCGTACCTGGTTGGCATACAACAATATTTCCACCATATTTTGTGGCTGGAGCCATATTCTCCGGTTTTGCAATGGTAATGACACTTGCCATCCTGGCAAGGAAAGTTTTACCGGCATTGCAGAATTACATCACCATTGATACGCTGGAACGTATGGCGAAGATCATGATGGTAACCGGTATGATGGTCGGGTATGCTTACTCAACAGAATTTTTCATAGCCTGGTACAGTGGGAATATGTATGAAAGGTTTGCATTTATTAACCGTGCCTTTGGTCCATATTGGTGGGCATACTGGACTATGGTCAGTTGTAATGTGATAATTCCGCAGTTGTTCTGGATACGGAAGCTGCGGCGAACAATACCTGTTTTATTTGCACTCTCGATCTTTACAAATATTGGAATGTGGTTTGAGAGATTCGTAATTGTAATGTCTTTGCATGCAGACTATCTGCCCTCGAGTTGGGATTATTACAAGCCTACCTGGGTTGATGCCTGGACTTTTATTGGCAGTTTCGGATTGTTCCTGACCCTGTTCCTGTTGTTCATCCGCTTCCTGCCCGTAATGGCAATGTCCGAGGTCAAGGGTGTCCTGCCCCGGGCAAATCCACATTTTCATCATAATATGCCTCCGGCACATAAAGGGGAGGCGTGATTATGAGCGATAATAAGATAATTCAAGGTGTTATAGCTGAGTTCAAAGATCCCGCTGATATCCTTCATGCTGCCGGGAAAGTTCGTGATGCGGGTTTCAAAGAATGGGATGTGCATAGTCCCTTCCCGGTTCACGGGATGGACGATGCTATGGGCGAAAAACGCAGCCCGCTGGGATGGATGGTGGCTTTTGCGGCCTTTACCGGTGTGGTAGTTGGACTGGGGATGCAATGGTGGATGAGTGCCGTTGACTATAAATTGGTGATTGCAGGCAAGGCTTTCTTCAGCTATCAGGCATTCTTTCCTGTGACATTCGCCCTGGGTGTTCTCTTCAGCGTGATAACAGCAGTATTCGGTATGTTAGGGCTGAATAAACTGAGATTTCATCACCCAGTATTCCATTCAAATAGTTTTGAACGTTCCACTGATGACGCATTTTTTATCAGTATCCTTGCGGAAGACAAAAAATTCGATCCAAATAAAACTTTACAGTTCTTTAAAGAAATCGGTTGTGTTAACGTAGAACTGCTGGAGGAGAAATGAACCTTCTTTGCAGGCAGGATAAGACTTTTATCATAATATCAGGACTTTTATTACTAATCGTTTTGGTGCTTGGTGGTTGCCAGGGACGTCCTTCTGAAAAGACGCCCATTCATGTGAATCCGAACATGGACTCGCAGCCTAAATATCTGCCCCAGTCTTCAAGCGAATTCTTTCTTAACGGTGCCGGAATGAGAGTGCCTGTTGAGGGTACTGTAGCGCGTGGTCAGTTGAATGAAGACACGGAATTCTGGCAGGGCATTGATTCGGTTACCGGTGAATTCATTGCAAAATCACCTGTTATTCCAACGATGGAAAATATGGAGCGGGGGAGGGAACGTTTTAATATCTATTGCTCGATATGTCATGGTCAAACTGGTGATGGCACCGGGATTATTATCAAGAAAGGATACATGGTTCCGCCCAGTTTCCATACAGACCAGATCAGGGAGTATCCGGACGGTAAGATATTTGATATTATTACCAACGGAATCCGGAATATGCCCAGGTACGCTGACCAGGTCCCGGTAGAAGACAGGTGGATGATTATTAACTACCTACGTGCCCTGCAACTGAGCCAGAATGCGGCTTACACTGATCTTCCCGATGATGTAAAAGAAAAGATAAAGTAAAATAGAAACGGCACATAAAGGTATATCTGATTAACAGACCAGGTAAATATGCAATTCGATAACACAAAATATGAATTCACCGACAGGGGAAAAGCCGGAACAATTGCTTTGGTTGTAGGAGTAATCGGGCTGGTTCTCTCTGCTGTTGGATTTTTTGTAGATCGCAGTCAGTTCATGTTCTCCTGGTTGACTTCATTTGCATTCTGGGTTTCGATTGGATTCGGCGGATTATTCTTTGTAATGCTTCATCATATTACCAACGCCAAATGGAGTGTCACCGCGAGGCGTATGGCAGAAAATATCATGGTCACCCTGCCCTGGTTGTTGATCTTTGCCATCCCGGTTTTCATTGGGATGGGCGACCTCTATGAATGGGTTGAGATTGGGAAAGCGCATCACGGTGAAAAACAAGCCATTCATCTTGATCTGATTGAAACTGCACATGCATCTGAAGATACTAATCACGGAAATACTCTATCTGAAGAAACACATGATTCACATTCGGAAGCAAACTCCGGGCATGTTGAACATGATGATCATGCTCATCAAGCACATATAGATTTAGTAGCAAGTAAATCGGGTTTTCTGAATGTACCATTTTTTGTGATACGTACCTTGATATACTTCGCGGTGTGGACGATTTTTGCATTCGCCCTGTATCGTTTATCAATCAAGCAGGACAAGCCTGGATTCACCTTGAATGATTGGAAGCGATTCAAAGTTCTGAGCGCACCGGGAATAATCGCTTTTGCATTTACAGTAACTTTCGCGGCATTTGACTGGTTGATGTCCCTGTTCCCTGCATGGTATTCCACTATCTACGGACTTTATTATTTCGCCGGTGGGCTGGTAGGGATAATGGCATTCATGATAGTTGTCTTTGTAGGATTACGGAAACGAGGGATCCTTGAAAAGGAAATTACGATAGAACATTATCATGACCTGGGAAAACTGCTGTTTGCCTTCATGATTGTCTGGGCATATTTCTCCTTCAGTCAATACCTGCTAATCTGGTATGCCAACATCCCGGAAGAGACGATATATTATCATAATCGCTGGACAGGCAGTTGGAAAGCTATGACATTAATAATTGTCTTTGGTCATTTTGTGATTCCCTTTGTGCTGCTTATGAGCCGTCATGTAAAGAGGAGCTTTGACGCCTTACGTTTCTTCGCAATCTGGTTATTGGTAATGCACTGGTTGGATTTATACTGGAATGTCATGCCGGTTCTGCACCCGGAATCAGCGCTTCCGTCATGGCTGGATCTGACAACAATGATGGGAATTGGCGGGATATTCCTGTTCATCTTCTGGCGGAATTTCACAAAGCATGCTGTCTTGGCATTCAACGATCCCAAACTGGATGAGTCCATTGAGTTTCAAAATATATAATTACATGTATTCTGAGCAGGAACAATAAAATGACAGACAAATCATTATCTACAGGAAAAATACTCGGCGGGATACTTGTGCTTTTGTTGCTCACAGTTGTCATGATTGCAGGATATGTGGAATCTAGGAATGCTGACGAGGAGCGAGTGCATTATAACCAGATACTAAAACCACCATCTGCGGAACTCATACAGCAAAGAGTTCAAGAATCGGAACTGCTCAATTCCTATGCCATCCTCGATGAAGAAAACCAGATCTACCGTATCCCTGTAAAAAAGGCAATGGAGTTGATATCAAATGACTCATCAAAATCCCGTCCATAACACCATCATAAAATCATCTCGAATTCGCACATAACTTAATTTGTTCAACAATTTTAAACTTTGTGCAGTTTTAGACTACAATTAGTTGCTATTAACACCCCCGGTTCATATCTTTAATATACATACGATTGATGAAGTATTATACAACTCAAGAGTGGAGGAGGTTCGGATGAGGTACTATCCAGCAATTTTCTTGATTGCTTTTTTATCGATCTTTTGCATTTCAACAACAGCTCTTTCCGAATATAACTTCTGGGGAGTGGAAAACGGTCTTGTAGTTCGTCAGGGACCACATATTCACCCATATATCGATGATATTATGCATACTGCCTCGAACGATGATGGCGAATTTTGTGTCGTTTGGACTGCCTTTACCAACAGTTCGCAGGAAATATTTGCTCAGCTCTGTGATTCTGAAAGTAATCCGGAATGGGGTGAAGATGGCGTGCAGCTCACCAATGGTCTATATATCCAGAATGATCCTCTTGTGATTTCCGCCGGCGAATATGGATGGTATATCTGCTGGAAAGATTACTGGATAGATGAAGAGAATCGTAATCGTTTCGATGCCAGGTTCCAGCTTCTGGATTCTTACGGTACTCCTCAGTGGGATCAAGAGGGTATCAATCTAACCCCGGACAATTGCGAGCCTCTCTACTACCACGATTACGCTCAAACTAATGATTTTATACTTCCATCGTTGGAGGGAAGTTTTATTGCCCTTTGGAGAGATGATCATGAAATATATGCCAACCGATTTGACTATAACGGCGAGTCGCTCTGGGACGGTTTTATTTGTATCGCGGTGAATGCATCCGATGTCGAAGTGACAACTGACCTGTCAGGAGGAATAATATTCGTCTTCGAGGAGTATCAAGGTGACCGCGCTATGATGAATAAGGTAAATACAGATGGCGAGTTACTCTGGGCTGATTCAACTGGCATGGAAATGATGACGGATTGGTTCGATGGGAGTATAAGTATGATTTCCGATGGTGAAGGTGGCACGTTCATTACCTGGCATAATTATATCGATTCGAATGCTCAGGCTTGCGGTCAACAAATAGATTCTGACGGCAACCTGCTCTGGAATCCGGAAGGAGTAGTGCTAGTACCTGAAAATGTATCCGGTGAGGCGTTAAGAACTGTTTTGATCTCACCCGGAAGTTTTGCCCTATCATGGATTAATAGTGGGCGGTACGAAATCGATTACAGGGTGCGAATCAAGAAAATTGAATCGATTAACGGTGAACCAGTTTCACATTGGGGTGACGAGGAATATGGTCTATTGCTTTCAGATCGCACGACAAATAGAGACTGGCTGGTAAGTGATGGTGAAGGAGGGGTGGTTGTCGCCTGGCGGGCTTACGAAACAGATGAAAACGAGGATGAAGGCTTTGAACTACTTCGAGTTGAGCAAGATGGAACGATTGCATGGGATTCTCCAACTTTAATTAACTCAAACCGGACATATCATACCTGGCTTACCCCAATGTTTTGTGGTGATAATGTTGTTTGTGTATGGCGTGACCCAAGAAACCACTACGGAGGAATATATACTAATTCTTTCGATTTGGAGAGCGGAGATTCTTTCAATGATGATGATATTGCTGTTGTAGAGGATCTGGAAGGGCGAGGAAAAGAACCGAAAATCATGCGCTCTGGAGAGTCGGCTTACGTTTGCTGGACAGATAACAGGACAAGTATTAACTGTCGACTTCCATTCATGCAGCGAATCGATCTGGAATCCGGTGAAATTCAGTGGGATGGAAATGGTATTAACACTGTTCCAGGAATGGTATCAGGCGAAAATGTAAACAACGACTATTGTGCCCATGATTTACAAATCTATACAGATAATAATGACGGAGCTATAGCTGCTTGTATATTGGTTGACTGGTCGAATTACACTTCAGGTCGTCTTTATGCACAGAGGATTAATGAAGACGGTGATCCGCTTTGGGGTGAAAGAGGGTATTGTGTACCGATAATAGAAGAGGAAGAAGGGAACTCTGTCAGTACATATCATGCATCTGCCAGTGAAGACGGTGGGATATTCCTCTTCTACTACATTTATTACGATGAAATGCTTCCACAGGTTCGTGGACAACGGCTAGACAGTGATGGCACACCGCTATGGAATGAACCTTATGGAATAGAAGTTGTTCCCAGCGAATACGTCGGAACATTACTTGGTATTGAACAGACGGAATCAGGTGATATCATCGTTTTTTATTCTAAAGGAAATGAAGAGCATGAAGTTGAATTCTATGCTATCAAAATAAATTCAAATGGAGAACTCGCCTGGGAAGAACCGGTACTTCTGATGACGTGTGATCGAAACAGGGCTGAGTTGTTTGATGCAATCCGTGTAGATACTTGCCTGGTAATTCGTATGGGAAGACGGATGTATTCGCAAAATCAACTTAATTATTTTGTCTGCCTTAACGAAAATGGAGAATTGGGCTGGGATGGAGATTCGTTAAGAATTTATCGAGGTATGATAAGGAAGGGGAACCTGGTTCCGGGAATCGATGACGAATTCTGGATTATCAGATACCTGGACGGTGATTACGAACTATACCATTATAATCTTGATGCTGAATTGCTGACGGAACAACCTGTTGTGTTTAGACCTGCAAGGAGTCTTAGATATGTGTGTCCCGATGGAGCAGGAGGGCTATATCTGCTTGAAGACCGGTTTCTACATTACAATAGGGATGGTGAACTGGTTAATGAGGAGAATGCTAACGATCCAGTCGTACTCTCAAACCTTCCATATTTACATGCTTTCTATGATTATGTTCCCGATGGTGAAGGCGGAATGCTGACCACTTGGGGTTATTGTGCCGACAGGACTACAGAAAATACCGGTGATGACTATGACATTCATGTTATGAGGATTAATGACGGGACTGCTGGCGTTGAGAAAAAAATACAGAATATTATACCTTCGCAGATAACCATTAGCCCTGCATATCCAAATCCATTCAATTCTTCGACAAAAGTTTCAGTAGCATTACCCGAACACTCCCAGCTAGTACTTTCGATTTTCAACATAACTGGTCAGCAAGTATCCACACTTGCAAATGACAGCTATTCACCCGGCTACCATAAATTCACATTCAATGCCGATGAACTACCCAGCGGAATCTATTTCATCCACGCGAGTGTGCCGGGGAAGATGAACGAAATACGAAAAGTAGTACTAATCAGATAACCATAAGAGAAAGAACATGCGCCTGTTATCATTCATTATTACCTGCATAACACTTGCCAGCATACCTGTTGCTGCCCAACCACCTGATACGTTATGGACAAGGACTTTTGGGGGAATTAATGTGGATACAGGGCATGACGTTCAGCAAACAAATGATGGTGGATTTATAATTGTAGGATACACCGATTCATTGGATCCTCTTGCATCAGACCTATGGCTAATCAAAACAGATTCAAATGGTGATGAAGAATGGAACCAGACATTTGGAAGGGATTTCGATGATAGAGGTTTCAGTGTTCGACAAACAAATGATGGTGGCTATATAATAACAGGTGAATCTTGGTCTTTAAATTTCGATGATTGGTACGATGTGTGGTTACTAAAGACGGATTCAGCAGGGAATGAAGAATGGAACCAGACTTTCGGAACAGAAAATTTGGATGTGGGTGAGAGTGTCCAACAGACTTCTGATGGCGGGTATGTAATTGCTGGAAATACCCAAACGAACTATTCTGGCGAAGATGATGCGTTCCTGATTAAGACAGACTCAACAGGACATGAAGTTTGGACTCAGACTTTCGGAAGCAGATATTATGATGATTTTTTCTACAGTGTCAATCAGACAAATGATGGTGGATATATCATTACTGGTGGAACAGAGTCTTCTGGCGATGATTGGGTAGATGTGTGGTTAATAAAGACTGATTCTAGGGGGAATGAAGAATGGAGCCGGACTTTCGGCGGAAATGATTACGAAATTGGCCATAGTGTTCAGCAGACAGATGATGGTGGATATATAATAACCGGTGAAACTTGGTCTTCAGGTGCCGGGAGATCTGACTTATGGGTGGTAAAGACAGATTCAATCGGGAATGAAGAGTGGACCCAAACATTCGGCGGAACTCACAATGAGCAGGGCTTCAGTGTTCAACAGACTAATGATGAGGGATATATTATTACCGGTGAAACTTGGTCTTTCGGTAATGGTTGGGTCGATGTTTGGTTAATTCGTCTTGATAACGCAGCAAATGATATAATCGAAACGACTTTAAACATACCTGACAAATATACCCTAAGTGCCATTTATCCCAATCCATTCAATTCAACGACAACCATTTCAGTCGGACTACCAGCATCATCCGAATTAAAACTTAACATCTTCAACATAACAGGTCAGCAAGTATCCACACTCGCAAACGAACGCTATTCACCCGGCTACCATAAATTCACTTTCAACGCTGATGAACTACCCAGCGGAATCTACTTCATCCACGCCAGTGTGCCGGGGAAGATGGATGAGGTTAGGAAAGTTATGTTGATCAGATAATTAACCAGGATAGTCTATCTGTTTAATTCAATCCGAAATACAGAAAGTGTACATATGAATAATTGGCTTTGGGGACTTTTTCTAATTGCACTAACAGTCTGTCTATCAGCGATAGGTTGCAGTGAGGATGACAAAAATCCTTCAAATAGTGAAAATGCAATTGAAAATCCATTTGCGCTTGAGGTTGGTAATTGGTGGATATATGAAGAGTATGGTGCCGATGATGTGTATCAATCTTGGTGGTGGAACGAAATTGTTGATACAACGACAGTTGACGGTAAGCATTTATTTCTATTTAATGGAGTATTGCCGGGAAGACTACATGAAGGTGATGAAGGATTATATTTCTACGACCGATACTTGGAAGAACTGGTACTGTTTTGGAAGTTTCCTGCATCAGCTGGCGATACGTATTATAGTAGTGGTGATTATCCTGACCACTATGAAAGAACGACAGAAGTAATATCGACCAACTCTTCTATTACTGTTCCAGCAGGAACATTTGATGATTGTTACGAATACTCGGTTACTACATTTATTGATGATGAAATACCCAATTACTATTATCTCAAGTACTATTTTAAACCCACTATTGGATTGATATATAGATCACAGATCCAGTCTTCTAACGTGCATGTGCAAAAACTAGAAAGATATAACAATATTGGTGGAGAACTTTCACCTGAATCCAATGAGTTTGCGGACAGACATTGGAATGAAGAAGTGTACCGTGGGTTTGAATATTGGCTTGCATTTGTATATCAACAGCCTGGCCGAAATTACCTTGGAAGTTTTGAGGATTGGCAAAATGAAACCTGGGAAACTAAGCTCAATTATCTTCCAACATGGTTTACAAATGAACTGTCATTAGATCGTACTAATAAGTACTATATTTTTATCGGTTTGTATACTATGCAATTTGGAATTGGTTGGGAAGGTGCTCATGATAACTGGGATGAATCGGATCCTTGGCCATTTTATCAAGCTTATTTCACTGAGGAAAGGCATCTATATTTCTCAAATGAATATTTAGATCAATATCTTGATATGTGGTGATATGAGTATTTCCATCAATTCCAAAATCTATTTATTATAGTTAGATTATTGTTGTACCATCTAACGTGACGTTATTAGGGCATCATCACTATCTATCTAAAAAACAACCGGCACTACACCGGTGGCTATTTCTTCCTTCCAAATAATCAAATCAACCAGATCGCTCTTGTGACTATCAATCTCAGAATTTCTTTAATAGTGTTTTATCTCTTTGTTTTGCAACTCCTTATGGCATCAGCACTACTTTTCTTGCCTTATCTATTTTCCCAGGAACACAGGTGTGGATGAAGAAGATTCTGCTGTATGGTGAAAGTTTGATGCATTGCATTATAATTGTGAGTGACTATCTACGACCAGTCCAATGATTAGAAAAACAAATCCGATGCTTATCAGGAGCAAAAAAAACATTAATGAAATATCATATATAATGACCGATGCAATAAAACTTACACCTGAAAGCCGTCCAAAAGTTGGATGCGTTTTAAGCCAACTTCCTGTGCCTGAGTAGGGTCCTCTAAGGAATCCCCAACTTGCACCGGGAACTCCGGAAGATACAATTAAGTAGATACCCACGAGTAAGATTACGATCATCATGGTTCTTCACCTTTGTTCAAATAACCTATGCTTCAATTATCAGGTATTGTGAGGAATAAAAGCAACCTTTGTTTGAAATCATATCATATTACCTTCCACTTATATCCCACTTTATACACGGTGACAATCCTCCCCGGATCTTCGCCCAGTTCCTGGAATTTGCGACGGAGATATGCGATATGAGTATCCACCGTGCGATCTGTGACCTCAGCGCTTATTCCCCATATTTCATTCAGCAGGAAGTGCCGCGAAAGAGCGTGATCTGCATGCTGCATCAGAAGGTAGAGCAGATCAAATTCAAGTGGTGAAAGATGAACGGGCAATTCTCGAAAGCGAACCTCATGTGCTTCAGGATCAATCCGCCAGTCCCCGATCTGGAGCAGTGGGGTTTCTTCACGATACCCGGAGCGGCGCAGTACGGCTCGTACCCGTTCAATCAATTCCAGAAGTGAGAAAGGTTTGGTCACATAATCATCGCATCCAGCTCTGAAACCGTCGATCCGCTCTGCTTCTTGTCCCTTGGCAGTCAGGATTATCACCGGCAGCATGAACCGCTCCTTTCGCATCCGGTTTAACAAGGTGGTTCCATCCAGGTGTGGCAGCATCAGGTCCAGGAGTACCAGGTTCGCACTCCCTTCACGTACCCGTTGCCAACCTTCCAGTCCATCCCGGGCGAGGGTAACCCTGTAGCCCGAGAGCTCGAGGTTTCTTTTCAGACGCAACCCCAGCCGGGGATCGTCTTCGATGATTAATATATGTGACATAAAACTATTCAGTTCTTGGAAGGGAAACTATGAAACTACTTCCGCCCCCTTCTCGATCTTTTATGTTGACTGACCCACCATGTCCTTTTGCTATCTCCTTCACCAGTGCCAATCCAAGTCCTAGACCAGTAGTTCCAGTTCCAGCCGATCCTGGAGTAC
The DNA here is from genome assembly GCA_030765455.1 of Candidatus Electryonea clarkiae. GTDB lineage: Bacteria > Electryoneota > Electryoneia > Electryoneales > Electryoneaceae > Electryonea > Electryonea clarkiae. The sequence continues at coordinate 44,516 of JAVCCM010000156.1, read as the reverse complement.
GTTGGAATCTTTCGAAGACCAGTTTACGGTCTGAGGATTTGATTCCTTCACCACGGTCATCGACAATTATCTGCACTGTTTCTGCCGAGGTTGACATTCTGACAGTTACATCCGCTTCCTCGCTAAGCTTAGGTAGTTGGATCATCGTGTGCCGCAATGCATTGTCCAGGAGATTGTCGAGCAGCACTGCAATCTTCTCCCGATCAATGGATATCTCCAGAGGTGAGAGTGGAATCTCAATATTCAACTTTATTTTGCTGTTAACAAACTGAGGACGCCAAGCCTCGATAGTCTCTTTTACCAGTTCCCTCAAGTCAGACTGGTTAGTATTGAGATCTAACTTCCCCTCATTGAGTGCATAGGACGCGCCCTGGACCGCCAACTCCATCCGTTCGCATTCATGGGATACAGCCTGCAAAATATCGCTCTCTTCCTCTTCTGATCCAACAAAGTCCGCTAACAAAGAGTCAACATCAAGTCGGATCCGGGTGATTGGAGTCTTGATGGAATGAGCAAGATGTGAGAGGGCGATACGGTTGCGCTTTTCCTGTTTACGGAACTGACGAAGTGATAAAACCAGTACTCCCAGCAATGCTATCCCGAGAATCTCCATCGACAGAAAATAAATGCTCCGATTTCTGTAACCTTTGTCAAGTGTATCCCAAAACTGGGGGAAAGAGGTGCATGCCGAGACTTCAAGGTCGAAAGGTATCCATTTCATATATGGATGACCAGATTTATCGAAGAGCCCCTGGTAAAAGAATAGCTCCGCATTGGGATCGCCATCGCGCCAAAGTGTACTATCAGCGTGCTTGATACCAATCACCTGTTTCCAGTATCCACCGACACCGAGCCAGGGATCGCCTTTTTCTTCCCATTTTTTGTACCATCTGGGTACAGTATCCACAACCCATTTTTCTCGAGGTATTATAGGCGCCAACCAGTGAAAGCTGAAATCATCGCGCACAACACTATCCATCAAACTGGGGATATGGTGGATGGTCCAATCACGATCCAAAACCAGCCCGATTACTTCAGTACCAAGAGCGGGCGAGAAGGTTCCACGATAACGTATCATCAGGGTCCGTTTCTGTTCAGGTCCTTTGATATCTTCAAGCTTTGTCAAGCCGCCTATGAGGGCATAATTCATCCTGACTATACCAGCTAATGGTTTCTTATCCTGTTTGTCAAAATTCTCAAAAAGTATATTTTGCGGCAGGATTCCGTGAACAGAGCGACTCTCCTCCGCTTTGAAATCCAATGAAAAGGCATCCAGGACGTGAGGGAGTTTAGCCAATTCATTCAAATTTTCCTGGGATAGGAGACCGGGTGAAGAGGTGGAATCGGCTTCGAGCAGGTGAATCGCATGATTCCTCCAAATACGTTCCACTTCATTTGTCATCGTATTAATCAAACTTATATTCGCCTGTAGAGTAGCTTCGTTGGCATTTCCTCTACTCTTAGCTTCCCTGGACATCCCGAAAATGAAAATCGTATGAAACATCGCTAACCCGACAAGCAACAGAATTATTAAACTAATTAACAGACGTTTTCGTCCAACAACTGTTAGTGCCATGTTCTTTCTCCAGATTGAGTGATGGAATGTTTCCTTTAAAGTAAGGTAGAGAATGCGATGAGTTGTTAAGAACCTGTTAGAACCTGAGAGTGTCTGATGATATCCCGATTGTATAGATATGAAACCTGTCATTGGTCAATATATAATCTGAGATTAAAATTAGAATTGTTCTAATAATTTAAAACATTTTTATTCATAAGACTCAAATACTATATATAGGACAAACGGACTCTAAGGATTCAATGCCCTAATCCACTCGAATCTTTTTCTTTTCCACTCCAGCCTGAAATGTCTCTGTTTTTTTCCACGACGTATTCAAGATAATGCCAATATTGCCTTCAACTTCAGTACTATGACATTTAAGAAATATGACGTATTTTCTATGGATTTGAATTTTTCGGTAAATGTCTGAGGAATAGAGAATGTTTAATAAATTCGGCAATATTATGTTCTGGATATTGATCAGTATTATTTCAGTTCTCTCTATCCCCGGCGCTGTATTATCCCAGGAAGTCATAAATACTCACACCAAATCAGCTCAATCTGAAGAACCAATTAATAATAACGATAAACTTCAATATGTTGTCGCTCCAATCCTGGGTTATAGCACAGATGAAGGTTTTATAATTGGGGGACTTTCCGGGATAACCAGGCCTGACGGTCTTATTCTCTATCCTTATTCTTATTATGGCACTACGGGACGTATTATCGTAAAAATCGAAGGTGAGGTTCCTTTACGCTCAGGTTTTATAAGCGGATCAACAGCTTTTCGCAGGATTGCGAGGGATTTGTATTCTCCTGTCGGGGATGGGCAGGTGATTGCCAAGGCAACAGTTGATAGAGTCAAGACCAATATATCATTCCTTAAATCAGTATCGCAAAATGTGCAGATAGGACCGTCTCTGAAATTTGATATGTCACAGGCTTCAGATATTGAAAGTGCTGAAGGAAATCCATTGGTTATTGCGCCAGACCGTTTTATTAAGGGCTCTGTGATTCTTCTCGGTCCCCAATTCAGATACCGGACAACCGACACGATGCGTCCCTATGATGGTACGATAATCAGCACATCAATTCTCGCCGGACGTTCCAACAGCGATCTGTTTATTAACCCTCGTTTTGATCTGTCAGCAGACTTCTCGGCAGCCCTGGCAAAACCGGTATCCAATCTATTAAGATTCTATATTCGCGGGATGACAAAATTTCAGTTGGAAACGCCTGCCTCGGTACGTAATCACATGGGTGGAGAATCGACAGTCCGCGGACATCTTGAACACAGGGATTATGGCCGACGACTGGTAGCCGGGAGGGCACAGCTCAATCTGAAAACAATTACAAACTGGCTTCTGCCTTCACAGATCATGAATAAACTCTGGGACAGGCTGCCAATACAACCGATCAGTTATGAAACTGTTGCCTTCTATGATGCAGGAGCGGTTGGTGATCCTGATTTCGGTTGGCGAAAAACCAGGAATGGATTCGGTTGCGGTTTACGTGTCATTGTGCCGCCCAGGATTGTTGGGCATTTTGATATAGGCTATTCGGCTGACAGCGGATATCGAATCTATGTGGGAGCCGGCGAAACTTTATAGAGTATCAACTTAAAAGGTGCGTTTTGTCATTCTCGTGCTTGATAGGGCAATCCAATGTTTCTGAGCTTTTACCCGAGGATAACGGGCTCAATCTGAGAATGAAGCTTTCGTTGATGCCTTATTATTTGATACATTGTTTGAGCTTGCCGATACCTTTGGAGGCAGGCAAAAAGCTTGATTATCCCATCAGAAAATTGCTATAAACCGGGATAACCTGATTCAAAGAAACTGAAGGCTTGAGTTGTATTGAGGAAAGGCGTCATAACACCTTGGATCAGCCAATGATAAAACGAAAGTTTCATCATCTGAGGACAAATCATTGAATCACTCGAAGGTTCCAGATGATCGTGGAGGTATCTGTTGATGAAAATTCTTGTAGTTGACGATTCGATTACCATGCGTCGCATTATTGTAAACCATCTTAATTCTTCAGGTTATTCTGATATCGTTGAAGCAGGAAACGGAGTTGAGGCGCTTGAAAAAATGAGCGGAGTGAAGCTTGTCCTGACAGATTCGAATATGCCGGTAATGGATGGATTGAGCCTTGTGAAAGAAATTCGACAAAGCCCTGTATTTCGAGAGATTTCGATCATCATGATCACAAATGAAGGAGCTCAGGAAGAAGTCCTTTCCGCTCTAAAGGAAGGCGTAAATGATATTGTTATCAAACCTTTCACAAGAACGATACTGATAGACAAAGTACAATCAAACCTGGATGAATAATATTTTTAACGCAAATGGAGATTTAAGGCATGAATGTGAAATACGTCAATCCTTTCATCAGTTCCGTTATGAATACTATGGAAATGATGGTTGGTATGACACCCGAACGGCAAACACCTTATGTCAAAGATAATATACTTACCCAGGGGGATATAACCGGGATAATTGGATTCGCAGAAAGCAAGGTAACAGGCTCGATAGCATTAAGTTTCCCACAGGAAACTGCCTTGGAAGTATATAAAATGATGACAGGCGAAACAGCTCATAACTTGAACAGTAACGTTCAGAATATGATTGGAGAATTAGCCAATATAATTGCCGGGGGTGCGAAAACAACATTGGCTGAAGAGGGATTAACATTTCATGTGTCTATACCGTCGGTAATAGTAGGAAAAAATCATAAGGTCAGTCATAACTTGAATGTGCCAGCAGTAGTGATTCCCTTTACTATGGGTAATTTTTCTTTCCTGGTTGAAGTTTCAATAGAATTAAAAGATCGATAGCTTCTTTACCTTATGGAGGGGTGTAACCTTGTCATACTCGAATAGCCATGTGAAGCCTGTTTTGTGCTATAACGTCAATTGTACCGGCTGCGACACTTAGAAACCGCATGGGATGTGCCGTAACAGGTCCTAAAATTGCGTCATATACCAAATCAACCGGCTTGTCAAACCTGATAGTCCATCCCGGCCAGGGACCTCCCTCTAACGTTATCTCTCGTACACCCCTTTTCTGAAAACTCAGCTCTGGCGGAAAATCAAGCTTACCTAATTTCATTTTTCCAAATTTACCGCCTAGCCAAACTACAGGAATTCTAAATACTACATTGCCTTCTACTTGGGTTTCTATGGTAAGAGCGCCGCTCTTGGTCATAATTTCACGTTTATATGAAATTCCCGGGGCACGCTGCACTTCTGGTGTTTCTGAATATGGAACCAGCCTTATCTCCCGACTCTTCTCTTTTCCCCGCGGCTTGGGAAAACCAACTCGTCCTGGAGGGCGTTCTGTACCCGGAACTTTTACGGGATAGATATTCCCCTCAATACACCACGGATCCTCAGTCTTTCCAGGAAATGCACCTGCAAGCGAAGCATGATATAGAAGATTGTCGCGAGTAAGCCAGGGGCCTTCACGAAGAGCCAGTCCAGCGGGTGAGCCAAAGATACGAATTGAGTCACTTGGTTTATGATGTATCCAGCCGATTGTGCCGCCACGACCGAGACGTAACTTCCATTCCCCAATATCTATCAAACCTTCTCCATACAATCCCGTTCCCGCATTGGGTTGCATTGCGTCAAATTTTAATCCTTTTCTGCTCCTTCGTTCAGCCAGACCAAATCCGATAAGATAAGAAACCGGTATTAACCATGGAACTTCAGCATCCAGCATACCTGAATAAAATCCCATCTTCCAGCCCTTCTCCAGCCTTCTTACAATCTCAGCAGCTTCTGGAATCCTTCCTGCTAATAATTCAAATCCTGTGGTTATCGGAAGGCTTGCTATCGAAGTTTCAGCACCGCCACCGAATATTCCATTTTCAGCTGTTGAAAGAAGACAGCGTTTACAAATTTTTTCCCATAAAGCCAATTCACGTTGAGACGGCTCATTCACCATCAGGGTCAGGTATGCAAGAGATATCGACAATGCACTCGCGTCAACCTCTGAATTGCCGTTGCCTTCAAGCGCCTGCTCCAGGATATGTATTCCCTCCTGATGTATCTTCTCGGCAGCTATCCGCATATTGTTGTCTTCAAACCACACAGCAATGCTTTTAAGGGCGGCAAAACGAATTGGCAGGGCTTCCAGTCCGCCCCTGAAATTATGGTGAGTGAGAAATCTGGCGGTACGTTTAAGTGCTTTTTCTGCGTTGTTTCGTGTAGCTGAAGGAACAAGATCTCCGAGTAATATCAGGGATCTAACTATGGCATAAGCACCAAAAGCCGTAGCCTGGGGATCGGGACTGCCTCTGTGTTTGATCCGTATTCCGCCACTCCGGTGCTGAAGGGCAAGCCATCCATTGATAGATTTGACTGCGGCGGTTTCAAGCTCGACGTCCATGACGTCATCCGGAAGACCGATTCGCAACTTTACAGCAAGAGCAAGAGTTAGACAGACTTCCTGGTAGCGGGGATTTGCATTTTTCGTTCGTCCATATTCCGGATCAAGAATCCCGCTCTTTCCGCTGTTATCAGACCATACGAGTGCAGTTCTTAATATTTCCGAAATCAATCGCTCTTGAATATCAACATTCATATTAGCGCCAAGTATCAGCTTTCTATAGGAGAGTTAAGGATTTTCAATGCTGCTTCATAGACCTCTTTCGCTTGCAGATCTTTCATGCATTTATGATGGCCAAGCGGACAATCCCGGCTGCCATGAATTGCGCATGGCCTGCATTCCATATCCATTCCGATCACCATGTCGTCTTTGTTGAATGGCGCAAAACCATACCCTGGAACGGTTGGACCGAATATTGATAATACCGGGGTTTGAACTGTATTTGCAAGATGAACAGGTGCAGTATCACCACTAATCAGCATTCCGGCACGATTGATTACTTCCGATGATTCAAGAATGGACAGTTTTCCTGCAAAAGAAAAAACCATATCCCCGGCTTCTTTAGAGATATCTTGAGCCAGCGTGTAATCTCCTGAACCACCTATAATCAATGTTCGGATACCATCTTCAGAGAACATTTTCAATAAATCTATCCAATACTGCCGAGGCCATCTTTTGGTAGCCCATACACTGCCCGGAGCTATAACAACAAACTTTTTAAAAGCCGGAATTTGTGTAGAAATGTATGATTCGGTTTTTCTTTTGACAGAATTTGGGATGACCAGCGAAACAGGTTTGCATGCAATATCAGCCGATGCAAATTTCAGAAGTTCCAGGTTCCTGGCAAATTCATGCTGTTTCGGGTTTCTATAGATACGATGTGTATAGAAAATCATGCCGGGAGTTTTTGAGAATCCAACACGCAAAGGAATACCTGCCGAATATGCAATCAGTCCACTTCGGAAGGATCGATGCGGAATCAATGCAAGGTCACATTTAAGAGATCGGATGTCTTTGACAATACGTTTCATATCTTTGGATATCGAATTATTGTCACGTTTGGAGTAAGTGATGACTTTATCGACAATTCCTTGGCCTCGTAACAGCCCTGATGCACCATCTTCGACTAATGCCGCTACTCTTGCCTGGGGCCACAACCGTTTGATTGCATGGAACAAAGGCAATGTAAGTACGAGGTCGCCGAGGAAAGCTGTCTGAATTACCAGGATGCGGCGAGGATGTATTTTTTTAATTGTACTCATTTTCTATTTTACAGGTTCAAATTTGCCGGTAGCTCGGTGCTGTCAGTGATAAGTCATCACCTCATCTTTGGACTCTTTCGAGAAGATGAGGAATAATTCGATCTACATGATCAACGATTATTTCTGCCACGTTTCGATACGTTTCCATGTCGAGTCCGTATGGGTCGTCAACTCCTTCATCATATCTTCCCGGCGATCTGGGAAAAGTTGTGAAAAGGTACATTTTTCCGGAAAATTCCGGAAAATCCGCGTGCAAATCTCCCAGGTGATCTCGCGACATATTTAGAATAATATCTGCCCATTCCACTAAATCCCGATTTACCCTGCGGCTTAAGTGATTGCTTAGGTCGCAGCCTTTCTCGCGAATCGCCTCAACAGCATGCATCGAAGCGTTCCAGCCGGTTTGCGCTATTGTCCCGGCACTCCTGACAACAAATTGATTTGGAGCAAGCTCTTTAAGTCTTGATGACAGCACGACCTCAGCCATTGGACTTCGGCAGATATTACCAGAACAGATTATCAGAATATTGACACGCTCTTTTGCGATAATGTTATCGTCCATCCTCGATCTAAGTATTTCAGGACCTGCCGGGGTCCACCGTTTGACCTCCGATGGTCTTCCGTGCAAGTTTTCGAGTTCAAATACTGCGCCATCCACTTTTTCCATTATTTCTGACGAAATGCTATCTCGTGAGACAGGAGGAGGCTGATGATGTATGTTTGCGGACGTGGAAACAACAAGATCATCCAATGCCATGGTGACGGCTCTGAGTAACGGATGACGTGGAATGCGGATTCCTAAAGTACCTTCATCCCCTAATAAATGCGCCGGTGTGCTTCTTTTTGCCGGGAGCACCCACGTGATCGGACCCGGCCATGAATCAACCACTTTGCGACGGTCTGCGCCTTCGGGAAGGATTACCCATCTTCCAATATCTACCACTGAGGAAAAAATCGTTGTAAAAGGATAAAATTGATCAGGGATACCTTTTATCTTCCTGATTCTGTCAACAGCTTCGACATTGCTCGCCAGGGCATGCAAACCATAGACTGTATCTGAGGGCATAATGAGCACCTCACCGCGTTCCAGGCGTCTTGTGACTTCATCCACTACATCAACAGGCGCCTGATCACGTTGAAGTTCAGCGATTACCATCCTGATACCGTCTTGTTAAGAATATCCTCAGCCAGTTTCTCTACTGCTTTTTCCATTCCTTCGTCCCGAACACCATCGGAGGGATAGATTCCCCAGCCTGAAACTATCTCTTCCCAGATTATTTTACCTTTTATTTTATCTTCAAAACTTACCTGTACTGAAACAGTAATTTTATATTCATCCACAGTTTCATCAGCATTATAAGTTGAAGGAACATCACCAATTCTTATTATCGTACCATTAAGAACACTGTCAGCATTTTTTATGTCTTTAATCTTCAAAGTATTGTCAACGCGAAAAGCTTCCTCTACAGCTTCAGTCAATAATTCGACAATCTCAAATTCCGAAGTCTGGTTCTCGAAAATCGGTATTGCGACGGACTTCAAATGACCAGGAACATTTCCGCCAAAAGTGTATATGCCGCAACCCGGAACAAGGAAAACTAACAGGGATAACAGGCTTAGTTTCTGCATGAGACCGGATTTCGATAATTTCAACCTTGCTTCAATACTATATTGTAAATAAAGGCGTTTTGTCATTATAAATTATACTCCTTTATTTTTCGATATAAAGTTCTTTCGCCTATCCCCAGTGCCTGGGCGGCTTTTCTGCGATTTCCATCCAATTCTTTCAATGCCTGATGGATTTGATCACGTTCTATCTCCTCGAGTGTAAGGCGAATCGGTTGCTCGCTTTCTTCGCGATAGGAAACGTGCTCAGGAAGAGCGGTTGGATACTGTGCCAGGAGCAATGCTCTCGCAACCATCTCTTTCAGTTCCTGTATATCGCGGCGCATATCTATCAGCAGCTGTACGACCATGCCGTTGTCAAGTCCTTCTCGCGGTAAGGGCGCCAATACCGGCAAAGTAGTCTCGGAGATTGAACTTCTTGGCAGATGTCTGCGAACAGCAGCAGAGTCGATGGGACTGTTATGTTCGAGTGTAAGTAATGTGCCAACGAAGTGACGTAGTTCCCTGACGTTTCCGGGCCAAACCCAGTTCTGAATTTCCTCCATTCCTTCCGGTAGGATACGAGTCCCAGGTATTTGATTTTCCCGGAAGAATTCTTCTGCAAAGCGATTCACCAAAGGTGGTATATCTTCTTTGCGTTCATTTAGAGGCGGAAGAAAGATATCTACTGCCCTTAAGCGGAAGTAGAGATCCTCCCTGAATTTGCCTGCTTCTACTTCTTTTGCCAGGTCACGGTTTGTTGCGGCAACAATCCGTACATCAGCTCTCAAAGGTTTCGTCCCGCCAATCCTGTAGTATTCTCCATCTTCAAGTGCGCGCAAAACTTTGACCTGCATCGCAAGGGGCATTTCGCCAATTTCATCAAGAAAAAGAGTACCGCCATCAGCTCTTTCAAAGTACCCCTTTCGTTGCCGGTCTGCGCCGGTGAAACTTCCGCGTTCATGACCGAACACTTCACTTTCGAACAATCCCTCGGGAATTGCTCCGCAGTTAACAGGAACGAACATCGTGTCTCGGCGTGGGGACAGGTCGTGAATCATTTTTGCCACTACCTCTTTGCCTGTTCCGCTGCCTCCACTGATCAATACGGAAATTTTGGTGGGAGCAACCTGGCGTACGAAGGTACGTACCTTCGAGATTGAATCACTGACACCGACTAACCGGTCTCTTACTCCAAGGTTTGGGCTTTCCTTTCCCGGACCTATCAATTTCCTGTTTTGTGTATTATCTGTATTCATTGCTTATGTGTATTCAACCATTTATCAGCATGTTGTCTTCCGCCCAGATTGCGCCAGCTAACGGTTCACAATTACATTCAGGTGGAATATGTGTAAGATACACTTTTTTTATTCCATTCGCACCTGCCATTTTGACAGCCTCTTCAGGTTCAATGTGATATGATTCTACGACCAACCCGGTTGAGCCCGGTAGATAACTTGCAAGTGAACTTAGATTTACCAGGTCTGAGCTGAAAACCCATCTGCTGCCACCATCAGTAACTGCCAGGCTGTAACTACCGCCTTCGGATGAGGCAATGTGTCCGTTTTCCCAGGCTTCAAGCTGATGCCCGCTCAAAATATTGAATTTCCCGCCGGAAAGTTCTTGAAAATCTATCCGGAATGGCAGTTTGGCTGGTTGTAACCTCACAGTATCCAACCATAAGCTGAGACCACTCAAAAGGAAGGCAGGAGCAAAAATCTGTAATGGAGATTGTCTTTCTTCAAGATACCAACCCTGAATCAGCATCATTAACCCGCTTACATGATCGGTATGTGAGTGAGTTAAAACTATGGTGCTGATTTCCTGTTTCCATATACCCTGCTGACGCAGCCGGGACGAGACGCCCTCGCCGGCATCAATCAGAAGTGCGCCATTAACTCCCTCAATAAGGACTGCGCTGCTGTTACGATTCGGATCAGGCATTCCGGAGCCTGTTCCCAAAAACAGGATTTTCACTATTTTGCCTTGTTAGTTTGCTAAACTGAATCTCAACATATAAAACAAAATCAGGTTTTACAATAAACCGGTAATGTAGTTTTTATTTTTTTGGAATATCAGGATATAAAAACCAGGTGATTTCTACCTGTTGTTATTTCTATCTTTTGACAATAATCAGTATTATATAAATTGTCCCTGTTAAAATGCCTCAAAGCCTCACCAAAACAATAACCATATTGCAATTTATTAACGACAAATGTATTTTACGTCCTTGGAAAAGTATTCTTAACACGATGTATGATGTGCGAATACAAATATTTAAAACTGTTTTAATAGATTTCATTAAACAAAGGATAAAGATATGTTTGGAAAATCCAGATCACTTTTGCCAAAATTAGTATTATCCGGGTTGCTCCTGGCTGGTTTCGGACTGGTTGGATGCGATTCCGGTGACAGCGACGATAGTCCTACAGGACCTGGAAACAATAATCTTCCCGGCGAGACCTTTGGAGATATAGCTATCACTGTTGAAGATAACGAAGGTACGCCTATTTATTCCTGGGCAGGTAGTGATGTTGTTGATTTACAGGTCGTGCGCACGACTGATACTACTAGAATCGTATGGGGAATTGCCTCAGACTCGACGAGCAGTATTGCTTCACCGGTAACTCACGGCACAGTTCCAAGCGGCAGCAGGAACTACGCCAGCGGTAACCCGGAAGAAGAATTAGAGCTGGAAGCCGAAGTACAATACGAAGTGGAAGTCACCAGGTCAGATGGTACATGGGGCTCAAAACAGTTTGTTCCCACCGGTGCTGACACCTCAAGTACAAATCCTGTCGATAGTTCTTCTTTCATCGAGGGCTGGGTGCTTGAAATGGAAACAGACCTGGCAATTGTTGGGGCTATTGTGACATCTGATGAGGGCATCACTACTTACAGTGTGGAGGAAGGTTATTATTTAATTTCGGCCACACCGGGTAAACGTCTGATTACAGTTACAGCAGAAGGGTACAAAACCAACATAGAGGATCTTAACCCTGAAGCAGGAGATACCATGGTGTGGTATTTCGCGATGGAACCGGGAGAGGGCGGGGATTCATTTGGCGCCATTCAAGGTATTGTTACAGACTCTGAATCAGGCGCTCCTGTTAGAGGAGTTCGCTTACTGCATGAGTCAGGATTGGATATATACACATTGGGTGATGGTGCATACTTCAGTGCTTTTGTATCCGGATTAAATACCATTAACGCCAGCCATGATGATTATGCGGATCACAATTTCCAGGTAAATGTGATTGCCGGAGAGATATTTACTACTAATTTCACGATGTCATCAGACTCCGGTGGTGGCGAAGACCTTGGGCATATAATGATCGCCTGTACCGACGGTGAATTCGAAGCGCTTGGCGGTGTTTTGGTTGAGTCGGATGACGGTTATTTTGGAACAACGAACGATGTTGGCGGCCTGGACCTTGATGTAAGCGCGGGAACTCGTTATTTCGAAGCAAGCAAAGACGGGTATGAGACACAATATGACACGGTGGAAGTAGAAGCCGATGAATATTATCATGTCTCTTTTGTCATGACTGCTGGTGGTGGTGGTGGAACCGGAACGATAGAAGGTTATGTTACTAACAGCCAGAATGGTGAACCACTTGAAGGTGTATCCATCTTGTCGGATGACGGGGAATCAACGACTACGTCTGAAGACGGATCATATTTGATCGCCGTCGATGCGGGCATCAGGACGATTACAGCAATTCTTGACGGTTATTATTCGAATGCTCGCACTCTCTCTGTGGCTGATGATGATGAGGTTGAAAACTTCAACTTCACCCTGGTAGCATCAGGCGATGCAAGTGGCGAAATGCGTTTTGTACTTCAATGGGGTGAAACACCGAGGGATCTTGACAGCCATATTCTGACACCTGAGATTGAAGACACAGAGTACCATATTTATTATGGCTCGCGTGGTGATTCTGCTGATGTACCATACGCAAAACTTGATCATGACGATGTTTCGAGCTTTGGTCCCGAAACAATCACAATTTATCGATTCTTTACTGATGAAAATGATACTCAATATCGCTACTATATACATAATTATTCAGGTTCACCGGATTTTACCAATAGTGGCGCCTATGTTGAAATCTGGACAGGAGAAGGACGTATTTCGACAATCAGTGTCCCGACTCAAGGATCTGGTACTTATTGGTATATCTGTGATATTGACGGTTCAGACGGATCAATTGAGGTCGTGAACGAGATTCTTGAAGACGAGCCTGATATAACGAATGCGATCCATGCCAACCCAAAGTTCTGATTTATCAGCTTTATTGACATTTGTAACCCGGTCAAATACTGGCCGGGTTATTTTTTGCTATTAACTGAAATATAATGCTGATAATACTTTTATCAGCTTTCCGGGACTTGACACGAAAGCCCTTAAAATAATACCTCGCATAGTTCGTTTGCCTACCGGAATTTTTGCAATAATTCCAGCGAGACGGTTCAATTGATCATCTGTCTGCCGCAAGGCTGCATCCCTGAAACGGTAAAGCTTTCGATGGTGAGTTCCAAATTCGTTGTCAATCCTGCGAGTATATTCTCTCAATCCATAAGCAGAAATATCTCCTTCGCTAATTGCCTTTGAGGCTGTTTTCCCGGCGGCGTTACCCGCTATTAATGCTGTATGAATACCTGCACCTGTCAAGGGATCACAATGCCAGGCTGCGTCTCCTGCAAGGATTACTCCATTACCGACAGGAGTATGAAGCGGTTTACCCACTGGCAGTCCTCCGGCAACTTCATCCAGAATTTTGGGATTGCCAAAACGGTATTTGACGAATTCATTCAACTTTTTATAAGCTGAACCAGGTTTATTCTTTGAAGCTAAAAATCCTATCCCCACATGGGCCGTTCGTTTTCCTACGGGGAAAATCCAAGCATAACCGTAAGGTGCAATTTTACTCCCCCAGAAGAAATGCACCGCACCATCATCATAATCAATTTCATCCAACGTCATTTGATATGCATTTGAGAGATTGTTGAGGGATAAGGGAGGCGATATTCCTGCCCAACGCCCAATACGGGATTCAACCCCGTCAGCTCCTATAACTATTGCCGCCTGAACAGACTTTTGCTGGCCATCTTGCATGAAATTCACACCGGTAACAAACTGATCTTTGAATACCAATCCTGTTACTGTTCCTCCACTAATGATATCAGCGCCGGCTTGAGCTGCTCGTTCCGCCAACCATTGATCAAACAGGACCCGGTTAAGCACAACACCGGTTTCAGAATTTGTTTTCAGCTCAATTGCAGTGCCGTCGGGAGCATACAGAACTGTACGGGATATTTCTGATAATATCCATTTCTTTCTGGGAGTAAAAAAAGGTTGCAAACAGCTTAAGAGTGTTACTCCTCCGCATCGTTGAGGCTGTCCAATGATTTCTTTCCGTTCGATGAGTAAGGTTTTTGCACCATTTACTGCCGCCGCTTCAGCAGCCATCGATCCGGCAGGACCTGCTCCCACAACCACTATATCATAGACGTCTGGCTTCACAATATTCTATCCATTTTCATGATACTCCTTTTGAATAGATAGTGCAGCCACGGGGCAGGAAGGCACACAAATACAACAAAGAGTGCAGTTTTCTTCTACGATAGATAATTTTTCAGGAAAAAGATCCATGCAGTTCTCCGGACAAACAGCCAGGCAGGCACCGCATAGATCGCATAATTCTTTATTTATATAGATCATAACATTCCGCAGGCTACATTTTATTTCACCAGGATGATTTTCTTTTGCACATCCAGTTTGTCCGGTATATATGCATTTACAAAATAAATGCCGCTCGAAAGATTATCTCCATCAAAAGTGAAGCTATGATAACCGGGTGGAAACGGTCCGCTGGCAAGAGTTTTTACAAGATCGCCGGAGATATTAAAAACCTGCACTTTCAAACGCTGTATTCCAGGGAGCCCGATAATGACTTTGCTCGTTGAATTGAATGGATTGGGATATATTGAAGCAATTTCGTATTGTTCGGGAATCCCAATATATTCCTTCTCCGGAACATTTACCACGAGTAGGAAGACCCATGCTTCTGACCATTCGCTCGCGCCTCCATATCCATCCAGAGCCTGTACTCGCCAATGGTATCTTGCCCCGTTACCTAATTCAGTTATTTGGGTCAGGGTTGAACCAACAATCGTATCGTCATGAACAATTTCATTCTCTTCAAACATACTGCTCGTTGATAATTGAACACGATAGCTATGTGCTCCCTCCGACCTGCCCCACATTAAAAGTACCGGTAAGTAATCGACTTGGGAATAGTTGTCGGGAAATTGAGGGTATGGTGGCTGTATTATGAAATTGAATGTTTCTTCGCTCTCAACATATACATCCGGATCATCGAGGCTCGAAATTCTTATTGCATAGCCTAATCCGGGCAGCACATCATTACCAACATACCAGTTAAACATTCCATCACTTTCAGTTGATTCGCTGATTGTATTGGTTACTTCACCATCCCGAATCAGTTCAATGACAACATCGCCATCAATATTATCGTACCAGGTGATAAAATGAGTAGTTAACAACCTCCAGCCTTCACCTCCATTGGGCGAATAGAGCCGGATTGTTGGAGCTTCTGCGGCTGTCTCGGCAGGTGACTGCCACATCCCCCGTCCATAAGTTGATGCAACAAGGGTATTGGATGGAACATGCAATTCCATTTCTGTTACTTTAACATTAGGCATTCCATCACTATAATCCTGCCATGTCAATCCGCCATTTGAAGAAAAGTAGATTCCAACTTCCATTCCAAGATAGATATGATCAGAATTTCCCGGATGCACAAGGACACAATTTGCTGGCAGATTTGGCAAACCCAGCGATATATTTGCCCAGTTTTCGCCTGAATTATTTGATACATAGACCTTTTGCCCGGCTGAAAATCCTCCGGATGTTGCATACAAAATATTTTCGTTATGAGGATCTACTGAAAGATAAGTTATGGGCTCCCGGGGTGAGTTCAGATCAGTCCAGTTCTCGCCTGCATCAGTAGTGCGAAAAAGATTTCCGTTAGCATCCGCAGTGTAGATAACACTACTGTTTGAAGGGGCAATGGCAAGTGAACGCATTCTGTTGCCATTAAAGGCACCGCTGATGTCATTCCATTGAGTTGCACGGTTAGTTGTCCGATATATTCGTGTCGTTGCCTTGTACAGATTAAAGGGATGATTTGGGTCAATGGCAAATGGTGTTACCCAACCTCCTTCGTTATTTGTAGTGCCTTCATTACACTGATTCCATGAACGGCCTCCGTCGGTAGTTTTCATCATCTGACCGTAATAAAATTCGCCATACATGAAATTCGGATTTGCCGGATCAATGGCACATTCCATTCCATCACCACCGAGTTCCGAAGACCAGTTGCCGTTGTAGTAATAATTGGAACCATTGTCCTGGTTGCCATTCATTGCCCTGGCAATTTCATCGCCTCCGGAATAAATTCCAAGACGGTAAATTTGTGTTATGACCAGGCCATCCGTTATGTCAGTCCAGGAGTTACCACCATTCGTTGAATAATTAATCCCGCCATCGTGACCTGCATACAGAACGTCACCGTTAAACTCCAGCGCATGTTGGTCGGCATGAACAAATGCGGCGCCATCGCCAGTCCAATGAGTTATTATATCCCAATCCTCGCCGCCATCAGTGGATTTCCAGATATTAATTCCACCGGCAAAAACTATATCCTCATCCTCCGGATCTGCCGCCAATGTGAGGTCATACCATGCCTGCCCGCTGTTGTCATCTCCGGTGCTGGAGTATCCAAAAATATTTGGTGTATTGGATTGAAGCGACCACTCATCGCCGCCGTTTTCTGATCTATAAAGCCCGAAAAACCTGTTATTGGAATTTGCGTAAAGAGCATATATCATTTGACTATTTGCCGGTGAAACTGCTAATGCAATCCGGGAGATACCGTTTGTGGGAAGTCCGTTGGTCAGCCGGTTCCAATTCTGCCCGCCGTTAATAGACTTGAAGATTCCGACATTTGACCTTGCGGCATACCATATATCACTGTTATCAGGATCGACCTCAAGGTCTTTGAAATATGATCCATCAAGAGTTTCCACCCAGTTTTCGCCGCTGTCAGTAGTTCGATAGACTCCACCATGTGTAGTTGCCAGGAGAATTGAAGAGTCGTCGGGATGCATTAAGAGCTTGGTAATCAACTGGAAATTTACCACATCCCATGAAAGACCGGTAGTATTCCAGGTGCTGCCTCCGTCTGTAGATTTCAGGACACCGATGGAATAGGTGTTTGTGCCGTCTCCGTCACCGGTAGCGAGATAGAGTATATCCGTATCATCAGGATCTACAACCAGCCCACTCACTCCCAGCAAGGGCAGATCATCAGTCATGTTTATCCAGTTCTCGCCGTGATCTGTAGTCTTCCATAACCCACCGGATGCGGCGCCAATATAAATTATATCAGGATCTACCGGGTCAAAGCTGATGCTGTTTATCCTGCCCAGCCCGCCCACATAGTACTCTTGGGTAAGATTAGGACCCATTGATGTCCAATCTGCTTCATCTAATTCACCACCGGGAAAAAGTCGTTGCTTTTCCAGCCATCCATTCCAGAGGCTAAGCGGATTTAATATTCCATTTTCATCAACGCTCGTTTCTAAAAACCATTCCCAGCGCTTGAACTGTTTCCATCCATCCCCTTTTTGATGAGCCCGTCCCTCCCAGTATTCATTAAAAGAAGCCTGAATCTCAAAGAAAGTCGGCGGTTTTGCATCAGGATCAAAATCTTTCATCCAGGGTTGGGAAAAAGCAATGGAAACGATTACAAATAACAGAATTACACTTACCATAACGCATGAAGTTGTTTTCATGATGGCTCCGAGGTGTGTTTGGTTAAACACAATAAAAACTGATCTACTTTACAATTAAGCTGGGCAATGAATTTGTGTAATAGTGAGTTGATCCACTATTAAGATTTATATTTTTAAATATATTAATATTACACATGATCAGAAACAGTCAGTGCAGACATAAATTCTTCCCACGATTCGACAATCATGTCAGCTCTCGTCCTTTTTTTGCGCTCCCGGTCACCCTTGCAACCATCAAATCGTACTGCAAACATTCCAAAATCTTTTGCGCCTTTAACGTCAGTCTCTTCCAGATCGCCGAAATGTATCGCGCGGTTTGGGTCAACTACCATTTGATCCAGGGCATTTCTATATATCACCGAATTCGGTTTTGATACACCTACATCCAGTGAGTAGGCTCGAACATCAATAAACCGGGATATTCCCCAATCTTTCAATAGCGCATTAATGGAGTGGGGACCACTGATCGCCGTATCGCATATTATGCCGAGCAGTAAATCGTCATGCAGCCTGGCGATGGCATCAACTACACCGTCAATCAATTTCGGCGGAAAATCGAGAACGACTTCTTCAATTATCGTTGCTAATTCCTCAACTAATGATGGGCGCAGTTTTATTTTCAAACCTTTGAGTATTTGTGCGACACAATCAAGTGGTCCAAGAGTAAATTGTGTCTTTCGCCATTGTTGATACCAATCTGTTGTAAATGAATCAAAAAGTGCAGCTATTTCTTCTGTTTTGACGTGATAATCATGAGAAATCAGCCATTTATGTGTAATTTCAGCTCTTTTCTGGGTTCTTAATTCATAGTTGTTGTCATCAGCAATCGAGTTCCAGAAATCAATGGTTATTCCTTCAATAACATTTCCTTGAAATTTGTAATGCCTTGTGCTCATGAAATTCGCCTCTATCCTCCTTCAATGTAAACAGTATCGTAAGCTTTCGAGATTAATTAGCTTTCAGCCTGTTGGTTTACTGACTATCTGCGAATGAAAAACGACAATATTCATTATCTTCAAGAAGTATCTCTCGATACTTCAATTTACATGAATTATTCTGAAAATGTCATCAGTAAAATTATTAATATTATATTACTGAGTAGGTACAATCAATAATAATATTATATATCTTAAACCCAGATGCCATACAATAGAAAGCATATCCATTTTGTTGATATTGAACAGTAGATCAGTTCACTTGCTTTGTGGTATTTTGTCATTCTCGGGCTTGACCCGGGAATCTATGCTCAGATTCAATGCTAATGGTGGATTCACGGGTCAAGCCCGAGAATGACAACCCATTGAGCCAGATGAATCAATGGAATAACGAATAGATTTTATTGTTTGGAAGATTTAATTTTTTTCGATAAGAATTGCAAATTATCTCTAAACCGGAGTTTGAAAAATGGCGAATGATTCTCTTAAGCAGGGCAAAAACAAGTGGGAAGCTGATATTCTTTCCAAAACGTTAGCAAAAAGACCCGAAAGAAAAAAAGTGTTTACCACGGATGGAGAATATGAGATCGAACGTGTTTATTCTCCCGAGGGTGATTTAGAACATTCCGAATACATGAATCAATTAGGATTTCCGGGAATGTATCCATTCACTCGCGGGGTTCAACCGACAATGTACCGCGGCAAATTCTGGACAATGCGTCAATATGCCGGATTTGGCACTGCCGAGGATTCAAATAAACGCTATAAATATTTGCTTTCACAAGGAACGACCGGATTATCGGTGGCTTTCGATCTGCCTACCCAGATCGGCTACGATTCCGACCATCATCTCGCTTCGGGTGAAGTAGGCAAGGTTGGCGTAGCGATTGACAGTCTGGCGGATATGGAAGTTCTTTTGGAAGGTATTCCATTAGATAAAATCTCTACCTCCATGACCATCAACTCCACCGCCGCAATTCTCCTGGCAATGTACACTGCAATGGCGGGAAAGCAGAATGTCCCCAAGAATAAAATAAATGGGACTATCCAAAATGATATTTTAAAAGAATATATAGCTCGCGGCACCTACCGTTTTCCCCCAAAACCATCAATGCGATTGATAACGGATATCTTTGCCTGGTGCCAGGAAAACACACCAAGTTTTAATACAATTTCAATCAGCGGCTATCATATCCGTGAAGCCGGATCAACTGCTGAACAGGAAATCGCCTTCACCCTTGCAAATGCCCGCGCATATATCGAAGCTGCATTGTCAGCCGGATTGGAAATAGACAGTTTCGCTCCGAGGCTGGCATTCTTCTTCAATTCTCATTCCAATTTATTTGAGGAAGCCGCGAAATTCCGTGCAGCCCGCCGCATTTATGCCAGGATGATGAAGGAAACATTTAAGGCAAAGAATCCTCTCTCAACCAAGCTGCGGTTTCATACACAGACTGCCGGCAGTACACTTACCGCGCAACAGATAGATAACAACGTAGTTCGTACAACCATAGAAGCTCTTGCTGCAGTGTTAGGTGGAACACAGAGTCTTCATACGAACAGCCGTGATGAAGCGCTTGCACTGCCCACGGAAGCCTCGGTAAAACTTGCCCTCCGTACTCAACAGGTTATTGCCTATGAAGCAGGAGTTACCGAAACCATCGATCCTCTTGCCGGAAGTTATTATGTAGAGAAACTAACAGACGAAATCGAAGGTAAAGCCCTCGAAATTATGGAAACAGTTCAGGATATGGGCGGTTCGGTAGCAGCAATTGAGAACCAGTATTTCCAGACCGAGATTGCCAGGGCAGCTTACAGGTACGAAATGGAAATTGAGAATGGTAATAAAGTAATCGTTGGAGTCAATAAGTTTATTGAAGAATCATCTCATCATGAAGACCTGTTAAAAGTCGATCCCGAAGAAGAGAAACAACAAATCGCCCGTGTTCAGGAAGTAAAAAGGACCAGGCGGCAGGCAGATTTCGTTCAAAGAACGTTGGACAATATAAAAGAAACCGCCAGGGGAGAAAAAAATCTTATGCCTGTAATCCTTGATGCGGTTGAAGGGTATATGACATTAGGCGAGATTTGCATGGCGTTGGAGGAGGTATGGGGAACGTATAAATCTATTTGAAAGATCAACCAGATTGAAACCATTAACCGCAGAGAACACAAAGTAGTCGCAAAGGTCCTCTTCACGCTCTTTGCGAATTCTTCGAGTACTTTGTGGTTTTTCTTTTTGGTTCATTTGACCTGAGATCGTTAAAATTATGTTTCCTGTAATGATAATGCAAAACGAATTCACTGCAATTATCGAACAAGACGGCAAGTGGTATATTGCATATCGTCCCGAGATGCCGGGCGCTAATGGACAGGGAAGAAATATTGAGGAATGTAAAAAGAGCCTTAAAGCAGCTATTTCCCTGATACTCAAAGACAGACGCGAGGATGCTGTCCGCGGTTTACCTGATGATGCAATTCGTGAAACAATTGCAATCTGATGATAAGACAAGCTCACCTTAAACAATATGTTGTCCCCAGATTCCCCCAAAGCAATAGCGTATAACACTGAGTAAAATGGACTTAATCTGAAGAGTAGTTCACTTTCGGCGAAAGTGAATCGTCTTTTTCTGAAGGCAAATCATCTTTTTAGTAAGTAAATTCTCTTTTTCTGCAAATTATTGAGTCGTGTTTCAAACAGGTAACATCTACTACTCAATCCAAGTTTGATTCACTTTCAACGAAAGTGAACTACTTTTCGACAACTGACTGATCCTTTTACTGTTGTAATAATTCTGAGGATAATATATCAATATCTTGAAATCAGGAATTATCTGATATATTTTTAACTATGGCAAGAATAACACGAAACGGAGTTTCAAAAATGCAGCATCATATAACTCACTCGGTGATCATAGGATGCAGGTATTATTTGAAGGAAATACAGAGAGAAATAGATATATTGTCCCCGATTTCTCGTTCAATATTCTAATTCATATCTTGTCTCCAATAATTAATGCGGGGACATTTTGCTCCATTATAATAATTGACGAAAATCCTGCTTGTCTAAGTAACTCTTTATACTGTCCCTCTGAGCGTTCTTTGCCACCTGTTACAGCGTAGAGGTGCAGATTGCATAGGCTGCCATAATAATTTTCTTCATGCAGTAACATTTCAAGGAGGATAAGTCTTCCTTCAAAATTGAGAGCATGATGAGCGTTCCTCAGGATTTGCAAAGCTTTTTCATCATTCCAATCATGGAGTACTCGAGCAAGTATTACAACATCTCCCTGAGCCGGCCATTTCTGGAAAAGATCACATCCCGTACTTGTAATATTTTTAGGCATCATCTCTATAATTCCTGGAAGATCAAGAACATGAACATGAACATTAACATCTCTGTAATACCCAAGGATCATCTCAGCAAAAACACCGTCACCGCCACCTGCGTCAAGAACACTGTCTCCGGGCTTGATCGGTAATAGCGGGATTAATTTTCTGTAGTCATGTTCAGCATAACTGCGGAGCATTCTATGATGTGTATATTTTCTTGTCGAGTCATTAGCTATTTCTTTAAAGATTTCCCCTGAAGAATTATCGTTGTTTATCAAAACATGATGAAGATCTTTCCATGGCGTCTGCAATGCTCCTGCATATTCCAAGGCAGCTTCAGCAAGTGTCAACTGGTGATCCCTTTTTAGGAACTGCCCTTTCTCTGTCAATTGCCATTCACCTGTGCTCATACAGTCCACAATCCCAAGTTCACCTAATGCTCTCAAAAGTTTTTGAGTGTTGTGTATGGGCATTCTGCACAACTTCGACACGGTCGTATCTGTTCCTGGCAATGCTTCTGCAATACACGATTTTACTGCTGCCGCAATGGTCTCGGTCTTCCAGAAGCCAACCATATCCCAGGAAAGTTCAGAAAACGCACTTTTAGTGGCAGGACGTAGTGATTTTATGGTATTTCCATCTTCAGCAACTATCTCAAGGCTTCCATTAAAATTCTCAACACGTGCTTGACCATTATAGAAGTGTTCAATCATATAGAATCTTCTTTGATATAGCGGTTTGCCAGATTTATCAATATGCACCCAGCCATCGATGTCTTTTGCTTTTGCAATTCCTTTATGATAGACATCCAAGTCCTGATACCAGCGACCATGCAGCAAGCTTCCCTCTTTAACTATATGAGATGACAGCCCTTCGATACTCTGAACAACTGCTATTCCATCTCGAAAATCCCCTGTATATCTCCATCTTTTTGAGTATTTTTCTTTTCCTGTATGATCAATATGAAAATAGTTGCCCTCCTCATCTCTTACTGTGCATAGTCCCTCCTGAAAATTCCCACACCAGCAGTATCTTTGAGTATAAAGGGTGTTTCCATCCGTGATGATATGTGTCCAGCCTTGTTGATCCGCTACAGCCGCGCGTTCATCATAGAAGCCGAACGTCCTTAGATACCGGCTACTGTATGCTGCCTTACCTGTAGCATCAATATGCCATGCCATCCCGTCACGACTGACAGCAGCAAATCCGGGTGGATGATATTTCAGGACATGATCAAATCTGTACTTGTAAAATTCTTTTCCCTGGTACAGATGATAAGAATAATCTTCTGCTATACACGTATTTCTCCAGTCAATCATTATTCCTCCGCCGGTTTACGCAAATTGCATGAAATACACAATGATCTGGTCGGATAAGTTCTGATAAGATTCTTATATGCTTCACTTCGCCAGATATCCATGAAACTTTCATTGCATATATTTCCGAAACTTCCCAATCCACGGCGCAAGTCATCTGGTGCGCAACATGGATCAAATCTCCCTTCTGTATTGATCCAGGCTTCGTGTCCGAGAAATGGACAACGTCCTCCTTGATGAATATCATCTGTTGCTGATTTTTCCAAAGTATTAAAATTATCAAGAATCAGACGTTTTCCATTGGGTAGGAACTTTGATTTGACAATCCTAGCACTCTCCCTTACTACATCATTCCACTTCTTAATAACTTCGGGACTTCTTCTGAGCGATTGTTGTTCAAGTTCAGGGTAATGAGTCCAGACGTGATGACCTTTAACACGATCAACTCCCATATCAATAGCCATTTTCACGAGATCTGTAATTTCATGCATGTTTCTCTCAAGAAAAGTGAGTTGGAGTGTGACTCTGCAACCGTTAGTGCCATTAATTTTGAGCTCATCACGAATACTACAAAATGTTTGAATATTGTTGAGAGTATTTTCCAGATTTGATCCCTCCATGATGGCTTCCTGTGTTTTCCGTGAAGCCCCATTCATTGATATTTTCACATCTGAGCTAATAGGAATAATTTCTTCAGCCCAGGTTGCAGCGCTGTGTTTCGGGAATGTCCCGTTCGTTGTGAGGTTCAATTTCAGGTTATACTCACGACATAATTCAATGATCCTTTCTATGTCAGGGTATAATAAAGGTTCACCCATTGTAGAAGGAATAATTTCCCGTAAACCGTTTGGCACAGTTTCTTTTACCACACGTTCAATCATATCAAATGGCATGATTCGGTGTCTGTTTATTTGATTAAAATTGTGTTTCCGATATGTTGAATGCTGTTCACACATGATACAATGCAGATTACAAGTATCAGGATTAGTATCAAATGTGATCCTCCATGGTCCCGAACGATGCTCAGTTTTTGATGTTTTACGATTAGTGATCACCTGTTGATAGTGATGATTGATTAATTCAACATGTTCTTGTATATGAGGGACATTTCCAGTTTCTGAATAAAGGTATCCTCTTTCACCTAATCTTTTCGCAAGTGCCGGATCATCAATGAAACGTTGCATCTGCTCTGAAAGTGATAAACTGTTACGATACCTGAACAGGAGGCCATTAGCTTCATGTCTGACATACTCTGCCATCCCTCCGATATCAGATGTAATAACCGGAATACGCGCCTGCTGAGCTTCATGAATAACAAGTGGAGAATTTTCCGTCCAGATTGAAGGAACTACAATTGCGTCAACATGATTGAAAACATCACGAACGATATTCTGGTTCTGATACTCTGAATGCCATTTAATCTGATCATAATTTGCGGCAGGCAGTCTCTCCGCCAGCCTCTTTAGTCCGTCCGTTGCCTGATCACGAGGTTTACCCCAAATTCGTAATCTTGTTTCACCTGCAAGTTTTCCGAAGGCATCAAGAAGCACTTGTATGCCTTTGGCAGGAATATGTGTTCCGATGTATCCGAATGTGAAAGGTTCACTATTCATTCGTTCCCGACTCATCAGCCGGTTATGATCAAATCCGTAATCGAGATAAACCAGTTTAGAAGAAGGAATTCCAAATTCAGATATGTGTCGATTCAGAAGATATTTTGATGGCGCTATGAACAAATCAATGTGCTCGATCATCTCATGAATGTGCTTCATCCGTCTTGCAACCCAACTTGACCAGTATTCGATATCCTCTTCGCAATCAATTGTTGAGCCAGAAAAATATCGGGCATAACATCGTTCAGCACATTTCCGGTCATCCTGTCCTTTGCAGGCTTTCCACAGATCAGTCTTATCTTGGGGGAACATCTGCATGAACTGCCCACGCGGACACATCAACCAGAAATCGTGAAGAGTAAATATAATCGGATACCCACGGATGGCAGCTTCATATACCAAAGATGTTGACAGATGATTCATATGACCAATATGAATGATATCAGGTTTCACTTCATCAAGCACACGGATGAAAACCTTATCAATTTCAGGAACTCTGTAACGGTCACGGTTCCTTGGATTGTTAATTAAGTAAAGTTTGATTCGGTTATCCGTACCGTCACTCGTTACGATCAGGTTTGCGTCTTTTTTGAAAGGGTCTTCCTCGCGAGTAAACACGAATACTTCATTTGATGACGCAAGACCATGGCAAAGTGTCTGAGTATAGACTTCCGATCCAGCATTATAAAGCATTGGATAACCATGTATGATCTGAAGAATTTTCATTGTAGATCTCCCTAGAAAATAATGTGCATGCACTCAGATGGTGCATGCACACAAGGCTCACAAGTAGATGTTACTTGTCTTCCTTTTCTGCAGCTTGACTATCCCTGTTGATCTGATCCTCAACGTAATCCGAATTGTTCGGATTCTTAACGTCGGCCCGCTGATCATTGGGAGTTCTTCCGCCGCCTGTGTTTTTGTCAGACATCTTCAACTCCAAGATTAAATTTTTGGTTATAATGATAAAAATCAGGTATTCTCCCTCAATATCAAAAGCCCGTACTAATTCAATGCACGGTATTTCTCTCCTGTAATTGAGGGAGTCAGGGTATGATGAAGGTAAGTTTCATGATGATCTCCTTATTCTAAGATTATATCTAACCTCAACCGCGCTCATATAATGCGAGCAATACTGTATGCGGTGTCGCCAGTTAGAAGGAGTAGTTATAACAGCATCCACTAAATATACCACTGAGCATCTATCAAAATCCAGTTTTATTCATATAACCAATAAGTTAATGGAGCGAATGATCTCTCAGCAGATTGGGTGAATTAGGTCTGGATGAGGTTATATTTACATTCATGGCTACTAAAGTAAAAAGAGCAACCGTCTATTTTGATCCTCAGCTTCATCGTGCGATTCGTATCAAAGCCGCTGAGACGGATCGAAGCATATCTGATTTAGTGAATGATGCAGTTCGTCAGAGCTTACTCGAGGATTTAGAAGATATCGCTGCTTTCGAGGAAAGATCGGCGGAACCCAACCTTGCCTTTGAAGACGTCCTGAATCAGCTCAAGAGCGATGGGAAGATATAATCTCCTGGTAAAACCCTCGGCTGTGAAAGAGATCGAGCGGATAAGCCGGAAGAAGGATCGACAGATGGTTGTGAGTCGAATTCAATCCCTGGTTGATGATCCACGTCCGCCTGGATGTGAGAAGCTGTCTCAGCAGGCTCGATGTCGAGTACGTCAGGTTGGTACAGGATTGTTTATGCTATAGATGATCAGGAAAAGAGTGTTCTTGTCGTAAAGGTAGGGTATCGAAAAGATGTTTATAAATATACTTTCGAGAAGCCACGCTAAAGCGCGCTATATCAGTAGCTTTCAACCCAACACCCCGGCTGAAGCCGGGTGCAAAGAATAACCCGCTGAAGCCGGGTTAAACTACGTAAATAACATATTTCAGAATTGTACATCTATCAATCAGTTTCAGAATTATACATCAATCAACCAGTTTCAACCAGACTAGTTTATCTTCCCTTGACTAACCTCTCGGCTAAGAATTTGGGTAAGCCGGCTTTGAGGATTGCTTTTCCTGCGGATTTTATGTCATAATCAAGACGTATCAGTCGGCGTTCTCCGGTCTGGTTATCGAACAGCGTATAAGCCGCACGCGGGTCGCCGTCACGCGGTTGCCCAACTGATCCGACATTTATTAAGCGGCCGTTTCTTGTCTGGTGATCATTCGGTACATGGGTATGACCAATAAAAACGATCCCGGTCGGCGCATGCTCCATAGCATATTCGGCATCGTACCGGGTGAAAATATAATGCCAATCCTCCGGATTATGCGGGCTCGCATGGGTAAAATAAAGATCATCTTCGCTGTGCGTGAATGGTACAGATGTCAAGTATTCGTGATTCTCAGGGGTGAGGATTTTTCGAGTCCAGATTGCAGCATTGAAAGCAAACTGATTGAAGACGGTTATATCTGTTAGTCCAATTGCCGCATGGTCATGATTTCCCGCTAAAACAACATCAGCGCATTGGCGTATCCTATCAATGACCTCATTCGGGTTAGCGCCATATCCTACCAGGTCTCCAAGACATATTACACGGTCGGGTTTTCTCGACTCTATATCGTTGAGTACCTTTTCTAACGCCTGTAAATTGCCGTGGATGTCAGAAATAATTGCGAATATCAAACCGTCAGGATTCCTTGGGTTCTATTTTGTTTTCCGATGTTGTTTTTTTCGTTGTTTTTGCTTTTGCTTTTGTTGTTTTTGCTTTTGCTTTTGAAGTTGATTTCTTTTTTTTCGTTGTTTTTTCAAGAGCTTTATCAGAATCTCCCATAACAGAAGATTTCTTCAGTTTTCGAATATCCGCTTCTTTTTCGCCGAAAACAGCATCAAGTATTCCATTTATGAATCGACCGGATTGTTCAGTGCTGAATTCTTTGGCTACTTCGATTGCTTCGTTGATTGTTACTTTGGGAGGCACATCCGGAAGATAAAAAAACTCACAAAGCGCCAGGCGAAGTATTAATCTATCAAGAATTGCGATTCTATTGAAATCCCAGCGTTGAGCTTTATCACGAATGAGTTCATCCATCGTTTCACAGTGCTCAACGGCAAGCAAAACAAGAGTTCGCGCAAAATCCAGATAACGGTCTTCACCTTCATTCAGCAATTCGTCGCATGCCTTTTCGGGAACATGTTCCGCGACCTCAACTGCATAAAGAACCTGAAGAGCTCTTTCCCGCGCCTCATGGCGACTCTTGGTTGCTCCAACCTGCATTTTCAAAAACCCATAACTTAACGCCTGGATACTGCCTGAAACTTGCGTCTGTAAATATTATCATTCAATCCGGAACTAATTTCTGCTGTAACTCCGGGTACAATTTAATCACAACTCATTCATGCTTCAAAGAAGAAAAATCAGTCAATTTCAACAGCAGTCAACCAATTATATGTATCTTCACTTGCACCGTTGATGATTGAGAAGAATTTCTCCTGTAATTTTCCGGCTATCTCTCCACGCTTTCCGGCACCAATTTTTTTGCCGTCTATTGACCGGATTGGTGTAACTTCCGATGCTGTACCGCAGAAGAAAACCTCATCAGCCAAATAGAGCATTTCGCGGGGTATAATATGTTCCTCGACTTTCGCGTCAATTTCACCCGCATCAGTCATATCATTTAGTAACTTTATCAGGGCATCGCGTGTAATTCCCGGCAGGATGCTATTGCCGAGCGGTGGAGTATATATCGCCTTCTGGTCCTTTAAATATATGAAGATGTTTTCACCTGATCCCTCAGAAACATAACCCATAGTGTCAAGAGCAATTCCTTCGACATAACCGTGACGGATAGCTTCAAGTTTTATCAATTGGCTGTTCATGTAATTCGCGCCGCATTTAGCAAGAGCAGGAAAAGTATTGGGTGCCATTCTTGTCCATGAGGAAACAGCGACATCCACGCCCTGTTCAAGGGCTTCAGCTCCAAGGTAATTTCCCCAACGCCAGGTCATTACAAAAACGTCAACCGGACAATTTCGTGGATCGACGCCTAAACTATGATACCCTCTATATATAGCAGGACGGATATATGCATCTCGATCTCCATTTGCCTTTAGCGTCTCAACACATGCATCAAGCACGTCGTTGATCGAGTATTTCAGAAATTCGCCCGATTGTGCGTGAGGGCTGTCATCGCTTAGGTTATCCGGGGTCATGTTGTAAATTTTTGCTGAATTATATAACCTTTGGATATGTTCGCGGAGACGGAAAACCACACTTTTATGCTCACCGGCTTCCTGGTGGTACATTCGAATACCTTCGAAAACAGATGACCCATAATGAATAACGTGTGCACCCACGGGAATAGTTGCTTCGTTCCAGGGAACTAATTTTCCGTTCATCCAGATAAAACCTGATCCATCAAAACCCATCTTTAACTCCGATATGTATGTTCAAGTATTTATTTTCGTAAACATTTTACTCAAGAATTACTGATCCCAAACTGAATATCTGAAGAAACCATTACGGTTTCCAATCCACCTTTATAAACATGGGCGGATTTGGAGGCGATGGTATTTTTCCATCCTCCATGATTCCCAATGTTTGAAATAACAGCCTGATAACACCTCGATGCGTGACTACTATGAATCCATGCTGCCATTTTCTGTGAGCACGTTTTAGTGCCCTGAAAATCCTCACACGATGCTCAGCTTGAGTTTCACCACCTGGCGGTGCAATATCATCATGCTGTCGCAGACGTTCCCATTCTGCCTTTCGTTCGACAAAAGCTACCTGGTAAGGAGTTCCCGTCCACTGCCCGTAATCACGTTCACGCAGATCTTTGTCAAGGAGTAGTTCCCCACCCAGTTTTTCTCGAATTGTTTCCGCTGTATTTTTTGCCCGGCTTAAATCGCTGCTGATAATATTTTTCAGCGTCCCATCCCTACTTAATGCCTCCGCCAATTCAGACGCTTGTAGATATCCTTTTTCTGTCAATGGAACATCGGAACAACCCGAAACCCACTCTTCAGCATTTGCTACTGATTCTGCATGTCGGCAAAGATATAATAGAGACATAAATAACTTCAAAAAACAGAAAAGTAATAACTAATCTCATAATAATATTCAGCAGCTTTTATCTTCCATACAAAGCTCTTGAAATTACCACTCTCTGAATTTCATTTGTTCCTTCATAAATCTCTGTAATCTTAGCGTCGCGGAGCATCCTTTCAACAGGATAATCTTTGCAGTAGCCATAACCGCCAAAAATCTGAACCGCCTGGTTAGCACACCACATCGCAGCTTCACTGCATGCTACTTTTGCTATAGCTGCCTCTTTTGAGTATCTCTCGCCCTGGTCTTTCATCCAGGCAGCATGATATAACGACCATCTTGCCTGACTGATCTTTATCTGCATATCTGCGACTTTATTCTGGATTCCCTGGAATGCGGCAATCGGTTTGCCGAATTGAAATCTTTCCTGGCTATAGCTTAATGATTCCTCCAACGCTGCCTGGGCAATACCAAGCCCCTGTGCTGCGACGCCAAGCCTGCCGCTATCCAATGCAGTCAGCATTATCTTGAAGCCATCTCCAGGCTTTCCAATAATATATTCTTCAGGGATTCGTGCATCCTCAAGCGAAATGGATACCGTATCCGTCGAGCGAATTCCCATCTTATTTTCGTGTTTTCCTACTATCAGACCGGGTGTTTCCCGGGGAATCCAGAAAGCTGTACTTCCTTTAGCACCTTTGTCCTTATCGGTCACTGCTACTAATACATAAGCATCGCAATTTGATCCGGAAGTGATGAAATTTTTTGTGCCATTCAATATCCATTCATTTCCAGATTTTGCCGCTGTTGTCTTCATAGCCCCGGCATCGGAACCTGAACCGGGTTCCGTTAATGCGAACGCTCCGAGCCATTCACCGGTAACCATTTTGGACAGGCATTCCTTTTTTATATAATCACTGCCAAATTTCTCAAGCGGGTAAATATGCAGGCTGTTATGCACAGAAACGATAATTTCCACTGATGGATCAATTCGAGCCATCTCCTCCAGTGCGACAACATAACCAACCGTGTCAAATCCTGTACCGCCGTTTTCCTCGGAAACAACCATGCCCATAAAACCAAGTTCACTGAGCTGCTCGATATATTCACCTGGAAATATCTCCTTCTCATCTCTTTCAGCGACTCCGGCACGCAATTCTTTCTCTGAAAAATCTCGCGCGGTTTGACGAAGCATCTCCTGTTCTTCAGTTAATCTGAAATCCATGTAACCCTCTCCCTGCTTAAAAAATTCACTTTAAACGTTTCTATCCTTGAGAATAATGTCGCAAGCAATATAAGAAAATTTTCCCTTGTACGCTAATTACTGTTTCGTATAACTAACGGTTCATGTCAATAGGAGTAGGTCTTTATAAGTTTAATAGCAACAAGTTTATAGCGTCATAATACGGATGTTTTGCCAAGCTCTGCTATTTTTTGTGAAAATCATAGATCAGTAATCCAAGGATAGTAGTAACTCAGATTTTTGCTGATTTTTCCTATGGATTTGCTGAGGAGATCACCGAAACAGCAGTATGAGTTTGTTCCCAAACAACCATTGAAAATTTGAGATTCAAGAAAAAAAAACTCTTTATTCACTGTATTCTTCCCAAGCACAGGCTTGTGGTCTCTACTGCAAAAGCATTTACAAGCAAATCCCACCCGAAAGGACTGGAGTTGACTGTATAAACAACTCATGAACAAACAAACATGAAAAAATCATGTAATATTAATACTTCCAAAGTACACTCAAAAAAACAGCATATTCTCATTCAAGTATTGCAGGTTGTTATTTTATTCACTAACTTCATTCTATAATTCAGTTTTATTGCTCTGGTGGAGATACGCCAGACACCGATGTTAATAATTGACATACAATGACTTAGAATGTTGATTCTTAGTTATAAACAAACACCAGAAAAAACTGCTCGAATTAATATACAAAAGTTTGTGCGTTTTTATACAAGCTCGAGGTATAATTCAAACAGTTTTTCTCCTTTTAGATAGAAGGAATCTTTTATGAGCTTAAGTTTGCAGGCACGGCAGATTGCGGCGTCGGCAACGTTGGCAATGAACGAACAGGCGCGCCTGCTTCGTGTCAAGGGAGAGCCGGTTATTCACCTTGGAGCTGGAGAACCGAAGAACCGTGCTCCGGTTACTGCCATACTCGGTGCAGCCGCAAAGATCAAAGAGGGAGATATAAAATATACTCCCACCGAAGGTACACCAGCGTTACGAAAAGCGATTATTCGCTATACTGAGGAAAACTACAACAAGCTTGTAGCTCCTGAGAACGTGATAGTCTCCAGTGGAGCGAAACAGTCACTGTGGAATATCCTGTACACAATTCTCAATCCACAGGACGAGGTGATAGTCCTGGCACCATATTGGGTCAGTTATCCTGAAATGATCAAGATGGTGTATGGCATTCCTGTGATTGTCACTCCCGAGGATGGTTCTTTCCACCCTCGAATGGAAGACATCAAACAGGTGGTGGGTTCTTACACCCGGGCAATAATAATAAACAGCCCGAATAATCCATCGGGAATCATTTATTCTGAAGAATTCATCGCTGAACTCGTTGAATTCTGTGAAGCCAAAGGTATCTGGCTGATATCTGATGATATATACCACAAGCTGATATTTGATGGAAAAACCTGGCCCTCGCCTTATGCATACACTAATAAAGATTTAGAAGATTCTCGTATTATTACCCTGAACGGTGTATCGAAGTTGTACGGTATGACCGGCTTCCGGGTAGGATGGGCTGTAGCGCCGCGCAAACTTGTTGAAATAATGATCAATATCCAGGCGCAAACTACCACAACTACGTCAACGGTAGTTCAAGCCGCTGCCGAAGGCGCGCTGACCGGGATTCAGTCCACTATCGGCTCACTGCAAATGATGCTGCAGAATAACCGTGACATCATGATGAGTGAGTTGAAATCTTTTACCGGCATTAAAACCACCAAACCTGAAGGGACTTTCTACTGCTTGCCGGATTTCAGGGCATATAGCAATGATTCTGTCGCCCTGGCTAAACAGATACTTGAAAAAGCCATGGTGGTAACAGTACCGGGCAAAGAGTTTGGTTTAGAGGGATACCTGAGATTGAGTATCTGCGGCTCGGTCAAGGACATTAAGGTTGGAATCGAAAGAATTAAATGGGTCGTAGATCCCGAATCGCCGAACGAATTATTCATTGGCGAGAAGAAACTGGTGAGGGACTGGCTGTGAACAACTTATTAAATATAAAAACACCGGCGGAAAAAATCGCTAACGCCCTGGCGAGTGCTTATTCGGTCAAAATGCATGGACTGTACAATCTCCGTAAAGTTTACTGGAATCTTCCGGTAGAAGCTTTGTATGAGGAGATCGTGTTCCGCGGCGAAGGAGTCATTTCAAACGGTGGACCTGTACTGGTTAATACCGGCGGACATACCTCGCGTGCAGCCAACGACAAATACGTAGTCAAGGAACCGACTTCCGATGAAAATATCTGGTGGGGTGAATACAATCGCCCTTACCCGGAAGAGAAGTTTAACGACCTGTTAATCCGTGTTAGTGGTTATCTTGAGGGTCGTGATATTTTTGTGCAGGATGTTTATGCCGGTGCCGATCCTGAATACCGACTCCCGATTCGCGTTATTACGGAGCATGCCTGGCAGAGCCATTTCACAAAAAATATGCTTCTTCCGCCACGGACAGCCGATGAATACAAACAATTTGTCCCGGAATTTACGTTGATCTGCACACCTAATTTCAAGGCAATACGTCAGATCGAGAATACGAATTCCAATACCTATATCGCGCTGAATTTCGGTAAGAAAATGGCGCTTGTTGGAGTCTCACTGTACGGTGGTGAGATAAAAAAAACAATATTCACCTTGATGAATTACCTGCTTCCTTTGCAGGGTGTACTTTCCATGCATTGCAGCGCCAATGTTGGCAAGAAGGGTAAATCAGCGCTCTTCTTCGGTCTGTCGGGAACAGGCAAAACTACCCTTTCTGCCGATCCGAAACGGGATCTTATCGGTGATGATGAGCACGGTTGGACAGATGAAGGTATTTTTAATATCGAGAACGGCTGTTACGCCAAGGTTATCCGACTGTCCGCCTCTGCGGAACCGGAAATCCATGCCTGTACTCATAAATTTGGATCAATTCTTGAAAATGTGATTTACGATCCCGTGACACGCAATATCGATTTGGACGATGAGACCCTGACTGAAAACACGCGAGCGTCTTATCCGCTCAGTTATATAGATAATGCCGTCCCCGAGAAGATGGCGGGACACCCCAAGAATATCATTTTCCTCACCTGTGATGCTTCGGGTGTAATGCCTCCGATTTCAAAGCTTTCACCTGAACAGGCGATGTATCATTTCATCTCCGGCTACACCTCGAAAATTGCAGGAACCGAGGTTGGTCTGGGATTAGAGCCGGAGATCACCTTCTCTGCATGTTTCGGCGCTCCATTTATGGTGCATCCTCCCGCTTTCTATGCTGAGTTACTCCGTAGAAAGATGCTGAAATACAATGTAAACGCCTGGCTGCTGAATACCGGTTGGGTCGGCGGAAAATTCGGCGTGGGTAAAAGAATTAGTATCAAGTACACCCGTACCCTTTTGAATGCTGCTCTCGATGGAAAACTCGACGACGTGCCTTATGAAAAGGATCCCATCTTCGGTTTTGAAGTGCCGAAAAAATGCAAGGGTGTTCCAGACAACGTCCTTGATCCGGCAAGTTCATGGTCGAGCAGGGAAGTCTATTTTAACGCATACCGGCAGCTTGCAGCACGGTTCATAGAGAATTTCAAAAAATACGCTGACGACACCACGGAGGACGTCCGCAAATCGGGACCCCAAAAATAATTAAGAATTAGGAATTAGGAATTAGGAATTAGGAATTAGGAATTAGGAATTAGGAATTAGGAATTAGGAATTAGGAATTAGGAATTAGGAATTAGGAATTAGGAAAATTTTGTGCGAAGGATTTGGAGATAAGCAATGCAATAAAGGGAAAAAGTCATTCTTTTTCTCTAAGAGTTTTCAAATTATGCAGATATGTAGCTGATAAAAATGAATTAGTTCCTTCAATACAATTGCTTAAAAGCAAATCAATTTTTCTAAAATTTGAGTAAGTGTTTTCAATTCCTAATTCCTAATTGCCAATTCCTAATTGCGTTTACTGTTGTAAACGCACAGTAACTGGTTCAACATTGATGTCCTGGTACCCGATAATATCTACACTTGCAATGGCTGTCGATTCATGCTCCCTGTCATCAGGGAAGGCGTCATTGAAAGTTATCCTCAAATACCTGTGTGCCCATCCAGGACCGTCACCGTCTAATCCGACGGGATAATCACGCGGACCGGTCATAGCTTCATTACGGATTTGACCTCCTCCGGACCACCAAATAAGACCTCGAGAAGTTAAGAATCTCACAAGCTGATCATTTATGCAATGATCATGACCATCATAAACAAAAACGGAAATATCGAAATAGGCGACTGGTGGTTGCGTGGCAAAATTCCAGTTGGTCGGATCACAGTACAGCAGGGCGGCGCCCTCCTGCATGGGAAGATTAAAGTCATGATATACAGCAGTTAACGGTTCATCGCCGTCAGAATATGCCATTGCTTCTATGGTAACGCTGTCGTTTGTGACATATGAATGATAAGCCAGGGTAGTTGATGCTATCCCATTTTCCGTCCAGCCGAAATCTATCTCGGCAATAGGCGGATCAAGGGTGAACTGTACCGCGATACTGTCCCTTGCCGGGTTGCCGTTTTCGTCATGCAGCAACGCTGTAACGTCCAGCAGCCATATATCCCCACCGCCGTCAGTCCCTTGTTCATCGACATCAATGGACATGGTAGTAGGCATCCCGCCGACTATCATCAGGCTGTTGTAATAGGTAATGATTGAATCTGCATCCGGCGTGCCAACTAACTCCGGATACACATGTGTCCAAGCCACCAATCGAACCGATCCGGTTGACGTTCCGGAAGTGATAGATACCCGGCAGGAGCCATTATTGGTCTGGGTTGAGTCAAATGGACCTTCATAGGGATTGCCGGGCTCTAAACCATCAGATTCATTTAATAACGGTCTGTCTTCCTCAGGAAAACCATCTATCAGAAAGAAAACTTGGGTTTCGTTTTCTACTAAATCATCATTTGCATCCCGCAACGTTGCGGTAATTGTAGCGTGATGTCCACCTGCTTGAAGTTCATTCTTATTGGACGTTAAAATGATTGATGCTGGTTTTCCGGTATGAAAGAAGATTCCGGCTGCCGGAACTTGATCACTAACAACAATTGTTGATCCATAGAAGCTGTTCCAGAATCTCGCATATACTGTAAATAATGTAGGACGAGGTTGTGGCCACGGAGGATCCCACGGGCCCCACCGATCAGACCAATAGAGCTGCCAATTATTCAGATGTTCTATAAAAGCTACTCTTGTCCCGGAACTACCCACTGCACTCCAGACCATCATACTTTCCGCATTTGTGCAATGAAGCCTTAACGTACCAAACAATTCCCTTCCTTCATATTGTTCTGCAATTTCAATGCTTGGAAGTCCTAATCTAAGTGGTTCAATAGCATCCTCAGCCTCTGTTTCTAACAGAAACTCATTACGAATCCGGGCATGAACCGTTTTTGTTCCTACATCAACTGGAAGCTCCCAGGCAGTTCTCCCCCAGAATGGAACCCATTCATCTGTTTCATCCAGTTCACTGGAATTACCTTTGACGGATTTGAACAAGCCAAAATCTTTTTTCTTTTTACTATACAGTCCTTCACCGAAAGCTTCATTTGAAATCTGCATTTCTGTTACACCTTCCGAAGCCTCTAAAGTCAATGTGACATATTTGCTGTGGGTTCCGTGGGCTCCGTCATTAATTGAAATCGACAATTGGGGAGGTTCGGGTTCGATTGATACTGTCGTGGAAGCCTCTAACATAAAATCATTCTGGACTGTCACATACACAGGTTTTGTTCCCGGACCCGGCGTAAGCTCCCAGCTAAACTCATCTTCAAACTCCTGCCAGCGTTGTCTCATACCATCGCTATCGACGCTGCCAACAGCCATTCGTAAAGGAGAACCAGTCGTCACCAGTTTCACATTTATATCTCTTGAATTGGTGCTCCTGGCTCCATCATTCAGCAGTACATGTACATCAGGTTCTTCAGGCATAATTGAATCAAAAATAGTATCGGTAGTGTCGCCGTCACCGCTGGCTAATTTGAGATAGACCGCTTTCATTCCGTCACCCGGTTCCAGCAGCCATGATTTAAGGGGATTGAACGGTTCCCACTCGGCTCCGATAAAATAATAATTATTGGAGATCAACATTGAGGGAACGTTTGAGGCGACTATAACCAGGCTGACATAACGTGTCGGGGTGGTTGCAGCGCCGTCGGCTATACGTAGTTCCGGATTTTCCACCGTCCCCTTAGCCCAGGCATGCGTTTCGTCTGAATAGTCGGAGAAACCGGTACTGTTTGATGCTCGTACTCGATAGAAATATGAGATTCCGGGAGCGAGATCGGTGTCTGTAAATGTCTGAGAATTAGCACCCATCCTTGCTTTTTCGACAAACCCGTCGTGGGAATCAATCGAACGCTCGAGGTGATAATAATCCTCGTTATCCGCATTATCATGCCAGGTCAAGGTTATACTGCGATTAAGCACCTCGCTGACCATCAGGTCAGTTGGAGTATCAGGTACTAGCGTTGAGGGCGAAGTTGTTGACGAAGATGAATCCTCATCCTTCTCACACCCTGCAAAGACGAAAAAAGCTATCAGTAGAAATAAAACTGTAAAACGATACATAAAACCCCCTAAAAAAGCAATTAAGAATTATGAATTAGGAATTAGGAATTAAAACATTTAATACATAAGGATTCAGGCTATAATTCTGATTCTCCTTGATTTATAAAAGTATTTCATTTTCTCGCGCAAAGACGCAAAGGCGCAAAGAAAGAAAATCCTGTTAATCCTGTACATCCCTATAATATTTTTAGGTTACGATCTTCTCGCTTTAGATTTTTTCTTTTCAATTCTTAATTCATAATTCTTAATTTTTAATTGCTTTTCAGTGTTGCAAGAAAATCATAACCGGTTCCGGCTCGTTATCCCAGTATCCAATAATTTCCACTCTTGCTGTAGCAGTTGATTCCAGGTGACGCGGGTCGGGAAATGCATCGTCAAAGCTTATTCTGAGGTAACGCTGAGCCCAACCTGGCTCCGCTTCATACATTCCTGTATAAGCATCATTTCGTGGAGCCCCACCTCCTGGAGAGGCGTAATAGGAACCACGATCCGTTAAAAATCTAACAAATTGATCATTGATGTGATGATTATGTCCATCATAAACATAGACTGAAATATTAAAAACACCAAAGTTAGCCTGGTGCCGGTAGTTCCAGTTAGCTGGATCGGTGTGTAGAACTGCGCTGCACTGCTGCATAGGGAGATTATAATCCTCGATTGTTTCGACAAGCGGTGCGTTATGGTCACGTAAAACTGTTGCCGTGATAGATATGGAGTCATTCGTTACCTGGCTGTGATATGAAAGGGTTGCATATGCCACACCGGGTTCTGTTTCTCCTGCCTGGTTTTCGTTGCCGGTGTATGCATTACCGATGGTTGCAAATTCCGGTTCAACAGTAAACTGTACCGGGATATTGTCCAAAACCAGGTTATCTCTTATGTCGGTTAAGGTTGCTGCAACATCTAAGAGCCAGACCGCTCCGCCACCGTCCTGAGCTTCCTCATTCACCTCAATTACAATGCTACTTGGAGGTCCTGCCACAACTTCTATTATGTTCTCACAGGCAATCAGAACGGAATCAACATCCGGCGTTCCACGCAAATTCGGGTTTACGTAAGCCCAGACTGATATATCGATATAACCCAGTCCGGATCCAGAATTAACTGAAACCATAGCAGAACCATTGTTCGTCGAAGAAGAATCATGAGGTAATGGATCATATGGAGTTGGCCCTCGACCTGATTCGTTAAATGACGGATCATATTCGTTAGGGTTTTCACCATGCGGATAATCGGTCATAAGGAAATAAACTAAGGTTTCATTTTGCACAGGACCACCAGCCTGATTGAATACACGAGCTGCAAACCTTGCTGTCTCAATACCACCTGATCCTGATACAGCAATATTATCTCGATTTAACTCAACTTCTATCCTGAAAGGTCGTTCCCAGACATCAACAGTATCAGAAACCACATCACTGAATACTCCAAAATCATTCCTGAACATTGCAAATACGGTTGCTTCATGTGCGTTATTATCCCCTCCCTCACTCAGGTCCCAACCAGTGACAATTTCCCTGAAAGGCTGCCATTGAGCACCTTCAAAATCCGAACGGTTCGAGATGTTCATTCTGTCGGCATGGTCACATTGGAGATCAAGCGTGACAACCTGATTCTCTTCGTACCCACCCCAGATAATTCTAACAGACG
Organism: Candidatus Electryonea clarkiae; assembly: GCA_030765455.1. Classification (GTDB taxonomy): domain Bacteria; phylum Electryoneota; class Electryoneia; order Electryoneales; family Electryoneaceae; genus Electryonea; species Electryonea clarkiae. Next base: position 5,115 of record JAVCCM010000156.1, on the reverse strand, counting down.
GATTAGCGGGAATAAGCGGTTCGATTGCGGTTGTGGTATATGCCATAAGCTCAAAGTCATTACGAACAAGGATATAGACGAGTTTTGTCCAACCTCCAGTAGTGAGTTCCCAGTCAAAACTTTCTTCATAAGGCTGCCAGACTGGTTCATCAAGTTCGTTTGAAGTCTGAATGGGTTTTGCGTTCTGTGGTTGATTTAACTGTCTTTTTGCCTGCCTGGAAGGGACATTGTTTTTTCCTTTTAATGGATAATTTGACAGGTTTCCGGATTTCTGTGTAATAACTTGTTTTTTATTATCAGGAGGATCAGATGATAATACTCCGCAGAGAGGATTATTCGAAATTTTCATTTCAGTAACACCGCCCCCGGCAGACAGGTTGAGTGTTACAAATCGTGTTGAGGTACTTTCGGCGCCATTATTGATAACACCTTCAATTGTTGACGTTTCCGGTCTGATAGATGCAACATCCAGGGCTTCTATCAAAAAATCATTTCGCACCGTAACCTGTACTTCGATTGGAGAATTGTCTGATGCATAACCGAGGTCATGGTTGAACCGGTCAGTTAACGGCTGCCACTCATTATCATCAATACGCATCTCAATTGCTCCGGCTTCAGCGGAAATCGTTAGTCGGACAAAACGGGTTGCAGAAATTTCGGAGCCGTCATTTATCAACACCTCCACTCCCGGTATTTCCGGCTCAATGACTGCGTTAATAACTCCGGAAGTATCTCCAAATTGGTAAACTAATTTGAGGTAAACAGTTTTAATTCCATCGCCTGTAGCCAGTTCCCACTGTTTCAACGGTAGGAATTCCTCCCACTCGGCGTCTGAAAAATCAGGCAGGTTAGATAAGAGCATCGAACTCGCATCGGAGGTTGCTATCAACAGATTGACAAATCGAGTCGGAGTGCTGCCTTCATAGTCAGCAAAACTAAGCTCAGGATTTTCCACCTGCCCTCTTACCATAACGCTGCCTTCATTGCTGTACTCCGAGAATCCCGTCAAATTGCGAGCACGGATACGGTAACTGTATGTCACACCCGGTGTCAGGCTGGTATCGATATATGTGACGACATTTGCGCCAAGTTTAGCGGTTTGTATGAATGATCCGGAATTATGAATCGCGCGCTCGATAAACATAAAATTTTCATCGTCGGCATTATCCGTCCAGGAAAGTGAGACCGAACGGTCAGAAGAGGCATTAACGGTCAAGGCTGACGGAGCTTCAGGAACCTGTGGAGTGACCTCAACAGGAGTTTTATCATCCTCCGTACAACCGGCGAGCAAAATACAACCGATAAGCATAATCAAAAAGATCAGACGTATCATAACTTTCTCCTGGCAAATAGTATTTTGCAATTAAGAATTAAGAATTATGAATTAAGAATCAAAACATTTAATAAAGATTAAGAAATTATTATTATGTGTTCTTGATTTCTAAAAGCATGTTTTTTCTCACGCAAAGGCGCAAAGGCGCTAAGTAAACAAAATCTGCTAATCCTGTGCATAAATGCAATTTTGTAGGATACGATCCCATCGATCAAATGGTTTATCTTTTCAATTCTTAATTCTTAATTGATAATTCTTAATTGCTTTCATCAGTGTATTAGATTGATAGTAACCGGTTCTATATATATGTCTGCGCAACCGATGATTTCTACATTTGCTGTTGCCCTGGAGTCGAGAATTCTTGGATCGGGAAAAGCGTCATCGAAAGTGATTCTCAGGTAACGTTGCGCCCAGCCGCATTCATCCCCATCCATGCCGACCGGATAATCCAGTGGTCCGGTCAAAGCCTCGTTTCTCACTGCGCCACCGGCTGCACTCGTATAATACAATCCCCTGTCGGTCAAGAAACGGACAAGCTGTTTGTCTATACAATGATCATGACCGTCATAAACAAAAACAGACATATCAAAAACCGCAATTGGGTGCTGGTTTCTGTAATTCCAGTTCAAGGGATCTGAGTAAAGAAGACCGGCGCCTTCCTGTAATGGAAGTTTGAAATCATTATAAATTCCGGTTATCGTGTTGTGTCCATCACCAGCAAGCACTTCAGCTTGGATTTGAATACTGTCGTTTGTCACTGAGCTGTTATAGACCAGGGTAGAAAATGCTACTCCCGGTACTGTTATACCCGCCATGTTTTCGTTACCGGTATATCCATCACTGATAACTGCAATATCCTGATCAACTTCAAATTGAACTGCAATGCTGTCCAAAACGGGATGATTTTGAATGTCTCTGACAGTGGCTGACACTTCTAATATCCATATTGCTCCACCACCATCTTCAGCGATCTCGTTGATGTCAATATCGACATGATGAGGAGGTCCGCCTGTAACACTCAAATTATTAATAATTACAACAATTGAGTCCGCATCCGGTGTGCCGCGAGTCTCTTCATCGATAAATGTCCAAACTCTAATTCCAATCAATCCCAGACCGGAACCGGCATGAATGGTTACGACTGCCGATCCGTCAATTGTCTGTGCTGAATCAAATGGTGAATGATAAAAATTACCAGGTTCTGTCCCATCGGACTCATTAATTCTTGGATTTTCATCTTGTCCGCCTGGAAAAATACCCATCAGGAAATACACTTCTTTTCCATCTCCAACCGGATTCTCATTGCTAGTTAGAACAGTTGCAGTGAGTTGTGTGGTTGTATTCCCTCCGCTTCCCTCCGGATTGATCTCATTGCGTGAATAGCTCAAGCCAAGTGATCGAGGAGCAGCATCAATCTCTATATTATCGGAAGCCACGTCACTCTCAATTTCAAAGTTGTTTATGAATTTGACATATACGGATACTATCTCATCAATTTCAGAGGATGGCGATGGTTTTTCTTCATAAGGTGATTTTTGAGAGCTGCCGCCTGTTGCCAATCTGCCGCCACCTAAATCAAAACCGGTTATGTTTTCTTCATATTCAATCCACTCAGCTCCGGCAAAACCCGGAAGATGAGATATCATCATTAGATCAGCGTAATCACAATGTATTGCCAGATCAACGATGTAGGAATTCTGCTGATCTCCGTCGAGAATTTGGATGAAAGGATCAGTTGGAGGCAGTGGTTCAATAGACTCGTCAACGGAAGTCTCGATCAGGAAATCATTGCGGACGAGGACATAGACGGTTTTGCCCTCATCGCCACAATCCAATTCCCAATCAACAGTTTCAGTATATGGAATCCATTCATCATTCTCATCTAATTCAATACTGGAATTGTTGACAGAATTTGAACCAGTTATGTAAAGTTTTGAAGAGGAGGTGGGGCGTGCCTCAGTGCGCGCCATTGGTTGAGCAGGTGAGAAGTTCTTTGCGCTGCTCATGCTCTTATCACTTTTGCCCTTATCACGGACACGGAGGTCCGCGCCACTTCTCAAATCACCTTTTATACCACCATTCAATATTTTATTATTTTTGTGAGAAAGACCCGAATCATTCCAATGTTTATCCCATTTACCCTGGCGGGGATCAACTTGCGATCCGTAAATCATGCTTCCCGCAAGTGGGCTGTTTGAGATCTTCATCTCCGTCGCCCCACCTGTTGAAGAGAGGTCAAGGGTAACATATCGGGAAGCAGTTTCGTTTACGCCGCCATTTATTTCAAAAGAGACTTCAGGAATTTCAGGTTCGATAGACGCTGTTGCTGTCGCCTCAACCAGGAAATCATTTCGCACTTTTACCCGGACTGTTTTTGTGCCGGGACCTGTTATAAGATTCCAGTTAAACTCTTCCTCAAGGTCTGACCAATCAAATGGTTCACTGGCAGAATCTGGAATATCATTATAAACCTTCATCCCGGTTATACCACCCTCAACCACAAGTGTCATACGAACCTGGATAGTGCTTGTGCTTTCCTCTCCACTATTTATCACAGCATCGACTGAGGGCATTTCCGGCATAATGGAGGTAGTAATCACCTCGGAGGTGTCACCAAAGTCGTTTGCTATTTTAAGGTAAACAGTTTTGAGGTCTGCGCCGGTAGCAAGTTGCCAGGATTTCAACGGTTTGAAAGGTTCCCATTCTGCGCCTTGGAATCGATCCGAGTTGGATAACATCATCGATTCCGCATCAGAGGCAATAATCAGCAGTGTGACATCTCGAGTAGGTGTGAATTCATTGTACTCGGCGATAAGCAGTTCCGGATTTTCAACAAAACCGGTTGCCTGTGCGGACACTTCATTGCTGTATTCCGAAAACCCGGTAGAGTTCCCGGTTCGAACCCGGTAAGCATACGTAACTCCCGGAGCCAGTTCGGTATCAGAAAATGAGGTGACGTTAGCGCCCAGAGTTGCGATCTGCATGAATGCGCCGGTTGAACCGAGGGAACGTTCGACGTAGAAATATTCTTCATCGTCGGAGTTGTCATTCCATCCGAGGGAAATACTTCGGTCACTACTCCCATCGGCAATAAGTCCGGTTGGGGCTTCGGGTGGAGTTGCTTCCGGAGTGACAGGATTATCCTCGTCTGTTTTGGTGCATCCAGTAAGAATAACAACGAGTAAAAAAGCGGCGAGAAACAGGATTCTGTTCATGATAGCTCCCAAAAAGAAACACAAATTCAAACTGATACTTCAGCGAAGCCTTATGCAAAAAAAGCATAGAGCTGTTTCATCAATCTTTGTGGGGATGCTGAAAACCGGTTGGTGCTCGTCCAGGTACGGGGTTCTGGATTTGACAGGCTGAATCCTCGACAAGTAGATTTCAACACCGTTAGCCTGTCTTGACTATTCGGAAATATAATGCATGATGTATGAATGAGCAACACTTAACGCTTTTTTTTACAAACTCTGAAAAATCAAAATACATATGAAAAAAGATCTGGAAGGTCGAAATCTTGCGGATTCAATTGACAGCAGATCTTGAAAATCGAAATCTTGTGGATTCAATTGAAGGAAGACCTGAAAGGTCGAAATCATGAGGATTCAATTGAAGGAAGACCTGGAAGGTCGAAATCATGAGGATTCAATTGAAGGAAGACCTGGAAGGTCGAAATCATGTAGCTCAGGGCGTAAGCCCTGTGCTTTCGGATTAACATTTTTTCAGTCCCGCAGGGACGAAAGAAAACCGGTGAACTTCAACTTTCGCCCCGCTGGGGCTTG
>JAVCCM010000182.1 GCA_030765455.1 Candidatus Electryonea clarkiae | reverse complement strand
GACCAAGAATGTCGAATATATCAACCTGACCATTGAATCCGGATGAAAAGGAAATGGATGTATGATTATTGGCTGGATTTGGAAATATGCTTACAGAGAAATCATCCGTTATATTAATATTTTCTACTACTTCGTTATATACAGCCCCGTTCATGCTTTCCCAGGTCCTGCCATAATCAGTTGAACGATAAATATAATATTCAACCGATGAGTACAGATCTGATCTATTTACAAACCAGATAAGTTCACCGGGTTCCCAGCCTGGTTCGATTTCAGAATTATAAGGAGTACGTCCGGTCGGTAATGGAAATGAGCCAGTTGACATCCAGGTTCGCCCGGTATCAACTGAAGCAAAAAGAGAATCCCAATAATAATCTTTATAATAGAGTTCTCCGGGACTGATTCCTCTGTACAAAACACCGTAGGAACTCAAAGCTGGAGAGAATCCTGTCGAAGTAAAAGTATCAGCGTAAGTATTGGAAAAATAAACACCCATTGAATCCGCTTCGTCTGAACCTCCTGGAGCAAACCTTGTCATAACTATATAATCACTTTCATTCCAACCTATACACTCCAAGCGACCAGAACCTAGAATTCGACCATCTATACCATACATTCCCGCTTGAATCCAAGTATGCAATGTATCATAAGAAAACGACATTACAGGAGCCACTGCTATTAAAGAATCACATTCTGGCAGCCAATCGAAACTTGCCGAATGATAACCTATATTCTCAAATGAGTATCCTCCATCTCTACTGAATTGCCAGCCTTCTACACTATTTTCTTGTAAAGATAGAATGCCATTCGGAATATTATATTCCAATTGGGTTACTCCATTTTCAGAAGAGTAGATTAAATCTGAACTCTCACCATAATCGCTTGTGTAGTAAAGATGTCTGTTATCTGTATCTGCCTCGCTCCGCACCCGAAACCAGAAGCAGCCGGGTTCATCCGAACGGGCAATCTCATGATTAGGTTTAGAGATAATTGTTGAATTAACAAGGAAGAAGAACAGAATAACAAGAAAATATCTTCCAAAGTGAAAGTTTAAAGGATTTCCGCTGGATTTATAATTTTTTTCTATCAAAATGCACTTCCTGAAAACATGTTAGTTAACAAGCGTTCATTATCAAGAACCAGGATAAATAGTAATATCATTAACTGGATACAACTAAAACTAAACAATCTTTTAGGTAATTGCAAATAAAAAAAAATGAATATCCCTGATTAAGGCGTCTCTCGTAGCAAAATACCTGAAAATCCCGAAAATAGCCTCAAAATTCCCAAATATCTCAAATTGTTAGTATATATTGTGTATTGTATATTTTCATTGCCTTCTTGTTACCGATATCAAGGAGTGGTTTGACTGACACACAACCAAATTCAACTATTGTCAATTAAAGTGCAATTCCTGAAAGAAATAGATATACTGTCCCCAGAATTCCCTCTGCCTCTGTCCCCAGAATTCCTGCACGTCTTCATAATAAAATCCCCGGAGTTCCAGCTTCAGGGTCATCAACGTATCCGATTGGAAAATCATCTCCCAGGAAGGGGGAGCCGGATCGTTTGAACTGATTGGATATCAGGTTTGTCCTGGTGGAGACGCAAAAATCTGCGCAAAAATCGTGAAAGCGATAAACAGTACGGCGATCAGAATACTACGATGTGACATGACAATCTCCTTTTTTTTAAATTAATTACGTTTAGATGTGAATTATTATTGTCCACATCAAATTTTACCTCACTAACAATATCTTTTTCGTTTTAAATCCGCTTGCATGTAGAAAGTATGTACCCGCGCCAAGATCTGATAAATTCAAAGACATAATTGGGTCGTTAGTAGTATGGAATGACAGGACTTTTCGCCCCAGAATATCTGTTACAATGACCGGAAAATGATCAGCAGGATATTCAACGTTAATTGAACCATTTGTGGGATTAGGCCATATTTTGACAGATATGTCAATAGAGAGGTCGTCGTCCAGCGATTCTACAGCATTTGACCCATTCTTGACTTCCCAGGTCTCCCCGAAATCATCGCTGTAACGGATCTCCACACTATAGGGAAATTCATGAACTGCATTTCCCCAATGCGCAAAAAGCTCACCGGGATTCCAGGCAGGGTAGAACGACAACCTCCAGCTTCCATCAATACTATGCTCCAGAAATTGAGCTGCTGCTATCCAGTTTTCACCCCAGTCTGTGCTGACGAAAAGTTGACGTTGGTAGATGGATATGTAATACATTTCACCAGGTGAGTACCCCGGGAAAAGATGTCCTCTTTCCAGGTATTCTTCAGGTATATGGGTGCTTTGTGTAAATAATTCATAATTATCTGAAAAATCATTGCTGATATATGTGAAAGAAGTATCGCCTGAATGAAGCAGAAAGATGTGTTGTCCGTTCTGCCAACCAGCAATAAAATCAACAGCACGACCAGATAATCCCTCGCGTTCTCCATAATAATATGTTCTTAAAGTGTCAAAAGACCATTTTGATAAAGGAATTGCAATGACGAGTGAATCTACGTCTTTCATTATTACCCATGATGCCGGGTGCATTACATTATCATAATATTCAAAAGTTTCTCCCTGATCATGACTCACTGAAATCCGAGGCCAAGATCCGACCCAGATATCGCCGGTTGGCGGATGGAAATGAACAGAACCGCAACCATAATCACCATGAGGTAACGATAGAGTTTCACCATAATCGTCTGAATAAGCCAACGTGCCACTGGCGTATTCCTGGACCATTGCGGAACAATAAAATTCCCCGGGATTGTCGGTTACGGTTAGATTGGACCTGATAACTGAATATGCGCTTGAATTTATAACTATTGAGGAAATAATTACAGTTGTAATACTTGATAAATATCTTCCAAGGTGAAAGCTAAAAGGGTTTCTGCTGGATGTATGGTTTTTTTCTATCAAAATGCACTCCCTGAAAACACGTTGGTTAACAAGCGTTCATTATCAAGAACCAGAATAAATAGTAATATCTATTAACTGGATACAACTAAAAATAAACAATCATTGAGGTTAATGCAAAAAGAAAAAAAATGAATATCCCTGATTAAGGCGTCTCTCGGAGCAAAATAGCTGAAAATCCCGAAAATAGCCACAAAAATCCCAAATATCCCAAATTGTTAGTATATATTGTGTATTATTTATGTTCATTGCCTTCGTGTTATCGATATCAGGTGTGATTAGATCAACACCTGACCAAATTCAGCTTTTGTCAATTTGAATGTAATTCCTGAAAGAAATAGATATACTGTCCCCTGAATTCTAATTCCTGGAATTCCTGTTCCTGGAATTCCTGTTTGTTCCTGTTTGACATAATACAGATGGTATTTCAGGATATCCTGAATCAACATCACTGAATGAGCCCGGGATTGCAATGCGGAGTTCGTTATCTATCTCTTCGTATAAAAATCCGGGAATTGTAACACGTAACTGTATTAAATCAGGTGATTGACTTAACATTTGCCATTCGGGTTCTTCTTGTTCTTCTGAAGAAATTGCATACCAGTTGTTTTCTATAACACAAAATACATCTTGTGCAAAAACGACCAGTCCGATAAAAACAAGGATAAAG
>JAVCCM010000092.1 GCA_030765455.1 Candidatus Electryonea clarkiae | reverse complement strand
TATGATGTGTTTCTAAAAGCGGGATACCCCATTGCAACCGGCGTAATTGAAGGTGCCTGCGGTTCACTGGTCAAAGAACGAACCGACTGTTCTGGTATGCGATGGACAAAAAAAGGCATACAAGCGGTACTCGACCTCCGTGCATTGAAAAGAAACGGTGACTGGGATAACTATTGGAAATACCATATTGACTGTGAAAAACAACGGCTCTATGCAGCATGAGGTAATCTCAACTGAAATGAGCCAGACTCAGTTGTGTTTGACTTTAAGTGTATTAATTCTAACACTTACCTCACATTAATGAATCAAGATAATAGGTTGTCAGCCCGGTTTACCTGAGAATATTGTTTATTCTGTATTTATTAGAGACTATCAACGTTTAATTCTATTTTAAAGAAATCTTCACTTCGCGAGGATGGGTAGTTCTATAATCTGATATTTATTCCTCGTTAAGTTTAAATTTCAACCTTCAGGTTGCCTTTTTTACACACTAAAGTGCGAACTCTGAACTCGGCACGCTGAAGCGTGTACTCTAAACTATTTATCCAACCAGATTGATATGTGTTCCTCCAGGTTTGGAATTGATTCGACAATTGGCGATTCCTGCCAGCTTTCGGGTAATAATTCCGCAATATCATGCCTCGCAAAACGTTCCCCGATCAGTAATACTATTCCACGCTGGTTTTCCTCACGAATCAACCTGCCGCATGCCTGTACTACACGTACCAATCCCGGCTGAACGTATGCCTGGAGATATCCGTCTTCGCCTTCATCATCTAATGATTCCCTGATCAGCTCCCGTCTCGGTGATACCGGCGGCAATCCAGGACTGATTACAGCGACTCCGATGATGTTTTTGCCCTGAAATCCAATCCCCTCAGCCAGCGCACCTCCCAGGACCATAAAATGCAGTGCTGGATCACCAGACTTTTCGATCATTTTTTCAACCGTCCCGGCGGGTATACCTCTTTTATGTTGAATCACAGGGATTTTGCCGTGTATTTGCATCTGTACCGCAGTCGTCTCCAGGTAGGTATAAGAAGGGAAAAATACGATCCAGTTACCTGATGCTCTACTAATGCAGGCAGTTAGCACTTCAGAAAGTTCGTTGAGCTTTCCCATGCGTTGATTATAGGCAGTTGAAAAACCGGTATAACGTAATATCAATCTCTGATCTTGGGAAACCGAATCAAATAATTGGAGTTTATCAGTATTTTCTCGGGGCATGCCTAAACTTTTCATTGTGATAGTTAAGGGAGACAAAGTCGCAGAAAAGGCTATGATATTTTTGCAGATACTCGCTCTTTCAGATAAAAGTCTCCCGGGATTCACCAGTTCCCAGGCAACCGCAGCATTTTGTTTATCTAAGAAGGCGACAAATCCGTTTGGGTTATTTACAGCATAGGCTGCTTTAAATAAATATTCACATTGCTGTTGAAATAATGATGAAACATGTTCGTAATCAACCATGGCGAGATTCATAGTAGCAGCGGTTATCGGATCCCGGAAGTCCATATCTCCCGGATCAATCTTTTCATAAACCGAGTCGGAATTTTCGGATGACAGCTCCAGTCGATTATCAATTCTTTCAACTAATTCGTTCAAATATGAAGCCGATTCCTGTAAAAACCTGTTTCCGCTCAGTACAAGTTCATCAATAAAAGATACCAGGTTTTTGAGGTTCAATATCGTCGCTCGCTTGTCACGGACACGATCCGGCAGACCGTGTGCTTCATCTATCAGCAGGATTGTCTCTTTACGGTATGAAGATTCAAGAAACCAGCCCGGAGGATGGTAGGCGGGATCAGCCAGGAGGTTCTGATCTCCTATCAAAATGTCTGCATATCGGATCAGCTCATATTGAAGTTCACGGGGACAGATATTTCGGTGTTTTGCATAGTTTCTTATCCTGTTTGATGTGACGACAGATTCGCCATCCAAAATTTTTTCAAACCAGGAAGGAGGTTTATAAGGATTGACACTGAAGGGAATATGTAACCTTTTGGTATGATTGCAGTCAGGATTATTACATAATTTATCTGCGGCAGCCAGTAATAATACTCTTCCACGAGCCTCAGGGGGAACCGCCTCTTCGATAAACTGTACTCTTTCCTTCTGTTGAGCTGTTCTTGAGGTAGCGAATGCAAGGCGGCACTTATTTTTCACGCACCATCTGAATGTCGTTAATAATATCGGAGCAGTCTTTCCACTTCCGGTAGGCGCTTCGAGCAGCAGGTGGCGGTTTGTCTCTAATGCTTTCCCTACAACTTTCTCTATCTCTTTTTGACCTTTGCGGTGCTTTGGATATATCCACTGGATTTTATCAGCGTTATTGCATCTGTTTTCGAGTCGCTCTGCCTCATTCCTGCAATATTGCAGGATATCTTTGATTCTTGATATAATCTCTTCTTCAAACTCATTGTCGGGAGGACTTACCGGTATTTCGTGTGTTTCCCAATCAGTCACGTCAACCAGTGACAGCAAACCACTTACCAATATTCCATGTATTCTACTGTATAACCATGAGTATAATCTGCATTGCAGAATATGCGAGGGAAGCGGATGAAAATCTCTGAATCGAATGACACTCTTTATCTCTTCGACTATTGCGTTGCCGTTATCTTTCCAAACGCCATCCACCCGTCCACGGATGTAGATATTTGTATTATCAATCCTGAGGTTCAGCTCCAGCGGCACTTCAGGTTCATAATCATAATGCTTTGACGCCTGTTCCTCGACTCGTCTTCGATGAACCATACGACCCAGTTCTGACCGGTCCATGACACCGGCGCCACGAGGCTCATCAAGCCGTTCCCGCCAGAGGAGATCACTGACTGAAAGCCGAAGAGAATCTTTTTTTTGGTCATAGAAAGGTGGCATTTGTTTGGCAAGTGAATAAGAAAGAAATTGAAAAATACATATTAATTTGCGTCTTTGAAACTTGGCGTCTTTGCGTGAAATTGGTTTAGTCGCTTAAAAAGAATATTTCACGCAAAGCCGCTAAGAAGCAAAACCCGCAGGAAAAAGACGTACTATTAAGGCAGTCCCTTCGCTAATCCTCCTGACCGCGGATCAGCTCCTCCGTACATTATTCCAGTCTCCTGATCAATCATAACCGCCTGGATCCCACTACCAACTGCGCCAATTGCGATTTTGTGCCCCATTCGATTTAGTTCAATTGCGCAATCGGGTGAGATATCCTGATCAAAATAAAGCGCATCAGGAACCCATTGGTGATGTATCCTTGGCTCGGAAACAGCTTTTTGAACATTCAATTCAAAATCTATCACATTGATTATTGCCTGCAATGTACCGGTGATAATTTTCGGTCCGCCTGATCCTCCCACGGACATGAAAGGTTTTCCATCCTTGGTAATTATTGTCGGGCACATACTTGAAAGTGGACGTTTCCCTGCCTCGATTGCATTTGCTTCTTTACCTATCAACCCGAAATAATTTGGTGTTCCCGGTGCTATTGAGAAATCGTCCATTTCATTATTCAGGAAAATTCCAGTCGATCCAAGGACAACTCCACTCCCGAAACCGGTATTGATTGTAGCGGTCAGGGCAACCATGTTCCCCCAACGATCAATAACCGACATGTGAGTTGTATGACCTGATTCGGGATTTTCCGGTGGAATAGTCTCAAAATCGACAGGATTTCCGGGTTTGTCAATTCTTCGCGACCAGTAACGGGGTATGGCATTTCTTAATTGCTCGGCATATCCCTTACTTGTCAACCCGGTAACAGGTACAATTACGTAATCCGGATCACCCAGGTATTCAGCCCGGTCGGCGAAAGCAGCTTCCATTGCCTCGGCAAGATGATGAAACCAACGCGCGGAGTTCCTGCCAAGCTGCTGAACATCCCAACCTTCAAGAATATTGAGAATCTGAACCAGGTGAACACCGCCTGAGGAGGGAGGAGGCATAGAATAAATCTCATAACCCCTGTAATTCCCGTAGATCGGTTCTCGGATTTTTACCTGGTAATTTGCCAGGTCTTCGGCAGTGATTATTCCGCCGTTTTCTTTCATATACCGGACAATTTCTTCCGCTGTCTTGCCATGATAAAAGTCATCACCTCCATCTTTGGCAATCCGTTTGAAAGTTTCCGCCAGGTCTTTTTGAACAAGTATATCTCCAGCCTGCCATGTAGTGGAATCATCTTTGAACATTACTTTTTTTGAATATTCAAACTGTCCCAACTTTGGTGCGAGATATTCATAATATGCCGCCTGACCCGGTTCAACCATAAAACCATTTTCCGCTGCATCTATAGCTGATTTCATGATTTTTTTACGCGATTGGGATGCATATTTCTTGAATGCATACTCACGCGCGGCAACCGATCCCGGCACTCCTCCGGCAAGGATGCCTGTATATGAGAGGGCGCCATTTGGCGTACCCAACGAGTCGAGGTACATATCACGGAAAGCCGTTGCCGGCGCTTCCTCGCGTCCATCAATGGTAACCACCTCTCCGGTCTCTGCAATTCGGATCACCCAGAACTCGCCTCCACCAATTCCGGCGCTGTAACCTTCAACTACATTCAGCATATAAATAGTAGCAAGTGCCGCATCTATCGCATTACCTCCTTCTTCGAGGATATTTACTCCAGCCTCAGTAGCGAGAACATGTGCGCTTGATACTACACCATTCCTGCCCCAGGCAGGTTTATTCGATGCAGCATCTGAGTGGATGTTATAAATAAATGTGATGAGAATCGATACAAATATTATCGTACTGCTTGAATGAAATCGTCCTGTCAGCATTTTTACTCCTGTTCCAGTATGGTGACCACAAATTAACTTTGCAAAGATACGTTCAAGCGTTATGTCAGGCAAGCTGAGCAGCCTATATCCTGCAATATATACAGGAGGTACGATTTGTGATTTAATATGCAAGCCTTTCGATAAGAGCTTATATTGGCAATGGTGAAAATATTGTTGTATATATCATTTGCTGGGAGCATTTATGATAAAAAAGATCGGTCATATCGGCATAGCTGTTCCTGACCTTGAAGAAGGTATTCAATTGTACCGTGACAAACTTGGTTTAAAATTTATCGGTACAGAGGTAGTTGAAGATCAAAAAGTTAAGGTGGCTATGTTTGAGGCTGGCGATGTCCATATCGAATTGCTTGAACCGACCGGGGATGATTCACCAATAGCTGCTTTCCTGCAAAAAACAGGTGGGGGAATGCATCATATCTGCTATGAAGTCGATGATGTGGATGAATCACTCATGGAATTTGAAGAAAATGGAATACGATTGATTGACAAGAAGAGCCGTCCAGGTGCATCAGGAACCCGTGTAGGCTTTCTGCATCCCAAATCGACCGGCAGAGTATTAACAGAGTTAAATTCTCACAAGTAGGCCTGGGTCTCCGAACCCGGCAAAACAGTGGAATAGATTCGAAGCGCCGGATTCGGAGAATCTGGCTACAACTACTGTTTGGAAACTACGGCATACATATTCGGAAACACAAAAAACACTACATACAGGGAATAAAAAAATGAGCGGAAAAGTGAAAGATTCGTGGCGTATTGCCACAAAAGCGATACATGGATTCGGCGGCGGCGACCCTACCGGATCAGTCAGTTTGCCAATTTACCAGACTTCAACTTTTGCGTTTAAAGATAGCCAGCATGGAGCCGATCTTTTTGCAGGAACAGCTGAAGGCTATATTTACTCGAGAATCTCGAACCCTACAGTTGATGCATTTCAACATGAAATTGCATGTCTTGAGGGCGGTGAAGCAGCACAGGGACTCGCTTCCGGCATGGCAGCTTCATTCAATGCTGTAATGACTGTATGCCGTACCGGTGACAGTTTTGTTTCGAGTGACACATTGTATGGCGGAACTTACGCCTTGTTCAGCCATGTGCTTCCACGTTTCGGTGTAATCGCCCACCAGGTTGACGGAACTGATTTGAATAAGGTTGAAGATGCGATTAAGAAAGCGAAAAACTGCAAAGCATTATTTTTTGAAACTCCCGCCAACCCCACCCTGGCTGTGCTGGATATTGAAGAGTTGACAAAACTTGGTCATAAATATGATTTGACGATTATCGTTGACAACACATTCGCCACTCCTATCCTGCAGCATCCTTTCGACTTTGGGGTGGATGTAATCGTACACTCAACCACGAAATACATTAACGGACATGGGGATGTTGTAGGTGGTTGTGTAGTCGGAGACAAAAAATTCATCAAGAGTCTTCATGATGATATCCTTGTAGAAACAGGCGCTTCGATGACCCCATTATCAGCCTGGCTGCTGTTGCGCGGACTGAAGACACTGCCCATTCGTATGAAACAGCACTGTTTTAACGCCAACCGTATTGCACAATTTCTGTCTTTTCATCCTAAGATTGAAAAAGTCCATTACCCCGGTCTTGAATCCCATCCCGGTCACAAGATAGCCCAAAAACAGATGAGTGATTTTAGCGGGATGATTGCTTTCGAGATCGCCGGTGGATTTGAAGAGGGAAAGAAATTAATGGATGCAATCGAACTGGCGGCTGTAGCAGTCAGTCTTGGCGATTGCGATACTTTGATCTGTCATCCGGCCTCAACTACCCAGGCATCATATACTCCTGAAGAACGTGAGGCTGCTGGAATTAAAGACAATATGATCCGTCTATCCGTCGGAATCGAAGACGTCGCTGATCTTATGGATGACCTTAACCAGGCATTGAGGAAGATTTAAAAGTATCGTGTAAAAATCCGGCAGGTCGTAAAATTGAGGAAACCTGCCGGAAAAATACAAAGTCAACACTTTCCTTGAAATAACAATTAAGTTACATCCGCCGCGCTGATTTATTAGAGAAAAATTTCATGCCGTAAAAAACACTATTTTCCTGTTCACCTTGCATATCCCTGTAATCTTTTTAATCTTGTCATCCTGCGAAATCTGGATAATCCCTATTAGGAGAAATTATGGCTTCAGGTAAAACCGCCCCAAGACCGAGTCTCAGGGGTATAAAAAACGGTCCATTAATGGTAAAAAAGCTTAAAACCTTTCTGGATTCCGAGGGTAACAAAATCACATCCAAACCCAGCATGGCTCTATGCCGTTGCGGTGCCTCAAAAAACAAACCCTTTTGCGATGGAACACATTCGGATATCCAGTTTTCCAGCAGGAAAATAACGGATGGTGAATGGGATAAACGCGTGAATTATACAGGCAAGAAAATTACAATTCATGATAACCGAGGAATTTGCGCTCATATAGGTAATTGCACAGACAACCTGCCATCAGTCTGGCGCATGAAAACCGAACCCTGGATTGATCCGGACGGTGCAAAAGCCAGTGATATTATCAATACTATTCACATGTGTCCATCAGGTGCATTGAGTTATTCGACCCACAATACGGAACACAGGGATCAGGATCGCGATCCGGCACTCCAAATTACAAAAGATGGACCTTATTACGTCACCGGGAAGGTATTATTAGTAGAAGAACCCCTGGCTGATAGAGTATCTACCGAACATTATGCCCTCTGTCGCTGCGGTGGCTCAAAAAACAAACCGTTCTGCGACGGTACCCACTGGAGCAATGAATTCAAAGACGAAGGTCTCGTACTGAAAGTAAAGAAATCAGTCACAAAAGCTGCGGTAAAAACAGAAAATGGATATGTCGAAGTCGGCGCTGACTCAGATTTTGCAGAGGGTGAGGGCAAGTTAGTTGTTATGGGGAAAGATGAGTTAGCCGTATTCAGATACAATGGTAATTTCAGTGCTTTCTCTCACACATGTACTCACCAGGGAGGTCCGCTGGAAGAGGGTGTAATTGAAGATGGCAAAGTCGTATGTCCCTGGCATGGACATCGTTTCGATCTTTTAACTGGTAAAGCAGTTGAATCTTCAGATGAAAATATACAGGTTCATGATGTCAAAGTTGAGGATGGGAAGATTCTTGTTTCCGAAAAACCTACTAGTACCATTCCGGAAGAAATCGATTTAGCAGAAGAGGACATCGGTACACCTGAAGAAGTCAAAGTGGAAGAAAAAGACAATATCAGCGAATACCTCTCCAAATGGTCACGCAACAGCGACGATTTCGAACAAAAATTCGATCGTATCCAACAACTTGCCCTTGGTGGCAAAAGCGAAATTTCACCAATGCGCACTCAGAAGACTTTTCCCGGATTGGACACAATACTATTTAAAGGCGCACAACTATACCGCATGCCACTAAATGAAGATCAGTCGGTCAACACAAAAACAATTATTGGACGAATCGCTAAACATCCCCTTGAAATAGATATTCCATTTTATGTATCTCACATGTCCTTCGGTGCGCTTTCACGTGAAGCAAAAATCGCATTGGCAAAGGGCACAAGCCTCGTTGGGACTATGATGTGTTCCGGTGAAGGCGGAATGCTTCCTGAAGAGCGGCAATTCGCTGATAAATATGTGTATGAACTCGGAACAGCCCGCTTTTCACATGTCGATGAAGTGATAAAAGAGGCTGACGCGATCGAGATTAAGATCGGACAGGCAGCAAAGCCGGGTATGGGTGGACACCTGCCGAAAGAAAAAATCACTGATGAAATCGCATTAATTCGAGGAGTTTCGCCTGATGAAGACTCTATTTCGCCTAGACGTCATGAAGATATCAATAACTTATCGGATCTTAAAAAGGAAGTAGATCATTTACGTGAAATCACCGGCGGGAAACCTATAGGAATTAAATTTTCTGCGGGACACATCGAGGGAGATATTGCTTTCGCGCTCAAAGTCGATCCCGATTTTATCACTATCGACTGTCGAGGCGGCGCAACCGGGGCTGCACCGACATATATTAAGGATAATGTTTGCGTCCCAGCAGTATTCGCCACTCGACGCGCCCGGAAATATCTTGATGCTCACCATAGCAAAGTCACACTTTGCATCACCGGGGGATTCAGGGACAGTGTCGATATTGCCAAAGCCCTCGCACTGGGAGCCGATGCAGTCGCCCTCGCTACAACCTCGCTGATAGCAATCGGATGCCAGCAATACAGGATTTGTAATACGGGTAAATGCCCGGTAGGGATCACTACTCAGAATCCCGAACTCCGGAAACGTCTGATCGTCGAAGAATCAGTAAAACGATTTGTCAATTTCTACAACGCGACAAAAGAGGAACTGGAAAACATTGCACGGATAAATGGAAGAAGAGACGTTCATGATCTCGATTTATCAGATATCGTAACAACCAGCAATGAGGTTTCACAGAATACTGCTATCAGGCATGTTTAGATTCGCAGTTTAAATATTTGAAAACTTGAAGTTATTGATAGAACAAGAAAAATCCCAAATGCGAAGGGATTTTTCAGATACTTTCGAACCATTTCTTTGCTACTGATCCATTGGATTTGCCTGCTGCTTTAATGCATCATCAACTCGTTTGGAGGCTTGTAATATCTCTTCAGAGGAATCTTCACCGGCGATTCTCATCGTGCTTAATATTGTAACTGCGAGTTGAGGTGTAAGGGTATATGCTTCGGTTTCACCTCTTACCATGTGAACTGCTTTCCGGTATTCAGTGACAATGTTTTCAATCCAGATTATTTCCGCTTCCGTGGCACCCAGCTCATACAAATTCCGACGCACCATTTTTGACCAGAAATACTGGTTTTCAGTGTCGCCGCCAGCAAGTAAGGTCGCCAATGCTGTCAATGCCCAACCATTCAGTCTCCCATCTACCACCATGTCATGTTGATCACAAATCAAAGTTATTGACTGCTCGCTCAATCCTTCTTTCCATGTTTCAAGATGTACCTGTTCAATTGCGAGAAGCCTCATCGCCCTGCGTGCCGGGTTTCCACCCCAACATGGAAACAGATCGTTTAGCAATCCGGTTTTATCGAGCCAGATCAGTCCTATATGTCTTTTTGTGCTTGCCAACAAGTCCCAGAGCGATACACTTGCTGAGAGAACATCGTGAATCATAACTCGTTCCGACCCGGTCAAAATTGCTTCAAGGGAATCTGGTGGGGCGGTGCCTTCTACAGCGAAAATCCTGGCGACATCAACAAGGCGCCAGGGTTCTTTGCGAAAGTCATCTAATGAATCAATTTTTTCTTCAGTCATTGTAATATCCCGAAAATTTATTCAAATTATTCAGATTGCCATTCAGCCGGATGTGACATGTACAACTCATGGAAGGAGTGAATGACATAGATTGAGCGTTTGTAAACAAATCTTCTCTAAAGATACTTTGAATAATCTGCGTTTTCATGCGTTCCGAAAAAATAAATAATTATTATTTTGCTTATTTTGGGGCTCCTGGAGTCCACAAAAATCCCGGATTGTATCAACCCGGGATGTCATACACAAAAATAAGTAGTTAATATACAAATATCTATATTAAATTACTAATATGTATTACTCCACCGTGACGGATTTTGCCAGGTTCCGGGGTTTATCTACGTCCCTGCCGAGCAGGTTAGCAATATGATATGCAAGAAGCTGTAAAGGAATCGCTGTCAATATCGGCATCAGCATCGGATGACATGATGGGATACGGATTACATAATCGGAAAGCTCCATGATCTCCTCGTCATCTTCATTCACTACGGCGATGATTGTACCACCTCGTGATCGAACTTCTTCAATATTAGCGATGACCTTTTTATAGGTTTTGTCACGAGTTGCGATAAAAACAACCGGCATCATCCTGTCAATAAGCGCTATCGGTCCATGTTTCATCTCTGCTGCAGGATATCCTTCAGCATGAATATAACTGATTTCTTTTAATTTCAGTGCACCTTCCAGTGCCACCGGGAAGTTCGGTCCTCTTGCGAGATACAGGAAATTGGAAGCTCTTGAGAATATCTTTGCTATCTCAAAAATTTCTCTATCCTTTTTTAGTATTCTTTCAACAAGTGACGGTATTCTACGGAGTTCTCCAAGAATCTCTTTAATCTTATCCGTTGGGAAATCCCGTTGTTGAGCGAGCAACAGCGCAAATAAGGCGAGAACGGTTACCTGGCTCGTGAATGCCTTTGTAGATGCTACTCCTATTTCATGACCGGCATGAAGGTATATCCCGCCTTCAGACTCGCGGGCTATTGTAGAACCAACTGTATTAACAATACTCAATCCAAGTGCGTTCCGGGCTTGAGCCTCCCGCAGTGCAGCGAGTGTATCCGCAGTTTCACCGGATTGGCTTATTGCTATGGCAACTGTATTGGGTGGTATTATTGGATTTCTATAGCGAAATTCCGAAGCGTATTCAACCTCGACCGGTATTCTTGCCCATTCCTCAATCATATATTCGCCGACAAGTCCGGAGTGATATGAAGTACCACAGGCAAGAAGCATAATTCGTTCGGCATCTTTTAGCTCATCCAATCGCCTGATTAAGCCACCCAGTCTCACTTCACCGATGTCATCAAGAGCACGTCCACGCATGGTATTTTCGAGAGTTTGTGGCTGTTCCATAATTTCTTTCAGCATGAAATGTTTGTAGCCACCCTTCTCGATCTGGTCGAGATTAAAATCTATATGAGTTACTTTTCGTTTGATTACTGATTCTTCAAGGTTGAAATGGTGAAAATTATCAGTTGTCACTGTTCCAAGTTCGCCGTCTTCCAGAAAAATCACATCCCTGGTATATTCGACGATTGCGGCGAGGTCAGATGCGATAAAATTCTCGCCTTCACCGATTCCGACCACAAGGGGACTACCTTTTCTTGCAACTACTATTCGGTCCGGTTCATCAACATGCAGCACGGCTATACCATAAGTACCTTCCAGTCTCCGTAATGCTCTTAATACTGCATTTACAAGATCGCCCTCATAAAATTCCTGGATCAGATGTACCAGTGTTTCGGTATCAGTCTGGGATTGAAATTTGTATCCTTTCTTAGCCAGAGCTTTACGAAGCTCGCTATAATTTTCAATAATCCCGTTGTGGATCAATGCAATTTTGCCATTTGAACTAGTATGGGGATGAGCGTTTAACACACTCGGCTCTCCATGTGTGGCCCAGCGTGTATGACCGATACCCACACTGGCATCTCCCGCTGTTCCATTCAGGACCTTTTCCAGCTCTTCTATTCTACCTTTTTGCTTGTACAGTTGAAACTTCTGGTCATGTATCAGCGCTATCCCGGAAGAATCGTAACCTCGATATTCCATCCGTTTCAAACCCTGCAATAATAGCGGGATAACTTTCCTTTTTCCTATATAACCAATGATACCGCACATATTAAAACCTCAGTCTGTCGTTCCCAGGGGTAGAATCTCTAATACTATTTTATTATTATGGTTGTATAAATTATGACTAATCACAAGAAAATTCTCGATGCATTCTGCAAATCACACCAATAGTAAAACAACAATCCGGTCATAAACAAGCAATTCAACGAATAAATCTCAATATTGTAAAAAAATTACAGACATTCAATGGATACTTGTATAATAAATGTAAACAATAAATCTTTGAAATATTTTGGCGGGGATCAACTGAAAGGTGTGATCTAAATCACCTGGTTCTGAATGAGAATCATATCGAAACATTTTTCTTGTTTTTCTTAGGGAAAGACTTCTATGAGTACTGCGCGGTAAGAAACAGAACAGGTTAGCCATAGCTGTTTTCCATCAGGAGATATGACAATTCCCAATGGTCCCTGTTGGATATGCAAGGTTGTGATAACTTCGTTTCCTATGGTTGAAATAACCGATACATTATCCGTTTCATAATGAGTAACGTAAAGGAATTCACCATCCGGCGAAACAACCAAGTCAGTAGGACCAGCTTCA
Source organism: Candidatus Electryonea clarkiae (assembly GCA_030765455.1). GTDB lineage: Bacteria > Electryoneota > Electryoneia > Electryoneales > Electryoneaceae > Electryonea > Electryonea clarkiae. Next base: position 15,266 of record JAVCCM010000092.1, on the reverse strand, counting down.
ACATCAATCGGGGTAATTATTTCATCATTTTCAGTTGATATCACTGACACAGTGCTGCTACGTCCGTTTGCAACGTATAATTTGCTTCCATCCGGAGAAAAAGCCATTCCCTGTGGATCATCACCGGTAGATATAGTATTATTGAGTGCATTTTCTTCAAGTAGTATGCTCTGAACAGTTCCGCTTGTGATCCCCACTGCATAAAGTGCAGAACCTCCAGGGTTGATGCAGATCTTTCCGACGATATCACCTATGTTTAGCAATGGCGATGCTTCAAAAGTTACAGATTCTATGCCGACGATGGAACTGTCAAGCATGTTAGAGACGTAAATAATTTCGCCATCAGGAGATAAACAAAGACTGGTAGGATTGGCTCCAACAGGAATAGTGTCAGTCACCTCATCTGATGATGTAGAAATCACAGCCAGCAGTTTGCTTTCCAGGCAAGAGACGTAAACACTTTCACCATCAGGGCTTGTTTGAACATCCCAGGGATATGTCCCAGGAAGATCAATGGTACTTGTAACAGTTTTTGATTCGGTCGATATAACAGAGATATTGTCAGTAACCGAATTTGCAACGTATAATTTGCTTCCATCAGAAGTTAAAGACAGACCACTGGGACGAGAGCCGACAAGGACTGATTCGATATATTCCCAGTTGTGTATTTTACACTGGACTTCATTGGAGGCGGGTGATACTCCACCTGAAGTATTTGCAGAGTGTATGCGAAAGTAATAATCGGTTAATTCCTCGAGACCATCAATAGAATAAGAAGCGGCAGCACCTTCGGTGATTTCAATGTAATTCGCGTCGGCAGTGTCGAATTCAGCCTCCGTAGAATAATAAATTCTGTACCATAAGAAATCTAAAAACGGTATCGCCGACCAGGAAAGCTTTACACTTTCAAGGGAATCCTGATATGGTGTATTCAATGTCAATTGCCCGGGTGCCGGTAGAGTCCTTTCGCTAACTTCATTTGATGATTCTGATAAATTTGCCGCTTGATCTTCGACATATATTCTGAAGTAATAATGCAAATCTCCGTCGATCCTGTCAACGATGACCTCAGTGCAGTCCTGATCATCAATCTCAGTAACCTCAGCCAAATCTCTATTGAAGTTTTCCGTCGAGTCATAATAAAGATAATACATATAAAAATCGTCTTCCGTTGATCCATCCCAGGACAGCGTAAGACTATGGGAAGTAGGGTTCACCGGATCATTAAGTGTAATTGGTGGAGGATTTTCGTCACCACATCCCAGGCAGCCTACGCCCATATATAATGCGCCGACAGCGGATAAGAGAAAGAATAAGATCCAGCGGATTCGTATCCCCACATTACTATGTTTTAACGGGTTTGGCATAATTTCAGTAAGTAAAACTTTCTCTTTAAGATATTTAACTATCGACTATTCTTTTGGTGAAACTATCTATTTTACCAATACAACTTTGCGAATTACACTATTTTCAAATTGGTTAATACGAATGAAGTACATTCCACTTCCAAGTCTCAATCCTGAAGCTTCAGAATCAAATGTGAAACGGTGATATCCGGCAGAATAATGCTGCACAAAATGATATATTTCCCTGCCTTCAATATTAAAAACTCCTACTTCAACTTCTCCTTCTAAGGGGAGTGCAAAATTCAAATTGGCTGATGCATTGAATGGATTCGGATATACAGCACTGACTTCAAATTTGTCCGGAAGCGGCACCTGATAATCCACAGTGGCTCTTGCAAATGCATTTTTTCCAAATTGGATAGAATCTTCAATTATTCTCGATGAAATTGCAGTCCCAGCATTATTTTTGATAACTATCCGTGCAGGTTTCCCTTTGGCAAAACCATCTACACCGAATTCAGGTGCTCCCTGCCATGTAATAACCGGAGTTATGCTGTGGTCAAGCGATATTCTCTCTTTCCCAACTAATGTAAATCCATCATAAATTTCGATTAATTCAGGCGATTTTTCTCGTATCCTGTCAGTCAATTGTACCAAAACACAATATGGCAGCCCAGTTGGACGCGGTTCTTCGTCTGAGGACATTAATTCTCGTCTAATACTGTTGTTACCGACTATTTGCGTACTCTCAATATTATATGTGAACTCTATATCTCCTGATACTTGAATCATATAGCCTTCACCGGGGATCATTGTCTCAATAGTGTTAATGGTGTCAGATGGACTCCAGATTCTCCCATCATCAGTTTGGACAAAAATAATACTATCCTGAATGGGAGAGAGAGCCGATTCAATTGAAGCTGGGAAATCAAAAGGATAACCAAGGAAATTCGATTTCTCTTCTTTAAGGTGATACACAATATCTACATCAATCGGATTTCCCTCGATATGCAGTGTATCATCGGCGATCGACAACAGACGGTATCCTTCCGCAGCATTTATCTCGCCAATGGTATTCAATGCCGGTCTGCGCCATACCCCATCATCGTCGGAAACTGCGACTACCAGAGATCCTACAGATCTAAACACTGTTTCTGCAAAATAATCTTCTGGAAATATATAAAAAGAGATCAGTTCAAAATAATTTGGTTGTAGTGGTGTATGCGATCGGTAAGCTCTCTCAAGCGAAAAATCCAAATCAAGTGTCACGCCATCCATCAACAAAATTGAACTCTCGTGCATAGTAACATAATCCGGATGGGAAATTTCTATACTATATTCTCCTGTGGGAACATTATAAAATATGTATCGACCATCGTTATCGGTTAAGGAAGTAAATGAATCTTCGTTGACATTGGTGAGCACCAACCTTGCTCCGGCAATCGCCTCATTGGAATCAGTCAGATATAAAGCTCCGTTCAGCTCCGGATAATATGCCATAAAATGGAAAACATCGTCTGACCATATCCCTTCTGTATTGAAATCTAATGCTTCAACCTTCCACCAGTAAAACTGTTTGTGATGCAAACCAGTCAACCAGAATGAAGTCGCATTAGTTGTATTTGAATCCAGACCAGCGATAAAAGCTTCATCCTCAGCCCAATAAACCTTGTACTGAACAAAATCGTCCGGATCCGGATCAATAGCTTCTTCCCATTCCATTAAACCAACATCAGATACAATCGTATCGCCACTATTCGGTGTCAAAAGCTTGAAGGAAGCTGGAGGTTCTGGTATGTAAACCTGTAGATGATTGGTCTGTCCGGACCATCTTCCTATACTTCCGATATCTTGCGCCCTTACTTTCCACCAATACCCGGTATCATCTATAAGATTTTGACGCATGAAAAGAGTATCCGGAGTAAACATAGAATCAAGATTTTCTGTGAAAGACTCATCAGTCGCCCACCAGATAATGTATTGCAACGGATCCTCGGAATCCGGATCAGAACTTGATTGCCAGATCAAAGGTGTCTGGTTCGTACCCAAAGTATCATTGTTGAAAGGATTTATTAGATTAAAAGCTACAGGCGCTCCAGGATCAAATGATTCAAGTCCAAAATACCAAGTTTCGTCGCATTCAACTGTGTCGTCGCCCGAGATTGCTACTACCCACCAATCTACACGGCGTGGAGGTAAATCAAGAGCCCAGATATTTAAACCGAGTGAATCAACAATGTTAAAATTAATACTATTGCCAGTTATGTGATGGAACACAAGCGTTGTATCACCGACTTCATCCCAATCTACTTGGAAAAAGACGTCATAAAAGACGGTGTCAAGAGGATTATGATCTATTGCCGGATTCCAGGTGTTCTCAAAATCATAAGGTGGAGCATAGAGGACAGTGGAATCATTTTCTGGGCTTACCAGGCTAAAAGGCGCGGGAGGACGGTCTTCCGATTCGAGCCTGACAAGATATGCATCACTCTCCCCAGCTCCAAATGAGTGCGTATAACCGGTAATCACATACCCGGCATCAGGTGTCTCATCTATCGCCACAGCAATATCAAGCTCCTCACCTCCATACGTCTGATCCCACTCCAGGTATCCATACTCGTCCGTCTTCACCAGGTACATATCATAAAATCCTTCGCCGTATGACCTGGTTCCACCTACGATAAGATAGCCACCGTCAGTTGTTTGACGTACGGCGTAACTTTCATCGTAAGAGGCTCCTCCAATATGCCTTGCCCAGATTTGACCGCCGTTGGTATTTACTTTAACTATATAATAATCCCGGTATTCGGAACCAAAACTATAGGTATAACCAACAAGAATGAAATTTCCGTCAGAGGTTGGTTGAATATCAAAACACTTATCCTGCATCCTGTCACCGATGGATCGCTGGAATATAACATCCCCATCCTCATCAAGGCGCCATAAGAAAACATTATAGTCATAATCACCTGAGATATAATAGCTTCCCGCAAACATATAACCGCCATCTTCAAGAGGCAGAATTCCCCCTACGTTTTCGTTGTCAGCCCCACCATAAAGTTGATTCCAGACAGCTTCGCCTTCATCATCTGTTTTGATAATTCTTATATCTGTCTCAAAATCAAGGTCCAGAAAAGAATCACCGACAAGTATGTATCCTCCATCCGAGTCAACATGGACTTCACGGCATTTTTCACGTGATTCATTTGGGTATTGTTGCGTCCACTCCACGTCTCCGATGGAATCAATTTTTACCAGGTAAAAATCTTCCGTCAAATTTTCGCTATCAGTTGTAAACCCGGCAAGGATATAGCCGCCGTCCGGTGTCGCCTCAAGCCCATAGCAAGTTTCATCGCGAGCAGTACCATAGGATCGTTCCCACTCAACCACACCGTAATAATTTACTTTAGCAAGTGACATGTCTGATGCGCCATGCTCGCCGGAGGTAGTCCTGCCTGCTAAAAGGCAACCTCCATCGCTTGTAGCGAGAACAGCATATCCGTGATCAGCATTCTCTCCACCCAGGGTGAGAGTCCACAGCGAATCCGGTCTTTCCTGCGCTCTCAAAGTTGAACCGTTGAATAGAAAAGTAAAGATGCAAGAAATAAAAAGAAGATATAGTAATGTTTTCCGAACTTTCATAAGATATGGTTTCGTATCTTTTACAACCTAAAAGACTATATAAATAGTATCGGTAAAATCAATCAAAATAATAGCAAAAAAACCTGATCCGGACGAGCCGAAACAAATGCGCCTACAAAACAAATAAGATAAACAGGATTTCCATCTCACACCGTTGTGCACCTGCACAAGAAATTCATCATGGAGCAAAACAAAAACATTTCAATCTATAATAATTCATCGCCTGCTATTGAAAGACAATTTTCATGTCTTAGATGCTACTTCATTCTCCACTTAGCGAATTATGGAATCATCAAAATCCGGCAGAATATTTTAACGTATTATTGTTTAATGTTAGGCTCATGTAATTTGCTTATATAACAATGTAAATATTTGTGATGCAGCTCACATAGAGAAAAAAAAGAGTCCATTCAAGTTGATGGATGACTCATAAAAGACTCTCATTCTGAACTGTGACAGGCGATTGAACGGACTGCTTTGTAAATATTGTATTAATGAGTGATTATTTCATCAAATTGTTAAAATTTTTAAAAAGGAATTCTTACAATTGTAATGAATGATGTATGAACATCATTTCGCTCTTTGACTCATACCTAAATATTTTCAAGCTTCTCAAGTACACCACTCATTTTTGCTGCAACTTCATCAGCAACCTCCTGAATTGCAGGATTATCAATAATGCTGCCCATAATCTGCGGGTTCATTGCAGCGACTACCCGGTAATCACCTTCATCCCAGACAACCACATTACAAGGTAGTAGTACCCCCATGAGATTTTCTTCGCTCAGAACCTTGTGTGCAAATGGTGGATTGCATGCTCCCAAAATCCTGTAAGGTTTGAAATCTACATCAAGCTTGTTCTTAAATGTAGCTTTCACATCAATCTCTGTTAATATTCCAAATTTCTCCGCCGCCAGCAATTCAGTTACCTTTTCGATTGCCTTTTCGAACTCTAAATGAGTCGTTATTTTCAAAGCGTATGTTCCGATATTTTCCATCATGTCTCCAGGTTTAGATAAATTTCAGGGTGTTTTCGACTCTCAATATATTCCTGCAAATAGTTAGATGTATAATATTGCAGGTGATTTCTACTAACCTGCTCCGGGAGAACAAATGAATTTTGCATGTATTGAAACTGTGAACCTTTTTTGAATATGTCACCCAACATAATGAAATATTGCTCTGAAAGCACCAATATTTTATTATATATTTGTTTATAAAGAGTTTGTTCCTTCGCCATTTTAGAGTGATAACGATATTGTATTTTCAACAGGACTTGAGAAAAGATTCGAAAACCGAATTTGCATGCTCCCATTGGATTCTTTATAATATTTTTATACTGTTAATTATTAAACAATTATTAAGCGATTTTTGTCTGAAATGACATAAGAGAGCCATATTTTTTGCATAATCACAATTTTATCAGTATCATTGAACTTTTAAACGCAGCAAAATTCATACAGGAAAAACAATGAAACTTAGGCAAGTTGGAAAAACGGATTTATTTTTGTCGGAAGTAGGATTTGGATCATGGGCGATTGGCGGACCAAACTGGGCGTTTGGATGGGGTCCTCAAAACGAAGCTGAAGCTGTAGCGTCAATCCGTCGTGCAAGAGAACTCGAGGTCAACTGGATTGATACCGCGGCAATCTACGGATTGGGGCGAAGTGAGGAGTTAGTAGCAAAGGCCGTAAAGGGGCACAGGAAAGAAGTAATTATTGCAACCAAGTGTTCTCTTCTCTGGGATGAAGCGGGCAATTTATCCAGCAGTCTCGATGGTGAATCTGTTCGACGTGAATGCGAAATGAGTCTGAAGCGTTTAAACACTGATTTTATAGATATATATCATATACATTGGCCCAATGATGACGCCCGGATCGAAGAAGGTTGGCTGACTATGCACCGGATGATGGAAGAGGGAAAAATTCGTTATGGTGGTGTTTCCAATTTCAGTGATGCCCAGATCGATAAAGTTAAGAATATAGGTCGTGTCGCCACATCCCAGCCACCTTACAGTATGTTCAGAAGGCAGATTGAAGATAAGCATCTTCAGTATTGTTCTGACAACACTATTGGAATACTGGCATATAGTCCATTACATAGCGGATTACTCACCGGGAAATTTAACATTAGGAAAATTGCTCAGAATGACTGGAGACTTCGTGCGGATGAGTTTAAAGAGCCGAATCTGTCCATAAATCTAAAATTTGTCAAATCGTTAAGCACAATAGTGGAAAAATACAATAAAACTATGCTTCAGTTCGCGATAGCCTGGGTTTTGCGACTCGATGGTATCAGCTCTGCAATCGTTGGCGCTCGAAGACCATCTCAAGTTGAAGAGATAGTCGGTGGCTCAGGATGGCAAATTGAAGAAGAAGATCTTGAAGAAATCGACCGGTTACTCGAAGAACGAAAGAGCAAGATAAAAGAAAAAAATGGTTATTTGCCAATGTAATTGGAGTTGACATCAAGGGGAAGCATGTATGATTATACAAGATAAACAAAAAGGAATAGGGAAAAGCTGGATTCTCAAGACGCGTTCTTTGTCAATCTTTTTCATTTTAATTTATCCCATTATATTATTGGCGATAGAGCCCGGAGGACCTACTCTTGGAACTCGTGCTGAACGCGCGCTGGTTTCCGGAGAAATCAAACTCGCCATTGAAATGTATGCAAAATGGCTGGAAGCTGTTCCCGGAGATAATGCAGCATGGTATAATTATTCATGTGCGCTGTCGCTCGAAGGTAAACTTGATGAATCCTTTCAAGCATTTGATGATGCAGTTACAGCAGGCTGGAGGGATTCTTCCTGGCCCCCCAAGGATCCTGACCTGGATGCGATCAAAGAATTGCCCGATTTTGCCCGCATCATTTCCCGCATCGAAGGACTGCTGAAACTTGAGCAACAATCCTCGCCATCGGGAAAGCTCACATATTACCTTGAACAAACCAGGGTCGCATCATACCAGGTTATACTTCCATCTGATTACCGGGAAGAGGGGCAGCCTCATCCGCTTATCGTTTTATTACATGGAAGAACCGGAGATTTCGACAGCTTTGCGGAGTTCCCTGACCGCCTCGCTCTCCCGGGAATTATCTATGTTATCCCGCGTGCTCCATATAAAACTCAGGAGGGTCAAACCGGTTATGAGTATTGGCCCAGGGCTCTAAGGACTTCCAACAACTTACAGATGCTGGATAACGCCAGGAATCTAACAACCGGGTGGATTTCCGCTATAGTTTCTGATGTAGCAAACAAGACAAATGCAGATACTTCAAATGTAATTCTAATAGGTTTCAGCCAGGGAGCATCAACAACTTTGCTGACATTGTTAGACTCACCCGCCCTATTCAGGAGTGGAGCGGTAATTGGTGGATTTTTACCCCTGGATCATGAAAAAGAATATGATTTCACTGGGCTTGCAACTAATAATGTCTCTCTTTTTGTAATACATGGAAGCCGCGACAGAGTAATTGAACCATACCGCGCTGAAAAAGTTATTGATGCAGCCAAAGTTGCCAAAGTAAATATAATATCAAAATTTTATCCGGCTGAACACGAGATCACTGACGAGATGGTCGTCAATCTCTCTGAATGGATAGTAAAACTAACCGGAGAATCCAGCCGTTGAAATTTGATTTCATCAACCGGTTTCTGAAAACCTGCAAAACAGTTCCTGATGGAACAGTAAAGCTCTCCATCTGGATTATACTGGGCTTACCCCTTATCGCCGTGCTCGCTTTTCGACTGCCCTATTTTGGTCTGACTGCTATTAATTCCGATGAAGGATTATACTCGGCGGTAGCGAGGGTAATGCAGCAGGGCGGACTTCCTTACAGGGATGCATGGGATCATGCCGCTCCCGGAATATTTTACATCTACCGTGTTATTTTCGGAATCTTCGGCGCCTGGAGTCTGAATGCGGTTCGTATGGCAGCCCTGCTTGCACATTTTGCCTCAGGATTAATCGTCGGCTTCGAAATGAGGCGACGGCATGGCGATATCATTGGGACTTTTGCTTCAGTTTTGGTCATCATCGCACTCGGTGGTTACCTCCCTGCTGATACTATCGCCGCTCTCACCGAGACTTTTCTTATTCCGTTTCTTTTGATCGCTGTGATTTTCATTTTGCGTCGTTCTGAGGGCGGCAAAGGAAATCCCCTGCTAACCGGGATTTTCATCGCATTGGCTACATGGTTTAAAATTCATGCACTGATTATTTCAATAATTCTGCTATTAGCCGCAGGATATGCCCGGTTTGAAAAAGAAGGTAACTGGCTCGAGAACTTACAGTTCTTTTTGAAAACATTGACCTGGTCAGGCGTCTGGTATTTGATCCTGGTATTTCCTCTCTGGTTGTCAGGCGGGTTTTATGATTATATGACAATGTATATCGGCTATAATATTTTCTACATGCGGGCCGGGAGTTATGATTCAGTTTTCTTCGAGGGTTTATGGCATACGATGTGGCAGTGGGGATTCCCGCACTTCCTGACTGTTTCGCTTTCATTAGCCGGTATGGTTGCCTTGTTGCAGTCAGATGGAAAAAATCGCGCACGGGGAATTGTCCTGACTGCAGGAATGGTCGCGGGATTTTTCGCCGGGATTACCGGGGCTCGTCTTTTCGGTCATTACTTTTTACCTGCCGCCGCATTTTTCGCATGGACTGCCGCTGAGGGCGCTGCTTACCTCCTTCATAAAATCAAAACCATCGAGAACAAAATTCTCTCTCCTGCCGGACTCGTGGCAATAGTGATAATAGCAACAGGTTTTCTGCATCCCATTCTAATATTTCATGGAGCCGCTTACCGTGCCCGCTCCCAGATGGCAGTACAGGGCGGACATCTGCGTCAACGATTCTCCGATCTTACAAGCAAAATTCGCGAAGTTACTCGAACCGATGAGAAAATCTGGGTATGGGGATTTGCTCCGGAAATTTACATGTTAGCCCGGCGTGATTGCTCTTCAAGGTTTATCAACGCCAACTACCTTGTCGGGCTCATCCCCTGGATAAATGCCGCCCCGCATATCGACACAACACCATTTATCATAGATGGAAGCTGGCAATTGTTAGCAGAAGATCTCAAGAATAATCCTCCGGCTGCCATTGTCGATGCGGCTGTTGCGAATTACCAGTTCTGGGGAAAATACCAGATGCATGGCAATAAAGACCTCGACAATTTCGTTCAAAGTAAATACCAGAACCTCGGAACATTCAACAAATTCAGGCTATATCTCCGGCGTGATATCGCCGAAAGAGAAGGCTACTATATTGATGAAAGCAATCCGGTTGCAAACGATAGCCTGGGTGTTAAGAGTGAAACGGGAGTTGAAGAAATCCCTGGAACAACTACATCCCCAAACGAATGAATTTCATAACACCGCAATTGCAGAGAGGGTGGCCCGACACTTCAGTGTCGGGTTTCTTGCTAACAGTAAGTGATCATGATATTTGATGACTGGATTCTTAATCCTGTAAATCATGTCATATTAGTTAAGCAATATGAAACAGAATCCCAAAGAAGTGAGAAATACTGCCGCCGAGAACGAAAAGATGCCAGATTGCATGATGGTAGGGGAAAATTCGCCAGACGTAGAAGACTACTCCAAGCATATAGCAGGCTCCACCGATGAACAACCAGGTAATCATCCCGGCAGGAACCATGCTGACCATTGGTTTAAAGGCGATAATTATCAACCAGCTCATAGCAATATAAATGATTACCGAAATTATCCTGAATCGACCAATAAATATCAGCTTGAAAATCACTCCGGCAACCGCCAGTCCCCAAATAATTCCAAACAGTGTCCAGCCCCAGGGTCCACGCATAACAGTAAGCGTTATAGGTGTATATGTCCCGGCGATCAGCAGGTAAATGGAAGAGTGATCCATCAGCTTGAAAAAACGTTTAACTCTTTCGTTACGAAAAGCATGGTAAAGTGTCGAGGCAAGGTAAAGGCAAATCAAGGCGCTGCCGTAAACACTGAAACTCACAACCCGCCATGCATCACCCCTGATCGAAGCAAAAACCACAAGCAGCACCAGGGCTGCAACACTCAAAGCCGCCCCAATGCCGTGAGTAACACTATTAGCTATCTCCTCACCGGCGCTCTGAGGTTTAATTTGCTTTCGTGAAGGTTTCTTTTGGTTGTTTGATGTACTCATTCTGGCAATATAAGACTTTTGATCTTGAGGTAAACCCGGACATCAATACGCCAGAGGTCGCACAGGTCTGTACGGGGCACACGCTCAAACATAAATATTAATAAAACATTGAGTATGTGTTTGCCGAAAACAGAAAATTGCTTATACTCTGAGACAGAAGCATGCAACATTAAAACAAAATTCAGGCAAGAGAGAACCTAACTGCCTAAAGGAGATGCCATGAAGTTTGTAATACTGTTAGTGTTAACATTATTAATTGTAATTGGTTGCGACAAGGACGAGGAAGACAATACGACAACAGGTCCTCAATCCACCTTTGACGGAAAACACATTATGATTGTCACCTGGGACGGCGAAAATGGTCAAATGGTGGAAAACGAAAGAATCTACCACCTTACACAGGGTGCCAACGAATCAGAATTCCAAGCTCTAATGGATCAGGTAGAAACATTCATTAAATCGCCGGTAGAAGAATTTCAATGGACGAATGGGTCAAGTGGGCTATTGGGGCATAACCGCGTTATAGAAGCGATGTGGCAGAATTCATCTATGGAGTTTGTCGAAAGTGAAATTCTTTTTCAACTCAAGGATGAGTATAGTGATGCCGATCTTGATACTCTCTTACTACGAATAGATGCTTCTTTATATCGCCCTGTTGATGAGTATAACTGGGGCATGATGATACTTAATCATTTAGGTAATCCTATACCAACCATTGAAAGTCTCGAAAATCATCCTCTCTTTAATTGGCTTGAGCCTAATATGTTGATGGAACCATTCTAATAATGGCGGGTGCTTTGGGCTATTTATTGCCCAAGCTTATTCAGGTTTTTTGATATATTGTAATGACACTCGGCTAACATGCGAGAGAAAAAATGATATTGCCAACAATCTCTAAATGTAGTATCATTCCTAAATAGGAAATAATTCCGAACAAGGAGGTTCGCTTCATGCGAATCAGCAAGAAGGAAGTAGAACAGCGCATGAAACTGTTCGATAAAGTATGTCGGGAGGCAGGGATCAAACTTACCACCCAGAGAATGGAAATTTTCCGTGAAGTGGCAAAAAGCGGCAGGCACCCTGACGCTGAATCAGTGTTTCGAGGCGTTCGCAGACTGATTCCCATGATATCGCTTGACACTGTTTATAGAAACTTATGGATGCTGAACGACCTTGGATTGATTAAGACTATGGAAACTGCCAGAGAAAGCACCAGGTTTGACGCAAACCTTGGACAGCATCATCATTTTGTATGTGTCAATTGCGGAAAAATGATTGATTTTCAAAGCGAAGATTTTGACATGTTGAAACCTCCCGAATCACTAAATGGTTATGGTCACGTCGAGACAACTCATGTCGAAGTGCGTGGTCTTTGTCACAGATGCGAAAATGAGCAAAAACAAAACTCTGTTACTCTCAAGGAGGGAGATTAAATCATGAAGAAAAAACAAACCAATAGTGTTGGCGCTCCAGTCGCTGACAACCAGAACGTTTTAACCGTCGGCAAGCGAGGTCCGATGCTGCTCCAGGATGTATGGTACATGGAAAAACTTGCCCATTTTGACCGTGAAGTAATCCCGGAACGACGTATGCATGCCAAAGGTTCAGGGGCATACGGAACATTCTCCGTCACCCACGATATCACCCAGTACACCAAAGCAAAAATATTTTCTGAAATCGGCAAAAAGACGGAACTGTTCGTCCGGTTTTCAACGGTTGCAGGTGAACGTGGTGCTGCTGACGCGGAGCGCGATATTCGTGGTTTCGCCATTAAATTTTATACTGAAGATGGAAACTGGGATCTGGTAGGAAATAATACGCCGGTTTTTTTCCTGCGTGACCCATTGAAATTTCCAGATCTTAATCGCGCGGTGAAACGTGATCCTAAAACCAACCTGCGCAGTGCGAAAAATAACTGGGATTTCTGGACATCGCTTCCGGAAGCGCTTCACCAGATTACCATCACCATGAGTGAGAGGGGAATTCCATATTCCTTTCGTCACATGAATGGCTATGGCAGCCATACCTTCAGCCTGATTAATGCGAACAACGAACGCTATTGGGTAAAATTCCATCTCAAGACTCAGCAGGGTATCAAGAATCTGACTGACCAGGAAGCGGAAGAGATTGTCGGTAAAGATCGTGAAAGCCATCAGCGGGATCTCTTTGACAGCATCGAAAATGGAGAATTCCCCCAATGGAACATGAAGGTTCAGGTTATTCCCGAGAAGGATGCCGCGAATTTCTCTTTTAATCCTTTTGATTTAACAAAAGTCTGGCCTCACAAGGATTATCCACTTATTGATGTAGGGGTGTTTGAGCTGAACAGGAATCCCGAGAACTACTTCGCAGAAGTAGAGCAAGCTGCGTTCAATCCCGCGAATGTTGTCCCGGGTATCGGCTTTTCACCTGACAAGATGCTCCAGGGACGTTTGTTTTCATACGGGGATGCCCAACGATACCGTCTTGGTGTAAATCATAACCTGATTCCTGTCAACCAGGCTCGCTGTCCTGTACACAGTAACCATCGCGACGGTCTAATGAGAACAGATGACAATTATGGTGCTGCTGTCGCCTATCATCCAAACGTTGAGGGCGAATGGGAGGAACAAGCCGAACACCGTGAACCAGCTTTGAGCACTGATGGAGCTGTTGATCATTGGGATTTCCGCGAAGATGATAATGATTACTATTCGCAACCACGTGATCTGTTCAGAATGATGAGCAGTGAACAGCAGAAAGTGCTGTTTGAAAACACTGCGAGGGCGATGGGAGACGCACCAAAAGCAATAAAAATCAAACATATAATAAATTGTTTTAAAGCTGACTCAGATTACGGCGAAGGAGTCGCAAAAGCCATAGGAATTTCTATGAATGATATCCCAAAGGAATGACCTCAAATAACCATATGTAAATTGTGACGGACAGGGATTGACTCAGAAGTAATTTTGAGTCAGCCCCGCACACACACTCGTATGGAATCATTCATAATGTGTCCACATACGAATAATCTTTATAGTTTTTATATCCTCGAGGACTTGATAGACCAGGCGGTGTTGGATGTTGATGCGGCGTGAATATGCGCCTGACAAATCACCGACCAGTTTTTCAAAAGGCGGGGATTTCTGAAAAGGATCATTACTGATGATATCCAGGAGTTCCATTGCCCTTGGCTTCAGAGCGGAATCTGCTATCTTCTTAGCATCAATTCGGGCTTGCTCCGTGTAAACTATTACCTTGATTCTCATATATCGAGTTAAAGTAGTTCACTTTCGCCGAAAGTGAACTACTCTTCAAACCATCATTAGCGGTTGTACAAACTGCCATTTCACCAGTCAAGCTCCGTCTCGCACTGTTCAACCGATGTTTCCAAACCTTCCCTTATCGATTCACGCATACCCGGAATTGAAAGCAGGTACAGGGTTTCCGAGATTGCACGCCAGTCCTCCTCCGAGATTAAAACGGCGTTGGACCGTTTCCCGGTTATTTGTATCGGCTCACCTGAAGCCCGGGCTTCGTCAATCAATTTATACAAATTGGCGCGAGCCTGTGTTGCAGAAAGTGTTTTCATATTATCCTCAGTTTTTACAACGTACGTAATTATGTACGCCATTTCAAGTTAAAATCTAATAATCGTCTTCAATTTTCTTATTATATTCTATAAATGGATACTCAGAAAATTTACTCGAAAACATTTTGCGCTGGTGATTCTTCTGGTGTAGAATACATTTTTCGGTGGTGGTTATAAACGTTGCTTTACTCGTTAGCGGTTGTTATGTATCTTACCTATGACGATGAAGATAAAATTTTTATGCTGTGGCATAATCCGATTCTTCACGGTTTGAATGACAATTATATTACTACCAGTAGAATAGATATCAGGAAATGGACTTTCAGGGGCTGTTGCTCAAACCTTTTCTCATTGCACTGTAGTTTATAGTCGTAAATTGTTCTTTGAAGCCATTATTTATAGATTGAACGATATTAAGGTGTTATGCTTCGCACAGGCGTAAAAAATCGCTGTGAATTCGTATCTGAAATCTCTGAAAAGAGCGAAAATTATCGTTTTGCATTGATTTGCAACGCTGTCGGCATCTTTCCAGGCGTACTT
>JAVCCM010000009.1 GCA_030765455.1 Candidatus Electryonea clarkiae | reverse complement strand
TTTTTTACGCCTGTGCGAAGCATAACACCTTAAAATCGTTCAATCTATAAATAATGGCTTCAAAGAACAATTTACGACTATAAACTACAGTGCAATGAGAAAAGGTTTGAGCAACAGCCCCTGAAAGCGTGGGCTAATATCAAGAGTCCCTTCGGGACAGATTATACATTTACAAATCTTGTTTCCGATGATTGTAAATATTTTCTGCTAAATCAGAAGCAATATATATGCCCTGATAAGAAATTACAATAAATGAAAGACGACGGTAGCTGCGATTGCTTATAAAGAATTGATAATTATAAAACAGCCACCTTAAAGTATGTCTCGAAACTCTCCTCCCAAAAACACTTTTAAACTGATTTATCCTTTTTGTGTATGTTTTTGAATACACCCTGATGACAGCCTGCGTGTACATTCAGAAACAGGTTTTACTTTAAGTATTTCTACTCATCATTATTTGTCTTTTTGCGGTAAATTATTCAGCAATATGACGCAAAATGATACATTTTAAATCTTCCCGAAAATCGTAAGTGCTTGTATTCTTAACACATCATTAAATGGCATAACCATTGCTAATATTATATATAGAATGCTGAACTGCAGAGCGGGTGAATCATTAAATACAAAAGCAGGTCTTCAGACCTTAACTTGAAAATAGTTGCCAAGCAGTGGATCATTATTCTTGATAGAGGTGTCGATACGTTCGACGCCTTTTTTTTATGCATGACGCCGAACTTACCGGAGTGTTAACGCCAGCCTTTAAAATGAAACCCGACAGCAAGCAGTCTGGCCACCCACCTGATGCCTTTTTTTGTGCCTGAAATATGATATGTGAAACTACTATAAGCCACTGTCAGCTCTTCGCCGTGTTCAATACCTGGCTGAACATATCAAGTTATCTCTGGGTGCAAGCCACCCAGGCTACATCACTATTGCCGGGCGTTGTTCCAGGTTTGATTCCAAGGTATATTACGCGTTCATTATATAATGGGAGGGAAATCCATTGTCTCAATTAAGGCATCTTACACAAATATCCATTTGTTTTACGCTGATTCTTGGTGCATTTACGTGTAGTTCAGGGCAGGAATTTGATGAACATTTAATCAGTCGTTACTTTGATGGGGCACGTGATGTTTGTGCCGTAGATCTTGATGACGATGGCGACATTGATGCGATTGGGGCGGGATACGATGCGGATCAGATTGCCTGGTGGGAAAATGATGGAGACGAGGATTTCACTGTTCACCTAATCCAGACAGATTATGATGGTGCGATTCGGGTTCACGCCCTGGATATTGATGGAGACGATGATATTGACGTATTAGGCGCTGCATACCGAGTCGGTCAAGTTCACTGGTGGGAAAACGATGGCGATCAACATTTTACGCAACATACAATCACCAATGAGTTTTATCGTCCCCGGAGCATCTTCGCAGCCGATCTTGACTCTGACGATGATATCGATATCCTGGCGACAGCAGATACCGACGGTGAACTTTTCTGGTGGGAGAATGAAGGCGATGAAAATTTCAGGGCTCGTATCATAGATGGTAATATTAGTTATCCCTATTGTGTAACCGCATCTGATATCGATGATGATGGCGATTTGGATGTCCTTGCTGTGGCAAATTTAGCCAATGATATTGTCTGGTACGAGAATGACGGTGACGGGGAATTTGATGAAAATGTCATAGACAATAATTTCATGGGAATCCGTGAAGCCTTAGCCTTTGACCTTGACCGGGATGGTGACAAAGATATTATCGCCTCCTCCTGGACTCTTAACGAACTCCGCTGGTGGGAAAATGACGGCGACGAAGACTTTCGTGAACGACTAATTTCTGATGATTGTGAAGACGTTCAAAGTTTTGCAGTGGGCGACCTTGATGAAGATCATGATATAGATATCGTTTCCGCTTCTCCCGAAGGAGATATAGTATTCTGGTGGGAGAATATTGGCGAGGAGGATTTCGACAGGCATGTCGTTGATGATACTTTCGACCATGCTGCCTCCGTGTTTATTGCCGACGTCGATTTAGACAGTGACCTGGATATTCTTGGTACCGCATATAATGACGATGAAGTTGTGTGGTGGGAAAACCTTGTTGATTACCATTTGCCATCAACGTTTGACCTGGCATCTCCGCTTGACAGCACTATAATCACCGATGATCCACAAATGTTCACCTGGCAACAAAGCAATGATGTTGACCCTGGTGATAGAATCCGTTACGAAGTATGGATATATCCTGATTCGACTCTGGCCGATGGCTTTATCGCAGCAGACAGTATTCTAACCGCCGAGGTTGAGATCACAGATCTCGAGGAAAACTATGCAGAATATTACTGGCGTGTTCGGGCTGCAGATAACAACAGCATCGGGACACGGAGTAACCAGGTTTTTCACTTTGCCACAAATTATATCCCTGAACCACCTGTTCCCTTTTTCCTTTTAGAACCTGGAGACGGAACAGAATATACACCTGATAATATCTCTGATATTCAGACTTTATGGCAAAGTTCTGCAGATCCGGATACTAACGAATATGTAACATATCGCGTTTCATTCAGTATTATTTCTGAAGGTATTGATGATACCTTGATGAAATACGCCGGTATAACTGATACGTTGTTGAATATCAACCTGATTGATTCACTGGATTTGATCTATTGGGAAAACATGCTGGAGGTTACCTGGTGGGTTGAAGCCATCTCTGATAGTGATACGGTTTCCTGCGAAGAAATGTTTCAATTTACCATAGAACGCAATTCAAGCGTTCCCAGTGACCTTGATATACTTATACCGGACAAATGGGCTATCCATTCAGTCTATCCCAATCCTTTCAATCCAGATGTGAATATTCAGATCGCTCTTCCTGAGCCAGATCATCTTGATCTAAGAATTTATAATATTCACGGGCAGCAAGTTGGGATTCTGGCTTCGGGTTTATATGAAGCGGGTATCAGGTACTTCGCTTTTGAGGGAACAGGACATGCCAGTGGAGTATATTTTATCCATGCATTTGTTCCTGGAAAGCTCGATCAAATCAGCAAGGTATTAATGGTACGTTAACACATTTGTCAATGATTGTATGCGTTTCCACTTCTGTATTCATTGGGTTCGAGACGTTAGTTAATTAAGTTCTGCTTGTTTTACATATTGAAATTTATCATTTCTTTTGTTACGATGTATTTATTACTTCAATGCATTTAACACCACCCGGAAATCATTATGGACAGAGAAACAATCTGGCATCTGCAAAACTTCAACATTTTCAAAGCTATTCCTCATGACGAAATGGAGCGGCTCCAGGATATGGTGGATACTGACTGGATCAAGAATCGTGATCCGGTTTATCTCCAGGGCGAACCGACAACCTGGGTGTATTTCCTGAAGAAAGGATTGGTAAAACTTTCCATGACATCTGCTGAGGGAAAAACAATAACTGTTGCTTTGTTAAAACCCGGAGAAATATTCGGCGAGCTAAGCGGGATGGATGAATCCGACACCTCTATGGAAGCCATCGCCCTCGAAAATTCATACCTTTGCCGGATTCGACGTGAAATTTTCAAGGAGTTCGTTGAAAGTCATACCGGGTTAGTCCTGTCTCTTAATAAGATTCTGGGACTTCGTATCCGGCGAATCCAGACTGCAGTGCGAGACCTGGCGTTCCTTGATGTCCCTGCTCGACTGGCAAAACTGCTTCATAGTTTGTGCGAAACCGATGCTGAAGTTAAACCGAACGGACACCTTATAACTCTCCGCCTGACCCATCAGGAGCTTGCCAACCTGATCGGTGCCAGCCGTGAAATTGTGACAACTGTTTTAGGACGTTTTACTGAAGAAGGATTATTAGTTCAGGAAAAGCGGAGACTGCTGATCAAAGATCCTCGGCAGCTTAAAAAGTACTTCCCAGATCAATAATTGTCATAGAAATATTTTTCTGGTTATCCAGTTAGATCATTATTAAGTCCTTTCTTTGCGACTTTGCGTGAGAATTGGTTTGTTCACTGCGAAAGTTTATCTCGCGCAAAGTTGCCAAGCCCGCCAAGCATATATATTCAACATTTAAGCAAGATTTTCGTCAAACTCCGAGTTAATTGGAAAACCACAATTGTTATTAATTCTCCTTTTTAGAGAGTCGAGACCGGAATTGTAATCCGGTTAACAGATTATCTCTTCCTTCGATTGTTATGTTTTATTTAAACAATAACGAAAAACCATTTAAACATTAATTGAAGGAAACGAACGATGAAACATTTAAACATTCTATCTGCAGTTATAGCTGGAATCGCAGGAACAATACTGATGACACTTATGATGATGGTCGCCCCGATGATGGGGATGCCCAAAATGAACGTTGCCGGGATGCTTTCCGGGTTCATGCATGTACCGTTAATCATGGGTTGGATCGCACATTTTATGATTGGTACGATTTTAGGCGTGGGATTCGCAGTCGCATTTGCGAACCGTGGTAAATTACCTGGTTGGTTGAAGGGAATGCTATATGGCTTGATCCCTTGGCTTATGGCACAGATTGTCGTCATGCCGATGATGGGTGCGCCTCTTTTCAGCGGCTCACTCGTCATGGCAATGGGCAGCCTTATGGGGCACTTGCTTTACGGCGGAGTGGTAGGTGCAGTTTATCGTCCTTTAGCCACTGCATCACCATCGACTGCCAAGATTCCCTCGCGGTTAATACCGGAACGATAATAATGATAAGAGACAGCGGGCATTCGAAAAACGCCTGTTGATCCGGTTTTGAACCGGCGGTGATAAACCCTTGGGAATTTAGCGTTCCCTGGGTTTTTTTATTTGCTTTGAATAAAATGTTTCTGCTATGTATGGAGGATAACTGATTCCCAAAGAGGAATTCAATATCCGCATTTTCAATTCATAGTTGTGCCGCACCATTTGCAATGAGAGGCATCGGCATCATGTCCACTTTTACCACAAGAGGGGCATGACCGTTGTTTGCTCTCTTTCTTCATGGCATCAGCCATCTCAACTGAAACAATTCCTGTTGGAACAGCAATTATTGAATAACCAAGAATCATTAATACTGCAGCAAGGATTTGTCCAAGATTGGTTTTTGGTGCTATATCGCCATACCCGACCGTTGTTAACGTTACAATTGCCCAATAAATACTGCGAGGAATACTTGTGTAACCATTTTTTTCACCTTCGATCAAATACATCAGTGAACCGACAATAATAACAATCGTGAGAACGGCAAAAATAAAGACAGCTATTTTCCGTCCGCTTGCACGTAATGCTCGGAGAATGGTTTCACTTGCACGCATGTATAACACCAGCTTCAGTACTCTGAATATTCTTAGGATACGTAAAACTCTCACCATCAGGAAGTAATGTCCGCCAGGCAAAATCAGGCTGAAATAGGTAGGCAGTATCGCAACCAGATCGACAAGGCCAAAGAAGCTGAATATATACTTAGCAGGTTTTCCAACGCAGACAATACGTAAGACATATTCGATAGTGAACAGGAGTGTAAAACACCACTCCAGTATGAGAATAATATCTGAATATCTCATCCTGACTGCAGCAACACTTTCAAGCATTACGACAATAATACTCAGGGCGATTGCTACAATAAGGGTAACATCAAAGAATTTTCCGGCTGGGGAGCTTGTTTCATAAATTACTTCGTGGATGTTAAGCCGCCAGCCGTTCAGGTTTGATTTATCAAGCATATTCAATCCGGATATTGATGTGATATGCTTTGTCGCATATTCTGAATCACAGTTATAGTGAACTATTCAATCGAAATTCTACCAGTTCTTTGATCAATTTTTCGTTTGGCACAAATGGAAGTGTTATATGATCACCGTTTTCGTTTTCTTTGTTAAATTCTATACAGGTTTCTATTGAATGTTGATTACGAGCCCAGGCGCGGCGGGCGACACCTCCCATTACATCCCAGGGCATAGCGGTTTTAATTATTTCGTCAACCCGATCACTGCCGTCAAGGACGAGCCCGAATCCACCGTTAATCGCCTTGCCGATACCAACCCCTCCGCCGTTATGCAGGGTGACCAGGCTCATGCCGCGGGCTGCGTTACCGGCGTAACAGTGGGTTGCCATTTCAGCCATGATGTTGGAACCGTCCTTGATATTGGCGGTTTCACGGAAGGGTGAATCTGTTCCGCCGGGGTCATGGTGATCACGTCCTAACATAATCGTACCGACAATTCCGTCCCGAACCATACTGTTGAATTTCAAAGCGATTTCGGTGCGTCCCCTGGCATCCTGGTAGAGGATTCGTGCCTGCGTGCCAACAACCAGCTTGTTTTTCATCGCATCACGAACCCAGTTCAGATTATCCCTGTCCTGGTATCTAAGTTCTGGGCGGATGTTTGCTATGACTTCTGCCGCAGCCTTATCGGTTTTGCGTAAATCCTCTTCTTTCCCGCTGAGGCAGACCCAACGGAATGGTCCGTAGCCGTAATCGAACAACTCAGGTCCGAGAATATCCTCCACGTAACTGGGCCAGATAAATCCGTCTTTGTCATCAATGCCATTTCGAGACATCTCGTTAACACCTGAATCGTAAATTGCTTTCAGGAAGGAATTACCGTAATCGAAGAAATATGTACCCCGTTCAATCAGTTTTTCAATTAATTCGTAGTGACGGCGCAAGGATTTATCAACCAGCGTATGGAAATTGGATTTATCCGAAGCGAGCATGGTAGTAAGTTCTTCAAATGTCAATCCCTGCGGGCAATAACCACCGTCATATACCACATGGCAGCTTGTCTGATCGGACAACATATCGATAGCTTCATTTTCAGCAACGGCGTATTCAAGCAAATCGACAATGTTACCGTGAAAGGCGACAGCGAGTCCTTTTTTATCAGCCTGAGCCCGACGTGCTAAGCTGAATGCTTCCTTTGCCGAATCGGTGACCGCACTGACCCAACCTTGATCATAACGGGTATCGATCCTCGATTTGCCAACTTCCGCAATAATACCCGCTCCATTGGCAATCTCAATCGCCTTACCCTGCGCTCCGCTCATTCCGCCTAATCCGGATGTGACGAAAAGTTTACCACCAAGATCGCCTTCCCCGGCAACGCCCAGTTTCATGCGTCCGGCTATACAGATAGTATTAAAGGTTCCGTGAACTATCCCCTGTGGACCGATATACATCCATCCTCCAGCGGTCATCTGTCCGTAATTAGCCACACCGATAGCAGCAGCGCGAAGCCACTCATCGTTGTTGTCATACATCCCGATCATTAGGGCATTGGCATTGATTACTCTTGGCGCTCGTTCATGGGAACGGAACAAGCCAAGGGGATGACCTGACTGGACGACAAGAGTCTGTTCACTCGTAAGTTCCTCGAGGTATTTCTTGATCAAACGGTACTGCATCCAGTTAAGACATACCTGTCCTGTCTCGCCGTAAGTTACGAGTTCATAAGGATATAAAGCGAGATCAAAATCGAGATTATTGTCAATCATCACCTGGAATGCTTTGCCCTCAATGCATTTACTCTTGTACTCATCAATCGGTTTTCCCCAGAGCCTGCCCGCCGGACGGAAACGATAGCCGTAAATCCTGCCCCTGGTTCTCAGCTCCTCGAGGAATTCCGGCGCTAAGGTTTCATGATGTATTTCAGGGATATAGCGGAGTGCATTTTTGAGAGCAAGCTCGGTATCCTTCTGTGAAAGTTCCGGACCTCTTTTTGGCGCGCGACGTATCCCTTCGGCAAATTCCTGCTTTGGTGGAAGGGTGTCATCGAGCTGTATGGTCATTGCATTCTTGATTGCAGAATTATTCATTTAAATCTCCATGTTTTCTTCAAAGGGAAAGTAAAAAGAAATTGACTTGATTAATAGGATGGTAAGGATGTTGTTTCACTCCGAATTGCAGCCCGGCATTTTCTGCTCAAAGAGGTTTCACTTCTCTTGGTAGATGGGATATAATTACTTCAAATGCCTTTTTAGCAACATTCAAAGCCTCCTTTGTTTCATGCTTGTCTGGTTCAAAAATATCGTCAGGATAACGATATTTCCATGCATAAATAGTAAGATAGACGGTTTCATCAATCAAATATTTAAGCTCAGGTTCAACACTTATAACTTGCTCGCCAATCTCTTCCAAATTATGCGTTTTTCTGAATGGTACTTGATGCCAAACCAGAAATCCTTTAAATGCTTTCTCAACTGCTTGTTGAGAATGAAATACAGAAGTTGAAAGAAGAGGAGGTTCTTCTTTTAGTGTGATTTCAGCAGTTTTAAGGTCATCCTTTGCTTTTAAAAACCACCGATTTGTCTCTTCGATAAGAACTGGATCATGCGGCATAAAGCAACTTTCCTTCACGAATTACCGTTGCTGGTAAAGACGCTACAACGTGTAAACGTTTCTCAAATTCACTTTTTGTCCATACTAAAATATCTGCTGCTATTCCAGTCCCTCGTAAAACTTGATATGCGAGTCTGCTGTGTCGTTTCTGAAGTGACGCATCATTCGGAACAATCAGCATCAAGTCATAATCGCTGTCTCCAGTCTCATCTCCTCTTGCCTTCGAACCGAAAAGGTACACCTGTTCCGGATTATAAGCATCTATTAACTTTCTCACAATTCCAGCAAGCATTGAATCTTGATCGGATTGATAATTATTTATACTCATGATTTTCCTGTATCACCTTAACTGTACTAAGATTAGCTAAATATAAGGCTATCTCGTCAAGATTTGCCAAGCAAATAATATCTTTAAAAGATATTATTAATCCATTCCAGTTATCCGTTTCTGATTCGCTTTGGGTAATTCTTTCATCGACTGGGTCAGCAGCGTTTTCTTGCACTCTGGTGCCCATTCAGTTAAGAATCGTTCCAAGGTTTCTTGATCTTTGATTTCACGTAAAGCCCACCCGGCAGCCTTAATCAACATCTTGTCATCTGTTTCCATTACATGCCGAACAACCTTCAGTGTTTCTTTGGAATGACTGTGACCACCGTGATTTAACTGGACTGTGGAAACTACACCAAGACGTTTTTTCCACACGGTTTCTCCATGTGCTGCCCATGATTCGAGATATCCTATTCGACTCAAATCGGCAAGAACCCAGGCTCCAACCGGAACCGAAAGCTGATCCACAGTCTCCCAGTTGTCCAATTCACGTCCCCAGCCTGAAGCCCGCTCTCCAAATAAATCGTCTAACTGTGAGGCTTTTTTGCCAAGTCCGAATGCTCCGGTCAATATCATCTCACGGTGCCGGTCAGGGATAACGAAGCTTATGTATTTTGCCCATATCTCGGGTGTGGGTTTCAAATCTTTTTGGGCTTCCCGAGCCAGAACTCTTAATTTCGGTACAGGTACACCGGTTATTTTTCCGGCTCCGGGAACGAATCCGGACAGACCTTTTTTGTAATCATCGTCTATTAACGCGTCGAGATGTGTGGAAATCCAGTTTCTTATTTCTGTTGGTGAACTCATAGAAAATAAAGCTTGCCGCTTTCGGTTATTGTTTTAGTTTTTTCTTTAATAATAAGGATCGTGCTCTTTGTTGTTTTTCCAACGATATGACACACCAGGTTTCATGAGATAGATATTTCAGAACACCCTTTTACCTGAATCATCGAGACAATTTACATATAATCTTTGAAATATAATCACTAAAATCCGAAAATGTACAATAATTATGACCCGGAAAAATTAATTCACGGAATAATACGATAGATAATAGGAGGTTTTGGTTTTGAGTCTTTGGGCAACAAATTGTCCCTGCTGATATAAGAAACTACATCATCCCGCTTCTTGTCCTTATCAACCATTCAATGGAAAGGAGCAGGACGATTACCAGCAATGTACTCCACAAACCGAAAGGTCGCCATGCGCCTGAAATTGTCTCGGTTCCGGTTTTTACCGGCAGGAGGTCAGGTAGTTGATCTATCTGACCGGGAAGGAGAAAACTGCCGCCTGATGTCTGGGCGATGGAGCGGAGGCGGTCGGGTCTCATCCTCATTTCAGTGTCTTCCAGGTGGAATGCATCCACGACAAATTCTGATTTCCGAACGATTGTTTCGCTGCCCGTTACTATTTTAGTAGTTACAGAATATGCGCCTTCGCCCCATGCAGCCGTTCTTACGTTATAGCGTCCTTCACCAAAAGTTTTGAAAGTCACTATCCGGTTTTCGTTTCCGTGACTGACTTCCGCCGAGATTTCTGCATCATCAAGAGGTCGTAATGCCTCATCACGCACTAACGCTGTTAATTCAACCTCTTCTCCGCCAGTGAAAATATCTCGTACAGGTTGTACAATTATCCTTTCTTCCGTATCCCCGGCGGTAAGCCAGCGAAGCGTTCGCATCCAGAACTTACGATATCCCTGCCCACCCGGATCATGAGGACGCCTTGCGAAATCCCATCGCCATAAACCATCAAGAAAGAATACGATGGTCCGCGGCGAAGATTCAGAGGAAATAACAACAGGTCTTTCGCCCGATTCAGTACCGGCAACAGCGAGTATGCGCCCGTTTTCCGGTTTTAAACCCGGCAGATCAACAGGTGGTGCAGGGCGATTATCCTCTTCAAACCAGTTCCCTTCGAGTGTAAAAATCGGATGTTCAATTCGGGGAATTAATGAAACCGTTTCGACAGGTTTTGCATTTGAAATACTGCCGACTCTTGGTGATAGTAAATCAAGCAATGATCTATCAGGATTACGGCCTGTAATGACCGAAAGGGGTATATTCTTTTCAATTGCAGACCTGAATATCCTTTTCATTTCCGAACTGTATTTACCCTCCAGGAAGAATACCACAGCATCAAAATCCGCTATTTCCGCTTCAGAGGGGTATTTACCGCGAAGCAATTTTCCATTCGGTCCTCCACCGATGATTGTTGCTAATTCGGTGTCGTTGTCAGTTTCAAGAACTTTTGCGAGGAAACCGATATCATTTACCGGGGATCCAGCCAGCAGAGCCACTTTTCGCCGTTTCTCCCTGACTCGTAATGCCATGTGACGGGTGTTATTGGACAGATTTACTTCATTGTCAGCAGGAAGGATTTTAACCTGGTAATCTACAAGGCCTGTTTTATCTGGAGTAATTTCAAACCGGATATTTTTTTCAGACCAGTTCTGTAAAAATTCTACAGTATCAGATGCCATGATCTGCCCCTCAGCGTTATATACCTGAACCACGCTGTTCTGCCGTGCCATACCGGCAGCCTGGACAACCATATCGATAACAACCGGCTCATCGATATAGGTGATCCCGGGATTGTTTATAGATTTAATAATCATATCTTTGGGAGGAATACTGTCACCAATTGCGACTGTGAAAACAGGAAGATCGAGACGGCGAACCGCTTCAGTGGGTGATCCGCCACGGTTGAATGCACCATCCGATATTAAAACTACAGCGTCCGGGCGTAAATCCGGATTTTTACTTATTGATGAGAATGAATTGGAGATATCGGTAACAGCACCATCAGGATCAGGCAAAGATCCTTTGTCCAGGATATTCAATTTGTCTGAAAAAACATATCGTGTTAAATCCCATCGTTTTTCAATTTCTGACCAGGCTGGTTCGTTCAATAAATTCCGGAGAACCTCTTCCCTGCTGCCGGAAGAATCGTCAAATGCCATGCTTGCGCTGCGGTCTATCATCATTAGCACTTTATTCTTAACCGGGACTACATTTTCCCATCGAACTTCAAATCCTGTCAGTAGCAGCCAGACCGAGAGTAATGCGACTGTTCTAAACAATGTCAGGATAATCTTCAGGAAAAAAGGGACCGGTGGTTTTGTCCAACGGTAACTCCAGGAAGCGAGGATTATTAGTCCGAGACAGCCTAAAATTGTCCAACCGTTACCAAGTGTAGTATGAATAGAAAGTGTTGCCGGGACAGTGTATAACAAATCAGACCTCGACCAGCGAAAGATTAGGATCAGCTTCAAATGTAAGAGGGTCTGTTCCCCTCTCTACTAATAACCGTTCACCCAGCCAAGCAATCATTGCGCCGTTATCGGTACACATCTCTATTGGTGGAATAACTAATCCGACACCATGCTTTCGCGCTGCTTCTCGAGATCTCTCCCTCAGGTAACTGTTCGCCGCGACTCCTCCCGCCAGGACTACACATTTGTAATTATTCTTCTCGAGAGCCTTGTGGAGCCGTATTACAAGCTGAGAGACTGCTGCTTTTTGAAACGATGCCGCCAAGTCCGCTTCCCATCCAATTTCGCCGCTGGTTTTCAATTTTTCCACTTCGCGAGCAGCGGCTGTTTTCAAACCACTGAAGCTGAAATCGAGAGGTTGTTTTGTCCGGGCGACAGGCATATAAAAAGCTAAAGGGTTGCCTTGTAAAGCAAGGTTTGATAATTCTTCGCCTGCCGGATAAGAGATTCCTAATAATCCACCAACTTTGTCGAATGCTTCACCTGCTGCATCGTCAAGTGTGCCGCCAAGGTATTTATAGTCGCCTAATCCATTTATGTGTATCAGTTCAGTGTGTCCACCACTGACGAGAAGCGCGAGAGCCGGCAAATCTATGGCGTTACCTGCTGCTTCAGCCGACCAGAGATGAGCTTCCAGGTGATTCACCCCGATAAATGGTACATCACAACTGACAGCAATTCCCTTAGCATAACTTACACCCACCAGGAGCGCACCGATCAAGCCCGGTCCACGTGTAACCGCCACAGCTTCAATAGTTTTGAAATCCCATCCTGTATCAGCCAGGATCTCATTAACCATCCTTGCGAGTGTCCGTTGATGCAATCTCGAGGCAAGCTCCGGAACCACTCCACCCCAGCGGGAGTGGATTTCCTGGGTTGCCACCCTGTCGGCGATTACTTTTCCGCCATCCACAAGGGCGACCCCGGTTTCATCGCAAGATGTTTCTATGCCTAATGTTTTCATTATGCAGCTTGTTTTTCATTATTTCTGTTGGGTTGTTTATCAAGATGGTACATGTTATAAATTTGTGCTCGGAAATAAGTTCGCATGTTGTAGGGGCAGGATTTATCCGCCCATACCTATTGACTCAGACACGGGCGGATAAATCCTGCCCCTACATTCCCGTATGCCAAGTGATATTTTTCATTCACATGCGAATTTATTTGTTAACACTGGTATAGCTTAATCCTGTAAGGATGATATGATATTAGCCCATACGTGAAGGGGCTGTTGCTCAAACCTTTTCTCATTGCACTGTAGTTTATAGTCGTAAATTGTTCTTTGAAGCCATTATTTATAGATTGAACGATTTTAAGGTGTTATGCTTCGCACAGGCGTAAAAAATCGCT
>JAVCCM010000098.1 GCA_030765455.1 Candidatus Electryonea clarkiae | reverse complement strand
TGTTGATAACAAGTAAATGTTCGCACCTTGTAATTGCCATTGTAGCGTTGAACGCCTTTATCAAAATCGTATTTTGGAATAAAATCCATTAGTTGTGAAAAAACGGTTCGCTCATTATTCATTGCCATCCCTCACTTGTTTACTTTCAAGAAGATATGGCAATAATCAACGAACCAAGTTCAAATCAAAAAATAATTGAACAGCATGTATAACTGCTTATAGTCAGCAGTTAAGCGATTTCATAGAACTTTAAACGGGACACTACTGATTTACGATCAATATTTCTTAATATCAATGTTTTCACCCGTGTTGGAAAATACTTATGTTCACAGGACATCATCTAGAGGAGAATTAGGTGCCGGATTCCCACATATATACTCTTGGAATCTCAGCTTTTTATCATGATTCCGCTGCCTGTTTACTCAGGGACGGCGAGATAATTGCTGCTGCCCAGGAAGAACGTTTTTCGCGGAAGAAGCATGATCACCGTTTTCCCGATAGCGCTATCGAATACTGCCTTGGAGAAGCGGGCATAACTGCCGGGCAGCTCGATTATGCAGTGTTTTATGATAAACCATGGCTAAAGTTTGAGAGGCTGCTTGAAACATACTTGGCATTTGCTCCCAGCGGACTGGCTTCTTTCCTTAAATCCATGCCTTTATGGTTGAAGGAAAAACTCTGGATGGGTGAATTTATCAAGGACAGGCTGGACGGTTATGAAGGCGAGATATATTATCCAGAGCATCATCAATCCCATCTGGCATCCGCATTCCTGCCAAGTCCTTTTAGAAACGCTGCTGTAATTACAATGGACGGCGTGGGAGAATGGGCTACGGCGTCATGGGGAATTGGACATGATAATAAAATTGATATCAAGCACGAATTGAGATTCCCTCACAGCCTGGGACTTCTGTACACAGCTTTCACATATTACACAGGGTTCAGGGTCAATTCAGGTGAATACAAGGTAATGGGGCTCGCTCCCTACGGTGAGCCTGAATATGTCCAGACTATTCTTGATAACCTGATGGATCTGAAAGATGACGGCAGTTTTCATTTGAATCAGAAATATTTCAACTACTGCCAGGGATTGACCATGACATCCGCAAAGTTCCATAAACTTTTCGGAGGTCCGCCACGTAAACCTGAAAGCGAATTGACCCAGAAGGAGATGAATCTGGCGCGCTCAATACAGGATGTCACCGAGGAGGTGATGTTGAGGATGGCAAGGCATGTTAGAAAGGAAACGGGTGAACGTAACCTGTGTCTTGCCGGAGGAGTAGCATTGAATTGCGTGGGCAACGGCAGGATTCTTCGTGAAGGTATCTTCGACAAAATCTGGATCCAGCCTGCGGCGGGTGATGCAGGTGGAGCACTCGGAGCGGCGCTGTTCCTCTGGCATCATCATCTTGACAAACCGAGACAGATATCAGATAGCGGTCGCGACTTGCAACATGGCTCCTACCTGGGACCTTCATGGACTAATGATGAAATAGAAGAGTGGTTGAAACGGGAAAATTATCCATATCATCGCAGGACAAGTGAAGAGATTCTTGATGAGACAGCCGGATTATTGGCAGAGGAGAAAGTAGTCGGCTGGTTTAACGGCAGGATGGAGTTTGGTCCGCGAGCCCTGGGAGCAAGATCGATTATTGGTGATGCACGCAGTGCAGAGATGCAGAAAACAATGAATCTCAAAATAAAATATCGTGAATCTTTCAGACCGTTCGCACCATCCTGTCTCGTTGAGGATGTCGGAGAGTTTTTTGAGATAGACCGCGAAAGCCCGTATATGCTGTTAGTTGCACCAGTCCGGAAGGAACGCCGAAAGCCAATGACAGGCGAACAGAAAAACTTCTTTGGAATTGAAAAACTGAATGTCCCTCGAAGTGATATTCCTGCTGTCACGCATATTGATTACTCTGCACGAATACAAACTGTTGATAAACAGGATAACCCTCGTTACCATGCTCTTATACGAAAATTCAAGGAGAAGACCGGATTTGGCATCATCGTTAACACCAGTTTTAACGTGAGGGGTGAGCCGATAGTCTGCACACCCATGGATGCCTATCTATGTTTTATGAGAACGGAGATGGATGTACTGGTGCTTGAGGATATAATTGTTTACAAGAAAGAGCAACCTGAATTGAAAGATGAGAAAGACTGGCGAAGGATTTATGATCTTGATTGATGCAAACAATAGGTAAATATTTATGAATCAAAAGCGTAAAACGAATAAGGAACTACGAAAATTTGCCGTCACGATGGCTGTGGCATTTGCAATAGTCTCTGTTATTGTACTATTAAAGGGACATTCTCCTGCCTGGATAATCCTTCTTGGAGTAAGTGGGTTATTCCTGGCATTTGGTTTTATTGCTCCTCAATCACTCCGCCCAATCGAATGGATTTGGATGCAAATTGCTTATTATCTCGCAATTATTGTTACCCATATCCTGGTCACATTGACTTATATTGTAATAATAATTCCAATGGGACTGTTTCTTAGGATAATAGGAAAAGATCTGCTGAAACTGCGTTTTGATAAGAAAGCAAATTCATATTGGATATCAATAGACCCGGACAGTCCAAGTAGCCGTCCGGAAAAACCATATTGACCTGTTAACATTAATCCTGAAATTATTCAACGAGTAGAAAATGTTTTCAAAAATAAGTTTAATCTGGGACTTCCTCAGGGTGAGAAAAAAGTGGTGGCTAACGCCTATTGTGCTGTTTTTACTTCTTCTGAGCCTGCTGATTGTACTGGCTCAAGGATCAGCAATAGCACCCTTTATTTATGCAATTTTCTAATATACTTTTCTTAGAATCCACAGGAGTATGATCCATTGAGCGAGTACAAACCGAAAGTCCTCTTTGTAGGCATTGACGCCGCTGATCCTGATTATATCGACAGGAGGATATCGGAAGGCGCTCTCCCGAATATTGCCGCACTCCGTCGTGATGGAGTTTGGGGACGATTGAGATCCACATTCCCGGTTTTATCAAGTGCAGCATGGAGTACTATTGCTACCGGGCTGCCTCCTGAAAAACACGGTATTTATGAGTTCTTTCGACGAAAACCGGGGACCTGGCAGGATGAGCCTATACATGGTGGTATGAAAAAGGGAGATGATTTCTGGCAGATTGCCTCCATTAATGGATATAGTACTGTAGTAATTAATATGCCAATAACCTACCCACCTCAGCCGATATCAAATGGTGTAGTAGTTTCCGGGATGGATACGCCCGGTAAAGGTGTGAATTTTGTATCTCCGCATGAAGAAAGAAATATGCTTCTCAAAGAAGTCCCTGATTACCGTATTGAACAAACCGCTGCGCAGTTTGACACGATTAAGAATTTTCTTGATGCAACCTCTCAAATGATGAAAGAACGTAAAAAAGCTGCATTATATCTCTTTAGAAAACATCAACCAGACCTGGCAGTAGTTGTTTTTACAGCTCTTGACAGGGTACTCCACGCACTCTGGAAGCATGTCGATCCCAACCATCCGGCTTACGAAAGAGCTGAAGCTGAAAAGTGGCGGCAATGGGTAGATAATCTTTACGATGAGGTGGATGACCACCTGGGCGAATTGATAGAATGGGCTGGACCGGATGCAATTACTGTCATGAGCAGCGATCATGGATCCGCTGCAGTGCACGGGGTTTTTTATATCAACCGTTGGCTGATACAGGAAGGTTATCTGTCCTTGCATAAGGCCGGCGGAAAAGACTTTGCGATGAAAACCGGGGTTCAATTGCAGCAATGGGTGAAACTAAATGTTCCGAAACCGGTTAAAAACATTTTCAACAAATTAGCGCCTCAATTATATACCAACATTGAAACTCGTCACGGTCTATCCCGGATTGATAGCTCAAAAACATATCTTTATGCATGGCGCAAAACAGACGTTATGCGATTAAACCTTGCCGGACGTGAGCCGGGAGGGATTGTCAATCCTGGCGCTGAAGCTGAGGCGGTACTTGAAGAAGTAAAGGCAAAGCTCGAATCAATTACCGATGATAGAAAAAGCTCAGATAAGTCGCAATCCGGATATAAACCGGTTCGTAAAGTATGGACACGAAAAGAAGCTTATCCCTTAGCAGGAGAGTTGGACGACTGCCCCGACATGGTGATCGAATGGGGAGACCGTCTGTATTCAGTCGATACTACTTTTGATAATCCTGATGGTGCTCTATTCTCGAGCGAGGAAAAGCCCGACAAACCCTGGCGGGAAGAGATCAATGGTGATCATGCACTATACGGAGTATTCGGCGTCAGAGGAAAAGGAATCGAAAAAGGAGTTGACTTCGGCAAGCTTGATATTCTGTCTGTTGCTCCAACTGTTCTTGCCGCTTTGAAGATCGGTAAGCCTGCGTCAATGCCTGGCAATGTTCCTCAAGGATTGTTCGAAGACAGTGTGGAGTTTGACGCGGAATCAGCAGAATCAAAGCAAGAACCTGATCATGAAAATAGTGAAGATATTTCCGAGAAGAATCCTGCTGAAGTTTATACTGAAGAGGAGCGCGAAATAATTGAAAAAAGATTACGGGATTTGGGATATATGTAGGTATCTATAAAACGCCAAATTCTTGTAAATCTGATTGTTTTCCTATTGAGTTAATAAAGAGTCCATATCCTGCTTTTGTTCAATATTATTGGAGAGTTCTTCTATTTCAGGTAAGAGTTTGGAAGCAGAAAACTTACCAATAGCATCATTTACCCCCACTCCATAATGACCGGCACGTGGACCAGCAGAGATTTCTATTCCAGCATTTCTTAAAGAGTCAACCAAAGATCCGGCATCAAGGTAAATATCGCCTTTTTCCAAGATATGGTTACCCAATAGATCAGTGGATCCTAATGAATCAGTAGCAAATTGAAGCCCGACTACAATCCCTGAATTTTCATTGTCGGATAAAACATCCCAATGTTTGAAATGCCTCTCCCAAACACCAGAGAATCTACGCGCTTGAATCGTTGAATCTCTTGCTTCAAAATTATTATATGACATATGTAATTTATCAGCGAATTTATTCCCACTCTTCGTCTCCCGCATTTTAAAGGTAAGCCAGGTGTAAATAGCAGTGAACAAAGAGGATCGTCTTAACTGAAATCGGAGCCATGCATATCGAACTAATTTATCCTTTTCCTTTCCCTCAGGTTGAAACCTGAATTCATCACTGGGCCAAATACCAAAAATAGTCATATCATAGTTGTTATCGTTCACTTCCCGCTTCCAACTATCTAATATCTGCTGTGTCGAATATGCCGGCACACCGGCATTGTAAACATTTACATTTATTCCAGAAGAGCGCAACTCCCTTTCCATGACTGCTGTCCATGATTCATTGTCATTAACACCCCATCCAAAAGTATATGAATCACCAACGGTCAATATTTTAAATTCGGGATTCTCCAAACGTTGATTAGTTAAACGGTAACCTTTTGGGTTTACTGACGCTCGCGATCTATGACCTGGATAGACAAACGCATTTTGCTGGTCTGCTTTTGCAACCCAAATTAATTTCTGGTCAGCCACATATTGAAAAGATCTCCCGAATTTAACCCGAACAATAATTTCACCTATCGTGAACACAATAACGAGGAGGGCAATATTATATAGCACGAAAAACGTGATTTTCCTGACTTTGGACAATTTGAAATATCCTCTCTTATAGAAGTGAAGTCAGCAAGTAGGTTTTTATGGAAACCAATGGCTACTAACCACATGCAAAATGAATATAAAATGAAAAATATACGATATTTTATAAAGTTATAATAGCATAATTAAATTCATTTCTGGAGTGAGTAATTTTGAAATAATAGGATATAAAACAATTGTCATTGACTCTCTCACAAATCAAATGAAATTTCTACCTCGTATGCATTGCTATTCTTTATAATCTTCAGTAAATTAAATTAGTTTGGTAGCTAAACTCGCTTTAAACGATCACAATGCAGGAGGTTATAATGAAGAATATACTTCCGATTTCTATCCTATTTATTCTTATCCTGACAACCTCAGGTTTCTCACAAGTAGAATTTACAGAGCACACGTTAGATCAAACCTTTAGTGGCGCTCGTTATGTTACTGCGGCAGATATTGATAACGATGACGATATCGATATTATCGGTGGCGCTGAAGGCGGAAGTGATATCACCTGGTGGGAAAACAGCGGCATATTGGGATGGGAAGCACATGTTATAACGTCCAATTTTTCCGGTGTGTACTCGTTATATGCAATTGATATGGACGAAGATAACGATGTCGATATTGTTGGGTCTGCATGGCTTGCCGACAGGGTTTCCTGGTTTGAAAATGAAGGGGATAATTGGGAAGAACATGTTATCGACAATGGCTTTAATACCACATGCACAGTAGTTGCCGCAGATTTTGACGGTGACAATGATATTGACGTTGCCGCAGGTTGCCGAGGTTCTCGAGTTTATTGGTATGAGAACGATGATTTTGATTGGACAAGACAATCGGTTACAACGAGCATTGCTGATCCCTGGAATATTAATATTGCCGACGTTAATAATGATGGCGCAATGGATATATTATCTGTAGCATATGATGGTAGCGAAATATCATGGTTTGAAAATGACGGTGATGGCGATTTTGCAGAGCATGTGATTAGAACCGGTAATGGACCCAGGTGGGTTTACGGTACGGATGTTGATGGTGACGGTGATACGGATATTCTTTGCGCAATGCGAGATGCCGGTATTATATCTGTTTATGAAAACGATGGAGATGAAGATTTTACCGAACATGTTATAGACGATTTTTATACTGCGAATTGCATTTTTGCTGCGGATATTGATGCTGATGGCGAGAAAGATGTGATCGCTTCTTCCTTTGATAGAGGCACAATCAGATGGTGGGCAAATGAAGGAGATCTTGATTTTGATAATGGAAATGATATCACAACAAATTTTCGTGGTGCAAACTGCGTTTATGCTCTTGACTTAGATGATGACCTTGATATAGATATTATGGGAACTGCTTATTACGATAGTGAAATATGCATTTGGGAAAACGATCTTGATATAGTTCCAGGTGGTTCACTTGAGGGAACAGTGAGTGATCTTTTAAATGCTGAATTATTGGAACAGGTTCAAGTTATTGTTTTCTCAAATGAAGAACCTTGCCATGAAACATCTACCGATGCACAGGGATTTTATGAATTCGAAAGACTTATGGTTGGAGAATATGAACTTCAATTCGCCAAGGAATGTTTCTGTGACACCCTGTATCTCGAGGTGACTATTGAAGAGGATGAAACCACCACCTTAGATCATTTAATGACATATCCTGAAATGGAGCTTGATCCGACAGAAATAAATCTGAATTTAATGAATGTTGAGGAAACGATGGTTAATATTTCTTTAACAAATTTTGGATATGGATATCTCGATTATTCAGCCCAAATCTATCTGCAGGGTCCGGGGGAAGATTATGAACCGGTCGCTCCCGGGAATCATGCTGCCTTATTTGAGCTTGAGACAGAGGAAACTCGAAATCGTGGGATTGTATTTATATATGGACACTTTTTTGTCAGTGGTTCGGATAGATTTGATCCTCTCGGACCCAACAAAATTTATCAGTATAGCAGGTATGGAGATGAGCTGATCGATACATTCGATCAACCTGTCCCGTCGGAAGATCGTAGTGCCCAGGGTTTTTACGGTTTAACCTGGGACGGCGATTTTTTGTACGGAGTGGATGAAGATATAATGTACCAGATGGAAGTGATTCCGACAAACGAAGATGCTGAGGGTTCTATTGAGCTGGAAGATTCATGGGAAATACCGGTTGAAGAACCTCGTTTTCTCACCTACGATCCGGATAATGATTTGTTCTGGATGGGTGGTAGGGATTCAGTCATTGTAGCGGTTGACCGTGATGGTGAAACGGTTTATGAATACGAACGGGAATTCTCACCACGGGGACTGGGATGGAATCCTGATGATGAAGATGGCTTCAAATTATATTTTGCCTGCCGTAGAACTGCTGAAACCACAACTACCATGATAAAAATGGATCCTGAAAACGGTAATTATGAAGAGCTGTTCCAGTATGAAGTGCCGGATGGTAACTTCTATGTCTGTTCGGCTGATATATCATCAACATGGCATCCTATCGTTAAGGCGCTTGTCACATTAGTTGATGATGGAGAACAGGATTATATTCAGATTTGGGTTATCGAAACCAATGACACAAACTTCGAAATTCTAAATCCTTCAGGCACAGTGAATGCGGAAACAGAAATCGATGTTGACTTCGTCTTCCGGGGTGAGGGTCTGTTGGTAGGAGACTATCCATTCTTTGTTGAATTCGAAAATAACGCGTGCGAAGATGAGAACAATTACATAGCTGTAAACATGATTGTTTCCGGTGTCGGGGAAGAACATCCTGCTGATCCGGAGAATCTTGATCTACCATTAGAGTGGTCATTCAAAGGCGCTTATCCAAACCCTTTCAACCCACTTGTAAACATAGAATTTTCGTTGAGGAGCGATGCGCTTGTCCAGGCACGTGTTTATAACCTGATGGGGCAGGAAGTGGCTGTCCTGGCTGATCACATGATTGGAGCAGGGCATCAAACATTGGCATTTGACGGTTCAAACCTGGCGAGTGGAATGTATATACTGCAATTTAATGCCGGTCCTATCGCTGAAATGAAGAAATTGATTTTACTGAAATAGTGAACAACTAAATCTGTACATATTATCTAACAGGTCAAATTTGTCACAAAACTTGACCTGTTAGATGTTGATCTTTGGAACAAATTTTCGCATTTCTCTATCCTGTTTATTGCATGTCATCTTCAGTACAAAATAAATTGGTATTGTAGTTTAACTTGCTTTTACAACGACTTTACAGGAGGCTATGATGAAGAAAGCAATTCCGATTTCTATCCTATTCGTTATCATCCTGACGACCTCAGGTTTCTCACAAGTAGAATTCACAGAGCACATTTTAGATCAAGACTTTAGTGGCGCTCGATTTACAACTGCTATAGACGTTGATGACGATGGTGATTTAGATATCATCGGGGCTGCTGAATCCGGAAATGACATTTCATGGTGGGAAAACACCGGTGGAATGGAATGGATTGAACATATAATTGCCGCAGATTTTACAGGTGTATTTTCGTTATACCCGATTGATCTGGATGGAGATGGTGATCTGGATGTTGTTGGCGCTGCCTGGATAGATAGCGAAGTTTCATGGTTCGAAAACGATGATGACACCTGGGAAGAGCACATTATTGATAATACTTTCTGGACATCATAGCAGTTGACCGTGACGGTGAAACGGTTTATGAATTAGAACAGGATTTCTCGCCACGGGGACTGGGATGGAATCCCGATGATGAAGATGAATTAAATCTATATTTTACCTGCCGTGAAACTGCTGAAACCACAACTACAATGATAAAAATAAATCCTGAGAACGGATATTATGAAGAGATGTTCCAGTATGAAACGCCGGAAGGTGGAAAGGTGGTTTGTGCGATTGACATTTCCCCGACATGGCATCCACTTCTCTGGTCACTTATTACGTTGGTCGATGATGGAAGTGAGGACAAGATTCTAATTTGGGCTATCGAAGTGAATAATACCAACTTTGAAATTGGTGATCCTGCCGGCATCGTCAATGCAGAAAGTACTATAGGCATTGATTTCGTTTTCCGAGGGGATAACCTATCGGCAGGGGAATACCCGTTTTATGTAGGATTTGGAAACAATGCGTGCGAAAATGAAAACGATTATATATCAGTCAACATGTATGTCTCCGAGCCGGATCAAGTTGATCCGGGCAAATCCGGACAACCCCGCGAGTGGGCATTCAAAGGCGCATATCCCAATCCCTTCAATCCAATTGTAAACATAGAATTTTCATTGAGGAGTGATGCGCTTGTCCAGGCACGTGTTTATAACCTGATGGGGCAGGAAGTTGCTGTGCTGGCTGATCACATGATTGAAGCAGGGCATCAGTCATTGACATTCGATGGATCAAACCTTGCGAGCGGAATGTATTTCCTACAATTTAATGCCGGTCCGATCTCTGAAATGAAGAAATTGATTTTACTGAAATAATACTGTTGTTTACATGGAGGACTTTTACAAGGTAATATGCGGATAAATTTTTCACCATTATCCGCATATTGCCGTCTGATTGATAAAATATAGTGCAAATTTGAGCTTCCCGATGTTGACATCTGTAGCAGAAATACGCGCATTTTTCTGTCCCGTATATCACGTAGCCTGTTCAGATTACTTAATCTTCCGGGATTTTCTCCCGCATCCGGGGAATTGCCCCAGAGAGATGCACCTATCTCCTTATGGAAATATCGCAATACGTTCATTATGTTTCTTATAAGGATGAGTGGAGTAAATATATACTTTTTGTTTCGCTCCATTTTTCACAACTGACAGCACTGACCAGCTGTCAGGATTTTACTTTGCCCAGCTATGCAACAGGGCTGGATCCATAATGGCAAAAGTTGTACTAATGAAATGAAGTTTTTTAAGCATTACCCTCCTCTTAGTGATGAAACGGTACCTCGCCATAGGCAAGGTACCGTTTTATTAATTGGACGTACGAATTTTATGATCAATTAGAAATATTAGCACGTTTATCAAGAAATGATATAGCGGAAGAACATATAATGTTAGCGAAGGGTAAGAAATCTTGCCCTCGGATAATAACTGAAGATGAGATTATTACGATTAAACGCTTGCTTATCGCAAGTGGATATTATTAAGAATTATAAGTTGCATTCTATAGTCAGGGAGTGTTTGTCGATTTTTGAATGAATTTCAAATAGGAAAATATCAATCCCATTGATTTCAAAAGAGAATAAGAATACCTTTCGCTTTACAAGTGCTATTTTTCACTTTGAAGCAAGGTGTGAAGTTAGATACCAAGCTCTCGAAAATCCTGCAAACATACTTTTAAATAGATTCCCTCAATGCTGTTTGCTTCGTATTTCAGGCGAGCAAGCAGAAAGCGAGAGCTTCAACCAGCATCATGCAATTAGCCCTGTAGGTTACCATAGCGCATATTAGCATATGAGGTAAAAATGACCAAATCCAGCTTGAAGATGAGATTAAAACAATTGCTTGTTGGATGCCTGGTTTTCGTGATTGCAAATCAGATTGAAGCGTCAGGTATAAGGCTCCGGGGATCAATCGGTCTTCGATCTTATGGTTACCAGGACGTTGCTGAAGAAAACCATTTGTGGCTTTTCCAGACCACTCGTTTTTCCGCCTATCAGCGTGGGGGACCTATATCGTTCCATTTCTCGGGTGGATACCGGGGAGATAACGCAGATGATTTCAGTCATTCTGGCAGAGCAAGATTACTTAAAGGGTATCTGCAATTGGATGATCCCCGCAGTAAAACCACAGCACGACTGGGACGGTTTTTTCTTTATCGTGGTGTAGCTGTGGGTGTTATAGACGGGTTGGAGTTAAGCCGTCAACTACATCCCGGCGTAAACCTTACTGCATTTGCAGGTATGATGGGACCTCTGTCAAGAAAGTTTGAGATAAGCGACCCAAATCAAGACGCCAGTTTTGGCGGCGAGATTCGTTTTAAAGTTCCTGTCCCTTATACGGACAGCAACAATCTTGCGGTTTCTTACACAAATCAAATACGAGATGAAAAAGAAATAAGACAGAGACTGGGCATAGCAAATTACAGCCGTATGGGTAGTCATATCAGATGGTTAAATCTTGTTCATTTACGACTCCAGGGCAGCCCGTTCAGTAGATTTATAAGTAGAATACGATATAATGATCAGGTTTGGAACACACATTTCGAATACGCATTTCGTTCTGTAGATATCTCTGATTATTCCTGGTTCAGTGAATTTGGACATTTGACTTCAAGCAGGATTCGCCTTGGTGTCAACAGGTACCTGTTAGAAAATAAATGGGGTGCGGGAATCGAAGGGGCATTACTGTTAAAAAGTGACTTTGGGGGCAGGCTTGGTCCGGTTATCATTACTCCCTATGGGCAGGCTGGCTACAGAATCAGTATGGGTGATCAGTCAAGCTCACAGGGTCCCTGGGCGAGCCTCCGTTTAAAGCCTCACCGTGATATAGAACTGAATGTTACCGGCGCTATGGTAAATTATGAATGGGACGCAATCGAAATTGAAAATGATGAATTGGTTATGCTGAATGCCGGGGTAAGATATATGCCGAGGGCTTATGATCGAGTGACAATATCTGCTGAATATCAGGTTTACCAGACACCACAGCTTTCCCAGGATCGAAGAGCGATGGGTGGAATTTTGTGGCGATTTGATACCGGAGGTAAGCGCTGATGAAACAGAAGAATTTTTATAAACCAATTGGTTTAACCGTACTACTCTTGATGTTTGTCATTTTTCTACTCGGCGCAGGGACGAAGGAAACATCGGTATTCAAATTTGATCATTCATTACATGTCATCGAAAATGAAATGTCCTGCGATGACTGCCATTCCGGAATTTCCGAAAAAACTCACGAAACGAGAGCCATGCCTGACCATGACGTTTGTGAGGGATGCCATGACATTGAAGATGACAATGAATGCGGCACTTGCCATACAAACCCTGATGATCCGGTTGCAATACCCGGAATCGATGGATTGTATGAAGGATTTGCTCATAAAATTCACATCAGTAATGAACTGAAATGCGACAACTGCCACACGAATGTAACGATGCCGGGGGAATCTCCGGCAGTACCAGTTATGAGTGATTGTCAAACATGTCATATAATGGCTAATGGTCCGTTGGAATGTGTACAATGCCATACTGGTGAATCTCCAAAACCCGATGATCACGAGATAACTTCATGGTTGATTGATCATGGTCTTGAAGCGTCAAATAATACCTCAGATTGTTCAGCTTGTCATGAACAGGCAACTTGCGACGAATGTCATCAAGGCGAGAATATTTACGGGAAACCACATCCTCCGACGTGGCAATTTAACCATTTCACTGAATCCGCTTTTGGCGGAGAATGCCTGGTTTGCCACGAAACAAGAGATGAATGTACTTCCTGTCACCGGAGTATTCTTCCAACTCCTCATGGGTTTGGACCGGTATGGGCGCATCCTGATAATGGTGGTGATCATGTCGAAGAAGCTAAATCGTTTATGGAGACTTGTATAGCGTGCCATGATATAGGTGAGGATGAT
This sequence comes from Candidatus Electryonea clarkiae, assembly GCA_030765455.1. Taxonomy (GTDB): domain Bacteria; phylum Electryoneota; class Electryoneia; order Electryoneales; family Electryoneaceae; genus Electryonea; species Electryonea clarkiae. The sequence continues at coordinate 8,610 of JAVCCM010000098.1, read as the reverse complement.
CCGACCTGTGCAAGGTGCCATGATGAGTAGGAGTGGAAATATGAATAATAATCATGTGACTTACAGGCGCATGTTTTTGCTATCTGTCGTGATTATTTTGATTGTATCCCTGTCAGGATGCAGTAGTGAAGTTGATTCTGAGTTCGAGGGTTTCGGTGATGATTTCCATCCATTCGATGAAGAACTCGGACATGATGGATATTTAGGTTCGAATAACTATGATTTCACTGAATGCCTGGAATGCCACGGTGATAATCTTGACGGTGATGGTGATATAAATACAAGTTGTTTTCGATGCCACACTGACCAGGAACACCGGGTGTTCTTTGAGAGCGCTGAAGATGGTCACAAAAATTACCTTAGTAACAACAATTACCGATTCGATGATTGTTTTGGATGTCACGGAGATGAATTAACGGGAACTGTTTTTGGTAGTTCTTGTTTTGATTGTCATAATACATCTGATCACTTAGGGGCATTTGAAGGTGCTGGCGATGGTCACAAAACCTATCTTAGTGACAACAATTACCAATTTGAAGATTGTACCGGGTGTCATGGAACTGATTTGAAGGGAACTGTTTTCGGTAGTTCATGTTTTGATTGCCATAATGCATCTGATCATAAAGGAGCTTTTGAAGGTGTTGCAGTTTCAGAGCACCGCACTCATTTACAATCTAACAACTGGGATCTTTCTCAATGTACAATTTGTCATGGTTCGGATTTTCAGGGCAACATTTTTGGTTCCACATGCAACAATTGCCATTCGCGAGAAGGTGGTCCAGCCGCTTGTAATCAATGTCATGGTTCTTCAGCATCAGATCCGGCTCCAAACGACTGGTCGCCACCGGATAACCTGCATGGTGATGACGATAATTCGCAGGTTACAGTCGGAGCGCATCAGAATCATCTTACAGCCATGAGCGGATTATCATCGCCGGTAGCATGTGTAAATTGCCATCTGGTTCCTTCAACCTGGGATGATCCAGGTCATATTCTTGATGACGCATTACCTGCTGATGTAATATTCGACAGCCTGGCTACCAATGATTATACCGACCCAACTTGGAGTCGAGAAACTGCAACATGTTCCTCAACATATTGCCATCGCACTACCGAACCGGTCTGGACTGAAGTTGATGGCAGATGGCGACAATGCAACACCTGTCACGAGGTACAATTGTCCGGATCACACATGGGACAGACTGAAATTACCGGTTGCAGCGCTTGTCACTCAAGCGTGGTAAACGCTGAGGGCGAGATCATTGATCCAACTTTGCATATCAATGGCAGCAGAAATTTTAATTAATATAAATACAATGATATTTCTAATAAGCACAAACAAAACAACATAAATCCAGTAGTTCAAAAGGGAGTAAAAATGCGTCGTATAATTCTTAGTGTTTTGGCAGTTACATTTTTAATGAGCGTTGTCTCATTTGCCAGTGACCATGCTTACGTCGGATTGAAAAAGTGCAAGATGTGTCACAAAGGCGAAACTAAAGGTATGATCTTTGAAAAGTGGCAAGAGAGTAAACATGCACAAGCTTTTGATGTTTTAGCTGCACCTGCAGCGGCAGAGGTTTATACCAAATTAGGCAAAACAGGCAACCCCCAGGAGGATGTTGAATGCCTGAAATGTCATGTTACCGGCGCTGATGCCGATACGAGTCTAACTGCTAAAATCATTTTTGATAATGGTGTAACCTGCGAATCATGCCATGGCGCAGGTGGTGCCTATTGGAAGAAAACCGTTATGCAGGATCATGATGCAGCAGTAGCAGCCGGAATGAATCCCGACCCGAAATCAGGATGTGTCACATGTCATAACGAGAATAGCCCAACCTTCAAAGATTTTAATTTTGAAGCAAGATGGGAAGATATCAAACATTCCAAACCGGAATAATTTGGATATTGGTGATCGATCATAGCTCGGAATCAATAATTTGAGCTATGATCCATTATATTTCTTACTAATAAACATTTATGATCCACAGATACTCGATTATTACCTTTCTTATATTTGCGATTTCGCTACCTGGTGCAACATTCGCTGATGATGAGGTATGTGAAGCTTGTCACGATGATCCTGGAATGACCCGTGTCGAGGGAGGTATTCCCATTTCTTTGAACGTGAATACGGCAATGATCGCCGGCTCCGTTCATCTTGACCTTTCCTGTACTGATTGCCATGCTGACCTCGATGGTGTCGATAACTTCCCGCACCGGGAGAATCTCTCCGGTGTTAACTGCGCTGATTGCCACTCAGATGCTTTTGACGTTTACATGAGCGGCTTTCGTGAGCACCTGGCTAAAAGGGGATTCACAAACATTCCCGGCTGCACTCAATGCCACGGAACCCATTCCATCTCTCATGAAGCTGACACAAGATCTGTATGTGGAATCTGCCATAACGATCAGCGTAAGCAATTTGAAAAATCTATACACTTTGATGCTTCCGCAACCCATAAGAATATTGTAACCTGCACCAGTTGTCATGAAGCTCACGATAAAACTATGCGCGGCAAAATGCTTCCGGAGCACTGGCGTATTGACATGGTGAGTGAATGCCTGGAATGTCATAAATCCCAATCTGAAGATTATCTCAGCTCACGGCATTACCATCAGGTAGAGAGTGGAAACACATCAGCGCCGATTTGTGTCGATTGCCATGGCGAGCATGATATTTATGCGGTCGATAATCCTGAATCACCGGTTCACACGGATCACCTTGATGCCACCTGTGATCGTTGCCATTCCGGACACAATGCAACTATTCACCGGAAGAGTGACGTTGATGCACGACTGATGACCTGTGTCGCTTGCCATACCGGTCATCACACTGAAATGGATCGCGTTGAAAGCGTAATTTTCAAAGAGACACTTCCTCGAACCTGTAACCGTTGTCATGGCGAGGATCGTCATCAGAAGGAAAACCTGGCGCATGGCAGGATAATGGTATATGACGAGAACGGTGAACCTCCGAATTGTACCCAATGCCATATCTACCACTGGAATGCACCTGATCTGGATGAGCGAAAAGCCCGTCAGGAGAGACTTGCCTGTAAAAACTGTCATGTAAAAGAGAATCAGGATTATGAATCAAGTGAACATGGCATGGCATTCCGCCGTGGTCACACTGAAGCGCCTACTTGTATAACCTGTCATGGTGACCGTGAAGTCGAACGTATCAGCAGCCGTTTTACCGGACAGACTATCATCTCATTGTGCGGTTCCTGTCACGGTAATTCTGAAGTGACAATGAAATTCCAGTTAAACTCCAAAGTGATTGAAGGCTACCTTGGGACATATCACGGTCAAATGTACTCACTTGGCTACCAGGGATCTAAGTTTGCTACCTGCGTTTCATGCCATGACAACCACCTGATTCTCCCGTCAGACAACCCCCAATCAACTATATCACGCCAGCATATTATAGAGACCTGTAGTCGATGTCACGAAGATGCGAACGAGAATTTCGTTTCAATGCTTCAGCATTATGATCCGATGGTCAAAGAGGAAAATCCAATATTAGCGGGTATTCACACTGCCATGATCTGGCTGCTCACAATAACACTTTCTGTTTTCGGCGTACATACTTTGCTCTGGTTTGGACGCGATACGTTTAATCATATTAAACATGGTCCTGGGCACAAGAAAAGGTACAAGGTTGCCAAGATCAGCTACAGGCGATTCGAACTTTTCCCGCGAATTCTTCACGGAATTGTGATCTCAAGTTTCCTTCTCCTGGCTATGACAGGGCTTCCGCTGAAATATCATCATACTGAAGCCGCGCGTTGGATTAGTTCCAATCTTTTAGGTCTTCACACGATGGCGATACTGCACCGTATCGGTGCGGCTATGACTTTTGCTTATTTCATTCTTCACCTTGGTCATTTCACTTTGAAAGTTCTGAGTGGAAAAAAGACTGTCGGAAACCTGCTTTGGGGTCATGACAGCATCGTGCCGCAACCACGAGATGCAAAGGAATTTGTGCAGCACATAGCTTACTTTATTGGATTAGCAGAAAGACCTCGTTTTGGACGATGGACTTACTGGGAAAAATTCGATTACTTCGCTGTCTTCTGGGGTGTCGCAATGATTGGTATGTCAGGACTGACACTGTGGTTCCCGGAGATATTCACCCGGATTCTGCCCGGTTGGGCGATAAATGCGGCTCATATAATCCATTCAGAGGAGGCGTTGCTGGCAACCGGATTCATTTTCACAGTTCACTTCTTCAATGTCCACTTCAGACCGGAAGCCTTCCCATTTGATGAGGTCATCTTCACCGGCAGGATGCGACCGCAGCAACTGATGGAAGAACGTCCACTCTGGCACGAGCAGCTTCAGGAACAGGGAAAATTGAAAGACATGCAGGTACCGACATTGAGTACCGGTATAAGAGTAATTCTATATGCCTTAGGTTTCACTGCGCTTGGTATTGGGTTGGCATTACTGGCGCTGATCATTATTGGAGTCTTCATTTAGTATCATTTCGAAAATCAAATGTTTCAAATAAAAAACCCGACTCACCCTGGATAAAAGTGAGTCGGGTTTTTAAATATTACGAATTGCGAATAGTAACGTACAGACGCAGCTTATCTAACTAATAAAACCTTTCTTATTTCAAACATCTTCTTTGGCGACACAGCTTGAATGAAATATACCCCACTTGCAAAATTGTTGTCTGCCACGAATGAAAATGAATGGTACCCGGCATCAAACACTGCATCAGTCAGTTTCGCTACTTCTCTTCCATTAATATTGAAGACTGAAAGTTTGAGGTTGGATTTTTCAGGAAGACCAACTTCCACCACTATATTCGGGTTGAAAGGATTGGGATATATCTTCGAGATAGAATATATTGAAGGCTTAAGTCCTGCATTATTATCAATGACATCGTTATAGTTTATCGTAAAACTGAATATTTTACTAGACCTTGTTTCATTTCCATCAGAATCATAGGCAATCACACTCCAGAAATATTCACGATTCCTGTCGGCAGTATAGATATATGAATTTCCTCTCAGACCTTCCACATGAGGATTTGCTATTGGAATAATATTGGCTGCAGATGCGATCAAAACCGAATAAATAATTTCATCCTCAATGTTTGGATCAAATGCAAATTCCCAGGTTAGCTCAACCTCCAGAGCTTCAACAACTGCGCCGCTATCAGGCGAAACGGGTGAGAAATCAAACGGTGGCACATTACCTACAGCGAAGTAAACAGGGATTTGTATCGAGGCGTTTTCAGGATCATTAGTATTCAAAATCAAGGTATCAATATAAAGATCCTCGCCTAATTCCGCGGCGTCACCAATAATCAGAATTGTTGATTCTTCTCCAATTCCAATTGAGCCAAATCCTTGATTGACTGAGAGCCATGGGCATGCCCATTCTATATCCCATTCGAGCGGAACACCGCCATTGTTTGTGAATGAAAATTCTACCGTATCTGAATCCGCCGGTTCAGATAACAGGATTATTTCATCAACGCTTTTTTCAAATGAGGCGGGATAACGCATTTCAACATTGAAAATATTTGCGCCTTGCGATATCTCTAAATCATTTTCTATATAGGTCTCAAATCCTTCCGCCTGAACTACTAAGCAGTACATCAAAGAATACAATTCCTCTATCTCATATTCACCTTCGTCAGAAGCGCTATCACCATATACTTCAATCGTGACAACCGCATTTTCAATAGTTTCTCCAGTTTCAAGGTCTGTGATAGTTCCCGTAAGACTTGCGTCAGGGTCAGGATTAAAAGAATTTTCATACCAGTATATGTCACCGGAGTTTTGCGTTCCTGTTACACCGAGGATATCAATATCGTAGTTCCTGTCCACATCACAGCAGAAAATTGTCTGTGCATCGCCAATATCATCAGTGACATCATGCTCTTCGAATTCACCTTCACCATCATTTTCAAACCAGAGAATTCTACCATATCCTGTTCCGGACACGATCAAGTCCTGGTCATCATCCATATCAATATCTGCAGTCAGTACAGTTTTTTCAAAAGCATTAATAAGCTCTGAGACATTATGCGTGATAAATTCACCATCATCATTTTGTTCAAACCATTTGACACTATTTGCTCCACCGGAGGTAGTTATTACATCAAGTAGCCCATCCCCATTGATATCAGTAATAGACATTGAGTGCATACTGCCATAATTTTGAATAATCCTGTTTTCAGAAAAACCTTGTTCATCGTCATTTTCCCAAACCGAAATATATCCATTTAGACTTGCGGTGATAATATCCATATACCCATCATTGTTCATATCCTCAGTACATATAGAACGTGTACAAATGAAATTATCAGCAATAACATGTTCAGTAAACTCAGGCTCTGCTTCTCCATCATTTTCCCACCAGTACACATTTCCGGAGTTGGAGCCGGCGCTGAAAACATCCAGATCTCCATCAATATCTACATCTTCAATATCAAGTGAATAGACACCACGCAGATTACCAGCGATATCATGTTCAGTAAAAGATTGATAACCATCATTCTCCCACCAGGAAACTTTCTCGCCAGCCTGAGGTGTAGTTCCAACCACTATAACATCTAAATCTCCGTCACTATCAAGGTCGGCTGCGCGTATAATCCTGGCATAATTGAAATCATCGCTAATCAGATGTTCTTCAAATTCAAGTGTTCCATCATTTTCCCACCAAACGAATTCGCCTTCGCTGAGAGATGCGCCGAGCAGGTCAATGTCGTGATCACCATCTAAATCGGCAGCATAAACATAATCTGCACCGTCAAAATCTTCTACGGCAGTATGTTCAGTAAATCCGATCTGTGCGAAAGAGAATGAGGTGAGTAAAAAGGGAATGAATAAAATTGGGAACCATAGAGCAAATCGTCTAATACTAAGCATTTTCTGTCCTCCTCAAATCAAGTGATACCAAATTGTTGGAAAGAATAACTTTACTACGGTATTAAATCATGAAAAAGAATTATCTACTTCACAATGTAAAAGTTAATATTAATGCGATAGTAATAATATATAGTTAATATTATTAAATATCAAGTGTTGCCATGTAATCAATTCAAATTTCTCTAATTAGAGAGGTAGATGATTATAATGAAATCTGAAACAAATACATGGATCATATACGAGGGTTTTTAGGTATTCTGAAGCATGATCAATAATATAGCATTACACGACGGAAAAACGACAAATATAGCCTGCGCAGAAAGACAATACCCCGATCAGGGAGCGTCTTTAGTTGAGATTAAATAGAGAATACAGCAGGCTTGAAGAAAATCAAATAAAGAAAAGATTTTACTTAACGGACTCGACTAAGAAAATATTTCGCTGATATTTTCTTAATAAAAGAATAAATCACTACGTTTGCGGATTCTGTAATCCATTCATTTAAAAATCTAATTCTCACCTTGACACACCCAACATCCATACATACATTGTACATATGAATCATCTCCAATTTGAATGGGACGAAAGGAAAGAAAAACAAAACGTCAAAAAGCACGGGATTTCCTTTAATGAGGCTCGCTCTGTCTTTTACGATGAAAATGCTATGCAATTTTTCGATCCTGATCATTCAGATGATGAAGACAGGTTCATTATAATAGGATTAAGTTTCAAATTACGCGTTGTCATTGTATGCCATTGTTTCCGTGAAGATGAAACTGTTGTCAGGATTATCTCAGCACGAAGAGCGAATAAATCTGAAGAACAGGATTTTTGGAGATTAAGAAGATGAGAGACAATTACGATTTTTCAAAAATGAAGGGACGTAAAAATCCCTACACCAAATACTTGAAACAGCCAATTACAATGCGCCTGGATCGTGACAGTGTTAGCTATTTCAAATCCATGGCAGAGGAAACTGGTATCCCCTATCAAACCCTGATTAATCTATACCTCCGGGATTGCGCGGTAAACCAACGCAAATTGCAAATGGATTGGGCGGCTAACGGAGTATGATTTCAAACACTATGTTTCCTGCACCATTCCTTCACAAGATCAAGATAAAGTTGTCAATCATCATTACCAAAAACCAACTGCATCCGGCGATTGCCGTACTCAATTATTTGATACGGTACATAATGGAGAACAATTCGTGCTATTCTCGACATGGCTTTATATAATCAATCAAACGTGAACATTAAGAAATAGATATACTGTCCCCTTAAATGCCCTGTATTGTGGCCATGTTTGCTTGCAAACAGGGTTTATTATTAATGTGAAATCAGTATCTTTTAGCTATAGTTCATTCTTATTTTCTGAGTAGAGTAAATGAATTGCGAAAGAAACATTTCTTAGAGGCCGTATTATTTAGAATAAACCATGTTTGCAAGCAAACATGGCCACCCGCCCCATGGCATGATAAGGCTTTGGAATAGTCCATATATAGGATGATCTTATGACAGATAAAAATACAAAAAAACAGCTTCCCGGAATATTACGTTTCCTTATAAAGCTTTTTAAAATCATCCTTTATATACCGATTCAAATAATCTTTATTCCTTTTGCTATTATTGGACTAATAGATGCAATCTACAAGGAAATGGGAAAAAGCAAGAAACTGGGTGTCTCCTTCTCGGCAATTAAAGCGCTTCAATAT
>JAVCCM010000050.1 GCA_030765455.1 Candidatus Electryonea clarkiae | reverse complement strand
TCGGAACACCTGAATATGGACGTTCGTGAACCAGTGTTATATCCCAGATCACTTCAATTTCAGCACCTTCGGTTTCACCTTCATCATAGACTGCCGTCACCTCATATTCATAAGTATATGATCCAAACTCACCGGGGATTGGATCTTCCAGAATTTCTGACCATGTGTTCTGTTGGGTGTTGCCGATATGTTCGCCGTCGCGGTATATCTTGAAACGAAGCCATTCATCAAGGTTTTCATGTGCCCAGTTCAGGGTAACCTCGAGCTGCAACGGATCACCTGGCTTTACTTCCTGTTCGGAAGTCAGGTCTGTTGGCGGGTTGATAGGAATTCGGATTATGTCACCCTGCATGTTTGGAATGATACGGAGACCTTGACGGGATAGACCGATAACTCCTGTGAAAGTTCCCCAGTCGTTTATGGAAAATTCAGACATATCAATACCGGTGGTCTCAGCAATCCGAACCTCGCATTGCCCGGAACCGTCATCAACGATTAAGGAGAAATCACCTTCTCCAGGAGGATCACGGTTAATCTGACCGCTTATCTGTCCCCAGGTACCTTCACGCTGGTTATTTTCACTCATGTCGCCTGTGGATTCAATTAGCGCGTCAGGCAAAGCGTTATCGTTGCTGGATACCTCAATCTCGAACTGGGTGATACGAGTCATTTCGTCCACCTCGACCAGGAAGCCGACAACTGTGACACCATCTCCACGGTTGATATTATTTTCAGGATCCCAGGGATCGTCGCTCCAGATATTTATACCCCAACCTGAGTCGTCCTGGATATAGATACTTGTCTGTTCAATGTCTGTTACATTTGTGCCCTGTGTTACTATCCCGGTTGTTGTTACCCAGGTCTCAAGATCCTGTTCCTGTTGTAGCTGCTGGATTCCACGGGCGAAAATTGGTGTTAACACAAAGTCTTGAACATTTTCACGGTTCCACCTGATAGGGACCTCTTCATCATCGGAGGGTGCATAGCCAGCCATGGTGGCAGTTACAAGGAAACTTTCACCATCATGAAGCGTCCCGGTAGTGTACTCACCTGCTTCATCCGTCAGAACTTCGTACATGGTCTCACCGGTTGCCTCGTCAATCACAGTGACCGTTACACCGAAAAGCAGTTCCTCGGTTAACTCATCCCTGACTGCACCGGATAATGTTGCGGAAAGAATATCTATCGCGAAGTCAATAATATTCTCACGTTCTTCAACTTCAACAGCATCTTCTTCAAAATCAAAATAACCTTCCGTCTCAATTGTAACCTGGTATTCCCCGGCGCGGACGTCAATGATTAAATATTCACCGTTCTCATCGCTGACTGCGGAATAAAGTGTATCATAAGATATTTCAGCACCTTCTACAGGCAGGTCGGTTTCGGAATCGGTAATAGTACCGGATATGGTCGCAAGTGGAATCAGATCCCATTCAAAATTATTATCGCCAGCAATAACTTCCACATCATCCCTGAATTCATAATAATGATCAGCCATAGCCAGGACTGCATATTCACCCTGTTCCTGGAGGGGAATCGCCCAATAGCCGTCTTCATCAGTAGTAGTTCCTTCCTCGCCGAAGGTCACAGACACGTCCTCTATTGGATCTTCAGTATCCACATCATAGATATAACCTGAAACTTCAGAAAGATGAGTAATCTCAATATTAAATACATTCTCACCTGTTTCTATCTCGATTTCTTCAGAGAAAAAGGAATAATCTTCATGTACACATCTGATTAACCGTATGCCCGTATGACATTCATCGAATGAATAAAATCCGTTTACATCAGTTATGTCAGGAACGTTACGGTACAGAACTTCAGCTCCCTCCACTGCTTCACCTGTTTCAGAATCGGTAACAATTCCTTGCAGGATTGCGTCCGGTTCTCCCTCAAAAGTCTCAAATACGATATTATCCATAACACATACAGTGCCGGTAAAGGAGATTACTATATGCTCAATTCCATCAGCTTCAACGCTCATCTCAGCAAGTGTAGCCGCACCGACTATCTCATCACTGTCAAGTTCATTGTCCGCGGCATCGTACGCGGTCATCGTTATAGTACCTGAACTACTGTGCCCGGCATCAATCTGAAATGAAATTACATCTTCTTCAAATCGAATTGTCTCAGGTCCTCGCGGAATACCGTCATCAGAAAATCCAGAATTAGTATTGAAGGCAAGAAAATTTGGTTCGCTATGTCCGGTTACTCTAAATCCACCAGCCTGGTTAAGCACCCCACCCCCATCATCATCATCTGGACCCTCGAAAGTAATCCCCAGTTCTTCATAATCATCCCGTAAAGCAGTAATTTGATTAAAAGATGAAGGTCTATCATCATCATCAAAATCTAACTCGAAAATCTCATCCAATTCCGAACGAGTCCCAGGAATGAATGGATTTTTTTGTGAAGATTGAACAAATCCTTCAGGCACAATAGTACCAGGGACATTAATTAACACTCCATCTAATACTATTCCCACTGCTGAGCTTTCTTCTAAGTTAGTGACAAAATTAGAATCAGCGGTAATGAGGCCAGGAAACGTCCATAATAATAACCCGGTAGTTAAAGCAGAAATAAAGAGGCGAACAGGCAGTTGTTTCGATACTTTCATCATATCCTCCGTTAAGAAGTAATCACAAGATTCAAATCAAGCAGAACAGGATTATGGATATCCCTTAAGCTCGAGAAACGATTTAATCGCTAACAAAAGTCTCATAGCCAGGAAAGATTTATAATATAAGAAATAAATGGGTGATTTTCATATATTTCAAAATAAAATGAGTATTTTCTGATACTATTTCTGCTATTGCTCCTGGAGCCAGAGGACAATGCTAATAGTTTCGATTCAGGTTACTTGACAGAGAACAGAAATAATACAGTTTTTAAACGTAATAGTTGTCAAGAGGGCAGTGAGACATTAGTTTTGGTGTACATGTTTAATCATGAGTCTAAATTCTTGATATTATTTCATTCTGGAATCCTTTATACTTCACACGAGATCAAAATATGAACATAATCTGGTTTTTATTATTTGCAGTAGGAATTATTATCGCAGCATTTACAGGGAAAATGGATGCGGTGACTTCTTCCGCTTTGGGCGGAGCAAAAACAGCGGTAGAACTTGCTATCGGTTTGGTAGGAGTGATGGCATTATGGTTGGGATTGATGCGCGTTGCGGAAAAAGCCGGTATGGTAAACGCACTCGCCCGGCTGCTGAGACCCCTGCTGGGAAGGCTTTTCCCCGATATTCCCCATGATCATCCGGCGCTTGGGAGCATCCTGGCAAATATAGCAGCTAATATGCTCGGACTTGGAAATTCTGCTACAGCGTTGGGACTGAAAGCGATGAAGGACCTGCAATCCATAAACGTTGACAAATTGAGCGCCAGTAATTCCATGGCTACTTTCCTTGCAATTAATACATCTTCAGTGACAATAATTCCTGCAACAGTGATAGCTGTTCGTGTTTCAGCAGGTTCGACATCTCCGGCTGAAATTATTGGACCTACTATTGTAGCGACGGTAATATCAACAACTGTCGCAATAATTACAGCCCGACTTCTACAGCGCCGAAATCCACAAATTCCTGGTGGAAACGGAGATAATAATATCCCTGATTTGATCACCTCAAATAAAAATCAGAATGATTCAACCGATAGCAGGGATAAAAACAATGAGTAATACATTTCAAAATATTCTTACTGAGATGGGCTCCTGGGCGATTCCATTTGCAATTATCCTGATACTTACTGTTGGATTTTTCCGCAAGGTTAAGGTTTATGAGGCATTCGTTGAAGGCGCAAAAGAGGGTTTCCAGGTTGGAGTCCGTATCATCCCCTATCTCGTTGCTATCTTGGCGGCGATTGCCGTTTTCAGGGCTTCCGGCGCATTAGACCTCCTGACCAATGGTTTATCTCCTTTTCTTAATCTCATCGGTTATCCTACCGAGGCTATTCCAATGGCATTGGTACGTCCGTTGTCAGGCAGTGGAGCGTTGGGATTAATGAGCGACCTGGTTGCCACTCACGGCGCCGAGTCTTTTGTGGGCAGGCTTGCATCGGTGATGATGGGCTCTACTGAGACGACATTCTACGTCCTCGCGGTTTACCTGGGAAGCATAGGTATTCGAAGAGCAAGGCATACATTAGCCGCATGTCTTATTGCCGATGCCGCCGGGCTGACAGCAGCATTTATTGTTTGTAAAATTGTTTTTTAGTGTGAAAGACATTTAATTACTGACATCATACTATGACTAAAAAAATCATCGAACCAGTATTAATCGTACTCAATGGCGACATTCCTCTATCCATTTTAGAAGGATCATTCTTTCAGAAATATTCATACATCATTGCAGTTGATGGCGCTCTCGATAAACTACTTGAAAAGGGGATAATGCCTCATGCAGTGACCGGAGATTTTGACTCTGTTTCTGAAGTTGTGCTTAAAGAGCTTCAATTTGCGGGTGGTGAAATCATTCATCAAGCGGAACAAAACAGCACTGATTTTGAAAAAACGTTGAATTTATGCAAATCAAAAGGTTTCAGGCAGGCGGACGTAATCGGGTTCTCAGGATCACGCATTGACCATAATCTCTCGGTTTGGGATGCTGCCCTGCGTTTTTCCCGACATATCAAGCTCAAATTCATTGATCAAATCGCTGAATCATTTATTATAACTGATGCCGCATCATATAACATTGATAAAAAATCCGGACATATTTGCAGCATTATCCCCCTGCTCCCCTGTAACGGAGTATCGCTTTCCGGTTTCAATTGGTCGATTGACGATGAAGAATTTGCCCTGGGAAGACAAATTTCTAGTTCAAATGAAATTTTAGACGAAACGGCAGTTGTCAGTTTAGAGAGTGGCGCATTGCTTATTGTTCTTCATAATGAACCTGACAAAACACCATGAATGGCAATGCATTGCCACGATTGGGGCTGCTGGATTCAGGTATTGTCGGTTTATATCTCATCCTTCTATGGGTTATCGCGATACGTTCACGCCGTCGTGATAATTCTGGTGAGGATTTTCTACTTGCCGGACGCAAGCTCACTATTCCCGCCTTCATTGCAACACTGGTCACGACATGGTACGGCGGTATTTTAGGAATCGGAGAATTTGGATGGAAATACGGTATCAGTACCTGGATTGTCTTCGGATTACCATACTATTTACATGCAATTGTTTTTGCAATATTTATTGCTCCCCGTTCAGCCCGCTCAAAATTTATCAACCTGCCCGATCAACTTGAAAAAGCTTACAACAGTAAAACTGCCCTCGTTGGAGCAACGCTTTTATTGATCACAACTATCCCCGCCGCTTACCTGCTGATGCTTGGGACACTCCTAAGAATGATAATCCCTGTTCCGGAGATAGTGGCGATAATACTTGGTGCGGCGATCTCCATAACTTACTTATGGAGCGGTGGATTCCGTGCGGTGGTTAGGACAGATAAATTGCAGTTTGGATTAATGTTTGGTGGTTTTTTTATCCTGCTTCTATTCTGTTTTAGTACGTTATCTCCTTTTGAACTACCGGCGCGTCTGCCTCCAAGTCATCTGACATGGCATGGAGGACACACGACCGCCTATATAATTCTCTGGTATATAGTAGCAGCCCAGACCTATATCGAACCGACTTTTCATCAAAGGTGTTACGCGGCAAAATCAGCAAAAGTGGCAAGATGGGGGACATTGTTCAGTATCGTGGCTTGGTTGATTTTTGACCTGATGACCACAATGGCAGCCCTTTACTCACGTGTTTTGTTGCCGGATTTAACCAATCCTGTGGCATCATTCCCCTCCCTGGCTGTGCTGATACTTCCTGTGGGTTTGCTGGGTTTGTTCGTGGCGGGAATGCTCGCCACGGTAATGTCAACTGTGGATAGTTACAGTTTTTTAGCTGCGGTGACTTTTGGACGTGATATCGTTGGCAGGTATCGAAGGAAAATTGATGATGAAAGCATAAATCGCCTTGTGCGAATTTCCCTGGTATTTATATCAGCAGCGGGTATTTTACTTGCTGCATGGAAGGGAAGCGTCATTGAAATATGGAAATTGCTTGGCTCTATCAGTGCCCCGGCATTGATTATTCCCATAGTGAGCAGCTTCTGGGAGAGATCAAAGATGTCGCCTGTTGGTGCATTGACTACGATGATTTTATCGGCAGTAATTGTACTCGTCTGGATAGCCGGGTCCTATTTAACTAAATCTGACGGATACTGGTTGGGAATAGAACCGATTTACATAGGAATGGCAGTTTCTATGTTTTGTTATGGAATTGATCTGATTATCAGGAAATTGCTTTCAGGTCAGTTGACTGATCGCAATAACGGAATATAGATGAGAAATAATACATACCGGAACCACGCAAAAGAATATGAGAAGCATGTGCAAACCTGTGTCAGATGTATTATTCCGTTCTACCTATTATTTGGATTGTTAATTATCCTTATCCCTGAAATGTGTTTCGCCGCTTTTGATCTGCGCCCTGCAGGGGTTCGTGGGATGGGAATGGCTGTAACTCCGGTTTGTGAGCCAGAAGATATCATGTCACGTATTTCCAATCCTGCAGCCGCATCATGGCAGACCGGTTGGGGTTTCAGCTCTTTTTTCCTGCGCCAGTGGGATCTACCGGCACTGGATAATTTCTATTTAAGCGCCTTTGTTCCGTATAATCGTTGGGCTTTCGATATTTCAGCATCCGGATTCGGAAAAACACCTTATTCGGAAAGGAATATCGGGGTATCGTCATCATATAGAGTTCTTACATCCCTGGCAACTGGGATCAGGATCAGGATCAAATATGGACAGGTTGAAATAGCAAAATACGGCAGTGACAATGTAATTCTCGGAAGTTGGGGAACCGTAGCTCGATTCAAATATTTTGATAGTGGATTAGTATTGGAGGACATTGTTTCTTCCGATTTCAAGAAATTCGGCGACACCCCTCTCCCCTGCTTAAGAGCTGTAGTTGGATTTCAAATAACAGAAAAAACCAGGTTGTATGTGGAGTATGAAGGACAACAGTACTTGCCGCCCGGTTTTCGCGGAGGAATAGAAATCCAGGCTATGAGTCCGCTTGTTTTATTAGCCGGCTATGATCAAGCTGCAGATCGGATTCATCTCGGAATAAGCCTGAAGGTGTCATCCTCTACCGCCTATGCCGCTTATGACAATCATCCTTTGTTAGGATGGTCTAAAGCCTTTGGATACACATGGCTGAACAAGAAAAATGAATCATCGGATTAAACTTATCGCATTTCTATTTCTGCTTCCGGTTTTTGCTTATCCATCAGCAGAAATTATTCCCGACAGTTTATTGGTTATCCTCGAGGAAGCTGAAATTGAAGCTGGCGAGGGGTGGCTGGATTTTATCGAATCGCAGATACATCAGAAATCAACTGAAACAATATCAGGGGATCTTTTTCCCGGAATACAAGACACTACTCAGATAAGAACAACTCGCCGATTTAGACAATTTGCACCACCTCAAGGTAAATATTCCGGCAGAATACGTGTAAGCGATCCTTTCAGTCATTTCCCCGGCACAATATTTCGTCTGCGGGGTAAATGGAACAGGTGGGAAACGGGATGCCTGCTTAACCGGGATGTCAATGAACATGAGTTCGATGATCTGAGGAGGATCTTTATATCAAATGAATCTGAGAATTCGGTTATTATTGGAGGTGATTTTATCGTCAACTCAGCATTAGGCTGGACAATTCGTTCGGTTCCTTCCTTTCCTGCCGGGTACTATGCTGCATCTCCGGGACGATTTGTAAAGGATAATATACGACCTAATTTAAGTACTGAGGAAGGAAATGGCTTCCGTGGTGCAGCGGGAAACATAAGATATGGAAAATTAACATCCAGTGTCTGGGGAGGAATATCAGACTATGACAGCAGAATTGAAGATGGCAACCTGGTAATCTATTCTGAGCAGGGCAATCATACCGAATCGAGAATAAACAAAATCGAAAGAATAAATGAAAAACATCTTGGAGGAAGAATATCCTATAGTATCAGGGAAAATCTTCTGCTGGGAACTACTTTATGGAAGAGTAGCTGGGATAAGGATTTCAATGCGGAAAATCAACCATCACGATTCCGTTTGAATAGTGATCAATCCGGAGCCGTTGGTGTTGACCTGAATTATCATTCTATGAATAACCTGAATTCACGCTTTGAAATTGTCAACCAGGAAAATGGCGGATGGGGCGGCGCGATACTTGGTTCTGTCAGAAGACAGAGCTGGCAATACGTTACATACGGTTACCGTGCGACTCAATCATACCATACATTACATGCCAGACCATTTCTTCCTTTCGGCACAGATCCTTCCGGTAAAGCCGGTGTTTATACCGGGATCGAAAGAGCTGTTGATCGTTGGAAAATCGGCGGATGGTGGGCTGAAGAAATCCAGGAACCGGGGGAGAATTATTCTTCATCTACATACACAAGCGGAACAAGATTATATGGTCGCGGACCGATATCGGATCAAATAAACCTTGATATCCGGCTTCATTTCCGTCAGGATGATGAAGGATCATCTGAATTCCAACGGCGGGGAGTCCGAATGAATATCACAAGAGATTACTACTCGACCCGGTTAGGATTCCGATCTGAAATATCATGGGATGGAGGAGGTAAAGGCAGTCTTCTATCAGTTCATTTCCGTGAAGTTTCCGGCAGAGGAATAACGATAGCCGGATCAGTATCTTTAATCAGTCAATATGGTTCCGGCGCTTCGCTGATCCTGGTTGAGCCCTATGGACCCGGACAGTTCCCGGTACGAAGAGTCACTCGCAAAGGAATCTATACCGCATTATATTCTTCCATGAAATTCAGGTATGGTTTAAGAGCCTGGGCAAGAGTAGGTCTAAAGAGGTTAGAGGAAACTGAATTCGCGATTGATCGTGATGACGTTACTGCAATCGACTCAATCTGGATGACTGGAATTGAGTGGCGATACTAATCCGGGAAGAGGAAATCAACAATAATGAGTAAAAAAGATTCGTCAAAACTATCCCCCGGCATTCAAGACCGGGTTAAAGAAACTACAACTCATGCTATGGCGCTCCCAATCAGTAGTTTACGTTGCCCTGCTTGTGAATTTCAGTTTGAAGAAAACAGCGAGAACCTTGACGAGGCTGTAACCTGCCCGGCATGTCAACTGGAATTTGCATACGTTGACGGATACCTGAATAACTACAAAGCATTCATTGAAATTTTCATCAATGAAGTACATCCTATCCCTCTTGTTCCCGGTTATTCAGTGGGCGGAGAAGTGTCCATCGAACCGGGTAAGATGACAATTGTACCTTACGGAGTGGAATATGTCCGACCGCCTGAAGTGTTCTTCCTGGAACATGGAGGTGGCGCTGTTAAGGAGTTGCAGCGAGAGAATCTTTTGTTGTTCCCACTCACCGTAAATAATGGAAATGCGATTCTATTCTCTCATCAAATGGACTCAAACGCACTGGTTCAAACAGAAAAAGTCATGTGGATAGCTATTGGAGAGATGGGTGTATGGGATAAACCGTTATGGCTGAATTACCTGCAGAATTCAGCAGACCTGGTACGCAAGGGAGAGGATGTTGCCGCTGTCGTAATGCTGCTAATTGCCCTTGATTTTTATTATGATGATTTCCTGCTCCGTTTTGGTATCGATTATGACCAGATAAGAAAAATGGGCAGACGTCCCGGAATGAACGAGAAAAAAGCTAAACTCAAAATGATATCGGACAGGGTCGGTGACTGGCCCGTATCATTCAGTGAAAAGCTGCGTGATTTGACGGACTACAGGAACAAAATAGTACACGGCGTGGTAAAACGTCCTACTGTCCAGGTATATACCGGCAGACGCGCTTTCCAGGTTGTGATGAGAGCGATCATGTTCCTTATAGAAATGTACTACAGGGCAGAGTCAAACAAAGAGCAGACCGGTATAGATCCCAAAGATAATAGCACAACTTAATAATTTACTTCTTGTTGTGTTTTTTATCTTTTCATTTTTGCGCCTTTGCGTGAAACTTTAAGCTTTGAGGTTCTAATTCTTTGCGACTTTGCGACTTTGCGTGAAACTTCAAGTCTTTGCGTTCTTAAATCTTTGCGGCTTTGCGCCTTTGCGTGAAACATCTTTTAATCTTCAGGAAAATCAATAATGAGAATCAAAAATATGTCACGTCATTTCAGCCATTTTCAGCTTACTCTTATTGCTTTGATACTAATCAGCGCCGGGGTTAATATTGCTTATGCTCAATCAATCCAGGAACAATCACACCTGTTTTCCGCGCTGCGTGAACGACTTATTGCAGACGAGATATCACCGGGTACTGTAAGCAAGTTTTTCGATGATCCAGGATTCGCCTTGATGCCGGGAGTTTTGAGAGTCAATGTCCGTCAGCCCGACGCAAAAGCCGCTTACGAGGGATTTGTCGCTCAGAAATCTGTAGATCTCACGACAAACTATTTAAAAAAACATCGCGTGATTTTTGATCGTGTCCTGTCCGGGAGCAGAGTAGAGGCTGAGATAGTGGTCGCAATCTTACGCGTGGAGAGCAGCCTTGGCGAATATAAAGGTAAATATCCAATTATGAATGTGTTCGCCTCTCTTTCGTTGCTTGACAGTGAAAATATCGGGGAGATCGCTCCGCTATTCTGGGATCATGTACTGAAGGATTCAAGCCCCGGCGAAGAACCGGCATTACGAAAAAAAGCAAAAAAACGTGCCTCAAGCAAAGCAAGATGGGCATATAAAGAATTAAAAGTACTTATGAAAATGGCTGAAGATGGCAAAATTGATCCCCTGGATGTGAAAGGCTCCTGGGCGGGCGCTTTCGGGCTGCCTCAATTCCTACCCTCGTCGATGGATGCGTATGCAGTAGATGGCAACGGTGACGAAAAAATCGATCTTTACATTCTTGACGACGCCATAGCATCAATTGCCAATTACCTGAAAATCCACGGTTACAGAATTGATAATGCACAAAAACGAAGAAAAGCAGTCTGGCATTATAACCACAGCGATGAATATGTAGATTGCATCATCCGATTGGCAGATAAAGTAAAAACAAATCTATAATTTGACTTTCCCTTATCCCAATGAAACCAACCACCACCGTCATTGCGAGGAAGCGAAGCGACGAAGCAATCCCCTGTATCAAGCGAGTTTAAAATAGGCAAGATTCTTCACAACACTTATCGTTCAGAGTTCACACTTCAGTGTGTGTAGTTTCAAATTCAAGCCTAAGCGTATAATCAAAAAACAACCTGAAGGTTGAACTCTATACTTATTGATATTTTAAGAATTATCGAATCCGGGATACGTGACTAATTTCAATCCAAGGAGTGGTATAAATTGTACCCACCCTTGCTCAGCGAGTGCAGCCGGGAGAAAAAAGACTGACGACCATCCGGATACATGATGATGTATTTGATTCTTTTCAGGTTTTATACCTATGTCTCCGGTGTGTACACACTATGCAAACATGGCCACGCGCCGGTCAGCAAATTGTTACCTCTTTACTCCTCTTTTGTTCAAAACAACTGAATCAATATCATTATCTCCAATATCCATAACATTGCGAAAATGGATTTTCCCTTTATAAATACCAAGATCAATAATTGGTTTAAGTTGGCTCTTGTCTTTACTAATTACACCAGGAGCAAGGAAATAGGTTTTTAACACCCTGTAATTTTGTTTAAACATTTCTAGGTTTTTTGATCCTACTGGTGGAGTCATTCTATTAATTCTACTTACCATCATTAATAGATCGTCATCAAATTCATATCCCACATCTTTGAGTCTTTGGATAGCAGAATCTGGATCTGACCCGACATGCACAGAGTAACCTGATTCCTCACCAGGCATTTCTCCTTCAATTATTGATATTCTCAGCTCTTCGTATTCATCATTTTCACTGTAACGTTCGTGCCAAACCTCAAATATTTTTCTTGCGGCTGCCTCGTTTTCAAAAGCCAAACCCAGTACAGGTGGACGATTGGGATGACACATGAAAAAAGTGGCTTGCCATTTAGCTTTGTTCCATAGATCAACATCAATAGGCCCCGTTAGATACACTGCTGGATTTGTTTTTACGAGTTTTTCTGGTAAGGGTCTTAGTTTTCCAAGTTCAGGTTTTTTTACCTTGGGTTTATTAAGAAGTCTGAAATAAAGATCATCATATCCATTTTGAGTATCGACGCAGTAACTGGTTACGCCTTGCAGAGGAGTAGGAATATAAGAACGATGCGAAGGATTAAATATCACTGGAATAAATTTATTGTTTTGTGTGCCTGAGTTGTAAATATGCTGGTAAATTAGATTACCTTCCCATCTTACACCATGCCCTTTACCAGCCTCTTCATCCCCCATAACTCTTTTGTAGTAGATTTCAGTACAAATCATAAGAACGAATTTTGCATCACGTATCTTCTTATCCATCCAACGAGGCCAGCCTTCTGGTGGAGACGCTTCATACTGGTCTAATATGCAATCAATTCCCTCAGATCGAAGCTTATCTGACAATTCAAGGACACGTCTAACGTGTTCAACGCTATCATGGCTGTAACTTATAAAAACTTCGCCGATTTCTTCCATGATTCATCACTTATTTTTTGTACGCTAAAGCTAGCATTAACAGTGTGGCTCCTAGTGTCGCACTTGGTGCGTCCTATTTCTGTGATTTATTAGAAGCCTTTGCGAAATATTCCTCAAGGATTGTTTCTGCATTTTTATCGTTATCTTCAACAAGATGATAATGTGGGCCGTAATAGTAACTAATTATTACTAAGGGCTCTTGCCTATATTCATACATCAATTTAATCGCAGATAACGATATAATAAGTGCTTTTTTAGCATCACACTCATCAAGCTCGTCTAATGCACTAAATTTCGTATTTGGGAATTTATTTGACCACTTAACACTATCTTCTCTATCAACTAATGTGAAAGTACCCTTTTCTTCGTTTTTTTTCTCTAGTAAAAGGGTTGCTTTGTAAACAAAGCCATGTAGAAGCCAATTTCTAAGATTGTTAAGCTCCATTAACTCGGCAGCCAATTTGAGAGGTGCAGCCTTCGTAGATATCTGTTCGACAATAAGATGAAATTTGTCTAGGCATGATGTATATTTCCAATTGCTTACTACTTTTCTAAGCGCAAAATTTCTCTTTTCTCTTGGGACGTATAAATAAGAATCTTCTTCGAAAAATAATTGATGTCCAGTTTCGCTAACAACGGATTCCAAAGCGCTAAATGAATGTATTATGCTAGAAATCGATTTATGTCTCGACTGAATCCATATATAAGGCGGGTTTTTCAACAAAGCCTCATCTCTTGCTTGCAAATACATATCTATGGCTTGAGATATATGTACTGACGTCATAGAAACAATATGTGTGACTAGCTCCTCATCAAATATCATTGCATTCCCAATGATTCATTTCACCTAACTTGTACTTCACAATATTTCGTTTACTTCAAAGTAATATACAATAACGGATCTTTGATGTCAAAAACTTTTGTTCTATTAATTGTGGATAAACTTTTTTCAAATTTTGATTTTTAAGTTCTGAATTTTGAATTGAGGATATTATTATATATTGAGCGCGAATAATCTGGAAGCACCGTGTTTCGAGGAAATATGCTGACAAGCAAACTGATCAATGATATCGGATTTGATCTTTTTCTCACTCATATCTTTATCTCATCCTTGCCTTACATCAATGCCATTCACATCCCTCCCCGGAATCAGTGTTTCCGGGCTATATCTACTTTATATGCATAACGTCAAGGATGAGCTATGAAGATAACGCGTTGGCGGAATCTCCATAGCTCTATCCAATTGTCAGTATTTCATTATGTTATGATTACTTCTTTACTCAGGGATACGCCCTCTGGTAAATCGAGTTTCTTTTCGTCTGAGAAATCCTTTGGTGTGAATTCGTTTGACGACTTTCTTTCTGTTAATAAGCCTACTCTTTGATATGCCTCTGCTACCAGCTCGCTGCAAAAGAGACTCGATAGATCTTCTTCGTTATGACCCCAGGGACCATCGTATGCAGCCTTAATAAGTTCTATTTCATTTTTTTCATAAGATCTGTTCCTGACTTCTTCCCTGAATGCCATCAGGTCCATATATTTTTCATTATCAATCTTAAAACCATTGAGGCGGCGTAATGAAACCTCTCCATCGTAAGTGTCAAGCCTTTCCCTTAACAGCACTAATTGTACGCCATTTTTCTTTTTTCCGTCCGCTGCATCTCTCAAATTTGATAGTGTCGTTGATTCCCAGAGGAATACTGCATTGGAATCAGGTAATCTTAGCACCATTCCAACATGAGACCATTTGCTGAATGTAAAGAGTTTTATTCCATGGCTTATGCCACCTTTCCCTGAAAACAAAAGAATGTCACCGGTTTTAAGGTTTTTTCTTACTGTTTCATACGTCACCATTTTTCTTTCTCCTTTTATTATTGATTTTCTTTAACCGCAGAGAACACAAAGCTCGCGCAAAGGTCACAAAGTCCCTCTTGGTGTTCTTAGTGAATTCTTCGTGTACTTTGCGGTTTTTCTTTTTCCACGGAGATCGCAAAACAGATGTCTCCGTTTGCTATATATTGGTAATATATAATGAAGCATCCCAGGTGTCAATCAACTTTTGCATATTTTGAATATTGTGAATAATTGTTATCTATATAGCTGGAGGTAATTTGCAAAATTTTAAATTTTGAGTTTTGGATTTTGAATTGAGGATGTTATTCGAATATTATTGCACAAAGGCGCAAAGTGATGTCGGAAGCGTTATGTTAGCATACTTTAGCAAATGCAAGTACATGCCCGTCTAAATCCAGGCTGTAAGCCGCTTCATCTCCCCAGTCACGAACCTCCAGGGGACTAAGCTCAACAGCTCCATTTCGCAGCGCACGTGAATGGTATTTATCAGGATTTTTTACCACAAGATAAAGCTCGGATCGGGGGATACCCTGTGCAATTAATGGGTCGGGTAACTTATCACCAAGAAGTTTCTTAATACCGTGAGATGGCATTAAACCCAGTACACTGCCATCATTTAGTTCAAACTCAGTCATTCCCAGAACGTTCAAGGTTGGTTTCTGCTCCAGGACTGCTTCATAAAAACGAGTGCTTTTTTTCTGATCCGAAACGTAGAGAATGAAATGAGATTTCAATTTGTGCCCCTTCCTGGATTGATAGCCTTTTATTTTAGGCAATTAATACTTTAGTTCAGGATAATATAAAATTACGAATCTGATGTGTCAATGAACTTTTGTATATTTTGATAATTGTGAATATATTCTGTCAGTAATACTTGAGGTGATTTTTCAATTTTTGGATTCTCAAAATTTTCTCACGCAAAGCCGCAAAGTGATATAGTGTTTCCCTGAATTCTTGAATCGATTCGAAGCGTAGCGTAGTCAAACCAGGGAAACATCAATTTCAGTGCAATGTTCTTGAGATATAGAAGAATATTTTCATATTTACTTTTTCCCGAATTCAAGAACCGGATTTACAGGATTAATCCAATTTGAATATCTTTCTGAAATGAAATCCATAAATAGCATAGGTCAATGCTAATGAAAAAAGCTGAGGTTTCTTGAATACAGTCCATGAAAGAAGTCTCCAAAAGTATAATCTTTCTTTTCCAAGGATCCCAAGAAATAAAATAGATTTAAAAAATGCGCCAATATTTCTAAACTGAAAATTCGATTTAATCTTTACCGGATTATAGTTTACAAGGAGTTGCCGCAAGCGTTGGTAATAAGCTTTGGGTTCATATATGTTGTTAATTATTTGTTTATATCCGTTTACCAGTTTTTCCGGATTCATCCTGGGAATAAAATTAATTGAAGAATCAGTGTTGTCTCCGCTGAAATCTTTTATCAATCGATCTTCACCGTCGAGACGGTCATAGAGCTTTGAACCTCGAGGAGCATTCAATAAACCAACCATTGCAGTAACTACGCCACTTTCCTGAATAAAAGTGCTTAACTGATTAAAAATTGTTGGAGGATCATTATCAAAACCTACAATAAATCCACCTTTAACCAATAATCCGAAATCATGCATTTTCTTTACACATCCAACCAAATCACGGTTCTTGTTATGAATTTTACTACATTCAGTTAGAGAATCTTCGTTCGTTGTTTCTATTCCAATAAACACAGAATTAAAACCTGCTGTTTTCATAAGGATCATCAGCTCATCATCATCCGATAAATCAATTGATGCTTCAGTACCAAATGCAAATGGATATCTTTTCCTCTCCTGCCATTTAATTAAAGCCGGAAGAATATCCCTTTTCAATTTCTTTTTATTCCCGATGAAATTATCATCAACTATAAAAATACCGCCACGCCACCCTAAAGTGTAAAGTCTGTCAAGTTCTGTAATAACCTGCTCTTTCGATTTTGTTCTGATTTTTCTTCCAAAAAGGGTGGATATATCGCAAAATTCACATTGGAAAGGACAACCGCGTGAATATTGAATATCTAATGTTGTATAGTTTTTCATATCAATAAGCTCCCACATGGGAACGGGTGTATTTTTTAATGATGGGAATTCGGATGAGGTATAAATATGTTCAGGGCACTCGTTTTCAAGATCTTCTAAGAATAACGGAAGTGTTGCCTCAGCGTCATTGAGAACAAAATGATCAACACCTTCAAACTCCATGAATTCTGCCGTGAACAACGGTCCTCCCGCCACCAAGACAGTATCCAATTTGTTACAACGTTCTATGATTTCTCTCGCAGACTCACGTTGGATGGACATGCCGCTGAGAAAAACCATATCTGCCCATTCTATATCATCGTTTCTCAATTTTGTAACGTTCATATCTATCAATTTCTTCTCCCATTCGCCAGGGAGCATTGCAGCGATTGTAAGCAAACCTAAGGGTGGTTCTGTAGCCTTTTTGGATACAAATTTAAGAGCATATTTAAAACTCCAGAAAGTCTCCGGATGATCCGGACTGACCATGAGTATTTTCATAATGATTCCTTTTTGAAGTTGATGAGTGATCTGAATTCGGGATACGTGACTACGCCTCTAATGACTTAACTATTGGTATCACCTTTTAGCGCTTCCTCACACCATTTAGAAATGTCTCTATAATCAGATCAACAATTTCTTTTATCGTGACTTCCTGATATGCAACCGCCCAGGGATATTCTATTGATTTCAGAGAAATTGCAAGGATGTGAGATTGAAGATCTATATCATGTACGTTTAATTCTCCCACATCATTTCCCATACGTAAAATATCACGAAATATTTCTTTTTCTTTTTGCATGAATACTTCATGTACATCTTTGATATAGGGCCAATGTTCACCCCATGTGTCATGAGTTACCCGGTAGAAATTGATTAAATTATGAATTTTGTCAATTTTGGTCATCAAAAATACTTTCAATTTGCCTTCGACCGAAAACTCATGATCTATCGCATCATATATCGCAGTTAACATCTGATTTGTTTCGACCTGAACAACTTCACGAAATATTTCCTGTTTGTTTTTGTAGTGTTTATAAATTGTTGCTTTTGAAACTTTCGCCTCTTTTGCAACATCATCTGTAGTAACCTTTTTCAAGCCAAACTGCGAGAACAGTTTCTGAGCCGCTATAATAATTTCTGATTGTTTATCCATTCTGACATCCTTGTACTCTCTAAGTAAACGTTTTAGACATTATACGTTTTCTCGTACCTTGAATGCAATAGTAATATTCCTACTCTCTCTGAGAGATAAGATTATATTCGCATCATTAAAATAATATTTGCTGATAAGGAGTGAAAAAATAGACTGTTATTCAAATAACCGGATTCGAATTTGAAATCCACTTTCTTTGCAGACGAAGTGTATCAATCCTGCTTCACGCAACTACTTTATTTGTTGTGGATTCCTCTGTCTCTTCGCTTCTCTTGCGAGTCGCAGAATTATTCGAAAGAGAAGTTGTAAAAAAAACCCGATGATGGTTATCAACGGGCTTAAAAAAAATTAGCTCAATATCAGCTATTGAATATTTTCTTCTTCCTTGGGCTTGGCTTTCAGATCATCTGCTTCTTTGAATATTTGTCCTATGACACCTTTATAGACCCGGAATACGTGTTCTGTATTATGATACCGCATGAAATAGCGGTTTTCTTCATTGGGATCTTCATAGAAGCGGATACTGCGGGTATCACCGGTTGACAATCCAACCGTGACTTCCCTGTATGGCTTATCCCAGTTCACACCTTCGTAATCCGCAGGTTCAGGAAAATCCGAAGTCCTGAGATTTTTCAGGCTGCGTGGAACACGACCGGCTTTACTTTGATCCGCTACGAATGATTCACCACCCTTTGTCGTAACCCGCCAGTCTTCGCCATCTTTTACCATTTCGAGGAGATGTGTAGTCACTTTTATGACTTCTTCCTCAGCAAAGTCAGCAACCTTCTTTTCACGCCAGGATTCCGGTTTTCGATTAACAGCCACACCATAAGTGCCGCGAATCAATAATACCTCATCCTTGCCTTCGAGACGTGCGTAGGTCTGCTTATATCCCGATGCTGATTTACCAATATAGAAGTCCGATTGCACATCGCCCTGGACGATAGTCACCTTGGTGGCTTTACCGTCATCGAGTTCGAATTCCGCCCAACGTTTCGCATTGGTGGTAACTGTTGATTCTATACGTAAATCATCCAGTTTTTTGAGCAATGTTTTGATAAAACTATTATTAGCTGGATATTCATAGGGATTAGTAATGTTCCAGCCCTTTTCACCTCTCGTAAGAGTTGTCGTAGCGCCGTCCTTATATATTGATACTTCAGTTACCATTGATGTATCGGTTTCCACAAGCATCATGATCTCAGCTTTGGGGACGTTTCCGATCTGCAATAAACAGTATAAACCGAATAATACTACGACTGCTGCTCCCAGGTATATCAGATTCTTATTTTTCATGCTCCCAACCCCTGTTTGCGTGTATTACGGCGAATCTGCCAATAAACTATCCCTAAGACTATCACCAGTATCGGCGGGAGGAACCAGTTGAAATACTTCCAAACCTGTTTCTGTCCTGTTGAAAGATCTTTCAAGGGACGCATTACTACTTCACGTGTACGTAAATTGATGAGTTCCGTATCTCCAACCAGCCAGTCCACTGCATTTAAAAGGAGAAAAATGTTTGCAGGATTTGTCAGGAACTGGTCTTTGAGGAAATTACCTTCGCCCACAACCAGCATACGAGTTGAGTCAGGTGACTGCTGGATAACATTATCCTTCGCCATCATCGGCTCACCATCTTCATCAACAGGTATTTCCCTGCTGGCGAAGTAACTGGTAAATGATCCCTCAAGTGCTGCTGCCAGCGGTATCCCGGCACGATCGAATTCTGCCGGCACGAATTTACGCATTGCGTTGATATTGTACTGCCCTGTCTCAACTAACGCTTTATCGCTGCTGAACATCAACGGGGTAATAGTAACACCATGACCCGGTGAAGTCGTATCAATAGATGAAGGGAAAAAAGTTGCAATCACTTCGATATTCTGGGTGATTTCGTGATTTTTGTTAAATGCGTTCAGAACCGGGAAAAAGTAGTAATTAACCGTATTCTGTATAGTGAAGAAACCGCGACGTTCCTGGATATTGATCATACCGCTCTTCATATCAGCAACGATATCATCATTTACGCGAAAACCATATCCCTGGGTCCAGGCATCGATTTTCAAGGGCAGCTGATTTGCCTGACCATTTTGCAGGTCAGCATGAACCTTATTATAAAACCAGCCTATCGTTCCACCCTTCATAAGATACTGGTCTATTTTCAGCTTATCAGCATCAGGGATTTCCGTTTGAGGAGTAATGATTAAAAGTGTATTGACATCCGGCGGAATCTCATCCTCCATTGACAGATCAATGGTAGTGATTTTATAATTGGATTCAAGGATGCTGTTAGCCTGTTTCATGTCCTCAAATGGAGAAGATTCACCGTGACCGGTTAAATAACCAATCTTCATATCCTGTTGCGCGGTAATTCGTTTGATGATCGAAGTGATATTGTACTCAAGACCCGCAGTACTTTGAATTGTCTGCATCACTTCCTGATCGGCTCCATACAGGAAAACCGCACCGAGGTAAACTCTTTTCAGCTCAAGCTGGTCTTTGTTCCAGACATTCTCCTGGAAGGGCGGAATTTTGTAATCCTGGGCTTCTTTCTCCAATTCCTCATCTGTTCCCGGATCAATAAATTCGTAATGGAAATTACCTTTGCCATACGCATCGTATCCGGAAAGTAAATCATTGAGGAACCGCTTCACATCATTAAGCTGCGGTGAAAGATTTTTGCTGGCAAATACCTTGACCGTCACAGGATCTTCAAGATTGCTCACTACTGATTTCGAGGCTTTGGATAGCGTGAATACTTTTCCTGCCGTCAAATCAATACGAAAGAACTTAGTATTAGCGATCATATTGACAAGGATCAGTACAATGACAATCAGCAAAATGCTTGCAGTTAAATTTATATCTTTTCTTTTCATAGCATCAACCTCACAGGAACTTGCGCTGTGCTATCGCCCTTGACGAAAGCAACAGGGACAGAAACATTAAACTCAGGAAATAAATAACATCCCTGCTGTCAATCACTCCACGGGCAATATTCTGGAAATGATAAGTAGTGCTCAGATACTGAACGATATCAGCAAACGGCGCCGGAATAATCATTGCGGAAAATATCAGTATGGCAAATATTCCACTGAGTAGAAAGCTCAATATAAAAGCAACTATTTGATTCTCGGTCAGTGCGCTGCCCAATACTCCGAATGCGATATATACTCCACCGCATAATAGCAGTCCAACATACCCGGCAAACATCGGTCCGAGTTCAGCATTACCAAGTATTATTACTGTCAGAGCATATATCAATGTAAATGCCAGCCCGACTGCATATAGAACAAATGCTGCCAGGAATTTGCCGAAAATCAGATCGAAATCGCGTACCGGCATAGTGACAAGCAGTTCCATCGTTCCGCTCTTGCGTTCTTCCGCAATGAGGCGCATACTGATTGCCGGTGCATAGATGACAAGCAAAAACGGCAGGATATCAAATATACTGCGAAGATGTGCCAGATTTTCCTTGAACAAGTTCAGAGTGAAAAACCATCCGGTAATGATGAGAAATACCGAAAGTACGATATAAGCCATCGGACTGCCGAAAAAGCTCTTCATCTCTTTCTTGAATATTGCAGAAACTACGTTCCAATTCATGCCGCAGCCTCCTCTAATTCAGTTTCAGCAGCATCTAATTTTGTCAGTTGCTGGAATATGTTTTCAAGACTTCTGATCTCTCTTGTCATACCCAGTAGAGTCAGATTCTTCTCTACGCAGAGCCTGAAAATATCGGCTCGAGGATCGGTGTCCGCCGTAACTACCAGTTTAAGAAGTACAACGTTCGGTTCAGGATCGTTCAAACGTTCGACGCTCTCGATACCGTGTATCCTTGAAAACGGTTCAGAATCTTCAGCGCCTTCGCCATGGATTTCCAGATCGATAACCGGCTGACCGGAGAAACGCCTCTGAAGTTCCTCCATCGTACTGTCTGCCTTCAGCTTACCTTCGTGGATCACAACGACACGATCACAAGTTGCCTGAACTTCAGGCAGAATATGCGTCGAAAGGATGACTGTTTTGTGTTGCCCGATGTCCTTAATCATCGAACGAATCTCTACAATCTGGTTTGGATCAAGCCCGATAGTCGGTTCGTCCAGAATCAGGATTTTAGGATCGTGAAGCATCGCCTGTGCAATTCCTACACGTTGACGATAACCTTTGGATAACTGACCTATTACCTGCCCCAGGCGGTCGGTAATAGAAGTGATCTCAGTCATTTGCCCGATACGTTCTTTCCGTTTTTCCTTTGGTATCTGGCGGAGTTCAGCGATAAGATCGAGGTACTCGTAAACCGTCAGGTCATGGTAAAGCGGATTGGATTCAGGCAGGTAGCCAATAAGTTGGCGGGTTGCCAGGCTGTCTTCCTCAACGTCGATTCCCTCAACAGTAATTTTTCCTGCAGTAGGAGGGTAATATCCGGTGATTACCTTCATCGTTGTGGTCTTACCGGCTCCATTGGGTCCAAGAAAACCCAAGATCTCGCCGTCAGCTACATCGAAAGAGATATCATCGACAGCAGGGAATTTACCGTAATGCTTACTCAAATTTTTGATTTGAATCATAGTCTTTTCCCGTATTACACTATTTGTTATATGATTCTTTTTAGTTTTCTAACGCAATTGATGCCGACATGTTCCATGCCTCATGGAGACACAGTACTTAGTCAAATCTGCCGTATATCAAAATCGCTCTTTTTAGCTGTTATGAAACAAGGCATTCCTGTTTAAGAATGCCAATGGTGCGCTGAAGGTAAATTCATAAGTTTATGATATCAAGAGGTTCAGACTAAATGACTCGAAACAGGAGGTCAACGATAAAATTAACGGGATGATCATACTTTCTAATAAAAACTTAATTTGAGGTTTCACACCATATGACGGGATGTAGTAATTCTTTCATTCAGAGACGAGCCCTAAGAGGTGACAACGCAAACTCCCTTCTCGGTCACAGTATATTTCTGCCTGTCTTCTTCGAGGTTTAATCCTATTTTGGTGCCTGGCGGTAATTTGACGTTTCTATCGATGATAGCGTTTTTGATGCAACAATCCTGCCCAACCTCCACCCTGTCAAATAAAATCGAATTCGAAATAGTTGTATAGGAACGAACATGTACTTCAGGCGATAGTATTGAGCGTTCAACTCTTCCACCGGAGATAATCACCCCCGGTGAGATCAATGAATCAGTTGCCAAACCCACCCTGTTCTCACCTTGCCAGTTAAATACTGTTTTTGCGGGAGGAAGTTGAGGATTGAAACAGCGAATGGGCCAGCGATTATCGTAAAGGTTAAACACCGGATCGATATCAATCAGGTCCATGTTCGCTTCATAATAGGCATCGAGGGTCCCGATATCACGCCAGTAGGGATTACCTTTTTTATTCTCATCCAGGAATTCATAAGCAAAGATTTTTTTGCCTGACGTGATCAGCTTCGGGATGATATCCTTCCCAAAATCATGTGAGCTGTTCTTATCTGCCGAGTCCTTTTTTAAAATGTCAACAAGGAAATCTTTTTGGAAATAATATACACCCATATTGCAGTAAGCATGGGTTTCATTGCCTGGAATTGGTTTAGGATTATCCGGTTTCTCGTCAAAAGATTTGATCTTCGAATTCTTATCGACTGTAACAACGCCGAAGTTATTTACATTTTCTAACGGGACTTCAATACAAGTAACAGTAAGATCGGCATTGTTATCATGATGGAACCACAACAATTTACGGTAATCCATCTTATAAATATGATCGCCGGACAGTATCAGGACACCATCGGAATGTTCTTCCTCGATGAGGTCAATATTTTTAAAAATACAATCTGCAGTCCCGGTGTACCATTCCTGCCCGGTATAGTTCTGTGGAGGCCTGGTTTCGATGTACTCACCGAATTCGGAGCGGAACAGACCAGCCCATCCACGCCGGATATGACGTTCGAGTGAAGAAGAAGCGAATTGAGTAAGCATAAATATCCGTTTTACTCCGGAACGGACACAGTTGGAGAGTGTAAAATCAATGATGTAATATATACCGCCGAAACGGATAGCCGGCTTTGCATGAGAACGGGTGAGAGGAAAAAGCCGTTCACCCCGCCCCCCAGCCATAATCATGGTTGTAAACGTTTTCATTCTTATCTCTGTTATCTGATTATTAATAGACGTAATAATGTAAGGATATTTTAACTCTGTGCAAAGGGAAATGACGTCTATAATTCTTTTATTATTGAATATATTTTAAAATTGAGTAGATCGATTTTTCTTACGTATAACAGCAAAGTTTTTGCATTGCAAAACCTGGAGGGATTCCTTGTCTGTTTATCTTAATTATCCCTGCGCACTGCTATTTTTTTCATAATGATACGCAGCATCAACAGCAATTCCTCCACGAACGTTAAAATGTACAACTACTTCCAATTGTATCGGCTTCACAAAGCTCACAAAAGCTTCGCCCAATTCCACTGCGAAATGCTCATGAAAAACACCTTCTTCCCGGTATCGTTCCAGGAATAACTTGACAGATTTAGATTCTGCAAGCCACTTACCTGGTGTATATGTGATATCAATTGTCGCAAAATCCGGCTGACCTGTCATCGGACACCGGCAAGTAAACTCATTACAGTGTATAGTAACTTCCATTTTTCCCGGGGCATGATTCGGAAAAACCTCAATCTTATCTGTACTTTTAACTTTACTGCCCAATAAAGTCAAATGTTTGAGATCTTCTTTTGATGTCGGCATTGTTCTATCCTTTGTAATGAATGATATAATTAATATAAAAGAATATAATATATAATTTTTGTAGATTCTCGCTATGGGAGATGGATTTTATAATATATCGCTATGTGGTTAAATGCCTCGAATCTTGCTTCATCAACTCTTTACGTTAACGTTTCTCCATAGACTTTTGACCACAAAGAACACAAAGAAACCGCAAAGGTCACAAAGACTATCTTCGTGTCCTTAGTAAATTCTCTGAGTACTTTGCGGTTTTTTTTACCACAGAGATGGATTCCCGGGTCAAGCTCGAGAATGACCTCAGCCAATAAGTTGCTAATAAATTAATTCCTGATGAAAAATCATCTTTAGTAACTTTGTGACTTTGAGCGGAATTTCTATCCGAAATCGAAATATATACACCCAAAAGGTAATTTTTGTCACTGTACTTTACGGGAAAAGATTGTTAAATTGGCTCCATTAGACCTTGATGATACACAAAAAAATTACGAAATTGTAAGATTGGAGCAGGATAACAGATTTGATTCATCCCATAAGGAGGAAAAGATGATGGCTACGAGGGGATTCCGGTTATTGAACCTGATGCTGATATTGATTATGGCAATGGGATTAGTATTGTTTAGTTGTGCAAAAAAAGATGAAGATGGTGATAATGGTAATGGTCCCAGCGGACCGGATGATTCTGGTATTCCGCCGGCGGATTTTTCAGGTACCTGGTTTAAACTCGCTATGCAGGAAGAAGGCGAGGATGCTGTGGTACTTTCAATCGACCCTTTAGTTCGTATCGAAGTGGACACCCTGGGCGATTGGGAATGGTATAACGGTCAATCAAGAGTCAGGAATGGAAGCTCTACCTGGGATGTTGAGACAGATACCAACTGGATTATGAATACTGCTATTGTTGGAGGTGAGGAGCTGTTCAGGGAATGGACTGTTCATTCTTATGATGACGATATGACAGAGTTATCATATACTACGTCCGATAGTACCGGGGAGATTGAGACTTGGTTCTTTACACGAGGAAACAACAAAATCGTTGGACTGGTCAATCTTCAATTTGATAATTCTCCATTAGCAGGAGCGACAGTAACGATCAGTTCCGGTGGTACCGAAACAGGGAGCACTGAAACCACTTCCAACGGTTTCTTCATCTATTCCGAGCTTGAAGCAGGAACTTACAGTGCAACAGTTGCCAAAGACGGCTATGAATCACAAGTTTTAGCAGAGATAAATGTCAACCTGAATAGTCCCTCTTTACGCGGTGCATCCATGACACTTGAAGGTGGTGATTATGGAACATTGAACGGAACTGTCACCAATTCAGAATCAGGCGATCCACTCGAGGGAGCAGAAGTAAGGACTGATGCCGGAGTGACTGACACCACTGATGAATCTGGTGATTACTCAATATCTGTTGCTGCCGGAAGTAGAATCGTAAGGGTATATTATCCCGGATACGATCTGTCAAATGATACAGTAGTCGTCGCACCAGATTCGGAAGTGGAACACGATGTATCAATGATCTGGAATCCTGAAGGAAATGAGGCGTTTATCCAGGGTACTATACGCGATGGCTTATACCAGGCGCCTGTAAATAGTGTTTTGATAGAAAGTGATGACGGTTTTTCGACAATGACCGATTCGGTGGGTGAGTATGCGTTTACCGTATATGCCGGGGTGAGAATTCTTACTATCAGTTTTAACCGGTATGAGACCAGGATTGATACAACAGAAGAACTTCGGGCTGGCGCAACTTATGAACGGGATTATCTTATCTGGTTTGCTCAAAGCGATTTAACCGGTACTGTTTCCGGAAGAGTGACCGACTCGGGTACCGGTATAGGAATATTCGGCGCTGCAATCAGTACTGATTTGTATCCTGAGATCCCTGAAGAATTAACTTCGACAGACGAATCTGGAAACTTTAGTTTTGAAGTAACAATAGGAAGCCGTATTATTGCTGCAACAGTTGATGGTTATGATCCAAATTCATGGGCGGTTGTAGTTGTAGAAGATCAGCTTTATGAGCATAATTTCGCCCTCGTGATTGAAGGTGGAGGCGGCGAAAGAGGAACTGTATCTGGATATGTCATAGACAATAGTGATAACAGCGCAATCCCGAATGCATCAGTATTTGCTGATGATGGAACACAAACTGCTACTAATGTCGATGGATATTATTCTATGGTTGTGACTGTTGGTAATAGAACCATTACAGCAAGTGCAGCCGGATTTGAAGATTCTAATCAGCAAGTGCAAGTTGAATCTGGAATGAATTATGATATTAACTTTTCCCTGTCAACCCAAAGTGGACAATTAGGAACAGTTATTGGAGTAGTGACTGATTCGGCCACAGGCGCTCCGCTTGAAAATGCAAGGGTTCAGTCAGACGATAATAACTTCGACAACGCAGATGCATCAGGGAATTACAGTTTTACTTGTACACCGGGAGCACGGACAATTACGGCAATGCTCTCCGGATGGGGCGCCAGGCAAGTCCAACAGGATGTTGTCGCAGGACAGACACACACGGTTAACTTCCAACTGCCTGCTGCATCTGGCGGGAATGGAACGAATGATACATTGTTTTTTGAGAACGGCCAAGCCAATCGCAACTGGATAAATCCCGGTGGGCACATGGCGTCAAGATTGACGCCAGACGAACCATGTCAGATTTTGGAGTTATGGTATGCAACTTCGTTGGAAGGCAGTTCCACTTTTAATGCAGAAGTGTATGGCTGGAATGGAACGAATCCTACAAACCAAACCCATACTCAAACTGCAACAGCATTAGATGGAGTGATCACGCCGGTCGATGTTCGAGATGAAAATCTTCAGGTTGACGGTGACTTCATCGTTAGTTTCAGTGCTATGGGGCAAGCAGAATCACCAAGAGTCCTTGGTAATGCTGATTTTACAAACAACAGATGCTGGATCACAGATGAAACTTCGGGAGGAGCTTGGGCTGAATTTCAACCCTTCTTCATCATCAGGGCAGTTGTTATGTATCCGAACGGTGTCATTGCAACGCTTACACCGGAAGACAAACGTGTATCAACGGTAATAATTTCTGAACCGAATCCGGTTACCGCAACTGTTGAGTCTGTATTACACCGGTAATATTGGTCTGTAAAAGACTAGATTGATTAACCCGGGTTGTGTAAGCAGCCCGGGTTTTTATATTAGGTCAGAATTATTGAGCTTGAGAAAAAAGGTGTAAAAGGTGAGCTGATTTAAGCATTGCTCGGAAGTAAGTTCGCATGTTGTAGGGGCAGGATTTATCCGCCCAGTCCTATTGACTCAATCACGTGCGGATAAATCCTGCCCCTACATTCCCATGCACCAAATGATATTCCTTATAGTCATGCGAATTTATTTTTAACACTGCTATACTTAAGCTGCATTACTTTCAAGAACTGCTATAGACCAAATTCCCTGAAGGGGAATGATATGAATAGCCACAGGTGAAACCTGTGGGACAAAGTCTGAAATAACACCAACTCTGAAGGAGTTGAACTATATTGACAACCAAGGACTGCATGTTGAGTAAATAGCGTTGTCGAACCCCTTCAGGGTTCCTTCAATTGGGATTACATTGTCCCATGGGTTTCACCCATGGCTATTCATATTTATCTCCTTCGGAGATGTTTATTGGAGTTCTTGAATATATTGTATTATATAGAAATATACATTTTCTTGATAATATTGCAGCATCGAGAATTCAAAAATCATGTACTTAAATGGTATTGTGTAATGCATTTGCACAAACATGATGCAATTATTCCCGAGAGACATGATATAGGGTTTTCTGAAAGTTATGAATCGTCAAGAAATCATGAATCATTGAAATACTTGGTCTATCTGTGAAAAAAGAAAAACCACAAAGATCGCAGAGAAACCGCAAAGGACTCTGAGTAATTCTTTGTGATCTTCGTGCCTGCTCCGTGTTCTCTGTGGTAAGGTAATGACACAAACATGATCTTTTATTTTCGAGAAATCGTATAATGTGAATTATCTCATTCGCGGGCTGTCCGAAAATGCCATTCTCTGGTTTGCTCGACTGTGGCAGGCTTGACCTGGAAATCCAGGATTGTAAAATTCTTGATATTTCTGGATTCCCGTCTCCACGGGAATGACAATATTAGACACTATTTTATAAACAACAATTTCTGTACAGCATTAAATCCGGTGTTTGATTGCACCCGGAGAAAATATATTCCTGCGGGGTATTTTTCAGCACTCCAGGTTAAGTGAGAGTATCCTGGTGGAACCTGATTATTTCTAATTACTTCAACGTTTCTACCCAGGATATCGATTATTTCTATTTTCACTTTTGCTTGTTCTGGTGATGCCAAAGTGAAATTTACCCTGGAATTAAATGGGTTTGGATAGACTGAACTAATTGCCCAATCCGATGGCAGAGTACCTGAACTAATACCGGGTTGGTCGTTTTCACTCCATTCAATCGTAAATTCATCCGAAAGTTCTGTCTCACCCTCATGATAGACAGCAGAAACTTCATAAGAATATTCACCATATTGAGGAAGCTGCTCAGAGAAGTTTAATTCAGTTGTTCTCTCGTGTTCCTCACCGTCACGATATATAACAAACTCTATCAAGGCATCCAGTTCATTATTTCCAATAGTACCGGCATTGGGGGAACTTGACTTTTCAGCGACTGCTACTCTTTCGGGAATGGCGTGTTCGACAGGCGCCAGCTCAGCGACACCGCCATCTGAATACAGTACAACTGCTCTTACCAGGTAGGTTTCATACCACAATTCCCATTCGCCAAACCCAAAGTCCCAGCTCCTCTCATTATCAAAATCACGATCATAGGCTAAATTAGTAATTTCATCTAATGAGCCAAATGCAACGACAAAATCATGGTTAAACAGGAGTTCCTGATCAGAAACGTCTATTTCAAACCAGGCTAATGAGTCGTTGTTCACCGCTTCAATATGATTGGATAAAATAAGGTCTCCCGGTGCAAGAGCCTGCCAGTTATAGATTTCAGCTAAAAATTCTCCTTCGTCACCATCTGTAGTGATATAATATTTCAACGTCAACAATATGCATGAACTTTCAGGACTCATCCTTACTGCCATTCTGTTTCCGGGCCAGGCGTAAGTATCAGTATGAACCCCGTTATCATATATCAGCTCAACCACGGTATGTTCCCAACTCAGCGATACTT
Organism: Candidatus Electryonea clarkiae; assembly: GCA_030765455.1. Lineage (GTDB taxonomy): Bacteria > Electryoneota > Electryoneia > Electryoneales > Electryoneaceae > Electryonea > Electryonea clarkiae. The sequence goes on along the minus strand of JAVCCM010000050.1, from coordinate 31,816 downwards.
CGCCACTCTCCCAATCGACTATTTCCCCGCTAAGATTATGAGGGACATATTGTGTACTCTGAAATATATCCGCATGAAGTGAAGGAGTAACATGTACCTCGTCCTGAAGAAGTGTGATCACACCTTTCACCATCAACCAATCGCCTTCACTGTATTCAAAAAGGTCAAAACCGGCGTCTTCATATATCTGGACCATGCAGTCACCGGATTCGTCGTTTAAAATCAGTGCGTAATCTCCTTCATTCGCAGGATCGCCCTGTAGGTAACCACTTACAAGAGCAAACGAACCTTCCATATCTTCAGAACTGGAAATCTCATCAGTACTGCCAACGATAGGAGCCGGTAGGCGATTATCGGAGGATAGATACTCAACCTCAATATGATTTACAATACGGGTGTTACCACGGTTTTCGTCAGTTTGTCCAAAAACCCGCACCAGATCTCCCCGCTCAAGATTATTTCTTCCGTCTTCCCAGGGTTCCTCATCGAAAATTTTCACACCATATCCACTCTCATCCTGAATATAGAAATCCGTATTTTCAAGGTCTGTGGAATTAGTTGGCTGGGTAACAACACCTTCAGTGATCACCCAGACTCCTTCTTCGAAAGCTGTCTGGATGTCCCTGATACTGACCTCATAAAAAGGAGTAATAGAAAAATTTTGAGTTGTAGGATCGGGAGCAACAACCTCAATATCTTCAACAAGTAGTTCAAAATATCCGTCACTGGTTACTTCGGCGCTGTAGATTCCACTGCTAACTTCCTCAATCGTGTATTCCCCTTCAGCATTTGTGTAACTTCTCCCCACAAGATCATCGTCTTCGTCATACAGCTCCACAGATGCATTCTCAACCGGGAAAGAAGTCCTCTCATCCAGAACCACTCCTTCAATAAACGTTGCCGGTGCGGGAGGAGAGAATAAAATCGCTAAATCTTCATCGGGATAATCCCGGGGGTCATTATCGAGAGAGACCTGCAAGCCGTCTGATCCGTTTGAATTTTCTATGCCGATACATTCGCTGGTAATATCAGTCCAGTTCAGTGTATTATATTGAAACAGGATACTTCCATCAGGGTAAAGAATCACTTGCGCGGTTAAGCGTGAATAATTTACACCGTAATCAGACACGCCTTCAAATTGGCATATAAAGTTACCATCGTCATCCTCACCATAGTATATCTCTCCGTTAGCAGTCGGATTCAGGTCTTCAGCGAATAGGAAAAGTGCGTTGTCGGGATCTGCGGCATTCGGGCAAGTAATATTTCTCCAGAGGCTGGATCCTTGCCCAAAAGTAAGAAAACCATTGGATGCTACAAAGATTTCATCATACTCTTCACCGTAAAATGGGAAATCGAATCCGATATCAAATGGTCCATCCGAATCATCGTCACCTATGTCAGTGACTTCAGTCCCGGTTCCACTGATGTCATACCAGTCATAATCCGGACCGTCGTCTTCATTGCTGTCGATGAATATATAACCGAAGTCGTCAGGTCCCCCCTGTTCGTCTATTTCGTCATTGATTTGTCCGGCCAATTGGCGAGCATTAGATAGCTTTGGATCAATTGAGGAATTTTTATACAAATTCTCATTGCAATAACCGGAGATTGCAATTAACAATAATAGACAAATCGTAAAAACCTGGAAAACAGACTTCATCGTAAACTCCTGATAGGAATTTTTACTCTAAAAGATGGTTACATCACAATACAATTACAATATACTACTTTCTGACTGAATTCTGTAGTTGAGAATCAAGGTATTTTTAAGAGTAATTCTAATTTGTCGAATTGAATTTTTTTTACAGCAACTATTTGATCAGGACCATCTTTTTTACTTTAGCGAACCCATCACTCGTTTTAATTCTCAAGAAATAAATCCCTGAAGTATGTTCCGCCGCATCCCATCCGAGATGCATAGTCCCTCTTTGAGTCTGACCAGAGTGCAGTATTGCCAACTGTCTGCCTAATATATCAAATACAACAATATCAAGGACTGCTGATACCGGAACTTCCAGTTTTATTTGAATGTATGAATTAAAAGGATTAGGGTATGGCGGCACAAGAAGCCATTCTTGCGGATAATTACTATTTTTCATATCTTTTACCGGATCGTATTGCCAATAAACTTCAGCAGGCTCTGAAGGCTCAGTTTCTCCTTCATGATACAGTGATGAAATCCGGTATGTGTAAGCGCCGGTATCCGGCAAAGTATCTACATAAGTCATGCTCAGGGTTCTACCTGCTTCTTCATCGTTCCGGTATATAATAAATTCAAGAAATTCATCTAATTCATTATGAATCTGCGGAAAGGCGAGAGGAGTGATAACCTTTTCAGCAGCAACAAAATCATATAATTCACGTTCAACAGGTGCAAGTTCAGCAACAATTCCGTTGCCATACAAAACTACCACTCGAACCATGTAAGCTTCAGTCCAGTCTGTCCACGCTTCACCGTCATAGTCCCAACTACGGTGATTGTTCAGGTTGCTATCGTAAGTGAGCCTCGCTGTCTCATCACTCGATCCGAATCCAACTACAAAATCATTATCGAAGAATATACTATCCTCTGAGACCATAACCGTTTGCCAGTTTACACCCGGATCAATGCCTGTATGTTCGGAAGTATATACCAATGTGGTATCCGGCGAATTTTCACCCCACCCATATACTTCGGCATTAAATACTCCCGACGTATCCACAGCATGAACCAGATATTTCAGCGCCAACACCTGGCATGACTCCGGTGGACTCATTCGCGTACCTGATGTATTTCCAACCCAGTGAAATGAACCGGTATAAGTATTATTATCATACGCAAGTTCATCACCTTCACCAAGAATATCATGTTCCCATGAGAGTGTTACCTCACCAAGAATGTCGTTCGTAATATCTGCCTCAAGACCGTAAGGAAAGTACATCTGACCCTGATAAACATCCCTGGTGAGAGATGGAATAATCTGTACTTCATCATTATCCAGGCTGATAATACCCTCAACCATGATCCAGTCACCCTCGTTGTACATGGTTAGATCGAGCCCGGTATCTTCAGCGATCCATACAGCGCACTCGCCGGAACTGTCATCAAGATGAACAGTATAACTGCCTTCCTCCTCAGGGTCCTCCTGCAGGTATCCGGCAACCAGCGCCCATGATCCTTCCATTGCACTATTCTGTGCTATTTCAGAAGTGTTACCGGTAATTGTTGCGGGTATCGGGTTTAGATAGGATAGCATTTCAATTTCAACATAGTCCTCGAGCTGGGTGATTCCATTCACTTCACTGACAATCCCAAGGATTTGAAGCTCATTACCACGCTGTAAGTCGTCATCTTCAACCCAGGGATCAGTTGAAAACACTCTTATTCCATAACCGGTTTCATCCTGGATGTAGAAGTCAGTATTTTCAAGTGAAACTGTATTTGTCGGTTGGGTAACTATTCCTTGAGTAAGAACCCATGTTCCCGGTTCAGTGTTGGTCTGGATACCTTCAATATCACTCTCAATATATGGAACCAGCGCTGCATCCTGCAGGGTTGTGTCAGGAGTAATGATAATAATGTCTATAACATGCTGTTGCAGATACATATCAACTGAAATGGTTGCAGAGTAGATGCCGTCTTCCAGCTCGTTTATTTCATACCATCCGTCTTCGTTGGATAATGCTTCTCCGATTAACCCAATCGCATCATCGTACAATTGAACATATACACTGTCGATTGGATTCTCAGTGATTAAATTAGATATGGTACCGTTTACAACAGAGGGATAGGAGCATACCGGGTACAAAGACATCAACATTACTAATGCGACAAATCTACGGATAAACATATTTTGAACCTTTGAAATAAAGTAATTCAATCGTAATGTATTCTGACACAAGGGTCAATCAATTTGTACGTATTAATGAAATCATAAGGAATGAATTCCAATAGCTATATATTTAGTGTTGTTTTTTAAACTACCCACATTGAAGAGAATAAATCAAGCGAGTAGTAATAAGAAAAGCGCCGAATCAAAAATGATCCGGCGCTCGAATTATCTGAATTCGCCTGTCCGACAGGCAAATATCAAATTATTTTACATACATCAGCTTCTGAATCTGATTGAAGCCGGTGCTTGATGTAACACGCATGAAATACAATCCCGAGGGATAGCTGGTTGCGTTCCAGTGCATCTTATGATAACCGGGCTGCAACTTTCCATCCTGAAGCAATGCTACGCGGCGGCCAAGAACATTTACGATCTCAGCTTTCACACCAGCAAGCATGGGTACGGCTACGACTACATTAACCATCGGGTTGAACGGATTCGGATAAGCGGCTGCAATATCCCATTCTACTGGAATACCATCGAATTCACGAGTTGAGACACCATTCAATACCCATTCTGCTGTAAATGTGTCAGTAGGATCGGTTTCACCTTCATCAAAGACTGCCGTTACATAGTATTCCCACATATAGGTGTCATCACCTTCCAAGGGAACTTCAATATGATCAGAATATGTCATCTCAGTGGTACGTGCAAGTTCTTCACCGTCACGGTAAACGACGAATTCGATTAATTCATCAAGTTCGTTGTTGTCAGGACCGATAAGGGCTTGTTCGCCGGTTTCGTAGATAACCAGGGCACGAACGAAGTAAGCGCCATCATCCTCAAACCAGCCTCTGTCGGTGCCTCTGAAGCTGCGACCATCATCGTCATCAGTGTCATGACCTAACATGACAGTTTCAAAATCGCAACCGAAAGCAATGACCCAATCTTCACCTGCACGGAAGTAGATATTTTCAGCGGTGACATCTAAAGAAGTCCAGGCTTCATCCTCAGCAACTACGCCGGGGTACATCATGCCTTCGTCTCCAGGTGCGCCTGCGCCATCATCCCAACCGTAAATTCCAGCGGTGAAAGTATTTTCGCCTTCATTCAGGATTGTATAATAACGGAGTTCCAGAAGCTGACCGCCTCTGTTTTCATCGGCAGTGAACTGAACACCATAAACCGTTCCGACTTCAGCGATTGCTTCATCAGGATCGTCATCATCGTAAAGAAGCTCTTCAGCTTCGGGTTCTGCCGGAGTTACATGAGACCATTCGATTTCCACATCAGCAAACCACTCTTCTGGTATTTCGCTTTCTTCGTTTACAGTAATTGCACCTACGAGTTCTTCAGGTGCATATACCGGGGTAGTCCAAATGTCATACTGCATGGACGGAACCATACGGACACGACCTTCAAAATAGCTTATAACTCCCTGGAGATGGAGCCATTCACTATCTTCATAAAGACGGAGATTAATGCAGGTGTTTTCCCAGATACGGGATTCAACCTGTCCTGAACCGTCATCCAGGTAAATCGAATAACTTCCATCTTCAACAGGATCAGTCTGTAATTCGCCGAGAACACATACCCAGGATCCTTCCATAGCCAGACCTTCTCGTACTTCATCAGTAGTCATCAATGTCGCTTCTGGCATATCATTATCAATTGAGATGACTTCATATTCGAAATCGACGATCATGGTGATGTTATTCATTTCCTCGACACGACCGCGAATCCAGAGTGAATCACCACGATTGAAAGCCATTTCCATGGGATCGGGATCATAGATCATCACACCGTAACCGGATTCATCCTGAATATAGAATTCAGTACACTCACACGTGGTTGTGTTGCTTCCCTGTGTCACGATACCCGTGGCAATTGTGAAATCGCCAGGCATGAGTTCGGTCTGTATTATTTCGTTGGTGTTTTCTGCAATGACGACCATTTCAATATCTTGCTCGCCGCCTTCGTCTCCAACTTCAACATCTTCAACCCAGGTGGGCCAGTATGCTGCATTCCAGACTTCAAGTTCGAAATCACCGGCATAGATAGGTGCTGAATACATACCCTCTTCATCTGTTACAACCGTGTAGAGTTCTTCATCCATCTCAGCTTCCCAGCATCTTACATATGCGCCGACAATCGGGTCACCGGTTTCAGAATCAGTAACCTGACCGGTCAACTGCATAGCTTGAACAGGGAATGCCACATCATCAACACACGGACCGTAATAGTCGGCTTGCCAGCACCTGTGTTCGATCCTGAACATTACTTCCTCACCGGCGTAATCGGTCAGATCGAAGTTTGCAAAAGCAAACGTCTGATAATTGTATCCGCCAAAGTATCCTTGTCCCGGATCCCATTGATTATTAGCAGAATACGAGCCATCGTAAGGATAGCCGCCGTCAGGCACAATCTGTTCCCAGGAATCGCCAAAATCGGTGGATATCTGTGCCTGATGACCGCCGTAGGAATAATAATCATACATGCTGTACCAGTAACTGAAATAAGCACCGGCTTCAGGCAGCAGGTAGCTGTCTCCGGATGTCATGGTCTGACCGTTTGGAGCTAAATATGGACCGGTTGTCGCATCAGTGTCCGTTACCCATACATAATCGCCGGAATGTGGCGGACCGTAATAATAATAGAGTGCGCCAACACCATCTCCGCCGCTCCATTCCCATTCGCCGGTGCCTACCCAGCCACCATCATCGTCTTCAAAGTCGCAGGAATACATCTCGAACCAGAATGGAAGCTGCGATAATTCGAAATCAAATTCATTTGCACCTTCTTCAAAAAGAAGAGTTGTTGAAAGTGGTCCGAAATTATCTACTGTTACAGTTACAGGAGTGGGAAATTCATCAAAAGCCAGATCAACAGCCATTTCATAATAACCTTCTTCATCGGTTTCAACTGAAGAACCGTTAATATCCACTACCGCACCGACAATGGGTAAACCATTCATGGTGTTAGTGACATAACCCGAAGCCGAAGCATCTTCAAAAGATGCAGGAATCATAAAGGAAATTACATCTCCACTTTCCGGGAAAAGAGCGCCGTCACAGTAAAGGTATTCAAGACCGTCTGTACTGCCGGCGCTTTCGATACCTATTACATAATATTGAAGATATGTTCTTCCTACATCATCATACTGTATCCGAATCTCACCGTCATCGAAAAGTATGACTTCACAGGAAATTCGATAGTCCGCCCCATTATTTTGCTGACCGGTACGAGGTACATCGTTATATTCAGCGATAAATACTTCACGGCCATCTTCCCATTCATCTTGCATATAAAAACAGGGGCTATTATACTGGCAATTTGCAGCCCCACCAAACATTGAAATCATATCTTCCATATAATTCGCATATGGAATATGTTGATAGCCGGTATAATAAAGATAGTTTGTAGTAAAACCAACGCGACCACTGGAAGACATCCAGATTTGGGTTTTGTCTTCTCCATAGAATGGGAAATCGAAACCAATCTCAAAGGGTCCCGTTGACATATTGTAAGTTAAATTAACCTGGGTGGCATCTCTGTTATTTTGGAGATCAACCCACTCGAAATCGGGACAAAGATCTTCTTCGCTGTCAACGAAATAATAACCATAACCGTCAGGTCCGCCCATTCGGTCAAGTTCATCTTGTCCCAAGTTGCGATAGTAATCATCTTCCATAGCAGCAGCTTCTTCGGGAGTCAAACTATTGAAATCTACCCCTGAAAAAATCTCGCCATCGTACACCGGGTGATCAACACCAAAGCCTGTCGATGTAAATATAAACAATACGCACAGAATTAGAAGCAAATTTAACTTCTTCATCGTGTCCTCCTTCTTAAATCAAGTAAATAGAAATTTAAAAATGAATACTTCTTTTTAAACTCTAATCTTTCGTAACTGTATAGTTTACTTTCAAGAATCGAAAATTTGTCATTCTGAATCGGTCAGCAGACTGATTCAGAATGACATCAAACTATACACTTACATTTATTTTACATACATCAGCTTCTGAATTTGATTGAAGCCGGTGCTTGATGTAACACGCATGAAATACAATCCCGAGGGATAGCTGGTAGCGTTCCAGTGCATCTTATGATAACCGGGCTGCAACTTTCCATCCTGAAGCAATGCTACGCGGCGGCCAAGAACATTCACGATCTCAGCTTTCACACCAGCAAGCTTAGGTACGGCTACAACTACATTTACCATCGGGTTGAAAGGATTCGGATAAGCGGCTGCAATATCCCATTCTACTGGAATACCATCGAATTCACGAATTGCGACGCCATTCAAATTCCACTCTACAGCAAGAACGTTAGAAGGATCGGTTTCGCCTTCTTCAAAGACTGCCGTTACGGAATATTCCCAGGAGTATAGACCATCGCCACCCATGGGAACTTCAATATGATCAGAATATGTCATCTCAGCGGTACGGACAAGTTCTTCACCGTCACGATAAACGACGAATTCGATGAATTCATCAAGTTCGTTGTTGTCAGGACCGATAAGGGCTTGTTCGCCGGTTTCGTAGATAACCAAAGCACGAACGAAGTATGCGCCATCATCCTCAAACCAGCCTCTGTCTGTACCTCTGTAGCTGCGACCTTCATCACTTTCAGTGTCATGACCTAACATGACAGTTTCAAAATCGCTGCCAAAAGCAATGACCCACTCTTCGCCTGCACGGAAGAACAGATTTTCAGCGGTGATGTCCAAAGAAGTCCAGGCTTCATCCTCAGCAACTACGCCGGGGTACATCATGCCTTCGTCTTCAGGTGCGCCTGCGCCATCATCCCAACCATAAATTCCAGCGGTGAAAGTATTTTCGCCTTCATTCAGGATTGTATAATAACGGAGTTCCAGAAGCTGACCGCCCCTGTTTTCATCAGCAGTGAACTGAACACCATAAACCGTTCCGACTTCAGCGATTGCTTCTTCAGGATCGTCATCATCGTAACAAAGTTCTTCTGCTTCTGGTTCAGGGGGTGCTTCATGGGACCATTCCAGATCCACATCAGCAAACCACTCTTCTGGTATTTCGCTTTCTTCGTTTACAGTAATTGCACCTACGAGTTCTTCAGGTGCATATACCGGGGTAGTCCAAATGTCACTCTGCATCGAGGGAACGATACGGACATGACCTTCGAATATACTTACAACACCTTCAAGGTGCAGCCATTCGCCTTCTTCATAAAGACGTAGATTGATGCAGGTGTTTTCCCAGATACGTACTTCGACCTGTCCGGAACCATCATTCATTTGAAGTGAATAGCTTCCATCTTCAACAGGATCCTGCTGCAATTGAGTCAGCATTCCGACCCAGGCACCTTCCATGTCGTCCATATCGCGCAATTCGCCGGTAGTACCCCACATGGCTTCAGGCACATCATTATCAACTGAAATGACTTCGTATTCCCAGTCAACAAGTTTCCTCATACCACTGATTTCATCAATACTACCACGGAGCCAAAGCGAATCACCACGGTTAAATTCTACTTCCATTGGCGCATCATTATATATCATCAATCCATATCCGGATTCATCCTGAACATAGAATTCACACCACTCAGAAGTGGTCGAGTTAGAAGGTTGCGTAACTATACCTGTTGCAATGGTAAAGTCGCCAACTTCCAAATTCATCTGGATCTCTTCCATGGTATTTTCTGCGATGACGACCATCTCGATATCCTGCTCGCCGCCTTCGTCACCAACTTCGACACCTTCAACCCACATGTGCCAGTAAGCTGGATGCCAGATCTCAAGATCAAATTCACCGGGATAGATAGGAGCTGAATACATGCCTTCTTCATCCGTGATAACGGTATAAAGCTGGTCATCCATCTCAGTTTCCCAGGTTCTTACATAAGCGCCAGCAATCGGATCACCGGTTTCAGAATCAGTAACCTGACCGGTTAACTGCATAGCTTGAATCGGGAATGCCACATCATCGATCGCAGGACCATAGTAACTAGACGAATAGCATCTCTGCTCGATCCTGAACATCACTTCCTCACCGACGTAATCAGTCAGATCAAAGTGAGCATATTGAAATTGCTGATAGAGATATCCACCAAAGTAGCCTTGTCCCGCATCCCACTGATTATAAGTAGAATACGATCCGTCGTATGGATAACCGCCGTCAGGAACTATCTGCTCCCAGGAATCACCGAAATCGGTAGATATCTGGGCTTGATGACCGCCGTAGTAGTAATAATCATACATGCTGAACCAGTAACTAAAATAAGCACCGGCTTCAGGCAGGAGATAACTGTCTCCGGATGTCATGGTCTGACCGTTTGGAGCTAAATATGGACCGGTTCTATCGTCAGTGTCCGTAACCCAGACATAATCGCCGGAATGTGGGGGACCGTAATAGTAATAGAGTGCGCCAACACCTTCTCCACCACTCCATTCCCATTCGCCGGTTCCAACCCAGCCACCATCATCGTCTTCAAAGTCGCAGGAATACATCTCGAACCAGAACGGAAGTTGTGTCATTTCAATATTGACTTCGTTTTCACCTTCCTCAAGTATTACAGATCCTGAATAAGTATTATAGCCTTCTGCACCTGAGGCGACAACAGACATAGGTGTACCTTCACGAGCGTCAGTACAGTCAAAACTGAATTCACCGTCTTCATCGGTTTCAGCAAATCCACCGGCAATTTCAACCATGACGCCTGCGAGCGGCAAACCATTCATCGCATTTGTTACGGTACCATTAACCGCAACACCTTCCAGGAGAGCAGGTTGCGCAAAAACAATAACCCATTCTTCCTCAGGGGGTTCATTATCCTGGCTATTGAAGCCATACGACAGACCGACTGTTCCTGAACTATTTTCGATACCAATAGTACAGGTTGCGCGGCGTAAACTAACACCAAGGTGGTTGTATTGGAGACGGATTTCGCCGTCACCGAAAAGAATCACCTCATAGGATACCGACGTGTTAATATTATTGCCGCCTCCTAAAGTAGTCAGGCCGTTAACTTCAAAAACAAAGGCATCTCGTCCGTCTTCCCACTCTATCGTTTCGTAATAAACAAAAGTACCTCCATAACCGCCATGCATGTCGTCCCACCAGGGCATAATTAAGTCGTTTGGTGCGTTTGTACTTGGCGCATTAACATTGGAATATGCAGTCATGCTTGCTGAATTAAATCCAAATAGACCGTTGGAAGTTCCATAGCAAGTAGTTTTATCTACTCCATAAAACGAGAAATCAAAACCTATATCCAATGGACCGCTAGCGGTGTCATCACCCCATCCAGTTATTTGAGTTGCATCTTCGCTGTTTGCCAGATCAATCCATTCGTAGTCAGGGCAGCCATCTTCCTCGGAATCATAGAAAATATAACCGGCATCGTCAGGACCACCGGTTCTATCAAGTTCACCGTGTGATTCATAATACTGCCTGGTGTAAATTTCCATCATTTTTTCGGATTCAGCCTTCATTTCAGATGTGATCTCCTCTCCATTTGCAATAGCTCTTTCAACCTTTTCTAAAATTTCCGGGTTGTAGATTTCCTTTGCAAAACCAGTTAAAGAGAAGAGCATCAGTACACATACGGTTAATGCTATAGTAGCATTTTTCATCGTAAACTCCTTAGTTTTCTAACAAAAAATAAATGTAAAAAATTGAACACAGATCCTTCAAACAGGGTAATTCCGTGCAAATGATAGATTATCTGTATGCAAGTCAATAGCGAGTGAGTCTGGTGTGTAGTCAAAAAAATGGTGCGAAACTGTTTAAGGATTATTTAGTCTCAATAAAGCCAATTTCCTCCCGGGTTATACCCTGTTCGTTATAATCAAATCTACTTTAAACTTAAAAACCGAAGCCAGTATTCTTAGCTATTGAATATGTATTATCAATTCCACAATTGGAGAACGTGAAACCTTGAATTAAACAATGTACGAAAAACTTTTGTAGAAAATGAACTTATCAGAGCATTCATCAGTAAAAAATATTTCAAAATGAAACATAAATGCAAGTGTATTTAAAAGGAATCGAGAAATCACGAGTATCATCTTTATAATCATGCGCTTACGCATAAGTTGTTGTTAATTAGCAGGTTTTCTTTAGAATACAATTTATTTAATTTATTGATTATTAACAATATATCAATTATCCACTACAAAGAAGATTTAAAAAATATATGTAGATTTCTATCAAATGCCTCTAATAAGCAGGGTGTACTTAAATCAACCCTCATCTGCTTACATTGTAATTTATGCTTATTTCACTTGAGAATCATCATGAAATCATTATTTAGCAGAGCTTTTCCCGGAATCGCAGTTACCTTGAAATCGCAAAGAGAAAATAATAAATCAGCGCAGAAAAATTCTTCTCAGCACTTGAAGAACTCTCTCACTTGCAATATATTCTCACATTCATAGCTGAAAGGGAACAGCAGTTGAAAAAGATGCATATTACTTTTCGAAGTCTTTTAATCATTTCAATGATGTTAGTGGCATTCAGTTCATACGCCGATCAGTATAAAGATCGTTATAATGATGGAGTGGCGTTTTATAAATCCGGAAAGTACAATTCTGCCATACGACATTTCAGGAGTATGTTAAAAACTTCAAGAGATCACGATCTCTCTGACAACTGTCAATTCTGGATTGGTGAATGCTATTACACGATGAAAAAATATGAGCAGGCTCTGATTGAATTCGACAGAACAATCTCTTTTCCGTTTTCAAATAAAATCGAAGATGCGATGTTCAAAATTGCGCTCTGTCATGAGAAACTGGAAGAACCTCAATTAGCTCTCGATATGTATCAGCGTTTCCTGTCCAATTTCCCTGCCAGCCAGCATACGAAATTTATAATGAAAAGAATCACTGAACTTGGATCAACACAATAAAACAAAAAATCTGATGATTGAATATTTTTATTTTGCCCCTAAGGGGCGTTTTCTCTCTTATCTAAATATTCTTTTTTATTGCTTCATCGGGATTCTCTCATTCCTGGTAATTTCTGCAGCTTCTTTACATGCTCAGGATAATAATCTTACCGGTTCCGGGCTTCGCTGGCCTATCGATGAGACACGGATTTTCACCAGTACTTTCGCTGAACACCGTCCGAGCCGGTTCCATGCCGGCATAGACATAAGCACTCGCGGCAATACCGGATTCCCATGTTATGCTGTTGCAGACGGTTCCATTATCAGGATGAGAGCAAATTTCAATGGTTATGGAAAGGTGCTCTACCTGCAACTGGATGACGGCAGGATTGCTACATATGCACATTTATCCCGATTTACCGACATTCTCGAAGATGAATTAATGCGTTTACAGGATATAGCAGGCTGGTATGAGGTGGAGGAATTCTATGAGAAGGGTGTGTTCAGTTTCCGGCAGGGAGATATTATTGCATATTCCGGCGATACCGGCGCTGGACCTCCTCATCTTCATTTTGAGATGAGGAAGAATATGCATCTGGTTTATGATCCTGTCCTTGATGGTTTTTACACCGATGACCCACTCACCCCGATAATATCGCAATTATCATTACGACCACTCGATGAAAATAGCGAAATAGAGGGAGATATCCTGCCGGTTATTCGGACTCCTTACCATGGACGCTGCAGATCCGTCAGTTTTTTTGGACGAGTCGGAGTTGCTATCAAAGCGCATGACCGCCAGGAGGGTTCTTGGTACAAACTTGGTCTGAGACGAATCGAGCTTCGGATTGATGGAATCCTTAGTCATGCTACACATCCAGATAGTTTTGACTACGTTGACAATCATAAGGCGAGGCTTGAATTCGATTTCGAACTCGAGCGAGATGGTAGAAAAGGATTTTCAAGGCTTTACAGCTACGGTCCAAACAGTCTGCCATTCTATGATAAGAATTTGAATGGTGGCATTCTCGACTCAAAAAAGTTAGGCGCCGGCGATCATCTGATTGAAGTTATCGTATTCGATTATGCGGGAAACACGGCATCGGCTTCATGGTCTATAAAAGCTTTGAGCGAACCATCCCTCCCCCCACCAGCTACCCCAAAATTACTTACAAAACCGGATTCAGCCAGCAGTTTTTTAAATTCCGAGTCTAAGGAATTTGATACCAGGATTATTGGAAAAATAATACGTGTGAGCATCCAGGGGCTTCCTGCTTCCGTTTTTTCTGTTAAGACTTACCTCGAATCAACAAATCGCACCTACCTGCCAACCGTAAAACGAAATGGTTCATTCCTTGCGAGACTTATTCTGCCTGGTGATGTCGAAGGAATGGTCAATATCATAACCGAAGCGATCTACGATTCGACCGTTTCGGTAATCGGACGGCAAGACCTTTTTGTTAAGTCATTTTCCAAAAATGAGAGAAGAAGATGGAAATCGCCTGACAATATTTTTGAAATTGAAATTGAACCTCAGGATTTGTGGTTTGACCTGCTTGCCGGAATGAAGGTGTTACCGAGGGAAGAAAATACAATTACAAAGGTATATAGTCTTGTTCCCGGAGATTTTCCTTTTGCCAAGGCTTTCAAATTATCCTTTTACAACAATTCAACCGTGTGGGACAGTCAGGCAGTAGTTGTATATCGAGGCATAGATTCAGATGGAGACTGGATATACCTGGGTAATAATTTCGACGATACTGAAAGAACAATCTGGTCACATGCGCTCTCTTTTGAAGAATTTGCTGTAGCTATCGACACTATCCCACCAACACTTACTGCTCCCAGTTTGAGAGATAGAGCAGTTGTAAAGAAAAGCCGTCCTACATTATCGGTAAAAGTGAAAGACGAACTTAGTGGACTGAATATTCGCGAATGCTCCCTGACACTCGATGGTAAAACAGTAATCTGGGTATATGATCCCGACAAGGATACCATTTCATATACTCCCTGGCATGATCTTGCAAAAGGCGAGCATATTTGGGAGATAAAGGTTCAGGATAATTCCGGGAACAGCACTCTCCTGAAAAGAACATTCAACAAAACCTGATGATAATATACTGAATCCGGTAATTTCATTGCACATTCGCATCTTGCATAATATATTCATATTTTTGCCAAATAGTTCAGGTAAGTAAAGAATTTACCGGAAAAGTGCATAATAATGTCTCGTATTACAGAAAAATGGCGTGAGATAAAAGATGAGATGATTCATCTGATGCAGTCGTTGCTTGAGGCACATCTACACCGTGTCTTCGGTATCCTGCTTGCATTGATGCTGCTGGGTGCGGTGCTGCTCTGGTTTATTGAGGGGCATGACACTTTTCCCACACCGTTTGACGCTCTTTGGTGGTCGCTTGTAACTATTACAACGGTAGGCTATGGCGATATATCACCTGAACACTTTCCCGGCAAATTAACAGCAATGTTGATTATTCTTGCCGGAGTGGCATTAGTGAGTATGTTTACCGCAACGGTATCCTCCGTATTTGTTGCATCCAAAATTAAGGAGGGCAGAGGTTTGCAGGAAGTATTTTATCAGAATCATATAGTTATTTTGGGCTGGTATCCGGGCGCTGAAAGGCTATTGGAAGCATTGAGTATCCTTTCAGGCGGTAAAATTCGTCTGGCGCTGGTTAATGATCTTCCACCGGCATCGCTCGAAACAGTTCTGGAACATTTTAAAGACCTGAAACCAAAGTTCGTCAGGGGAGATTTCAGTAGCGATACCATCTTGAAAAAGGCTGGTGTCGCAAAAGCGGATTCTGTAATCATTTTGCCTGATACGCAAAATGCCGCTACTGCCGCACAGGTCGATCAAAGAACTATTTTAGCAGCGTTGACTATCAAAGATATCAACCAGAAAATCCAGGTACATGCTCATGCTCTTGAATCGGAATCTATTCCGCATATGAGACGCGGAGGCGTGGATCGTGTAGTTCTTCGCGATGCTTATGCAGGCTACTTCCTTGCATGTCACGCGCTTGTACCGGGAGTGCCCGAGGTATTGGATGAGCTGCTGACATTGCAAAAAGGAAATCAAATAGACAGAATTCCTATCCCAAAAACTCTGACCGGTAAGAAGGTCGAGGAAGTCAGGGATTGGGTACAAAATGACCTGAATGGAATCCTGATCGGGCTGGTAGTACAGGAGAAAGTTATTGACGTATCGGATATTCTTTCAGATGATCTGTCTTCTATTGACGCATTTATTAAGAGGAAATTCGAAGAGGCTGGACGAAGCGCTGAAGAACTTGCAACGACAAGAATTCAAATAAATCCTGATCCGGAACGAGAAGTAGCTCCAAATGAACTCGCTGTTATAATTCATAAAACTGAACAAGCAGCATAGGAGAGAGATAATAATGGCACAGAAAGAATTAGTAGATGTAGAAGTGCTTGCCTCTTTCCCGATTTTCAAAGATATGAGTCGCATGCAGTTGGCTAAAATCGAGAAAATTATCAGGCTGGAGAATTATTCAGCAGGGCAGACAGTCTGGGAGGAAGGCGACTCAGGTCAGGATTTCTTTCTCCTGATCAAAGGCACTGTGGATATTACTCAGAAACTCACCCTGTTTACTTCAGAAGATGAGGTGCAATCCCGTGACAAAAGCCTGATCAGCCTTACTTCCGAAATGAAACCTGTTATCGGTGAAATAGCACTATGTGCAAATTGCCCTCGCTCAGCAGCTGTAATTGCCGATACAGACGTAGTATTGGCTTATATCAGTCCAAATGATCTTGAAGATATTATGTCAAGTGATCCAAGCATAGGCTTTCTGTTATTCAGGAATATCTCCACCACCCTCGCCCAAAGACTAATCTCCGCCAATCAAAATGTATTGAAACTCACAACTGCATTCAGCCTGGCGTTGCAGCGAGGGACTTAAGCTTAATGAAAAATCAAAATAGATGAAACCTCATAGCTCAAAATGATGGATAATATCTATTTTTCTCAGGATGTAATATTTTGTATGATGCTCCCATTAACTTGTTGATATACTAAAGAATATAAATATCTTCATTTAACATTATTTAACCACCCTTCAGGTTCTTCTATATGAGATGGTCAATACTAATAGCAGTACTCTCAATCATCCTTTTTACCAACCCTACCTCCCTCGCAGCCGGCAACTATGCGCTCAGAATATTCGATGAAGATGAAGTTCCTAATATTGGTGATCCGCTGGGAATAATGCAGGACAGCAGAGGATTTATCTGGTTCTGGGGATCACGAGGCGCTGTCTCTTATGATGGAAACAGGTTTATTCGTCTTAACGAAGATAATGGTTTGCTTGATAATTATTGTTACACAATCAGGGAGCTACCCGGCAAAGGGATGCTAATTTGCACCTATAAAGGAGTGGTATTTTTTGATTTTTCAACTGGGGACATTTCAACATTATTAGATACGCGAAATATACCAATTCGTGACGTAGAAGTTTATGATAATTGTTTTTTTCTTGCTGGTGATGCCGGTTTACTTTGTTTTTTTGAAGGTAAGTTCCATATTGTGGATTTGAAAGATCCTGAATATCCACACTGGAAACCAGGAGTAGTACAGAAAATAGCTATTGATAATGAAGAAGCTACACTCTGGGCATCATCTGAAATACTGGGAATTCATAAGCTCCATATCCCTTACCTGTTAAAACTGTTAAAACGAAAAGATGATGATAATTCTGTGACAGACAACGAAATATCTATTCTCAATATTCCTGGCAGGAGACTGGATATATTTGAAACAGATATAGATTATTATGATATAAATAACAAAGATGAACGCCTGAAACGCTGGAAGGAAACAAATAAGATAATCGAAAGTGAAGCTCTGTCATCAAAATTGATTTTTCGTAACATATTAGTTCAAAATAATTCTAAAACCGTATATGCCAGCCAGCCAGACGGATTATACAGGCTGGAAAGCAATATTCTCAAACGGCTTCAAATCACGAATAATACGATACAAATCAATACCTTATCTCAAGACATAAATGGAAATATCCTGGTCGCAAGTTCCAGCGGTTTATTCTATTTGACCGAAAATGAATCTATCCATTTTTCAAGGAATAATGGACTGCTAAGTGAGGATATTCTCGCCTGCCTGTCTGACCAAAGCGGATTCTTATGGTTTATTGACAATAATGGGATCCTCTATCGTCTGGCGAATAAAGAAATAGAGATATATTCCTCCTCTCATTTTGAAAATCTTAATGGAATAAATAGAGTTATCCCATTGGATAATGGCAGTGCTTTTATAGGTGGCGAGAGGGGAATTACTCTCTATAAAGAAGGTGATCTGAAATTAATTTTTGATAACAAAATAATTCATGGCCACTTTGTTGATTTTACTATTGATAAATCTGACAATTTACTAATCGCAACGTCAAATGGACTATATCAGTATCGATTGAAAGAAAACAAACTTAATGCTTTGATTGAAAGTGAGATAGGACATACTGGAAAATTTAATTTTTCTACTGCCCCAGATTCTAATGTATGGTTTGTTTTGTTCGATCAGCTAAGAGAATGGGACGGAATTAATATAAATACATATCATATATTTAAAGCTGGGTTCGAATATCCAATTAATGTTTATGCAGCCCCGGATGGAAGTATTTTCAGTAGTGGATGGGTTTACCTTACTCGTTATCTGAACAAATCTGTCTGGTTGTACGAACATAATAATGTTTTCTATTCGTCAAAATTAACTTCACTTGTAGAATTCCCTCAATTCTTGGCGGACCATGAAAATCAATACAATCCTGACAGGTTCCTTAGTTATTTTTCAGCTACATGTGGGGAACAAGGACCTGATGATGCATTCTGGTTCGGGACTTTCGCATCAGGAATCGTCCGTATTGCATCCGATCCCAGCAATTATATAGATGGAGACTCAATCCATGTTTTCGACACTCGAAATGGATTACCTGGAAATAAGTTTAATTCGGTATTCAAAGATGATGATGGTAACCTGTACTTCATTTCGGAGAGAAATGTATGCAAAGTATCGATGGATGGAATTGAAGCAATCCCAAATAACCTCCCCCAAAAAGCAAGCATTCTGGATTTCAAAATTGATCATAAAGGGCGCAAATATTATGTAACTTCTCACGGATTGTTCATTGAAACCGACCGATTCAATTTTGTGCTTGACAAAGATTACGGCCTCAGAGAAAGCAAGGTTTTGCAGATCGTATTTATTGATGATAACGAAGTTATTGCAGTACAGCCGAATGGAGTATTCGTTTTTAATCCTGAAGAATTATCAACGTTCTCACATAAAGTCGCTAATCCCGGAGTATCTGCAATCTGGATTGATTCTACTCGTATTCCAGTTAAGGAAGATATCACATTTCCCCTGGGAAAACGTGCTTGCCAGCTTGATATCTCATTCCCCGATTATTTTAACGAAAATTACAATAGATTCTCATGGCAACTTGCAAACTTCGATGAGAACTATCAGCCTCAAACTGACCAGGACCACGCAATTTATACTAACCTTCCTCCGGGAAAACATCTATTCCATTTAAGAGGATGGAATGGTTTAGGACAAATGTCAAATCTTGAAGTACCACTCACTATCGTAATTCCTCATTATTTCTATGAGACTCAAATATTTAGAATAACAATTGCTATTCTTTTATTGGTTGTAATTTACTTTTTCATCAGTTGGCGAGTTAGACAATTAGGTCGTAAAAAAGTGCAACAATTAGAAATCGAAGCTGAAAAATTAAGAACTGTTCGCAAGCTTGCCGCAGCCGTGGCGCATGAGTTTAACAACCCACTGGCTGTCATCAGGGGATCCGTGGAAATTGCTGAAATGGATGGGTTGGACTCTGAGACGAGCAAAAAATTTATCGCCAAAATTCCAGAACAGGTAGATAGAATGAAACATCTTGTCGCAAAATTACTTGCCATAAAAGAATTGAAAGAGATGGATTATGCGGCAGGCGAGAAAATTCTTGACATCCATAAAAGCAGCAGCGATGACGACACTTCTTCATAAGATTAACCGATATAGATAAGGCATAGTCAGTTAAAATATTCTACTTCTCTTGTCCAATATTTCGGAAGAAAGACATTAATTTTCTTTAATGTGGATTATCTTCAAGGAAATCATTGATTAGTCCACGAACCAAATAAAGCACCAGTTCGGATTTATCAGTTTTCTCCTTGAATTGTCCCACGGCAAAAGATTTCCAAACCAGGTCTTGCCTGACCAGTTTCCATTCTTGATCAACTTCAGGTTTGTGCAGGAAGTTGTACTCCACTTTTGCTTCAATTAACTCATTTCCTGAAATTTCAATAAGGTTGATCTCGATAGTTAACAAAGGTACAATCAATGATTTTTCAGTTTCTTCCTCTGACATGACCCGGAAACCTGCTTCCCACAGGTGATCTTCGACCGCAGCTTTAAGCAGCCTTTCCCGGACACCAACGTGTTTTAATCTTGTATGAAGCCTGAGTACCTCAACTCCAATTTCACTTCGATCCTTTAGGTACTGATTTTCATCGATAATATGTTTTACATAATGATATATTGTGGTTTCGCCTGAAGTGCCGGTGTAGGTCAGTGTTAGCTGCGTATCCTGAATAGATATATCAAATTTTGACTGACCTCGTGTTGCGTTAAGAGTCAAAATGTTATCTATTATTTCAAATAATACCGGACTCTCGTTATCAGACCGAATCAAACCAATTCCATCTTCGAGGAAAATGATTTGCATCTTAGGAGCCGGACGTTCAACTCCTTCGATACGATCCAGCATCCATCTCCCGTTAACAGCATCCTCAGCAAATGCTGGATAAAATATACCGAAAACAAGAGTAATACATGTAAAAAACGCGTTGATTTTCATCGTTCTCTCAGCGTAGTCTTTGCATTAAACTATTATGCTTTGGGAAAACCGTCCTTGTAATCTGTTCGTTAAGATGGCTCTTTCAAAGGTCCGGTGATAATAAAACGTTAAAATGAATCCAGTCGAATTCTTAAAGAAATCAGTAATTATAATTGTAAGTTCAGGTGTGTTGGTTTTACAGTTTATTAGATAATATGCTCAAAAAATTATGGTAAGTTAATGATGAGGATCACACATTACAATTTTCCTCTCTTCTCCTTCGACGTTGCCAGGATAGTCTGACATTGAAGAGAACAAAAAATCAAATAACATAGCACAAATTCTTTCTCATTATTATTTCAACATTTATGAGATTTTTAAATCATTATATCGAGCTGTATAGTCGATCCATAGCTACACTACCATAAAATCCTACGTAATGGTAACTATTTGCAATTTTATTTGTTTCAGGTTGCTCAATGGTGTTTGAAATTAATAGATTGCATTAATAGTTTGAAATGATCTTGCTAATTTTACAGATATTGGTTAAGATAATAAAAGGAATTTTAGTCAAGTAGCCTCACAATAATTGAGTTGAGATATTATTTTGTACTGCTTCAAGCATGGAGGGATTCCTTAAAATGAAAAATATTTTTATTGAACCTGTTATCATCCTCTCTCTTTTCTCTTTCTTCGTTTCACCTGCAAAAGCCGAAATAGAATTTCGGGAACACGTGATCGAGACCCAATTCGATTCTCCATATTCAGTTCATGCTGCCGATCTCGACGGTGACGACGATATGGATATCCTTGGAGCTGCTTATGGGGATAACAAGATTACATGGTGGGAAAACGATGGAGACGAGGATTTCGCTGAGCACGATATCTCAGACGAGTTTGGAGGTGCAAGATCGGTTCATGCCGTTGATCTGGATGATGACGGTGATATGGACGTTCTTGGTGCAGCATACTCGGAAGACCTGTTTGTATGGTGGGAAAACAATGGAAATGAAGTGTTTACTCAGCATATAATATCCAATGAATACGACGGTCCCAGGGATATTTACGCAGCTGATCTGAACGATGACGGATACCTTGATATCCTGGGAGCATCATACGGTGATGATGCAGTTACCTGGTGGGAAAATGACGGGAACGAGAACTTCGCAGAACATCAGGTAACTACCAACTTTCTGGGCGTTCAATCTGTTTTTGCGCATGACTTTGACGGTGATGAAGATCTTGATATTTTTGCAGCGGCTTACCTGGCAGATAATATTGCCTGGTGGGAGAACGACGGTGCAGGGAATTTTGCGGGACTCATGATTGACAATAATTTTTCCTCAGCGCGGGATATACATGCTGAAGATATTAACGGAGACAACTACATCGATGTAATCGCTACGGCATCCGGAGATAACACTATAGCGTGGTGGGAAAATGATGATGAACAGAACCTGACGGAACATATAATATCTGAGAATTTCGATGGAGCATATTCCGTACATGCTGCTGATATTAATACTGATGGAGATGTAGATATTATCGGAACCGCATTCGCCGACGACCAGGTAATGGCATGGATTAATGATGGAATAGGTGGATTTGAAGAGATCAGCCTGACTTCGACTTTTGATGGAGGTATCTCGATTTATTCAGAAGACATTGATAGTGATGATGACCTGGATGTGATCGGAGCGGCACTTATTGATGACGAAATCACCTGGTGGGAAAACCGAGGTACACGTCCGCATGAATTCTCGCTGATCAGCCCTGAAGATGAAACTGAACTTGACAACATATCTGTAGGTTTCACCTGGGAGTCCGCATTTGATGAAGATATTAATGACAGCATAACCTATACTCTTATTATCACCGAAAATGACGGGATGGCAGATCCAGTAGAGATTGATGCGGGCTCTGATACCAGCTTTGTTCTGGATACATTGGAAGATGATGCAGAGTATTTCTGGAATGTCAAGGCACTTGATCAGGACATGCATATCAGATGGTCAACCGAAACATGGACATTCAGCCTGAATGTCCCCGAACCACCCGGATCTTTCTCGCTTGTAACGCCAGGCGATGAATGGGAACTGGATTCACTGAATTTTCTTTTCGCCTGGGGCACTGCATTTGATCCCGATCCAAGTGATACAGTTACTTACCAGGTTTATCTCTCCACAGATGAAAATTTCACAAATCCAAGAGTTATCGAAGCAGGTGAGGATACTTCAGAACTAATAGATGACTTTCAAAATGAAACCGGTTACTGGTGGAAAGTGTTTGCTGCGGACAACAATACTGAAGGTACGTGGTCAGATGAGACCTGGACTTTTTCTATAATCCGGCTATTCCCACCAAGTGAGCTTGAAGCCCATCTTGACTTACAAATTGGGGAAGTCAGTCTTGTCTGGCAGCATGAAGAAGAAGCATTGGATGAATTAATCGGATTTATTGTTTACCGTGACAATGTACCATTAGATACCACAGATGAAACCACTTATTGGGATCAACTCGAAGCTTATGGTGAATTCAACTATTACGTCACTTCGTTATACGATTCAGGTGAGTCAGAACCTTCAAACGAAATAGATATTCTTTGGGCTCCGATGGTGCCTCCGTATGATCTCTCGGTGAGCCTGAATGATTCAACAGGACAGGTAACTCTCGAATGGGAGCATGACCGTTATTACTATTGCTGGTATAAAATCTACAGGAATGATGTACTTTTAGATACCTCAGATAACCAATGGTATGTTGATCAACTTGTTGAGAATGGCATTTATTCATACGAAGTCTCTACAGAGTATTTGGATAGTGATGAAACCGAAACTGCTGGACCGGTAGAAATAGAATGGAATCAGGATGCGGTTACTCAAAGTATATTTAGTGGGATACCAACTGATTGGGGAATTACCGCAATTTATCCGAATCCGTTCAATTCAACGTTGAATGTGATAATCGCCATGCCTCGCTCTACTTCTTTGTCGCTACAATTGTACAACATTGAGGGGCAGATGGTATCAGCGATAGCGACAGGCAACTTTGAGGTTGGATACCATTCGTTCCACGTCAAAAGTGAATACTTGAGCAGCGGATTATATTTCATAAATGCAACTTACGCAGGAAAAGAGGAAAGAATACATAAAATAGTACTGATAAAATAATCACTCATGTAGTACTATTTCATTTGCATTATATAAAAGCAGGTGTGTGGAATCTGTGCATGTGCGTGTGAATACTATTCGCAGCTCCCTCTTCATATATTTCAATTCACCATGAGCTTAATTTCATATTATCAACAAATAATAAGAAGATAACATATTCATCATATCTGGTATATAGTTTGCTCATCATATGTCAATAGTCCAATTGTATTGATTGGGGAAGCCAATGAATTACATGAAACCTCTTTTATCTCTCCTGATACTATGTATCAGTATAGTGCCGCTTTGCGCGCAAGACAGCCTCGATGTCCGTTTAATCAGCTCATTTCCTGTTGATGATGCACGGGAAATATTTTATCAGGAAGATTATCTTTTCATATTTCATTATAACGGTGTGATTGTAGTGGATGTATCTGATCCCCTGAATCCTGATATTGTCTATGAATTGGATATAACCATTCATCAAGCCACTATACAAAATCAGACTTTTCTTATCCTTCAAAGATCTCGCTTATTGTCGTTTGATATTACCGACCCAACTTCTCCAGATAGTTCAGGATATTATAACGTCGGTAATAATATCAATTACGCTTCATTATTAGACGTTTCGGGTGATATTGCTTGCATTTCCGGTTCACTTGGCAACCATGCGGTGCTTGAGATTTTAGACATCTCAAATCCTGATTCAATACAAAGCATATCGTCAACTGAATTCAATACAAGACATAATTGGAGAAGGATGCAAATCTACGATGATTATGTTTACATCTTCGATACAGATAGAATAATTAATATTATTGACATATCGGATATAGACAACCCATTCCTGGCAACTGAATTTGATGATAATAGAACAATTCATTCATTTGATATCTCAAATGACAAACTATATATGGTTTGTAATGAGCCAGAAAATATTCGGATCTATGATATTTTAGAAGATCCCTCCGATCCCGATTTTCTTGGTGAATTTGAATCAGACTGGGAGCCGAACAGTATTGCCGTATCAAATGGTACCGCATGCTTAAATGACAATAGAAATATTCACTTTTACGATATATCTATTCCAGACGAGATATCAGAATCAGGACATTATTACACACCACTGTATCGTTGGGATAACAAAAAACCTGTTCTTCATGATAGTTTGCTATTTATAGCCGGTTATGATCCTGCTAATGATTATGAGAATAGTATATATATACTTCACCACGGTTCGTTTCCTCTCCTCTCACAATCACCGGGAAGAATTTACCTCATGTCAACCGGCGATACCTTATTCCAAACGATTGATACACTTTATAATGTCGGGACACAAGATCTCGAAATTGAAATTGAGAACGTAATGTGGGATACACATGAGCCATCGCCTGACAACTGTGAACCATTTATTACAAATCTGATCCCCCCTGGTGAATTCGGCGTATTGAATCTCAATATTTCACCAAATGCATTTGAACCGGATGCACTGGTTTCAGGATATATATTACTCAACTCAAATATTCCACATGGACTAAGCGATACTGTCTGGATAAATCCTTATGGTCCTGTTTATACAAGCTATCCTGGATATATTGAATTTCAATACTACATATGGGAAGGATATGGAAATGAAATGCATCGTTGTTATTCAAATACAATATATAATGCCGGCAGTGAAACACTAAGACTTGAATTTAGCGAAATTGAGCATTCAGAAGAATCTGCTGATTTGCCTTTAGTGGTTGCAGAATATGACACACTGCTTGAACCGGGTCAATCAACTGATATTTCGCTATATTTCCTTGAGGGCGATCCAGGTGAACCGACTGATTATTTGGGAATTATCAGAGTTTTTACTAATGATCCCATGACGCCTGTTTCTACAATTGAACTTTACGGAGTTGGACGTTATAATGGGATTGATGTACAAAATAAGGATGAATTACCGTCTGATTTTGTATTTGAATCACCCTACCCTAACCCTTTTAATATGAGTATCACAATACCCTTTCAACTAAAGCACTCTGAAAATATTACACTTAAGATATTCGACATCCTTGGAAGGGAGATTTATCTCCTGCGGCGAGGAATTACAAACCCGGGAAGACATCTTGAGTTCTGGAGCGGTCAAACGCACGTTGGCGCTATTGCCACTTCCGGCAGTTATATCGTAAGAATTGAATACAGTAAAGGTTATTCTTCACGTAGAATTACTTTAGTCAAGTAAATAGGTTTAATATTTTTACAGATTAGGACAACCATTTTGAGCTTACGACGGCAGAATATACAAAAACCATTTATTCCACTATTATTTTTATGGCTTTGTTTTCCTGTTTCCGGAATTTCGCAGGATTCACTTGGGGTACGTTTGATTGGAGATTTGCAGTCATGTCCCGGCAACAGGAAGATGATCACCTCTTCAGAAATACTCTTCGCTTTACATGATATCCATTTAAACTTTGTCGATATTTCACAGCCTGAAACGCCAGAAATTGTCGGTGGTCGTAATTATTACAATGGATGTTATGATCTTGTTTTAAACGAAGATATATTGTATTGGACCACTGCTCATATGTTGCGTGCAGAAGATATCTCAGACCCTGAAAACCCAGTATTAATAGACACATTAAATCCCTTTGATGGAGAATTCAATAAATTGGTTGATGTCTCCAACGGTCTAGCATGTGTTTATGGTTATTCTTATGACGATGTAGATAATGCTCGAATAGCCCTTATTGATATATCAGATCCTCATTCTATGCAACTTCTAAGTACTCTCGAACATGGATACCAGCCTGAAAAAGTAAAAATATATGATGAATTTGTTTTTACACTTACCAGGGGGAATGAAATAGATATTATTGATATTAGTGATCATGATGCCCCCTTCTATGAAGGATCCTTGCCAGACTCAGCAGGTTACGAATGGTTCGAAATCAATGATGACAATATTTTCATTACAAGTGCAGATTCCGGATTTCTCAAAATATATGAACTTGACGACCATCCTCTTGAGCCATCATTTCTTACTGAATATCAAACCGAAATAATGAATGCCAAGATTGAAATAAAAGGCGACACAACATGCATTTACACAGCGGACGAATTTATCCTTCTCAATTGTGCCGACTTAGATTCAATTTTTGAATTTGGCCATTATCTGCTTCCTGAAGATAGGACAATCTCAACTCTCACAATGGAAAGCGATTATGTATTTATAAACACTGGAGATAGTCTTTATACATATTACATTGACGATTATCCTGTCCTGGTGAATACTCCAGGCAGAATTTATGTTGATACTTATGATCTTCGTTTTGATACCAGTGTTGACACCATTTTTAACCTGGGGAACGACTCCCTGGAAATAGAAATAACCGAAGTGATTTGGACTGGTCCTCAGCCCGTTGGATACTATCATTTCGCCATAGATTCTCTAATTATACCCGGTGATACCGGATTTGTCAGGCTCAATCTGACTGAAGAAAGTTTCAGGCAGGGCGACCTTGTAACAGGTATGGTGGTTATTGAAAGCAATGCACCCAATTTACCCGTCGATACCATTTGGATTCGTCCATGGAGTTCCGAATATTTAATCTCACCTGGCTTTATCGAATTTGAAGTTGTACCTCGCGATATGTCACAAAGCTATCAGATTGTTAACACAATCTCAAATCAAGGGATTGAAGATCTGGAAATTGAAATATCGAGTATTGAATGGTTGGACAATGAACCTGACAGGCACAATCCATTTGCATACTTCGACCGTACTATTGATCCGGGAGATTCAACTCGGTTGTCGCTCTATTTGAGTCAGTTCACAACACATGATAGTTATTCCGGAATTCTTGTTTTAGAAACAAACGACCCACTCGTTCCGGTTGATACCATAGAAATAAACGGAATCACCAACGTTGAAAAGATTTTTAAGAATGATGGGTTACCATTATTGATCGAGATAATTCCGCCCTATCCCAACCCATTTAACAATGCTATAACAATACCCTTTATTGTCCCGGAAGCCAGTATGGTTGAGATGAATGTATATGATATTAACGGAAGACATGTGTCCAGATTACACCGTGATTTTCTTCGTGAAGGAGTATATAGAACTCAATGGGATGGAAGAAGTGGTGAGGGTATTCAAATTTGTTCTGGGGTGTTTTTCGTTCGACTAACCTCTTCTTCCGGCAATGCAACTAAAAGAATAATTCTTATAAAGTGAAAGACTACAGAGCAAGTTGTGAGGCGTCAAATAGATGTTTGCCCGGTTCGGAGACCCGTGCCTACTTCTATGGTAGCGCGTACGGGAATCGAACCCGTGTTACCGGCGTGAGAGGCCGGCGTCCTGACCGCTGAACGAACGCGCCGTGTTTATGAGTAACAAATTGTAATATTATACTTAAACATAATCAACAATATTGAGCCGCTAAGGTAAATTTTCACTATGGTCGAATCAACCCTGATATATCATTGATAGAGCAATTATTGTGAATAACGAGCCGGGCAGCTATTTGAGTACAAAATAGATCATGCATTATCCTGATATTTTTTGCATTATTGCCGATATATGTTGCTTGCCTCAAATTTGAATGTATATCTTTATGCAACTTGCTGACTGAGACTGACAACCCGGAATCAAAATGATCACTCCTGCACCCATACAATCTGCCGCGCTCTTCCTGACACAAAACTGCAATTTACGCTGCGCTTATTGTTATACCGGTGAGAAGAAAAACCTGCCGATGACGTTGGAGACTGCACAACAGGCTATCGATTTCCTGCATGAACATTCCGAAAAACAGTGTAATATTACTTTCCTCGGTGGCGAGCCATTACTCGAATTCAAGCTTTTATGCAATATTGCCCGGTACAGCCGCGACAAATATGGTCGATATTTCAATTTCAGGCTCAGCACCAACGGGACATTACTGACCAAGAAAGTTCTATCCTTCTTCCGGGAACACAGAATTTATTTTGCATTAAGTATCGACGGTAACCGGAAGCAGCATGATTCTCAAAGAAAGTTTGCCAACAATCGTGGTTCGTATGATACAATTATGGATAACCTGGATGATATTTTCGAATTCAATCCATATACGATGGCAGTTTCGGTCATAACGCCTGAAACAGTAAATCATGTGTCGGCAGGAGCGAAAAGCCTGTTTGCCGAAGGATTTCGATATGTACTCCAGACTCTCGATTATTCTGCTGACTGGAAAAAAGAGCATCTGAAGACGCTGAAGGAACAATATACCATATTGGCGGAGTACTATTATCATAAGCTGATGGATGGGAAAAAGATACATTACGGACCTTTTGACGAGAGAATCAGGACATGGGCACAGAAACCGTATCAGAAGGGTGATCTTTGCGACATAGCAAATACCCATATTGCCGTAGCCCCTTCAGGCAGGTTATATCCCTGTGTTCAGTTTATCGGTGAAGACAGGGCAAAATGGAAAGACAATTCCATTGGTGATGTGTTTAGCGGATTCGACAATGACCGGCGAATTAGTTATATTGAAGATAATTATAGAGAAAAGCAGAGTTGTAAAGGGTGCGCATTGGATGGCAGATGTGCGAATTTTTGCGGATGTGTAAACTGGCAGGCTACGGGCAATGTTGATCAAGTTCCACCGATAATATGTGAACATGAACGTATGCTGATGCCCATCGCTGACCGTCTTGCAAATCGTTTATGGAAGAGAAACAGCAGCCTGTTCAAGAGAAAATTTTACCAGAAGATATTTCCATTTTCTTCATACATTGAAGATTGCCTGCTTGCTGATGGAGGATCGAATGCTGCGGATTAAAAAAGTAAAAAATTACATGGTTCCCAAATATCCACAGGGAGTGTATCTTAAGAAACCTCCCGGATTGGCTGGCAGATTAATGTCGGCAACTGTCCTGACTAGCGCCGGAATTGTAGCATTGCAGGGATGTAAATATGATCAAACTGGAGGTGTTCCTGCAGTTCAAAAATCAATGACAGAAACTGATGCAAGGGACATTGTTGAAAAAGTTTTCGCTGAAAATGATATTCAAATGACTCAAGACAT
Organism: Candidatus Electryonea clarkiae; assembly: GCA_030765455.1. GTDB lineage: Bacteria > Electryoneota > Electryoneia > Electryoneales > Electryoneaceae > Electryonea > Electryonea clarkiae. The sequence continues at coordinate 2,024 of JAVCCM010000050.1, read as the reverse complement.
CTTGCTGTATTTCTCGCACGGAAATATAGATTCAGCACAATTAAATCTTGATGGTTTTAATGACTCACTGAAAATAGGCTATGAATATGCTTATGATGGCTGGGTAATAAATTCAGACGAAGAATACTACGATCCGGAAGAGGAAATTCCAGATTCATTAGCATTTGAGATTGAACAAGCCCTCGGAAACGAAGGTCCTTATATAAAATTGGTTCGGCATGTAACTGAAGATGGTGAAAGTCACCTGTCAAGTCTTATCCAGGATTTTATCGACCAACTGCGTGAACAGGGGATAATTTAGTAAACAATCACAAAATTAATAAATAACTAAAAAAATTAACCGGATTAACGAGATTCTATAAGATGTGTTTCGAGAATCCAGGCAGTATTTGATATTATGAACTCTCATTTCCTGTAAACAAAGGTATTTTCTTTTGCAACACTTTGACTTATTTTTGTCAGACGTTGCAATCCCTTGGTAAGCAGGAGATTTTGATCTTGAAATTCATGGGCGTCGCAGATAATGCGACGCTATTTTTTTACACTGAATCCATCATGCTTAATTTAGATAGGACTTTAACCACATGAAAAGTGTTCTGGTTATAGGCGCTGGAATGGTAGCGCGTCCCCTGGTTCATTACCTGTTAGATCATGACATACATGTTACAGTTGCCGACATTGCATTACCCCAGGCACAATCCATAATAGAAGGATACAAGAATGGCGTTGCTGTTACTCTTGATGTCAGTGACCGGATAAAATTGAAAAAAATGATTGCTGAGGTTGATCTCGCAGTCAGCCTCCTCCCCGCTGAATATCATGTAAAAGTTGCTGAAGTCTGTATCGAAACCGGTACAAACATGGTAACGGCTTCTTATGTCAGCGATGAAATGAGAAGTCTTGATGCATCAGCCAAATCGGCAGGTGTAGTACTTCTCAATGAAATCGGGGTAGATCCCGGTTTGGATCACATGTCGGCTATGCGGGTTATCGATGCTGTTAGGGCAGAGAATGGTGAAATTACCAGTTTTAAATCTTTTTGTGGTGGATTGCCATCGCCGGATGACAATGACAATCCCTGGGGTTATAAAATTTCCTGGAGTCCCCGTTCAATGCTGCTTGCTGGAAAAAACGCTGCTCATTACAGAAAAGATGGTGAACAGATTTATGTCCCGGCTGAATCATTGTTCAGCCATTTCTGGAACCTGGATGTACCTCCTATTGGAACACTTGAGGCATATCCAAATCGTGATTCGCTGACCTACAAGGATATCTATGGTCTTGAGGGTATTCCTACCATGTTTAGATGCACTTTGAGGTACGATGGATGGTGCCGAACCCTCGAAACTGCTGCCAAATTAGGAATATTGAATGAAGAAGTCGTCGATTGGACTGGTAAATCATTGTCAGATCTTACTTGCTCACTGTTACCTGGCGACGTGAATAAAGATGACCTGCGAATTCAGCTGGCAGAGTTCTTAAGCATACCTAAAACTTCCGATATCATCAACAGGTATGAATGGTTAGGATTACTTTCAGATGAAGCAGTGCCAATTAGTAAGGGTTCAATTCTGGATGTCATGTCTGAACTTATGTCTAAACGAATGGCATACTCTGAAAATGAAAAAGATATGATTGTTCTCGTTCACCAATTTGAGGCACGATATCCTGATAACCGGATACGTGAAATTACATCAACATTAATTGATTACGGAATACCGGGTGGAGATTCGTCAATGTCACGTACAGTTGGATTACCCGCTGGTGTTGGCGCCCGCCTGGTTCTTGATGGTAAATTTAAATTACCGGGAGTTCATATTCCAGTATTACCTGAACTTTATAATCCCATTCTTGATGAACTTGCCGAACTTGGAATTGAATGTAAAGAAAAGTGGGATTAATTAGGGTCTCCTGAAAAAGTATTTTTCAGGCAAATATGCGCTTTCAGACTTATTAAATCTTCTTGGTTATTTTGCATAAACCATGTTTTTCTGTTCTTGGCAGTAATACTGTAGCAAAACATA